>CAUWKK010000038.1:0-22362 GCA_963559385.1 uncultured Schaedlerella sp.
TCCTGATCAACTGTACAGTACCGCATCGTAGTTTCTGGTTTAGAATGCCCGGCAAACGGTATATATCTCAACGTGATCCCGTATCAAAATACCATGAAAACCTCTACCGTTTGCATCTACATTATTGATTCGGAAATTTTTGCTCCAACCATTAAATAACATATACGGCTTAGAATTTAATTCGTTATTTAATTCAGCAATCTTCCGATCCAGCTCCTTCCCCATTGGCGCCGACAGTGCCAGATTCGCATCTGTGCCCAACAGATTATTTACAGGAAATGCAAACGCATGTGCTTTCAAATCTGCAAACCATTTCATTATCTTTCCGAGCGATATCATCAATTTTTCCCCGGGAGTTAAATTTGCCCGTGATGCTGCCTGTGTAAAAGTCGGATGTTTCCAAGCAAAATTCCCCGATGTAGATCCCGCCATTAAAATTTTCCCGTCATTTGTAGTTCCGGTTGCCGGGACATGCTTATTCCCGTCTGTGGCCGGATGTGTGTACTTGTTCGCCCCTGCAGCAATACCATCTAGTTTCTCTTTATCTTCAGCAGACAACAGTCCGTTCTCTGTTTGTGTAGCGGTACTTTTCTCTGCTTTTTCATTCCAGTCTTCTCTCTCTTTTGCAGAGATATGGATTGTTTCATCTGTCTTATGCCTTTTACTGTAATCATCCGCCACCGCCTTCAGAAATGCATCATTGTTGATCAACACTTCAACGACCGCATTAAATAAATCTGCATGTGCCTTATCTGTCGTTTCAAATTTCCGCAGCTTCTCCGAAAAAACATTAGGATCCTGAATATCAAAATCTGCCATTGAACATCCCTCCCTTTAAAATATTTCATCCATATCAAAAATAAATTCCATGTCACTGTCTTTTCCTTTTGGCAGGAATGTTTTATAGGCAACCAGATCCCCTTCGGCATCAACTAACCCTTGCTCACTGATATATTCATTGGCCAATTCATTTTTTTCCAACTTCATCGTGTATCTGCAGGTTGTTGGGATTGGGAAACTATGACCGGACAGTGCTTTTTTTATCTTCTGGTCATACAGTTCTGTTTCTTTTCCTGTCGGAGTTTTCACTTCTTCTTGTTCGTCCACTCCTCCGCTTCCTAATACCATGTGAGTGATCTTTGGTAGTTCGATATCCCCTGCATGGGCCTTACAAAGCTTCTCTCTTCCCTTTTCTGTAATGATTGCTTGTGCCATAATGCCAGCCTCCTTTTATAATTCATCATCCTCTATTTCAATTACTTGTGCCTTTAACCCTCGCGTTCCATCGAGGCACACAGATCCGTCCAAATGCCACAGATCTACTTCAATTCTTAAATGAGATGTAGATTCTACCCTACAAGTGCACTCAGATTGTATTTCCACCATTTCTGAGTAACGAACTGCTACCGTTTTACTTGTCCGTATCTCAAGTGATTGCAGTTCTTCCAAGACTTTTGTCTTAAATTCTGTAAATAATCTGACTTTGCTTTCAAGCGCATGCCGCACTACTATATCCGACCGGATCTTTAATATCACCGGATAGAAATCCATATACGCATCACTTTTATAAAGATTAAGCACATATTTTCCGTCCAACCGCCAGCTTCCGTCCAGCAGCAGCCATTCGACATTGAGCCGTGGGTAAAATTCAGATATCACACGGAGACGATTCTCATATGTAATATCAACATTAAATTCTGACTGATATTTCCCTGATATAACCAATGACAAATGCGATGGTTTTACCTTTTTCACATATCGCCTTACATCTTCATATATCGCTGCCGAATCATCCACTTCCTGTATTTCTACCCGGAATACATAGGGTGCTACATTCTCAATTACCTTGATCCGGTCATGCCCTACAATAAGACCTGCCTGCCGTTCTAAGAATGCGGGGTTCATAGGAGCATGGAACGTCTTTTGCAATAAAATCTGATTTCTCCGCTCTTCCAGACTCTTTCCCGTATTTTCCGGAATTCCGTATTTCTTTTCCTGATACCCGATCCCCCATGTAGCACTCTGTGGGAATGCCTGTTCCGGAAGTTCACGTATATGCTTTTTCGCATCCTCTATCTCCATTCCCATAACCTGAAACAACCATTTCCCTATATAGGAATGATCATAAAAACCATTCCCGGTAATGGTCTGCATCATCTGCTGTGCTGTTTCATTGGTCGGAAATTTCTCTAACTTCATATTCCACCACCGTCCTCAAAATGGACTTCCGTCGTTTCCGGATACAACGCCTGACTGATCATAATATTTTCTTTCTTATCATTTACCAGAAAATCCGTATAATCATCTACGCCGGCTGTATCACTCAGCACCGCCGCCATTTTTGTATATACAAGCATCCCTTCCTGTTTTGCCTCTTCGTAATATTGCAGCATATCTTTCGCAAATCCGTCCTGTACAGCCTTTAGTGTAAATCCTTCATCTAACACGATCGTTGCACGAAATCTCATTTCAATGGTTTCCGGCGCTGCTACGGTAACCGTAGCGCCGATCGGCGCCAGTCTTCTCTTCCGGTCATTTGGAGATACGATATAATCATATACACTGCTTAAAATAGATGTGTTCCCCGGCTTCCCATTAGAATCTAAAATAACCAGCTTCACAGATCCGGGGCCATTCCATTCCGAAAGCACGACCACACTTCCAACCCCTACCACTTCTTTCGCCCAGCGGATATAATCAGAATCATTTCCCACAAAAGAGATAGGAGCTGTATTCGCTTCCTGTATCCGTTCCCTGAGACTTTCGTCGTTTTCTGTATCTGTTCCTCCTGTGATTGCCTCCTTATTCACAACGGATGATATGCCCTTAATAGGAACTGCCATAAGCTTTACTGCTCCTGCCGGTACGTTTGATTTTGTACCCGGTGCTGTTGCAATAACGGAAATCTCTGTGATTCCCTCCTTGGGAATCTCCATATCCTCGACGACACGAAACAATAAAGAAGAATCTGTATCTGTCGCCTGTGTGGCAAACACACTCCCCGCTTTTATCCGGGTTCCCGGATCTCCCTCTACCGTTAACACTCCACTTGCATATCCTGCCGGCCGCCGGGTAAGCCCACACATCTCAGCATGCCTGTCCAGCCAGTCTCCCCACGCCCACATTGGAAACATCAACATCAATGTCCTCACAAGATGAAACTGGATCAACTCCGCTTTCTGTATCGCTGTAGGGAATGTAAAATCCCATGGAAAGCCACCGGGCGTATCGTCGATGTCTTCCGGAAGATTATTCATCATCCGCCGCTGAATTTCTTCCGGACTGCTGTTTTCCACAAACTCCGGAGGAACAAATTTTATCTGCATTGTCTTTCACCTCCTTAAATCGTCACTTCAAATTCATCACCGTCCACTCCTCGAACAAAAAAAGAACAGCTTACACTGTCCCCATTCCATGTAAATTCAAATCCTTTCACATACTCCGTTTTCGGATTTACCAGTAATGCTTCTGAAATTGTACGTTCTAACGCCGATTCTACTACTTTATGATCCGGCTCCTGCAAAGCAGCTTCCAGTTCTGCACCCAGTTCATTTGGATATGCCGCACAGGTATACCGCTCTGTCAGCGCCATTTTTTTACACCATGTCTTGTAAGCCTCTGTGCCGCTGCTCCTGCACCCCCTGTTTGCTCCGTCCACCACAAAGTCACCCTTTGTCTCATCCCATGCAATGCTTGGTTTATAGGTCAGATCATAATCCGTTTTCTCCTGCGTCAGTGCCGGAGAATCTACAACCGGAAATAATACATTCTCACTCATCTGTTTCACAACCTTTCTGCGGAGCATATCTGATCGATCACTACAGCCTCTTGCTGTACCCACGCAACCAGCACACGGCTTCCCGGGATAATCCCTGGAATATCCGCAGAATGAGAATGCGCCCCATTCCCCTCGGAATGTCCGTCATGGGCACCGCCGGATAACTCCAGATTTACTCCAAGCGCTTTTTGGCATACACTATACGCATTCCTCGGAATCGGAACCGGAAACGTATTTGTTATCAGTTCATAGTTCCTTCCAATTTCTCCAAAATCTAATACAAGTGAGGTTTTTCCAGCCTGTGCCATCCGACTTGTTAAGAGCTGCGCCAGACTGTTTGCACCGGTATTCCCATTGTTTGCCATTCTCCTGTCTCCTTTTCTGCAATCTCTGTTAATCAAAGGTGTTGTTGTCTACCCACCCATATACCGTAGTTTCCGCATAATTTTCAGTCACGAGGTGCCATGGATGGGCGCCGCCTGATCCGTCTTTTATGGTGATCTTTGCTCTCCCGGCACTGACCGGATAACCAGCCGCCTCCGGATAACTGCTGACAAAGTGGGTTCCACCATGGAAATTTACGATATCTCCTACGTTATAATTTTTTTGCTCTGCTCCGCCGGACTGCTCATCCCACTCTGCCCACGGCACATGCAGATTCATTGTCATCTGCCGGGCGTCCGCGTCGTGCTGGATCCCCATTACATAGTAATATCCTGCAATCGTTCCGGCTTCCACGTGTACGACATCTCCACGCCTGATCCATGGTATATCGGGACCAACCACTGTAATCTCTTCCTGTAACTCTCCATCTTCATCCAATACCGCCTGAGCTGCATTCTGGGCGTCTTGGAGGCTTTCATCGGTTCCGCGTGTCTGGATCTTCTGCCGGATGCCGAATTGGGTTTGCCCGTCCATTACGGCTTCCACGCTGCTCTTTCCCTCATCATCTGCCTGTCCGATGATCTTGACTCTTGTTACCATGCCTGCAGTGCTGCGCTTATTGGACACAGACTTTAAATTGTCTACGGCAAAATGATAAATCTCTGTATTTTCTCCATAAGGAAGGATGCTCACCCGCCCTTTTTCCGAACGGATGATACACTTATTTGCTCCCTTTTTGTACGCATCGTCCAAAATCTTTAGGATAACATCCGACAGTGCCTCGGACTTAAACACTATTCCTGTCATGTCTTTAATGAACTGTCCGGCTTCTTTCAGGCTCACTTCTTCAATTTCTCCATGCCGCATCTTTGGATAATCAGTTATTCCGTCAAAGTGTTCGCCGTTGATGTCAATAAGCGCCGGAATCCCCTGATTATTAAAGGTTTCGCATATAACATCTAAAAATGAGCTGATCGCAACTGAAAAAAGCTCTGTTTTATCAGAGCTAAGGGCAAAACTTCCAACTTTTTGATGACCCAGCATAATAAAATCTGCCAAAACCGTCATTGCAATTTTGGTATCGTAACGGTTGATAATTGCATTCGTATCAAACTGCCTTGCACCACCGGTACTCACAAGTTCAAACTCGAATCCATGAGGAAGGACAAGTCCTTCATATTCATCTCTGCGAATCGACTTCACCATTCCGATAAGTGCTGCATTGATTTTTTTCATTTCTTCGTCTTCCGAACCCCAAATATCCGTACCTTCCGGTGCGTGAAATACTGGAAGTCCTGCCAGATCCCTCTCAATACCAATCGCTTCAATTTCTTGAATCCTGCGTTTAAAATACCAAGAACGATAAGCATTTCTTAAAATGCTCCGACCTTCTGGATTATCCTTCGCACTTTCTGTGCGGAAAAGCATAGCTTTCCTCATAGGAATCGTGCAAATTTCAAAATCCGGAGGTGGCTGCTGTGTCATGCCGATTAGATTGTCATGCTTGTCATACTCCCATTGATATAAAGTCTCTTGAGCCCTAATCGGGAGCTTCTGCCATCCGATCAAGCCGTCTGAATACTTGCTGTTGGTTCTGCTGTTCTTCGTTTTCCCCATGCGTCTCTTATATACAATCTCGTGAAAACTCCACCCATATGTAAGAAAAGAAAGAATTTCCGATATCGTATCGGTCCACGTAGTCTGCATATCGCTCATGCAGCTCTCAACAAATTCAGCCGCTTCCCTATCCTTCTCACTATCTCCACCCGGTTCAACATTCCATTTCGTATGCCTTATAAGCATTTTGACAGCAAAAAGAATAGCTCCGACCGTATCGTCATTATCAGCCATTTCACGATACGCCTGTATTCCTCTGATTCCCTGAAGATCTCGAAGGAACTCTTCAAAGAAAACTCCGCCATACCGTTTCTGACCAATACGACCAATCTCCGCCATTTATACCACCCCTTTCTATCGTTTTCTCGTTTTTTCAATCCTCTTGCTGTTTTGAAACTCTGGCTTCGTAGCCGTCTTATTAAGCCAGTCAACCAATCCTTTACAACTCGGCTCCTGCTCTTCAAGTGAATCAGCCAAATTTCTCAATGCTACAACAACAAGTGCCGTATCTGCCACCGGGTGTCTGTTTAATGCTTTAATAATTCTGTTCTGGTAATCATTCAACCCATCCACCACAACTATCGTTGCTTCTGGAGTTCTCTTTTCTTCTATTAAGCGCATACCTTTTGTGACATATGCCTCTTTTTTGCTAAGCAATCCCATGATATTCCTCCTACTTATTTTTCCAATAGCTGCTCTTTCCAAGTCCACTATCTGCACTTGGAGCACTGCCTGTGTATTTTTTGATTTTTCCAAGATATACTGATAACGCTGCTGAGTCAGCTCTATCCGGAGAATCTAGCCCTCTTTTCTTCATTTCCTTTTTGCTCTCAAGCTCCAGCTTTCCATTGCTGGCAAGGAAATACTTTCGTGAAGAAAGCTGTGCAAATGTTTCTGAATCCTCTTCCATTTCAATTTCTTTGTTCTCCATGAGGTCTTTTAGCACAGCCCACATATGAGTTGTAAGGTTGTTGTAATGCTCGGCCGCATCTTTTCCAGCTTTTGTGTCGGTCTCGATCTTTTCTGCGGCATTGATGGGTATAACATACAGCCTGTTAAGCTTCTGTTCTCTTTTGACTTCCCGCAACCGGTCCGTAACCCCGCCTCCAAGTCCCGTATCATCTATATTTACATAAATTCTTCCATGATAATCTGGGAACTCTTTGATAGCTTTTTTATACTGCCGTACAATATCGCCAACAGTTCTCATCAGATCCTGCCCTCTTCTATTCGCTACGATTCTCAACTTTCCTCTGGCATTGCGGTAGATAATCGTTTCGTCATCTCCAAATCGTGCCACATCGACGCCGAAAATAATATACGGAAGCAGTTTCCCATCATCCAATTCAAACAACCTACTGCCGCATTGCTCAATAGTAGATAATGCGATAAACACATCATCCTCTTGATTGGGGAATTCTCCACGAACACGAACCCTGACCACATTAGAATCCCACCCATACTTCCGGATCAGAGATTCAATGTTCTCCTTGTTTGTTCGTTTGCTCTCTGCCGAGTTTACTGTATGGCATTTATACAATGCCCTATCCCGCGTATGACTGTCATAGAATGTTCCGGTAGTCTTTGTAGGGTTTCCGCACATGAGCAGCTTGTTGTTTTCTCCAGAGAGTGTACCGAGAATAGCTTCCATGATCGGATCGGCCACACCGGATGCCTCATCAACGATGAACAGCATGTTGTCCTCGTGGAATCCTTGCATGTTTTCTGGCTTTGTAGCAGTCCTAGCAACTCCAAACCAACGCTTTTCATTACCGACCATGTAAACATAGGTCTTTGTCCATTTTAGAAGCTGAGAGAGCAAAGGAGACTTGCTCATCCACTTCGAAATCTCAGACCAGAGGACATCGTGCAACTGCTGTTTTGTAGGAGCTGTCGCTACGATACGTGGATACGGAAAGCAAGTGATAAACCACAGGAACACAGCAGCTTCTAAACCTGTCTTACCAACACCCTGTCCAGATTTAATACTGACCTTCGGATTGTGTGCCAAGTCCATGGCCGCCTCTGCCTGCCATTCATCAGGCTCAAACTGCAATACCTCCCGGAAATAGATGACAGGATTATCTCTCCATATCGGCATGCTTTCATCAAGGAAGTCCGACAGCCAATTCATACTATCCATCGTTCTCCCTCCTTGCTTTTATGACGCTTTCCGCCCAGGTTCGAACAAGTTCGTTCCCCTTGCTCTCCCCGGCTTCTTTCCTCTTCTCCATTCTTAGTTTGGCAAGAGCGTCCACCGCCTTTGTTTTCTGGGCCTGTACAGATGTTAATTCCTTTTCAAGCCTTGCAACCAGATCGGCAGTAGATGCAGTCATTGTTTGCATACTGTAATGTTCGCCTGGAAGTCTATCTCCTTTACTCACTTTATCAAGCACTCTGCTTTCATAAAGCTCTTTCTCGGCATCATCTTTAAATGTCCTCTTCTCCTCAAACTTCGTTACTCCAGACACATATACACCGCCTTTTGCGTCCTTGTACTTATTAATCGCCTTCATAATTCTGCGCTCTCTAACTGTGAATAGCATAATCTGATTCAGAAGCATTTCCTCTTCATCTTTCGGCATAGTTTCAATCAGCTCTTTTTCCTCATCATCGAGCGTATCCCAGTAGACTGCGGAATATCCTCCATGCTTCAGAGCATTCTGTGTTCCAGGTGGAGCTCCATGTCCTTTTGCATTCTGTTTGCCTTTGCAATTTTTATTTCCAGGCTGTCCACCTCGTTTGCGAGCGTTCGTTTTCTCCTTCTCTTTCTTTTGCGAACGTTCGCCTTCTTTTTTTTTACTACTCTCTTCCCATTTCTGAGTTGATTTCCACCGACGGACTGTTCCCTCTGGCTTGCCGAGTTTCTTTGCAATATCAACAAGAGCCATGCCATCATGAAACAGCTTTTCCGCTTCGATACTGTCAGGGCTTCTTGCTCTCGGCACAGCCACCACCTCCCTTTTCGTATTTTTTTCGGATAGCACAAAACCGGGAGGCACTCATTCACCTCCCGCCGATTTTGTTCTGTATATTCTATAACAAAAATCAAACTTTTGTCACAAATTCTGCTTTCGAGAATCCAGAAACTCCTTTTGTCATCATGTTTAAGAAATCCTCCTTTGTGAAATCAGATAATCGGAAGATCTCTTCCGGCTTCATTCCGAGCTGTTTCCCTATTTCATCTACGGTTTTTCCCTCATTCATGAGTTCTTTTACAATCGCCTTCATAGGCTCTAACAAGTGGGTACCTCTCGCTCTGTTATGCGTTACGGTACCATAGATGTCCTCCGATCTCTCCGAATGTTCAACGATAACAATAGGCACCTTCCCGCCAAGCATAGACAGCAGCGGCTCTTCGCCAGAAACAGTCCATCGATGGAATCCGTCTATAATCGTATAATCCGGTCTTACAACAATCGGGAGTGTCCATCCATTGGTAAGAATGGACTGCGTGAGCAACTTTAAATTTTCTTTTGAAACTTTGTTCGGGTTGTAATCATTTGGTTTTAATCTGCTCCGCGGTATCCATTGCAGTGTACCAAGCGGGGCGAATAATTTATTTTCCATGTCTGCTTTCCTCCGTTTTCTTTGCCTCAGATATGTATTTCCCATAAATCCGATGATATAACGCACGGAACGTCCTCATTTTGGGATCGCCGGAAATGAGACCTTCGTATATGTGCTTGAAATCCTCTTGTTTTGCAATGGATGATACCTGAAGGAAAAAGTTCCGGTACCTCTCCGCAATATGCCTTTTATGCGGTGTATCAAAGAACACACCCATATTCGAGAACATGTATATGAGTTCTTTCTTGTAATCTTTTTCCTGGGATCCGTCTTCCATCGTCCTCCGTTTCCTGCTACTCCGGCCAAACATTTCGCTATCCCAGTAAAGTGCCGCCAGATATGCATTTGGCTCTCTGCGTATGATCCGTTCCATGAGATCCGGATAATACTCATTCATCTTTACCAGTGATCTGGCCGTATCTACGGAAAAGAACTGTGACACTCTAAGCTGTTGCTTTGAACTCCCCGACTGCCACAAGAACAGGTATATTTCCGGAATATCAACCTTTTCCTGTTTTAAGTACAGCCATACATCATTGTTGGTCCAGTCATATATAGGGAAGACCTGTCTTTTGTTCGTCATGGTCTTCCCGGCCCGTGTCATTGCTGCGATGTTCTGCAAACGCTGCAATGATTCGGCGGTGCGGATGCCTACCATTGTGATTCCGGAAACACATGTTCTCGGAAGAAAATCTTGATACGCATCTATTCTTGGCCGTAATAATTTATGATTTCTAATAGCAAACTTTGGTGGTTGCCTTACCCAAACATCTTTCTTCGTGGAATCCCAACATATAAATGTCTCATCATTCGACAGGGCATTGAAACAGTTGAAATGTTTTACCTCTATGCAAAACCATTCAAATTTTGCCCCCATCATCATAAACTTACGTCTCCACTTCTTCGTCATTTCTTCCATGCACGGGAAAATCGCCTCTTCGTCTATGAACTGGACGGTCAACTGCCTTATGTCTATTTCCCCGCGGTTTGCGAGATTCACAATAAGTTGTGCTACACACAGGCTATCTTTTCCCCCACTGAAAGAAAAGAACACCGGAAGGCCGTTCTGGAACACGTTCTTTATCCGTATTTCAGCGGCTTTTACCACATCTATATCTGATTTGCAGCGTTTTACAGCCATATCTTCTCACCACACTTCGGACAAATAACAAACCTCCCTGTTTCGACTGACTTCTGATCCGGCTCGGATCCGCCCAATTCGGATTCGCCGCCACCAAACGCCGGTGTTTCAGGTTGCGCGGTGCTTTCCGCAGCTTCGCGCTGTTCCCTTCTCTCATTGGTCTCTTTTATCTTTTGGACTTCATCTTCATCAAGCATGCCGTATTCCGCTATCTTCTCAGTGATCTCGTCAGCATCAGCGACCATCTGCTTTAAAATTTCTTCATCAAATCCGGGAATGTCCAAATCTCCGCTCAGCTCTTCCAAGAATTCGTTCAATGTATCCAGGTTTTCTATTCCAAGAGAGAAGATTTTATTGTCAGCAATCATCAGCTTTTTCTTCTGTGCTTCCGTCAAATCTTCATACTTGTAGACCAATGCTTCTTCCCGGTTCATTCTTAGCAAAGTTTCATACAATCCATTTCCGGCCAAGATTGTGTTATTTTCATCAATAACAATAGGTCTGATTTGACCAAACATTTTGACGCTTCTTTCAAACTCCTGCAACTGCTTTTCTGTATGGATTCTAATATTGCGTTCCGGCCGGATAAGATCTTTCAGCTCCATGGTTAATTGTTTCATTGTATTTTCCTCCAAATCTCAAAATTTGAAGGAGCAATAAGGCTACCTGCAAATAGCCTTTTTAAAGCGATTTTAAAAATTCTGCGGCACTTTCTATAAACTCTGCCGCTTTCTTTACGATATCTTGGTCTATTTCATACACTTCCTCCCATCCATTCTCTATGGATCCAGTCCATTGTCTCGCTGGCCATGGATGCGTTCCGCAGAGAAAGCCATTTTTCCACCCGTAAATCGGAGGAATTGCCAGTTTATGGTAATGGATATAAGCAAGTATCTCTTCATGGCTCCATGCAGCTAAAGGACTATATCTGGTGATGCCCTTTCCATCGGTATAGATGTTCGATCCTCTTCCGCAATAGTTTCCATCTGCGCGGCGCCGACCGAGCAGGAGTAAGTCCAACTCATGCGCCTTATAGTATTTTGCCTGCGCTCTATGTTGAACGATTGAAAACCACTTCGCCGCCGTGGCGCTGTCCTGCGGGAACAGCATATTCAAATGTTTTGACAGCCATTCAAGGTCCTGCCCTGTGTTGATAATCTCAAGTTCTTTCGGTTTGTACCGATCTACCCATTTCAAAAAAGCCGGGTACTCTAGGTTGCAGATCGCCATCATGCAATCAGTAACTCCGCTGTCCCGGCATATTTCTCCAAGGACGAGGCTGTCCTTTCCGGCGGACCATGCGTATGCAGCTTTCTTCCCGTCAGTCATCTGCCGGATTTCCTCAACGGTTGAGCGCACCTTTTCATCCAGTACCTCTCTTGAAACCAGTTCTTCAATGCGCTTTTCAACTTTCAACCATTCCTCATTCTGTATTGATTGCTTTTTACCAAGCACTCTTTCCATGCCGCACCTCCACCTTTGTAACTATCATCCCTACAATTCCGCCCAACAGCACTGTTGCAAGGCTTCCAAGGGTTTTATATGGTCCACTGTTCAAAACCGTTCCGTAGGCGAAAATAGGGAGTCCTACGGCCAAGGCAGATATAACTCCGTACTGTATTCCTTTCGGCGTAAACTTTACTCCCTTCAATGTCATGACGGTCGGCAACAACGTTGACGCCCTCAACGTTCCATAAAATAGAAACAGGTGCGTGACTGTCATCCCCGGTATATTGGCAATCAGGATACCCGCACAAAGCAGGGAGATCATAGCCAACTTTGTTTTTTTGAGTTCCTTTCCACCACTCATATCTGTCACAAGCGATGATGCTGCGCATAAATTACTGTCTACCGTTGATAAAAGTCCAGACACTATCATGAACAGAAACGGCAGCACCGCCCAAGCCGGGAACATCTCTTGAATCAGCTCAAAATTGATAACACCAAGATCTTTCGCCTGATATCCAATCCCTGCCCCGGTGAATCCGAGAATACCCATAGAGAACGGCACCAGTCCGAATAGTATCGCTCCAACAAAAAACGCGCGGCCGATCCGATTGCTCTTGACGGCAAACGCCCTCTGCCAGAATGATTGATCTCCGAACGGACCGGAAAGCAGGCCGATTGTAGTCGGTAGTCCAAATGCAAGGAACACATCTATACCGTCTTCCGACCAAAATGACGTATAATTTCCAGATATTCCGTGTATTCCTTCCAGTATTCCAGAAGTTCCGCCGGCTCTGATTGCCATGATCAGGAACGCCGCGCTTGCCGCCAGCATAAAGGCCATTTGTATAGCGTCCGTCAGCATTGAAGCCTTTATTCCAGAAAAAAGTGAGTAAGACAAAGCAATGACAGCCAATAAAACCGTAACCAACTGGAACGGCATTCCAGTTGCCGCGCTTAGTACCTGGCTTCCGGCCAATAATTGCACTCCTGTCGATAATACCGAAAGGCCCATGAGCTGAAAGAGGTATACACGCTTAACTCCGTCCGATTTGTACTTATCTCTCATGTATCCAGACAGCGTAATTCCTTCTGGCATTTCCCTCCGTATCCTTTTCGCAAATGGTATGAAAAGGATCAGACATAATACATTAGGGATCAAAAACCAAAAAAGGCCGACAAACCCATTCGTATACGCTTTTTCCGTAGATACAAACAGTGCCGGTGCCCAGATCCATGTAGCTGCTATACTCAAAGCAGACATTATCCAATTTTCCTTACGGCTTCCAACGCAGAATCTTTCCACGTTTTTTTCCTTTTTGGTAAATATTAGTGTTGCAGTGATCATTACCACTGCATAGATTGCCAAAATCGCAAACCCATTCATTGTAAAATCTCCTTTTGTTTTTTAAAAGGAGCATTCTCTCATCTTTTTTACTCTTCCTCCTCTCCAGAATAACTGAAAAAAGCCACCGGGCAACCCCAGCGGCTCATGGCTCATGATAAGATTTTACTTCCCTATCATACTCGTTTTCCGTTATTAAGTCAAGTTTAACTTAACGGTATCCGTTATTTACGTCTAAGCCTTATAAAATCAATAGAAACGCAATCCGTTAATTCCAAAAAATAATGCTGAAAGTCTCTCCTCTGCAGTCTTGATATCATCATAGATTGTTACCTTGCTTACATTAAATTTTTTCGCAAGTTCCGCAGCTGACGACTTTTCTTTTGTCATATACATTGATTTTATCACTTTATACTGTCGCTTCTCCTTCTCTCCATACTTTCCGCAGTACATCCGGTAAACATCGAACATCCGGTCAACATGTGATATGATAATCCCCGTCCGCTCTGCGGACTCCTTGATTGAATTCACAATCACCCCATCGCTCGCCTTCATGCTCATAAGTTCTTCTATGACTTCTTCTGTAGTTTTTTCCGAATGCTCTTTCTGATAAACTGCTTTTGAGCAACTTTCCTTTAGCATCCTATAATTTCTAAGAAGCAGCCTTGTATTGTGCAATCTGCGGTCTTTCATTTCTTTCTGTTCTTTCTGATGCGCCTTTTCCAGCGTCTCGGCCGCGACAGACGCCCCTGCAAGGGCTGCTTTTGCGATCATTTCCTCCACTTCTTCTTTCGTGAGAGCCACAAATTCAACGCAATTATTCATATCCATGTCTATTTTACCTCCGACTATTTGTATATTACCTTCAGGATCCCTGCTTTGTATGCCTGCTTTTCTTCCTCCGGCATATCAGATCCCCTTAATGCGTCATCTAACGCCTGGGCGGTACCGCACTCCGGGCAGATCAATGTTTCGTTATCCGTCCTCGACAGCGCTGGCACCCCTTCATATTCCCGATTACAGATCGGGCACACTTGGCGCCCCTCTGGTATCACTTCCCCACATGCTACGCAATGGTCCTCCATAGAATCACTCCTCCTCTTTCTTGTCATCAAACATCCCAAGTTTAAATCCAAGCTGCAGACATCCCTCAACGATCAGCTCTATCTCTCTTCCTGATACATGACACATTGTAAATTCTAATACCGCGCTTCCATCTTCCTCTTTCATGTTACAGAAAAAGCCTTTATCAATAACCTTTTCTGTGCCATCCTCATAATGTATCACTATTTTCTTAACATCCTTCTCTTCTTCCATCTCTTTTCTCCTTCCTGTATGGACAATACTTCCATACGCAATTCACTTTGTACGAATTTTTTATGTATTCTTCATTTGAGCATCCACCAGTTTTTTCATCGTTATACACACACTTTCCACAGTAATCTTTGTGTGTAGGGAATAAGACAATTTCACCCATTCATACCTCCATCTGGAATAGCATCAGGGAAGTCAAATATGGTCATTTGCCCTGGAAGTTCAGCTTCGTCTACCGATCCGACCGAATCGGCCGAAGAGATGCCACTAATCTGTGACCAGCACTCCGGTCCATATCCTCTTCGCATACTTTCCGAATCTGTAAGTTTCTTTCCGCACTTTTGGCACCTTGTATACACAGTGTAGCCCTCCCTTTGATTATGAGTGGCATCAAAATTCTCCTTCGCCCACCTATTTCCCGTAGCATAGACTTTATCCCTTGTCCGCTCGTATGGAGTTTTGGTCTTTATGCAAAACTCTTCATCGATAAAGATACGCTCTGCAGTTTTTTTGAAATCTTCAAACGTCGGATTCTCCCCGAACGAGAAACGAATCTCAGAGCTATTTATCCATGCTTTGAAATTATATATTCCCTTTGTATCACTAAATCCGAAACTTATGCTCATTTGATTTTTTGCTTTCTGATAATCAGTCCATATACCTCCAGAGAAACCGACATCTCCATCATCAGTCTTTGGATGAATTACACTAAGGCTCCATCTTAAATTTCTGGAAAAATCATCATATACAAGATCTCTTATAAATTCCGCAAGTGTCTGCAGAGAAACATCACTCTTTTTACCCATATCAATACCTCCGCTTCGCTTCACTTAGACTTGCCATGCGTCTTTTTTGAAGATCCTCAAAGAACTTCGCATTCGCATTTGTCACTTTGTAGCATATCTTCTCGCCAAAAAATATGATGTATGTATCAGTAGCAAGCTCATGAAGCACCGTTGTGTATTCTTTTGTCATCGCGCAGCCACCAAGCGTAGGGCTTCCATCTTCAGTAACGTCAAATCCAGTACAAGTGCTCCCCCATACTTGTGGAAACATTACGGCATCTATTTCCGCATATGCATATTTATTGTTCCTTTTCTTCTCTTCGAAGATCTTCAAAAACTCTTCATCTTGAGATAATGCTACTCTTGCTTTGTACTCAAGCAGTTCCAAGTTCGGATATCTTGCATTCACAATACCACGCTCCTATCTGTATTCTTTTCCAGTATGCTTGTCCTTTAGGACAATCCGGCCGACAACCTCAAATCCCGCCAGCTCCGCAGTCTGTTTCATAATCGGTATAAGGTTACTGATTACCGCTGCTCTCTCCATCTCCCGCCGATTCTCTTCTTTTCGGATATTTCTCCATGCCGATCCGGCTGTAGGATCCGGATATCCTTCCCCGTTTTTTCCCATGTTGTCTGGCATTTTTTCCTTCCTCCCCTCTTAATATCTGTTCTCCCTGAGCACGTATCAAACACTCTGCACTATTCATCTTTCACTTCATTCCTCACTCTCCCTCGACAGCCTTGCATTTGCAGCTCTGGCTTTTTTCTTCAGATTTCTTTTCCACCGTCGGATAGTTTCAGCCTTGGTGTGATTTCTTGACCATGTATAATCATCCAAAATATATCGTCCTCCATGTTCGCATTCTCCATATGCAGGCATCCTTCTATGTCCCCTCTTCATTTTAACCACATCCTTTCTCTGGATTGTAGGATTCTGGAAGCGGTCGCCAGGCAATAACCTTTTGCTTAACAACTCTGTTCGGAAGCGCCCATTTTCCGTCTAATGTGTGAGCAGTTATCGTTTGTCTTGTTCCATCTTCATATTCAACAGTCACATTCACATCACTCGAGATTTTTTCAAACATGGATTCAGACCATTTATCTGTTCCTTTCCATTTTGCGAACATACTGTTTCTTTCTTCTGGTAGTCCATCTTCTACGAGAATCCATCCTTCATTTTCCGTATCAGATAAATGATTTTTAACTACATCGTATGCCATGTCAGCAGCCTCATTCCATCCATATTCAGCCGATTCATACCTATCTGTGATTCCGGCATCTTCCAATCCACATCCAATGCCATCAATTGGATATTTCATTTCTTCAATCTCCTGTAATATTTTTTCTATTGTTGTCATATTTCAATTTCCTCGCTTTCTTGAAGAATCTTGCTTGCGCTTTGCAACTGAATAATCATTGCATCCAAATATCCGACCAGAAATGCTCTTGCATTGTGTATTGCTTCTTTCAGATCATCCGTTTTCATGTCCTCTTTATCAATATTGAATTCATTGCAAGAAAGAAACCACGTCCCCAGAATATGTATGTACCTATGAACTCTGAACTTGATTCCACATACTTCCAGTTCAACAATTCTCGGCTTCCTGTCTTTGTCGTTTTTGCTGTGCGTTGTAACGTCTTTTACTTTTATCTTCTCCGATACTGTCATGTCAGTCCCCCCTTCCTAAATGTCAGTTTTTCCAACCTTCTCACCGTTTTTGTACCAGGTAAATTCAAACCTTCCAGCCGGAATATCGATAACAAGTTTTGGCGAATATTCTACTTCTTTGCAGGACTCAGTTGAAATAGCCCAATCCGGCCACTCATCATATTCATCAACTTTACTCACCCCAACCATCCAGCAGCCGTTGTCAGCGGAAGCCCTTGAATACTGTCCTATTACCATCAGTCTGCCATTCTGCCCACAATCGATCACACACTGAATGGGTTCACAGTTTCCGCAGTTATCAATATCATCGCCAGTCACACCATATTCTCCAAATGTATCATCGCTATATCCGTAAAAACATAATCTGTGCATACTATTTTCCTCCTAAATCATCATTTTTTCTTTCCTTTTCCGTACTTAACGGCCAGTGTCATTGCATCTTCGCCTATATCTCTTGCGGTTTCCTCTTTCTGACGCTTCGCCAGACACCTCTCTTTCGCCGCATCATAGTTATATTCAATCTGTTCCGAAAGCCGATCTGCCATTCTAGTGAATTTATCCCGGTAATATGCAGACCATTGAATGTCGTCTCTTCTTATTTCGTCAACCATCCGGACGTAATCCCTTAACATGCATATGATCAGCACTATGTCGAGATAGGAGCAGCTTACAACATAATCGCACATGAGCTTTAGGTTTATTGCTTTCTCTATCATCACCTGCTTTTGTTCTTCTTTTGACATTTTGCCGCATTGTAACGGGCATCGTAATAAATGTTTCCGCAGGCTTTTGTAGCAATTTTAGACATTTATATTTCCTCCAAACTCCACTAAAATTAAATCAGATAATGTTAGCGTATTCTGTTTCAATTTCAAGACGCTTGCTGATCCGTTCAGCAATTTCTGGAGCATATACGGTTCCATTTACCACACGGGAAACGTATTCTCTGCCAAGACCAACGTCCTCTGAAAGTTCTTTTACGCTCATGTCATTATCAATTAAGGCTTTTTTCACTTCCTTGCTCCACGGATGAAGAATTCGTTTCATTTGTTACACCTCTCTTTTTATAGAACTTTTAGTTCTATTTCTGTTTAAAAAAATATCTCATCTGTAGTAGTCTCTAATGCGGATGAAATTTTTTTAGCGGTTTTTAGAGAAGGGTTTTTTTCGCCGTTTTCAATAAAATACAAATACCGTTCAGAAATACCTGTTTTTAGAGAAAGTTCTTTCATAGATAAGTTCTTACTTATTCTATGACTTTTCATATTATTTTGACTTTCCATATATCTCACCTCTTTTCAAGAACTTTTAGTTCTGAAAATATAGTACAGAACTTTTGGTTCTATGTCAAGTTTTTTTTTGATTTTTATAGTAAAATAAGAACAGGAGGTTCTATATGATAAATAAAAAAAATGAAATAGGGAAAAAAATCAAGTATTGCCGCGAAGCAAACGATTTATCGCAATCTCAACTTTCTCAGAAATTGGGGGTATCTCAGAGAAATATATCCTATTACGAAAATGGTGAAAGAATTCCACCCGCTGATATTTTATTGAAACTTGCTGACATCTTTAAGGTATCCATAGACTATATTCTAGGAAACGATAACCACATCGGAAAACAATCCATGCACTGTAATGATATCTGCAATAGAATATATGATATTGCTTCTCATTCAGAAAAAAGCATTGAAGATTTAAAACCTTTATTAAAAACTGAAATTCTTTCTGGCTATTGTGCAAATTTAGATCTTTTTCTTTCTGATATATATGTAATCGCAGATTTCTTCGGCGTATCAGATGAATATATAATGGGCGGCTTAGACGCCGAAGAACAAACTTACAGAAAGATTTTAGATTATCCGGAAATTCATAAATTTGTAAATACATTTAGTTCTTTAAATGAAGATAATAGAGATATTATTATTGGTGAAATGAAAAAACTGTTAAAGACACAAAAATATGAAGATTTAACAAACGAACTTCGGGCGGCAAAATAATACCCTTCGAGTGGTACCGGAGGAAAAGGAGGAAATAATATGAAAAAACTTATATTTGCAATGCTCATATCAATTACTTTATTAACCGGATGTTCATCTTCGGTTTCTCAAGAAGAATATGATAAAGTCAAAAAAGAATTGACTGAATTAAAAAAAGAAAAAGCAAGTACAGGAATAGATCAAGCCGGTGCAAAAGCTTGGGTTACTACATCTTTCGGCGATAATGCCAGTTACACTATTATGGATAACGATTTATATGTCGTGTTGAATTCAGGATATACACTATCCGAAAAATCTATAGAGGCTCTATGGAACGATATCAATGCTTCCCTTTCTTTATATGGTACTTACTATCAAGAAGCTCCTGATCAACTTCCATATGACTCCGTTACAATACTTGTCTTAGAGGAAGAAACTGGACTAGATATGATTTCTTTTCAATTTATCAAGGCTGCTGACGGTTCATTTTCCCAGAATACTTCAATGGTAAATCTTCAAGATATAAACGAAATTGTTCCGTATCTAAACAATGCACTAAAATAAGTAAGGATACTTAGTATGAATAAAGTGGGTGAAAAAATAAAAGAACTCCGGCTAGAATCTGGTATAACTCAGTTACAGCTAGGCTATTATACCTGTTGCTCTGGACAAGTGATATCGAATATAGAAAGAGGATATTCAAAAGCAACACCGGAACAACTCATAAAGATTGCAGAATATTTCAACATTCCGACAGACTACCTATTGGGTAAAGACGATTGTCGTTGGATTGCAGATGCCCCATACTCAAGATCAGACACTCTTTCAAAAAGAATCTCAGAGAGGATACACTATTTGCAGATGGATGTATCCTCTCTGGCCAAAGCCGCTGGATTGGATGAAGCAACATGCAGTAGTATTATATCCGGAAATACAAAACCGAATATTGATATCTTATTAAAAATCTCGCGTGCCTTGCAGACAACGACAGATTTTCTTTCAGGAGCAGTAGATTACGCCACTGCTGTTTCATCCGAAGAGGAACAGGATATCCTCTTATATTACCGTGGAATGGACAAGTCTCATAGAAGACGTTTCATGGGATTATTAGAAGAACTGAAAAACGCATAAAAAGAATATCTATAATATGCCTACCCGGGCAGCCGGGGGCGTGCTTTCATCCGTACCGAGCCTGTCGGAAGGATGATGCTTATGAATACATATGAAGAAATGCAGATTTTACTCACATTTGCTTTACTTGTAGTTGCAATTCTGAATTTGAAAAATAAGAAATAGCCGCCCTGTGCTCTGGTAAAGTTTAGGTCGGCTATTCTATAATAGTTTACTTTTATTTCGCCGGTACGGGTGATCCGCACTCACCTTCCGGCTGTCCTGTTAAGTATATTATAGATACTTTTGGAATATTTGTCAAACATTTCATTTAAAAAGGAGTTCTGTTATGGCGATAAAAAAGAAGATTAACAGAGCCGTTCCGGCTACTGTGTGCCAGACAAAAGTTGCAATCTATATAAGAGTATCCACAATTCATCAGGTCGATAGGGATTCTATTCCTATGCAGAAAAAGGATCTCGTATCCTATTGCCAGCTCATTCTGGGTACTTACAATTACGAAATCTTTGAAGATGCCGGTTATTCTGGAAAGAATACTAATCGCCCGGCTTTTCAGGAAATGATGCGAAAGGTGCGAAACGGGGAATTTACTCATGTTTTAGTATGGAAAATAGACCGAATATCAAGAAATCTTCTTGACTTCGCCGAGATGTATGAAGAACTCCAATCTCTTAGAGTAACTTTCGTGAGTAAAAACGAACAATTTGATACCTCAACTGCAATAGGTGAGGCTATGCTGAAAATTATTCTTGTATTTGCAGAACTGGAACGTAATATGACTTCCGAACGTGTAACTGATACAATGATTTCCAGAGCAAGTAACGGTCTATGGAACGGAGGGCGTATTCCTTTTGGGTATAGTTACGATACAAAAACTTCTCTTTTCTCCATCCGCGAGGACGAAGCAGAGATTTGCCGCATATTAAAAGATGACTATATCGCAAATAAATCTTTAACCAGAACCTCTCGTCTGCTCAACTCCAAGGGATATGTTACACGGGCTGGGGTTTCTTGGACTCCATCTGCAGTATGGATTATCGTATCAAGTCCATTCTACGCAGGTATATACCGTTATAATAGATATAAGGGCACAGAGAATAGGACATTAAACCCTGAAGATGAATGGATAATGATACCGGATCATCATCCCGCTATATTCACAATGGAAGAACACAAAATTATGCTCTCGATTCTTGACACAAATGCCCGGCAGAGAAATTCTATTGGAAAACAATGTACCAGAACAAACATTCATATTTTTTCCGGTATAGCTTATTGTGGAAAATGCGGAAGTAAACTCACATCGACTCCTGGAAGAAAGCATACCGATGGATACCGCACTTCCAATTACTCATGTCCCAAAAAGAGAAGCACACATGATTGCAACAACTCAACTGTAAACGATCTCATCATTGGGGAATTCGTTATCAATTACATACTAAATATGTTGAATTCAAAAAAAACTTTTTCCTCTATCAACACACCGGAAGAATTAGAACATGCTCTGCTTTCCGGAAGCACATTTTCTGAAATATTGCATATTGAAGAAGATGGTTTACATGATTTCTTTAATATGCTTTCCAGATATGGTTCCGATAATTCGTTCGTATTCTCTATAAAGAAGCCTCGGAAAAAGAAAGCTGCAATAAATCCAGAACTGGAATCTCTTCGTAAAGAGAAAGAAAAGCAAGAACGTGCATTACATAGACTCCAAGACCTCTACCTATATTCAGAGGATGCTCTTTCAGAAAAAGACTTCATACTCAGGAAGTTAGATATTACAAACCGTCTTGAAGAGATTAATTCTAAACTTGGAATGATAACACGAGACTCAACTTCTGTTTTATCAGATGAAGATTTCATCCGACAGGCAAGCCACCTTCTCATACAAAAGGAATTACAGGACAGAAAATATATTTACTATAAAAATCTTGCAAGCAACGTTTCCCCTGAAATTCTAAAAAACTATATGGATACAATATTAGATTCTGTTTATGTATCGGATAAAAAAATTACAGCAATTGTATTCAAGAATGGTCTGTCTCATAAATTCATATATAAGTAACTAGAAAAGCTGACACGATAGATTGTGCCAGCTTTTCTCCATTCATAAAATATAACAAATGTTAGAAAATGGTGTTAAACGATAAACATCGCATCCCCAAACGAGAAAAACCGATACCTTTCCCGAACTGCTTCCT
>CAUWKK010000039.1:0-21502 GCA_963559385.1 uncultured Schaedlerella sp.
ATATATAAGATATTCTTTAAAGTCAAATTTTTGTCAATGTTTTCGGTGCTTTTTCCTGTGCGATCTTTTAGAAAGTTTGCTTTTTCAGTTGTTTTTTATCCTTTTTCCGTTATAATTAGAAATTGACATTGTTTATTTTTTAGGAGGATTTTATGATACTCGCATGCCATAATCTGAACAAATCATTCGGAGAACAGCAAATCGTCCGAAATGGTTCTTTTCATATAGAAGACAGGGAGAAAGCCGCTCTTGTCGGAGTCAACGGCGCAGGCAAATCTACGATTCTTAAAATGATCATGAACGAAGAGCCTTGCGACAGCGGGACGATTGTTTTGACAAAAGGAAGAACAATCGGCTATCTGGCACAACAGCAGCACTTAAACAGTGGAAATACCATTTACGAGGAATTAAAAACAGCAAAAGCCGATCTGATTGAAATGGAACAACAGATCAGAACCATTGAACCAGAATTAAAGCACCTTTCCGGTGAAGCATTGGAAACACGTTTGAACACCTATCACCGTCTGATGTCCGAGTTTGAATCCCGAAACGGCTATGCCTATGAAAGTGAGATTATCGGTGTTTTGAAGGGGCTTGGGTTTAAAGAAGAAGATTTTTCAAAACAGACGGCCACCCTTTCCGGCGGACAAAAAACACGTGTTTCTCTCGGTAAGCTTCTTTTGACAAAACCGGATATTTTACTGTTGGACGAGCCGACCAACCATTTGGATCTGAACTCTATCGCCTGGTTGGAGACATATCTTTTAAATTATGCAGGCGCTGTTTTTATCATTTCACATGACCGCTTTTTCTTAAATCGTGTCGTCACGAAAGTAATCGAGATTGAAAACGGAACGATCCGTATGTACAGCGGCAATTATAAAGCCTACGCCGATAAAAAGAAACAGATCCGCGATGCCTTGATGAAAGAATATCTGAATCAGCAAAAGGAAATTAAGCATCACGAAGAGGTCATCGAAAAGCTGCGTTCCTTTAATCGCGAAAAGTCGATCAAGAGAGCCGAAAGCCGGGAGAAAATGCTGGACAAGATCCAGATGGTTGAAAAACCTGCAGAAGCCGCACAGGAAATGCATTTCACCTTAAAACCCTCTTGCATCAGTGGAAACGACGTACTCAAAGTCGAACATCTGACAAAGCAATTTGACAATCAGGTCTTATTCCGGGATATCAGCTTTGAGATCAAACGCGGGGAACACGTTGCGGTCATCGGTGACAACGGAACCGGAAAAACAACCCTTTTGAAAATATTAAATCAAATACTC
Organism: uncultured Schaedlerella sp.; assembly: GCA_963559385.1. GTDB lineage: Bacteria > Bacillota > Clostridia > Lachnospirales > Lachnospiraceae > Schaedlerella. Next base: position 1,284 of record CAUWKK010000039.1, read on the forward strand.
GATGCAGACGACGGTGCATTTGAACTAGGCGCCAAAGTCAAGATCGGTTATTACGATCAGGAGCACCATGTCCTTCATGACAAAAAAAGTATTTTCGATGAGATTTCCGATGCATATCCGACACTGACAAACACAGAAATCCGCAATACGCTTGCCGCATTCCAATTTACCGGGGAGGACGTATTTAAGCTTGTAGGCGATTTAAGCGGCGGCGAGAAAGGTCGTGTTTCACTGGCAAAACTGATGCTTTCAGAAGCCAATTTCCTCATTTTGGATGAGCCGACCAACCATTTAGATATTTTGTCCAAGGAAATCCTGGAACAAGCGCTGAACAATTACACCGGAACGATCCTGTATGTTTCACATGACCGTTATTTTATCAACCAGACCGCTACCCGTATTTTGGAGCTGGTCAACCGTACCTTTGTCAATTATATCGGTAATTATGACTACTATCTGGAGAAAAAAGAAGCACTGACTGCAGCCTATGCTCCTGATACATCCCACTCCTCTCCCGCTGCAGACACCGGGGACCGTACGGAGGAAAAGGCGTCCAAACTAAGCTGGCAGCAGCAAAAAGAACAGCAGGCAAAGGAGCGGAAACGGAAGAATGATTTAAAAAAAATCGAGGACAGGATCGGAACTTTGGAAGCCCGCAACACAGAAATCGATGCATTGATGACACAGGAAGAGATTTATACCAATTCTGTCAAGTGTCAGGAGTTTGCTACAGAAAAAAATAAAAATACCGAAGAACTGGAAGAATTGTATGAAAAATGGGAAGAGCTTGCGGAGTAACCTCTGCAAGCTCTTCTTTTCCTTACAGTCTGGACGCGATCGCTTTGATAAAGTCCTCGCTGTTTAATACAGTCGGATGCGCGATCGTTGTGATCAACGCAAGATCTTTTGTCATTTCTCCCGCCTCGATCGTATCGATCGTTGCCTTTTCCAATCTGTCGGCAAATTCCATTAATTCTTGATTTTCATCCAGTTCTCCGCGTTTTCTGAGTGCTCCTGTCCATGCAAAAATAGTCGCCACAGAGTTCGTAGACGTCTCTTCCCCTTTCAGATGCTTGTAATAGTGACGCTGCACAGTTCCGTGTGCCGCTTCGTACTCATAATATCCGTCCGGTGAGACTAAAACAGAAGTCATCATTGCAAGAGAACCGAACGCAGAAGAAACCATGTCGCTCATCACATCACCGTCGTAGTTCTTGCACGCCCAGATATAACCGCCCTCTGACTTCATCACACGAGCAACCGCATCATCAATCAGCGTATAGAAATATTCGATTCCTGCCTCCTTAAATTTCACATCATATTCCGCATCATAAATTTCTTGGAATATATCCTTAAACGTATGATCATATTTCTTGGAAATGGTGTCCTTCGTTGCAAACCAAAGATCCTGCTTGGTATCCAACGCATAGTTAAAACAGCTTCTTGCAAAGCTCTCGATCGACTGCTCGATATTATGCATTCCCTGTACAATACCGGCTCCGGTAAAGTTATGTACCAATTCTCTTGTTTCACTTCCATCCTCTGCCGTATATACCAGCTCCACCTTTCCTGCAGCAGGGATCTTCATCTCAGAGCCTTTATATACATCTCCGTACGCATGTCTTGCGATCGTGATCGGTTTCTTCCAATTCTTAACACATGGTTCGATCCCTTTGACCACGATAGGCGCGCGGAACACAGTACCGTCCAGAATTGCGCGGATCGTTCCATTCGGACTCTTCCACATCTCTTTCAGATGATACTCGTCCATACGTGCCGCATTCGGAGTAATTGTTGCACATTTTACGGCAACCTTATATTTTTTTGTAGCATTTGCAGAATCGATTGTTACCTGATCGTCTGTTTCGTTGCGATGCTCCAGACCTAAATCGTAATACTCTGTATTCAGTTCGATATATGGTTCCAGAAGATTTTCCTTGATCATCTTCCAGAGAATTCTCGTCATTTCATCGCCGTCCATTTCTACGAGTGGTGTTGTCATTTTAATTTTTTCCATTGTTATTCCTCCTGCTTCTGCTTTGTTATCCGAACTTTCTGCCTCTTGAAATTTATGTCTGTCCGAATCCCTGTCTCTGCAAATTCTGGATCACATGCAAAATATGTTCATTCGCCAGCTGTTCTGCCAGATCTGCATCCTTATCCCTGATCGCACGTAAAATCTGCTTATGCTCACGGATTGATTTTCTCGCACGCTCTTCTGATACGATCGACGATTTCCTCGCCATTTGCACATATCTGTGAAAATCAGTCAGTACATGACTTAGGATCCGGCTGTTTGAAGCTTCATATAATACTGCATGAAAACGGCTGTCCAAAACTGCAATCTGTTCTGTATTATTATGTCCTTCTTTCTTCATATGAAATTCCGAAAGAAAGATGATCTCTTCAAGTTCATCCAGTTGTTCTTCGGTGATGTGCTCTGTTGCCCAACGAGCACAAAGTCCCTCCAGCATAGAACGTACGGTATAAATATCTTTGACATCCTTTGTCGTAATTCCGGTCACATATGCTCCCTTATTCGGTACGATCGTTACAAGCCCCTCCAGCTCCAACTGCCGAAGAGCCTCTCGGACCGGAGTTCTGCTCACGCCCAATTCTTTTCCAATCGTATTTTCACGAAGCTCATCCTGTTCTTTATAGGTGCCGTTTAAAATATTATCCCGAATCTTCAAAAAGACCCGGTTGCTCAGAGAATGTTCCTGACGTTCTTCCATTCTACCACACAACCTCCTGTTACAATGTTATATGCAGCATCTCACACACACTGTCTATTTTCTCAACTAATTCTTCATCTGTCAAGACTGTAACACGTCCTTCTTCATATTCTTTATCTACCCATGCCTTGACGGCTTTTACAAGCTCTGCGTCCTTGTCCACCTGTCTTTCTTTCGGAAGCTTATAGTACGCATTGATCCAATATGCAATGCCTGCAATCCCCGATGTATTGGATATAGCGACCATAGCCGGCCGGTCCAGAAATTTCCCTGTATCGAATACATTATAAATTTCTTCATTTTTCAGCATGCCGTCTGCATGGATTCCCGCTCTCGTGACATTGAAATTTCTTCCAACAAAAGGAGTACGTGAAGGAACCCGATATCCAATCTCTTTTTCATAATATTCTGCAAGCTCCGTAATGACTGTCGTATCCATACCGTCCAACGTTCCCCGAAGCTGTGCATACTCGAATACCATCGCCTCCAACGGTGTGTTTCCGGTCCGTTCTCCGATTCCGAACAAGGAACAGTTTACTCCGCATGCCCCGTAAAGCCATGCGGTTGTGGAATTGCTGACCGCCTTGTAAAAATCATTATGTCCGTGAAATTCAATCAGTTCACTGGGAACCCCGGCATGTACCATGAGTCCGTAAATAATTCCCGGGATCGAACGTGGGATCACCGCTCCCGGATAGTTGACTCCATATCCCATAGTATCACAGACACGGATCTTGACCGGAATCTGGTATTCCTCCATAAGTTTCATTAACTCCAGACAAAACGGAATCACAAACCCATAAATATCAGACCGGGTAATATCCTCCAAATGACACCTCGGACGCACCCCTGTCTCCATACATTCCCTTACTACAGACAGATAATGCTCCATTGCTTCTCTTCTTGTCATTTTCAATTTATAAAAAATGTGGTAATCCGAACAGCTCACCAGAATCCCGGTCTCTTTTAAACCAATCTCCTTTACAAGTTCAAAGTCTTTTTTACTTGCCCGTATCCAACTTGTAATCTCCGGAAATGCATATCCTCTCTCCATGCATTCGCAAACGGCGTCTCTATCCTTTTTGCTGTACAGAAAAAATTCGCACTGCCTGATCTTTCCGTTCGGTCCGCCCAATCTATGAAAATAATCATAGATCGTGACGATCTGTTCTGTTGTATACGGCGCTCTGGACTGTTGTCCGTCACGAAACGTAGTATCTGTGATCCAGATCTCATCCGGCATATGATGCGGTACAATTCTGTCATTGAAGGCAATTTTCGGAATTTCGTCATATCGAAAAAGATTCCGAAATGTATTCGGCGTCTTTACATCCACCAAAGGATACATATGCTCTTCTAGTTCTAATAAGTTGGTATGTTCATTAAAAAACACTTTACGATTTTCCATTCTCTTTTCCTCTCCGATGCAATTTTTTGTTTTGTATTATAGAATCCATGCATAATTGTATACAACCATGCATGGATTGTCAACCGCTTTATCCGATTAATGTGATAAACAAAATATAGGCTGCCTGAGGATTCGATTGTATCCTCTACGGCAGCCTATATCTGAGATCTTCTTTCTTAAAATGAATACTTTTATTTGATCACTCGTACTTTCAGTACGCCCTCAATTGCTTCCAACTTTTCTTTTACTGTTTCCGGAACCTCTGCTTCTACGTCAATCATCGTATAAGCATATTCTTTCCGGCTTTTATTTGTCATCAAAGAAATGTTCATATTTTCCTGTGCCAATACAGCGGTCAATTGTCCGATCATGTTCGGGATATTTTTATGCAGGATCGTAATTCTGTCTCCCGCTTCCTTTATCCCCATATCACATGCCGGATAATTTACAGAATTTTTGATATTTCCGTTCTCCAAATAATCTCTCAATTCTTTTACTGCCATTCTTGCACAATTTTCCTCCGACTCTTCTGTGGAAGCCCCCAGATGCGGAATCACGATCGCACCTTTCAATCCGGCAATTTCCGGAGTCGGAAAATCGGTAACATATCTCTTCACAGAGCCGGATACCAGCGCATCTACCATTGCCTCACTGTCTACCAGAACATCTCTGGCAAAGTTCAGCACAACGACGCCTTTCTTCATCAAGCTCAAGGAATCCCTGTTGATCATTCCTGTTGTATCCGGAAGAGCCGGAACATGTATGGTAATATAATCACAATCTCTGTAAAGTTCATCCACCGTCTTTGCATGATGAATGTTTCTGGACAGTCTCCATGCAGCATCTACAGATACATAAGGATCGTAGCCATACACTTCCATTCCGAGATGTACAGCCGCATTCGCAACAAGGACACCGATCGCACCAAGACCGATCACTCCCAGTTTTTTTCCCTCTAACTCTGTTCCTACAAATGCCTTTTTCGCTTTCTCCGCAGCTTTCGCCAGATTTCCGTCCTCTTCATGCTCCTGTACCCAGTTGATCCCGCCAATGATGTCCCGCGCCGCAAGCAGCATTCCTGCGATCACCAACTCTTTTACTCCGTTGGCATTTGCTCCCGGAGTATTGAAGACAACAATTCCATTTTCCGCACACCGCTCCAAAGGGATATTATTGACTCCTGCTCCTGCTCTCGCAATCGCTTTTAATTTTTTTCCGAATTCCATTTCATGCATTCCGGCACTGCGGACAAGAACAGCATCTGCCTCATCCATTGTTTCTGTCGCTTCATAATGCTCATCAAAATTGTCGATTCCCGTCCGGGCAATCGGATTCAGACAATGATATCGATACATATTACTGATTTTCCTCCTCGAACTTCTTCATAAATGCAACCAACGCTTCCACACCCTCATACGGCATTGCGTTATAAATGCTTGCACGCATTCCGCCTACGGTACGATGACCTTTCAGATTCTCAAGACCGGCTTCCTTGGCTTCTTTTACAAATTTTGCATCCAGCTCAGCATCTCCTGTTACAAACGGAACATTCATTAAGGAACGATCCTTCGGTATGACTGTCCCCCTGAACATCTGACTTTGATCCAGAAAATCATACAGCACCTTTGCCTTTCTTTCATTTCGCTCCTTCATGACCTCCAGGCCTCCAAGGGATTTAATCCACTGAAACACTTTTCCACAGATATAAATCCCATATGCCGGAGGCGTATTATAAAGCGACTTCGCATCGGCATGTGTTTTATATGTAAGCATGGTCGGTGTTCCGGGAAGTACATCATCGGTAATCAAATCTTCTCTGATGATGACAATTACAACTCCTGCCGGTCCTATATTCTTCTGAACACCGCCGTAAATGATCCCGTACTTACTCACATCCACAGGCTCTGATAAAAAGCAGGAGGATACATCTGACACCAGAAGCTTCCCTTTCGTATTCGGAAGTTCTTGAAACTTTGTTCCGTAAATCGTATTATTCTCACAGATATATACATAGTCTGCATCGTCGGAAATCTCCAGATCCGAGCAGTCCGGGATGTAGGAAAAGGTTTTATCCGCCGATGAAGCAATCCGGTTTACTTTTCCGTACTTCTCCGCTTCCTGCGCCGCTTTCTTTGCCCACTGTCCGGTAATGATATAGTCTGCCACTCTGTTCTTCATCAGGTTCATCGGGATCATGGCAAACTGTTGGGACGCTCCCCCCTGCAAAAATAATACTTTGTAGTTGGACGGTATATGCATCAGTTCACGAAGATCTGCCTCCGCTGACTGAATGATCTCTTCAAATGCCTTAGAGCGGTGGCTCATTTCCATGACAGACATTCCGGTCCCTTTATAATCCAACATTTCTTCTGCCGCAGCTTTTAACACCTCTTCCGGCAGAACTGCCGGTCCTGCCGAAAAATTATACACTCTGCTCACTTTTCTTTCCTCCTCATATCTTCCTCGTCAAAGACGTCACTGATTGCGGCTCCCGGCGCAACCATTGGCCACACCTTATCATCGCAATCAATCTGACAATCGATCAAAACAGGTTTCTTTAACTCCAACGCTTTTGCAAAAGCCTCTCGAAATTCTTCTCGGGTCGCTGCACGGATTCCTACAGCTCCCATTGCCTCTGCAAGCTTGACAAAGTCGACCCCGTCATTCAATATCGTTGCCGAATAGCGTTTCTCGTAAAACAAATTCTGCCACTGACGTACCATTCCCAATACATGATTGTTGATCACCACCTCGATGATCGGGATCTGATGCCGTACTGCGGTCGCAATCTCATTCATATTCATGCGGAAACAACCGTCTCCCGCAATATTGACCACTGTCTTTTCCGGTCGTCCCGTTTTCGCCCCCAGAGAAGCGCCGAGACCGTAGCCCATAGTTCCCAATCCGCCGGATGTCAAAAGAGTTCTCGGCTTTGTATACTTGTAATACTGTGCCGCCCACATCTGATGCTGTCCGACCTCTGTTACAATGATCGCATCGCCCTTGGTCTGCTGATAAATTTCTTCTACAACAAAAGGACCGCTCAGTCCGTCCGGATGATATTTCAGAGGATAAGCTGCCTTATAGCCCTCAACCGTTTTTACCCATTCCTCATGGTTTTGCTGTTCCAGCCTTGCGTTCACTTTTTTGAGCGCTTCTCTGATATCACCGACCACACCTGCTGTGATCATCACATTTTTATTCATTTCCGCAGGATCCACATCAAACTGAAGGATCTTGGCTTTTTTCGCAAATGACTTGGCATTTCCGGTGACACGGTCACTGAATCTGGCTCCGATCACGATCAGAAGATCACAGCCGCTGACTCCGTAATTCGATGCTTTTGTTCCGTGCATACCGAGCATTCCGGTATAACGTGCATCTGTCCCCGGAAATGCACCTTTTCCCATTAGAGAATCCGTCACCGGTGCGTCCACCTTATTGACAAACTCTATCAACTCCTCACTGGCATCCGATAATACTGCGCCGCCTCCCACAAAAATATACGGACGTTTTGCCTTACGGATCATCGCAAGCGCCGTGTCAACCTCTGTCTCTGAAATTTCTGTCCCATCGGGATGATATGGCAGAATTTCTTTCTTTTCATACTGCGCCTTTTCCGAAGTAATGTCCTTTGGGATATCGATCAGAACCGGACCCGGCCGCCCGCTTCTTGCAATCTGAAATGCCTTTCGTATCGTATCCGCTAGCTTATTTACATCCTTTACGATATAGTTGTGCTTTGTGATCGGCATTGTAATACCGGCAATGTCTACTTCCTGAAAGCTGTCTTTTCCGAGTAGAGACACTCCTACGTTACATGTGATCGCAACCATTGGTATCGAATCCATGCAGGCAGTTGCGATCCCGGTCACCAAATTGGTTGCCCCCGGTCCGCTCGTCGCAAAACATACCCCCACCTTTCCGGTAGCCCTTGCATACCCGTCTGCCGCATGTGATGCCCCCTGTTCATGGGAAGTTAAAATGTGCCGAATCTCTCCGCTGTGTTTATATAAGGCATCATAGACGTTCAAAATCGCACCGCCCGGATACCCGAATACGGTATCTACCCCCTGCTCCTTCAAACATTCAATGACAATCTCTGCTCCTGTTAACTGCATGAATCATCCTCCTAATCATTCTTCGGTATTTCCAAAATCGCACCGCGGTTTCCCGAGGTTACCATTGACGCATATCTTGCCAGATATCCGGTTGTCACCTTTGGTTCTCTTGGCTGCCATTCTGCCTTTCTCTCTGCCAACTCCTCTTCACTTACATCCAGTTCCAGTTTCAGACCCGGTATATCGATTTTAATCATATCTCCCTCTTCCACCAGAGCGATCGGCCCGCCTACCGCTGCCTCCGGCGAGACATGTCCGATCGATGCTCCTCTGGACGCGCCGCTGAATCTTCCGTCCGTGATCAGTGCAACTGAGGAACCAAGTCCCATGCCCGCAATTGCAGATGTCGGATTGAGCATCTCCCTCATACCCGGGCCTCCCTTTGGTCCTTCATACCGGATGACCACCACATCTCCGGGATTGATCCTTCCGCCTTTGATTGCCTCGATTGCATCCTCTTCACAGTCAAACACTCTTGCCGGACCCTCATGTATCAGCATCTCATCTACAACAGCAGAACGTTTTACCACGCTTCCGTCCGGAGCCAGATTACCTTTTAATACTGCCAGACCTCCTGTTCTACTATATGGATTTTCTACCGGACGTATCACTTCCGGATTCCGGTTTTCTGCATACCTGATATTTTCTCCTACCGTTTTTCCGGTTACCGTCATACAATCTGTATGCAGCAGTCCCAGTTTATTTAATTCATTCATTACGGCACAGACACCGCCTGCTTCATTCAAATCTTCCATATAAGTCGGACCTGCCGGAGCAAGATGACACAAATTCGGCGTCTTCTCACTGATCCCGTTTGCAAAATCAATCTCAAAGTCCATACCTATCTCATGTGCGATCGCCGGAAGATGCAGCATACTGTTGGTCGAGCAGCCCAGCGCCATATCGACGGTCAATGCATTCAGAACCGCTTTCTCCGTCATAATATCTCTCGGCCGGATGTTCCTGCGCACCATTTCCATAACCTGCATTCCCGCATGCTTTGCCAGTTGGATCCTTGCCGAATATACTGCCGGAATCGTCCCATTCCCCGGAAGTCCCATACCAAGCGCCTCCGTCAGACAGTTCATACTGTTTGCGGTATACATCCCGGAGCAAGAGCCACAGGTCGGACAGACCTTATTTTCAAATTCACAAACATCCTGCTCCGTCATCGTACCTGCCGCATAAGAACCGACTGCCTCAAACATACTGGAAAGACTTCTCTTCTGTCCTTTTACATGCCCTGCCAGCATCGGTCCGCCACTGACAAATACTGTCGGAATATTAACCCTTGCCGCCGCCATTAAAAGGCCCGGTACATTCTTATCACAGTTTGGGATCATCACCAGTCCGTCAAACTGGTGTGCCATTGCCAGCGCCTCTGTAGAATCAGCGATCAGGTCTCTTGTCACCAAAGAATATTTCATTCCGATATGTCCCATTGCGATTCCATCACAGACTGCGATCGCCGGAACCATGATCGGTGTCCCTCCGGCCATGGCAACTCCCATTTTCACTGCATCACAAATCTTATCCAAATTCATATGCCCCGGTACAATTTCATTATATGAGCACACAACTCCGATCAACGGTCTGTCTAATTCCTCCTGCGTCATTCCCAATGCATGAAATAAAGAACGATGCGGTGCCTGCTGCATTCCCTTTGTTACTGTATCACTTCTCATAGGTATCTCCTCTCTTTCCTGATTTTGATTTTGTTTTTGTTTTCTCTTCCGCTATTCACTGAATATAGCCGCAGATTTTATCTCCCATTTCGGAAGTTCCGATCTGCATCTTTCTCTCTGACATAATATCTATCGTACGGTATCCGTCTTTTAACACGCTTGCCACAGCCTGCTCGATCGCATCTGCTTCTTGATCCAGATTGAACGAAAAACGCAACATCATTGCCGCAGACAGGATCGTTGCAATCGGATTTGCGATCCCTTTCCCTGCTATATCCGGCGCAGAGCCTCCGCTCGGCTCATAAAGCCCGAATTTCGTTTCATTCAGACTCGCAGATGCCAACATGCCGATCGATCCCGTCACCATACTTGCCTCATCGGACAAAATATCTCCAAACATATTCTCGGTCAAGATTACATCAAACTGCCTCGGATCTTTCACTAACTGCATGGCACAGTTATCCACCAGCATATGCTCTAATACCACTTCCGGATAGTCTGCCGCCACTTCCTCTACGACCTTGCGCCACAGTCTGGAAGAATCCAGTACATTGGCTTTGTCTACACTTGTCACCTTTTTTCGCCGCTTCATGGCAACTTCAAAGCTGCGCTTAGCAATCCTGCGTATTTCTTCTTCATTATATGTAAGCGTGTCCTTTGCTGTCTCCACACCGTCTATGATTTCTGTCGCACGCTCGCCGAAATACAAGCCTCCGGTCAACTCACGCATGATCATCATATCAAATCCGTCAGAAATGATTTCTTCTTTCAGCGGACAGGCGTCTTTTAATTCCTCATACAACACTGCCGGGCGCAAATTAGCAAATAAATGTAACTCTTTACGAAGCTTTAGCAGCCCTGCTTCCGGTCTTTTCGACGGTTCCAGCTGATACCACGGAGAAGTTTTGGCATCCCCTCCGATCGATCCCATTAAAATCGCATCGCAGCTCTTCGCCAGTTTGATCGTTTCCTCTGTCAACGGAATCCCATATGCATCTATCGATGCCCCTCCCATGAACAACTGCGTATCACACACCTCATGTCCGTATACCACAGCGATCCTATCTAATACCTTCATAGCCTCCGTCACAACCTCCGGACCGATGCCGTCCCCTTTGATCACTCCTATGTTCAGCTTCATATCCCTCTCACCTTTCCTCCTGCCAAATTACTTTTTCCAAAAGCAGGTCTCTTCAAAAACTTTCTTTTTATCATACTCCATTTCAGATCTCATTTCAACCCTTTAGCACGTGAAAGTGTGAAATTTTCTGCCACAATTTTTCTTTTAGAAGTCACAGACTTTCATCAAAGCAACCTGGCATAAAGAACTCTCCCGTATCAATTAAAAAAAGAGACCGGAAGCATACACCTCCGGACCTTTCCCTTTTTCTTATTCAGCACTTGGCTTTTCAAGCTGTGCGATTGCAGCCTTCTGCATCGGAATACGGCAGTTCTTATTGTTACCAAATTCCACGATCACATCTTCATCTGTGATGTCAATGATCACACCATAAAAACCGCTTGTTGTCAAAACTGTGTCTCCGACTTCCATGGTTGCAAGCATTGCCTGAATCCGTTTCTGCTCTTTCTTCTGCGGACGCATCAGTAGAAACCACATACCACCGAGAATGACAGCATACACCAGAATGATGCTAAGCCATCCGCCGCCTGAAGCTAATAAACCATACATGTTACTTCCTCCTAACTACTACTTAAAGCAATAATAACCGCTCTATTAGGCTTGTCCCTAACCGGTTATATGCAATATTACAATTATACACAAAAAGATTGACTTCTTCAATAGTTTTTATGCTTTTTTTCCACCAAGTACACCTTCCAGCTTCCTGCGTTTATATTCTTTATAATTTCCTGCCTCAATCGCATCTCGGATTTCTTCCATCATTGTATTATAAAAATACAGATTATGCAGAACACAAAGACGCATTCCCAACATTTCCTTTGCTTTCAGCAGATGCCGGATATATGCCCTGCTGTAGCTTCTGCATGCCGGACACTGACACCCCTCTTCAATCGGTCGGTCGTCCAGCTCGTATTTTGCATTAAACAGATTTAATTTCCCATGATTTGTATAGACATGACCATGCCTTCCGTTACGAGTCGGGTAGACACAATCAAAGAAATCCACTCCTCTCTCCACACCTTCTAAAATATTGGCCGGTGTTCCGACTCCCATTAAATAAGTCGGCTTATCCTCCGGCAAAAACGGAACGACCGCATCCAGAATCCGGTACATTTCCTCATGACTTTCGCCCACTGCCAGTCCACCGACCGCATAGCCGTCCAGATCCAGTTCCCGGATCTGTTTTGCATGCTCGATCCTTATATCCTCATAGACACCGCCTTGATTGATTCCAAAAAGCATCTGATTCTGATTGATCGTGTCCGGCAGACTGTTCAAACGATCCATTTCCGCCTTACAGCGTTTGAGCCAGCGTGTCGTTCTAGCTACGGACTGTTCCATATACGTTCTGTCCGCCACGCTGGATGGGCACTCATCAAATGCCATTGCGATCGTAGACGCCAAATTAGATTGGATCTGCATACTTTCTTCCGGTCCCATAAAAATTTTCTTTCCGTCGATATGAGAATGAAAATGTACCCCCTCTTCTTTTATTTTACGAAGTCCCGCAAGAGAAAACACCTGAAACCCGCCCGAATCAGTCAAAATCGGTTTGTCCCAGTTCATAAATCGGTGAAGTCCGCCCAACTGTCTGATCACCTGATCTCCCGGGCGAACATGCAGATGATATGTATTAGATAATTCCACCTGTGTCTTGATCCCCCGCAGATCATCGGTAGAGACGGCGCCTTTGATTGCCGCCACTGTTCCCACATTCATAAATACCGGAGTTTCAATTGTTCCGTGAACCGTATGCAAACGGCCCCTCTTTGCCATTCCGTCTTTTTTCAATAATTCGTACATGATAACCTCTTTCTGTTTCACTTTCTGTCTTTATTCATCGATTAAGCGTGCACGATTGCCGGTGTTCCCATAGGAAGCATATTGTACAATGCAGCAGCCATGTCATACGGCATATTGATACATCCGTGAGAACCTAAGCCGTCCGCGTACAAACTTCCGCCGAAGGCTGGCTGCCAGGTTGCATCATGGAATCCGATGCCGCTCCATGTGATACGCATCCAGTAAGAAACCGGTGTTTCATATTCCGGTTTCCCTGTCTCCGGGAGAATCTCACCTACAAGCGTCTTGTTCTGCTGCATTTCTTTCACAAACCAGACGCCCAGTGTTGTTTCCTTTTCCGGTATCGGGACACCTGTTACGACATCTGTCTCCAACGCAACCGCACCGTCTACAATAAACCACATATGCTGTGCGGAAATATCCACCTCCAGATAAGTGTTGCCCCAATCCTGAGGGCCATGTGCGGCAGCTCGTCCGCCGCCGTAATAGGCAGGCTCCTTGGTCACAACTTCACCCTTTTTGATGCTTTCCGTAAGTGCGGTAAACTCCGTTTCCTCATCAATTGACCACCCGTAATCTCCTCCGCTCACCTCTACCGTTTCTCCCCATGGAGAAGTAATCGTTCTCGTACCGCCCACAGTATCATATTTATCTCCAAATGCAGTCAGCCATTCCCGAACACCGTTCTCGTTGAAGCTTACGTTCATATTGTCATCAACGGTCAGCCATGTGGCGATCAGTTCCTTATCCACAACCACATTTTCATCCATTGTATAGGTGATGCTTGCTTTTAAATATTGGTTCATGGAATCACATGCCTTTTTTACTTCCTCTGACTTAGACGTATATTTCGGAAGTGCATAACAACCTTCCTTTTCCATATCCAGCTCCGACTGAAAAGCAGAAATATGCGCATGTATTTTTTCCTTGAGAACATCCATTTCCACCGCTGTTCCCAGTACCTCCGGTTCCACAACAAATTCCGTTCCGTTGTACTTCGGATACGCATTCGCTGCCGGAATCTGTTCTGCCTTCACGGACTGCAGCTCTTGAATCTTATCATCCAGAGCCTTCTTATCGTATCCCACATCAATCGTGACTTGTGTCGAATTCTTTACAAAAAACGCCATAGGCCATAAAAATGCGTTCTGTTTTTTTAATGCTTTCTCTATATCATCATTTTCTTTATATTCAAGAGAAATATCTTCCCCGGAAATAGTATCTGTCTTATGGTCTTTCTCCAGGATCGTCAATTTGTATCCTTCTACCTGCTCTTTCATAAACGCTTCGACATCAGCCGCCGATCTGCCGGAAAATCCATGTCCGTTAATTTCCGTATTAATATAGAAATGACTCATAAAAAAAACGGAAACTCCCAGATAGATCAACAGAATTACACCCACTATACTTCCCGCGATAATTCCGGCTTTTTTCTGCTTTTTCTTCTTAGGGGATATCTCCACATCTTCCTCGTCATCCAAATAGAGGATCATGTCCTCCGACTGCTGTTCCTGTTGTGTGTTTCCCTCTCTCATTTTTCTCTTTTTGCTCATTTAGTGCTACTCCCTCTTCCATTGCTCAACATCTGGTTCTCATTATATTATGAATTCTTTTAATTGTACAGTAAAATTCTCCTTTTTCCATGAAAATTAAGGAAAATTAAGGATTGCATCTCTTTTTTCTCTCCTATATAATGTTACCATTAAGACAGATAAAAGGGGGAACAATTATGAGTGGTTCAACATTTGGGAAATTATTCCGCATTACAACATGGGGCGAGTCACATGGAGCGGCGATCGGAGTTGTAGTAGACGGATGCCCGGCAGGACTTCCTCTGGCAGAGACAGATATCCAGGCATTCTTAAACCGCCGCAGACCGGGGCAAAACAAATATACGACAAAACGGCAGGAAACAGATACAGTGGAGATTCTCTCCGGTGTGTTTGAAGGACGAACAACAGGAACGCCTGTTTCTCTTCTTATCAGAAATCAGGATCAGCGCTCCCACGACTATGGAAATATCGCATCCGTCTATCGTCCCGGACATGCAGATTATACCTTTGATGCCAAGTACGGATTTCGGGATTACCGCGGCGGAGGACGTTCTTCCGGAAGAGAAACGATCGGACGAACGGCAGCAGGCGCCATTGCCTCGACGATCCTGAACAGTCTCGGTATCACCCTGACAGCCTTTTCCAAATCCATCGGTCCTGTCACAGTACCCGAAACCGAATATCATTTTGATGAAATCACAGAAAATCCGCTTTATATGCCGAATAATGCCCGTGCAGAGGAAGCCTCTGCCTATTTGGACAGCATGATACAGAATCTGGACTCTGCCGGCGGCGTGATCGAATGTATCGTAAAGGGAATGCCCGCCGGAATCGGAGAGCCTGTTTTTGATAAACTGGACGCACTCCTTTCTCAGGCTGTTGTTTCTATGGGCGCTGTAAAAGCTGTAGAATTCGGAAGAGGTACACAAGTATCTGCCTCCAACGGAAGCAAAAATAACGATGCTTTTTATACAGATGAAAACGGAGCAATCCGTAAGAAAACCAACAATGCCGGCGGAGTTCTGGGAGGTATGAGCGACGGCTCTGATCTTATTCTGCGTGCTTACATAAAGCCCACACCTTCAATCGCACAACCGCAGCATACAATTACATCAGAAAAGCAAAATACAGAAATCGTTATCAAAGGAAGACACGATCCGATCATTGTTCCGCGCGCTGTTGTTGTCGTAGAATCTATGACCGCTATCACACTGGTTGATCTGCTGCTGCAAAATATGAGCAGCCGCATGGATCACGTAAAAAATTTTTATCTGAAATAAAAAAGCCGACCTCCATTCATTGAAATTCTGACTTTTGGAGGTCGGTTATTTTTTCTTTCCGATTTTTTTAAACTATTCTGCTTTCAGCTTTTTCCACAGTTCGTTTTCCAGATCCACAATTTCCGGTTTCTGCTGTACGCAGACTTCACAATTTTCGGTCACCTCGTCATTCGGAACCAACGTCTCGTCAGAACGCTCTTCTTCTGACAGTGATTCGATAACTGCCTCGTTCGGAGTCGAATAATAAATATACTCAAAATTCATTTTTGCGATATCTTCTCTGCAAAGGAAATCCAAAAACTGCATTGCCATATCCGGATTTTTACAATTCTTTGTCACTCCCCATGAATCCATCCATACCTGAGAACCTTCTTTCGGTACAACATATTCCAGATTCTCGTTGTACTCTCTTCCTAGATATGCTTCTCCGGAATACACAAGCGCCATTGTCGCATTTCCCGCAACCACTTCGTCACGTGCCTCATCTACCAGATAGGACTGTACGTCTGATTTCTGTTTTGTGAGCAATTCATATGCCTGACGGATTTCATTTTCATCGTTTGTATTCAGTGAATATCCAAGCGCCTTCAACGCAACAGAGAGTGTGTCACGCATACTGTTCTGCATAATGATCTCGCCTGCATATTCTCCGCTGAACATATCTTCCCAGCTGTCAACCGGTTCTTTTACCTTTGTCGTATCATAAAGGATGCCGACCGTCCCCCAGAAATAGGGAACTGTGTATTTGTTCCCGGGATCAAACGCCTCAGAAAATCCCCAGTATTTATCTCCGATATTATCCTTATTTTCCATGGCTGAAAGATCGATTTCCTGCAATTCCCCCTCTTGGATCAATTTCTCGATCATATAATCTGTAGAACAAAGCAGATCGTAATCGATAGCGCCCGCTTTATACTTGGTATACATTTCCTCCGGTGTCAAAGATTCCTCATACTTGATCTCAATTCCGGTTTCCTCATAAAACATATCCAACACTGCAGGATCCATGTATTCTCCGTAATTAAACACTGTCAATGTTCCCTTTTTTTCCTGACTGCTTCCGCAGCCGGTCATCAAAATACCTGCTCCGAGTACAAGTACAAGTGTTGCGCTCACTACTCTCTTTTTCATCATAACACCCTTTCCTTTTTTGTTTTTTCTTTTCTCTGCGGCAGATAATTCACTGCCAGTAAAACAGCAAATACAAACGCAAAAATAATCGTGGACAATGCATACATTTCCGGCTTGATCCCCTTTCGGATCTCTCCGTAAATCATCGTAGATAATGTATTCACACCCGGCCCCTTTGTAAAATAGGTGATCACAAAATCATCCATTGACATCGTAAATGCCATGAAAAATCCAGATACGATCCCGCTCGTCAGCTGCGGCAGAATCACCTTAAAAAATCCATACACTGCATTCGCTCCCAAATCTCTCGCCGCCTCATACAGACTGACATTCATCTGTCTGATTTTCGGCATAACACTCAGGATCACATAGGGAATGTTAAATGTGATATGCGCCAAAAGCACGCTTCCGAATCCCAACGGAATAAAATGCACAAACCAAAGCATCAGTGCAATTCCTGTCACAATATCTGCATTTACCATAGGAATATTCGTAAATACCAGCATCAGTTGATAGTTTCTTTGCCGCATGGCATGGATACCAAGCGCTCCGAGCACACCGATCAGCGTTGCGATCAATGCGGATGTAAATGCCAGGATCAGGGTCGTTGTCAAAGCCTCCGCAATCTGTCTGTTTGAAAACAGACGTACATACCAATTCAGTGTAAAGCCGCCCCATTTCACACGAGAACGAGAATTATTAAAGGAAAGCACGACCAACACCAGAATCGGAGCATATAAAAATAAGATGATCACCCCCAGATAAAACCGGCTGATCCAGTCTTTGATTCTCTCTACCATATCGCCGACCCCTTTCCTTCTACATCATGCTTCATTGTAAATGCCATACTGATCAATACAAAGATCATCAACGAAACCGAAAGTCCTGAACCTAAATGCCAGTTCATACTCTTTGTAAATTCCTGTTCAATGATATTGCCTACAAGCTGTAGCTTTCCTCCTCCTAAAATATCTGATACCACAAAGGAGGTCATAGACGGCACAAATACCATTACAATTCCGCTCAGCAGCCCCGGAACCGACAGAGGAAATATGATTTTCCGAAAAATCGTAAGGCTTCCCGCTCCCAAATCCTTCGCTGCCTCAATAATATCTTCGTCAATTTCCGCGATCGCATTAAAAACAGGAAGCACCATATACGGAAGATAATCATAAACCATACCGATCATGATCGCCGTCCCGGAATTCGCGATCGCAAGCGGTTCCAATCCGATTTTCTGCAGCAGAAAATTTAAAATTCCATTGTTCGACAAGATCATCTGCCATGCCAGAATCCGAAGAATAAAATTCATCCACATCGGCAGGATCAGAATAAATAACGCAAACCCTTGCTTTCCGAGCCTCAGTCGTTTCATCGCCATGACCAACGGATAGGAAAGCAAAATGCAGATCAAGGTACTTCCGATCGCAATCTGCAATGAAAATACCAGTGCCTTTAAATGTACGGGATCTAAAATTGCCGTAATCTGCGAAAGCGTAAAACCGTCATTCTCACTTGTCAGCGCATACCGAAAGATGACAAACATCGGTATTACGGTAAATCCGATGATCCAGATGACATAGGGAGAAGAAAGCCAGCTTCTCTTATTGATACTCTTTAATCTATTCATCCTCTTTTACGACCTCCGCGTCTTTCGAGTGCGGTTTATGCATGATCTGAATATTATCCGGTAAAATTGTAAGCCCGACCATACTTCCGATCTGCGCCGGATTCACACTTTGCACACTCCATTCATACTGATCCACCCGCACCTTGATTTCATAATAAGCGCCTTTAAAAATAATAGATACAACCAGCCCTTTCAGATATCCGACTTCCTCCTCTACGATAACCAAATCCTCAGGACGTATGACCACATCTACCAACTCATTTTTGGCGAATCCTGTATCCACACAAGGGATCGCCACATTCTGGATCTGTACCAACCGGTCTTCTTTCATAATTCCGTCGATGATATTGCTGTCTCCGATGAAATCCGCTACAAATGCATTCTGTGGTTCGTCATAAATACTCTTCGAGGTTCCCATTTGTTGGATAATGCCCTGATTCATAACGATGATACGATCAGACATGGTAAGCGCTTCTTCCTGATCATGGGTTACATAGATAAAGGTAATGCCGACCTCCTGCTTGATCTTCATCAGCTCTCTCTGCATCCCATGACGCAGCTTTAAATCCAATGCCCCAAGCGGCTCGTCCAACAGTAAGATTTTCGGCTCGTTTACAATCGCTCTCGCAATTGCCACACGCTGCTGCTGTCCTCCGCTCAAAACAGTCGGAGACTGATTTTCGTAGCCGTCCATATTCACCAACTTAAGCGCATACGCAATCTTATCCTTGATGTACTGCTGACTCTTCTTCTTCAGCTTCAGTCCGAATGCGATATTCTCAGAAACCGACATGTGTGGGAAAAGAGAATACTTTTGAAATACTGTATTTACATTTCTCTTATCCGGTGAAAGTCCTGTGATGTCTTTCCCTTCAAACAATACGCTTCCCTCATCCGGCTTTACAAATCCGCCGATAATTCGAAGTGTTGTAGATTTTCCACACCCCGACGGTCCCAAAAGGGTGACAAACTCATTGCGCTGAATCTCCAGATTCAGCTGATCGATCACCTTTTCTCCGTCAAAAGATTTACTGATCGAATCCAGTTCCAAAATCACGTCTTTCATATCATTCCTCCTTAAAAGCTTGGCGGGGTACTGATCCATAATATGGATGAAACCTTTTTACAAGCTGAACTTATCTTATGTTTCCGGTCGGCCGGAAAGATAAAGGAATCTCCTTTTCTCACCGTATATGTTTCCTCGCCGTAATGCAGGGTAATCTCTCCCTCCAGGACGTATCCGAACTCCTCTCCCTCATGGGGTTTATCCTCCGGCATAGACTGTCCCGGCTGAAGCTGCACAAGGATCGGCTCCAGACTTCTGCTCTGCGCCGTTGCGATCAGCCATGTAATGCTGTTCTTATCCTCATCTTCTTTTTCAAAATAATCCTCTTTCCGATAGACTACCTGAACGTCATCCTCCTCGTGAAAAAAGTCCGACAGATTTGTCCCCAGACATTCTACGATATCCAACAGCGTAGATACAGACGGAGCAGTCAGACCCCTCTCCAATTGAGAAATAAATCCTTTTGTCAGTTCCGTTCTGTCGGCAAGTTCTTCCTGCGTCAGACCATTCTGATTTCGCAGGTCTCGTACCTTTGCTCCTATCTGCTCTTCAATCGTCATTTTATCATCCTCTTATTCTTCGTGCTCTTACATTTACTAAATTTTTTGTTTACCAAAATTTATTATACATACACTAAACTAAAAGTCAACTATTATTTCACTTTTA
>CAUWKK010000040.1:0-21340 GCA_963559385.1 uncultured Schaedlerella sp.
TAGCAGAGATGATCATACCACAAGAATCAATTCCCATCATCTTACGTGGTGGAAGATTTGTGATTGCAAGTAATGTCTTTCCTACTAAGAATTCTGGCTCATAGTAATCGTGAATTCCGCTTAAAATCACACGATCTACGCCACTTCCGTCGTCTAATACGAACTTCAGAAGCTTCTTAGATTTTGGAACTGCTTCACATTCTTTTACCTTTACAGCACGGAAATCTGACTTGCTAAATGTATCGAAATCAACCATATCTTCAAATAATGGTTCTACTTCTACATTAGAGAAATCGATCTCAACCTTCGCTGGTGCAGCTGTTTCTTCTACTGGAACAACTACTTTTGCAGCTACTGGAGTTGCCTGTGCAGCATTATTTGCTTCGTTTTTCGCAGCGCCCTGTGACTTCATTGTCGGGAACAGCAGTACATCACGAATTGCCTCTGCGCCTGTCAGCAACATACACATTCTATCGATTCCAAATCCGATACCGCCTGTAGGAGGCATACCGATTTCCAGTGCATTCATAAAGTCTTCATCTGTCGTATTTGCTTCTTCATCTCCCTGTGCAAGCAATTTTTCCTGTGCACGGAACCGCTCTCTCTGATCGATCGGATCATTCAGTTCAGAATATGCATTTGCCATTTCCCAACCGTTCATAAAGAACTCAAAACGCTCTACATAGTCCGGATTTTCCGGCTTTTTCTTCGTCAACGGTGAAATCTCGATTGGATGATCCATTACAAAGGTCGGCTGTACCAAATGCTCTTCTGCAAATTCCTCAAAGAATAACGCAAGAATATCACCTTTCTTATGACGCTCTTCATACTCCACATGATGCTCTTTCGCCAATTCTCTTGCCTGCTTTAAGGTTGTAACCTCATTCCAGTCAACACCTGCATATTTCTTCACCGCATCTATCATAGTGATACGCTCAAACGGCTTGCCGAGATCAATCTCTACACCCTTATATACAATATGTGTTGTTCCGAGTACCTCCTGAGCAACGAAACGATACAAATTCTCTGTCAGATCCATCATGCCATGATAATCTGTATATGCCTGATACAACTCCATTAATGTAAATTCCGGATTATGTCTTGTATCAAGTCCCTCGTTACGAAATACGCGTCCGATCTCATATACTCGTTCCAGTCCGCCCACGATCAGTCTCTTCAAATATAACTCAAGAGAAATACGCAGCTTCAAATCCTCATTCAGCGCATTGAAATGTGTTTCAAACGGTCTTGCTGCCGCACCGCCGGCATTTGCCACAAGCATCGGCGTTTCAACCTCCATAAATCCCTCTTCGCTCAGATATCTGCGAATTGCGCTGATGATTTTAGAACGCTTGATAAATGTATCTTTTACATCCGGATTCATGATCAGATCCACATATCTCTGACGATAACGCAGATCTGTATTTGTCAGTCCGTGGAATTTTTCCGGAAGAATTTGCAAGCTCTTGGAAAGCAGAGTTACTTCTTCTGCATGAATGGACATTTCTCCGGTCTTTGTACGGAATACCTCTCCCTTGATCCCGATCACATCACCTACATCAAATTTCTTGAAATCCTTATAGGGCTCTTCCCCTACACTGTCTCTTGCTACATAAGATTGGATGTTCCCTTTCAAATCCTGTACATTACAAAAAGAAGCCTTACCCATAACACGTTTGGACATCATGCGTCCTGCAATGGATACTTTCTTTCCCTCTAATTCCTCGAAATGATCTTTGATCTCCTGGCTGTGATGTGTCTGCTCGTATTTGGTGATCACAAACGGATCTTTTCCGTTCGCCTGAAGATCAGCCAACTTCTCACGGCGCACCTTCCTCAACTGATTCAAATCCGGCTCCTGTGTGTTTTTCTGCTGTGCATTCTTCTGCTCGCCCATTTTATTCTCCTTCCTGAATATGAGTCTCTCTTTTGGTCTCTCCGACCTGTCTTCCGACATATCCGAACATCCACCCGGTATTTTTGTCGTATATATGATAATACAGACCCCTTAACATACTAAGGAGTCTGCTGCTTTACGATCAATCCTGTCAATTCCATGCTGTTTCTTACAAAGAACGGCTGATATCCAATACCTTGTACTGGATGACTCCCGCCTGTGTCTCTACATCTACAACATCACCGATCTTCTTGCCCATTAATGCCTGTCCTACCGGTGACTCGTTGGAAATCTTACCCTCTAAGCTGTTTGCCTCTGTGGAGCCGACAATTTTAAATTCCATTTCTTCATCAAATGTCACATCAAATACCTTGATCGTACATCCGACGTTGATCTTGTCCAAATCGACTTCATCTTCCACAACAACCTCTGCGTTCTTCAGAATCCCTTCCAACTCTTCAATTCTTGCTTCAATATCACGCTGCTCATCCTTCGCTGCATCATATTCTGCGTTCTCAGATAAGTCACCCTGCTCTCTTGCCTCTTTAATCTTACCTGCCACTTCCTTACGCTTGACTACCTTCAAATTCTCAAGCTCGTCCTCCAATGCTTTCAATCCGGCATAAGTGAGCAGTCTTTTCTTTGCTTCTGCCATGGTAATGCTACCTCCCTTATTATGTTAAAAAATCTTTTCTATTACTTGATTTTCTTCTTCTCTCAATTATATTTCGCAATTTCAATATTATACCCAATCACCCTAATACTGTCAAGATTTTTTCCAGTTCTTCATAGCTTTCCACCGCATTTATCTGCTCCCTGAGTCTGGCAGAACCATGCATACCTTTCGTATACCAGGCAACGTGCTTCCGCATCTCCCGGATTCCGCAAAATTCCCCTTTATATTTCATCTGAAGCTGCGCATGTCGAAGCATTGTCTTTCGCACTGCTTCCACAGACGGACGGAGCGGAACTTCTCCGGTTTCTTCATAAGCAATCAATTCAGAAAAAATCCAAGGATTTCCCTGTGCGCCTCTGGCGATCATCACGCCGTCGCACCCGGTCTGCTCCTGCATAGCGATTGCTTTTTCTCCACTGGTTACATCTCCGTTTCCGATAACAGGAATAGAAACCGCTTCCTTCACACGGCGGATAATTTCCCAATCTGCCTTTCCTGAATAATACTGCTCCCTTGTTCTTCCGTGGACTGCCACCGCAGCAGCTCCCGCTTCCTCGATAATTTTTGCGATTTCCACTGCATTCACGTGCTCGTCGTCAAATCCTTTTCGTATTTTAACCGTCACCGGCTTTTCAATTGCTTTTACAACTGCACTGACCAGATCATACACCAGCTTTGGCTCTCTCATCAATGCGGAACCTTCGCCATTTCGTACGATTTTCGGTACCGGACATCCCATATTGATGTCCAAAAATGCGAAGGGACGTTCCTCGATCCGTTTCGCCATTTCACTGACGATCTTCGGATCCGAACCAAACAGCTGTAGAGATACGGGTGTTTCCTCCGGATGGATCTGCAAAAGACTTTCTGTATTTTTATTGTTGTATAAGATTCCTTTTGCACTGATCATTTCCATACAGATCAGTCCCGCCCCCTGTTCCTTACACAGCAAACGGAATGGCAGGTCTGTTACGCCTGCCATTGGTCCCAATATATAAGAATTCTCCAGAATGATGTTTCCTATTTTTAATTGTTTCATTTTTATCTTTCCTATTTTCGATTTTTCTCATAAATCAGACGAAGTCCGTTTAGCGTCAATTCGGGATCGTAGATGTCAATACTGTCTGTCTCCTCAGAAATAATCCGTCCCAACCCGCCGGTCGCTATGACCTTCACCGTATCATACCCGGATTCCTCTTTGATTTTCCGTACAATATATTCCGTCTCACCGATTGCTCCATACACAAGTCCCGCCTGCATACTGGAAATTGTTTCTTTCGCCAGAATCGATTTTGGTTTTCGGATTTCAATTGCCGGAAGCATTGCCGCACCTCCCCAAAGAGATCTTGCCGCCGTTTCGATCCCGGGCGCCGTAATTCCGGCTTCAAATGTCCCCTTTGGTCCGATCAGATCATAGGTTGTTGCGGTTCCGTAATCCACTACGATTACCGGCCCGCCATACATCTCATATCCGGCAACCGCGTCCACGATCCGATCCGGTCCGATTTCTTTCGGATTCTCCGTAACGATACGGATTCCGGTTTTAACTCCTGCGGATACGATGATCGGACGCACCCCCAAATATTTGATGATTCCGCTTGTCAGAGAATGCATGATATCCGGTACAACAGATGCTATGATTACTGCTTTTATTTCTTTTGGACTGATATTTCTATGTTCCAGTATACCGCAGATCGTAAATCCATATTCATCAGACGTACGGGATCTTTTGGTCGTCATGCGAAATGTACCGAGCAATGCTTTTTCCTTAAAAATCCCCAAAGTAATATTCGTATTTCCCACATCAATCGTCAGTAACATCTCTTATTCCTCCACTTCTGCCGCTTTCGCCGAAAGTTCCTCATTCGGTAGTTCTCCCCGGCAAAAAATCCGGTAATATAACTCCAATGCCTCAAACAGCTCTGCCTTTGTTTTCTGAAGCTCCTTGATTTTTAACACACTTCCTATTTCATCAAAGGCAAAATCATTTTCCTCATGGTCTACCTGCAATTCCAGATGTCCGTCCTCATCATACACGACCATGAACACGCCGCCTACATCTTCTGTATATAATACACACATAATCTGAAGTTCCTTGCGGATTCCTTCCGGCAGCGCTTCAAACTCCGGATTCAGATAAAATTTCCGCTCATAAGAATTTGCGGCACATAAAACTGTTTCACTCATATATAAGTCCTCGTATTCTTTGATTTTCTGCCTCTATACATATCCATACACACCGCGCACGGAAACCTCTCCTGCATAAATCGCCTTTTCGGTACCATCTTCACACCGTACGCGCAGTTCTCCTGCATCATTGATTCCCAATGCGATTGCACGATATGGTCTTTCTGTTCCGTGGATCATCACTTCTTTTCCGCAATTTACCAGACATGCATTATATTTTTCCCGAAGCCCTGACAAATCCTTTGTCTGCAAAAATGTCTCGTAATCCCGTTCAAACTGTCTTAATATTTCCGCGATCAGCAGGCTTCTCTGTATCTCATGGCCGCATTCGATCCGAAGCGATGTTGCCTTTTCTGCAATTTCTTCCGGGAAGCCTTCCATATTAACATTGATTCCGACTCCGATCACAACGTAATTGATATAATCAATTTCCGTGCTCATTTCCGTCAGTATTCCCACCAGCTTTCTGCCATGGATCACAATGTCATTCGGCCATTTTATCTGTACCTCAAGACCGGTACAGATCTTGATCGCTTTCTGCACACTGTACGCCATTACAAGCGTCAGCATAGATGCCTTATCCGGTGCAAATTTCGGCCGCAAAAGCAGCGACACGGAAATACTGCTCCCTTTCGGTGACTCCCAACTGCGTCCCCGTCTGCCTCTTCCCTCGCTCTGCTTATCTGCGGCAACCAGCGCTCCATGCGCCGCCCCGTTTTCGCCGAGCCTCTTCGCCTGGATATTCGTAGAATCTGTTGTGTCATAGACGTACAACTCCCGTCCTGCCCACTCTGTTATATCCGTAATACGGCTTTCCAGTTCTTCCTTTGTCATGACATCTGTATCATCCAGAATACGGTAGCCCTTATTGCGAATTGCCTCTACCCGGTAGCCCTCTTCTTTTAACTGATTTATCACTTTCCATACTGCAGTTCTTGACACCCCGAACCGCTCGCACAACTGTTGCCCCGAAACATAGCCGTCGCTGCTTCGCAGTAATTTTAAAATCTCCGTTTTCAAAATCTTTCTCCCAGCGTAGCTGCCATGACTGCTTTTATCGTATGCATACGGTTCTCTGCCTCGTCAAATACCTTGGACTGTGCAGATTCAAACACTTCGTCCGTAACCTCCATATCCTCGATTCCGAAACGTTCCCCGATCTCTTTTCCGATCGTTGTTTTCAAATCGTGGAATGCCGGCAGACAATGTAAGAAAATCGCTTTCTCCCCTGCGTTTTCCATAACCTTCTTTGTCACCTTGTACGGACTCAGTTCCCTAATTCGTTTTTCCCATACCTCATCCGGTTCTCCCATAGATACCCATACGTCCGTATAAATAACATCGGCATCTTTTGTTCCTTTTTCTACATCTTCCGTCAAAGTGATCTCGGCTCCCGATGCAGCCGCATATTCTCTGCAAACCTCTACCAGCTCTTCATTCGGGAAATATTCCTTTGTCGTGCAGGCCACAAAATCAAGCCCCAGCTTAGAGCATGCGATCATCAGTGAATTTCCCATATTATATCTGGCATCTCCCATATAAACCAGTTTCAATCCCTTAAGTCTTCCGAAATGCTCGCGGATCGTCAGCATATCGGCAAGCATCTGCGTCGGATGATATTCATTTGTCAAGCCGTTCCACACCGGAACCTTCGCATATTTCGCCAGATCCTCTACCAATTCCTGTCCATATCCCCGGTACTCGATCCCGTCGAACATTCTGCCGAGAACCCGCGCAGTATCCTCAATACTTTCCTTTTTTCCGATTTGGGAGCCTGTAGGTCCCAAATATGTGCAGCCCATTCCCATATCGTGCGCCGCCACTTCAAATGCACATCTTGTTCTTGTACTGTCCTTTTCAAAGATCAAAGCAATGTTCTTATCTTTATAATGATCGATCGGTACGCCGTTTTTCTTCTTTTCTTTTAAATCCGCCGCCAGATCGATCAGATATGTAATTTCCTCCGGTGTAAAATCCTTTAATGTCAGAAAGCTTCTTCCTTTCAAGTCCATGATCAACCCTACCCTTTCGTAATAGACAATTCATAATTTTTATGTACTTTAGTATACTAAACTGTTTTTCAAAATGCAAGTGGGTTTCTCTAAGTAAAAAGCATTTTCCACAACATCTAAAATGGATGTTGTACACCCCCTTATTTTTTAATCAGGTTTACAACATCCGTTTCATATTTCCCTTATACAATTTTTAATTGAATACCTCTCGCACGAATAAGCTCCACCCACTCCTCAGAGATACCGTCATCCGTAATCACCCGGTCAAACGTATCTAAGTCCATTAGAAAACATGGTTTAATTACACCGAACTTACTGGAATCTGTTACAAGTATCTTCTCTGCTCCCGATCTGATGATCGCCTGCTTGATTCTTAATTCATAATCACTCATACATGTTACACCCATTCGATCATGTACGCCGGCTGCTGAAACAAACACTTTCGTTGCACGTATATTTTCTATCATCTGTATACTTTCTTGTGACTCAAATGACATTGTATCCGGATGAAAATATCCTCCTCCGAATATAATAGATATGTTCGGATTCGTACATATCTTGTTCAAAATATTCAAATTATACGTAACGATCGTAAGCGGAATATCCCGCGGAATATTATCCGCAAGATATTCCACTGTAGAACCATTATCTATGATCACACAATCTTCTGCTTTGATCAACGAAGCCGCATATCGGCCAATTTTTTCTTTTTCCTTTTTATGTGTCCGGGTTGCCATAGATAAATGATAGTGTTCTTCATCTACTTCTAACTTACGCTGTGGATTTAGCACAGCCGCACCCGGAATATTCAATATTAAATTACGTTCTTTCAGCGTTTCAAGATCCCTGCGGACAGTCATTTCAGATACATTCAGTATGACTGAAAGTTCACGGATTGTAGCTCCGTTTTGCTGTTCTAATATTTCAATTAGCCGGTCTAATCGTTCATCTTTTTTACTCAAATTACTCACTCACCTAACTCTCTGCCCTCCGAAACCCACTTATTTTATATATTATCTCATAATTTTTACTATTCTTGCAACTCTTTTTTGAGTTTGTTAACAATATATTCTGGGGTAAATCCATATTTTTCAAATAATTGTTTTGCGGGCGCTGATTCTCCAAATTCATCCATTGTAATATAACAGCCATCCAGACCTGCGTATTTTCCCCAACAAGCGCTGCTGCCGGCTTCAACAATCACTCGTTTCGTCACTTGTTTCGGTAAAACCTTTTCTTGGTATTCCGCATCTTGTTCTTCAAAAATATCCATGCACGGCATACTGACAACTCGCACATCCACACCATCATTTTCCAATATTTCTGCTGCTTCAACAGCTATACTTACTTCTGAACCTGAGGCGATTAAAATAATAGTCGGGCAGTCTTTTTTCTCCTTTCTCAGTATGTATCCACCTTTCAATGCTTCTTTACTGCTGCCTTCCAACACAGGAAGATTTTGGCGTGATACAACGAGGCATGTCGGAGTATTTTCAGAATTAATCGCACTGTACCACGCTGCCTTTGTTTCCATTTCATCCGCCGGACGGAAAACATGCATATTGGGCATTGAACGCAGCATAGTCAACTGTTCGACAGGCTCATGTGTCGGCCCGTCCTCACCAACACCAATACTGTCATGCGATAACACCGATATCATGGGCAATTTCATCAGAGACGATAACCTCAGCATCGGTTTCATATAATCTACAAACACAAAAAATGTTGCTGCGTAAGTTCTCAGTCCTCCATGCAGAAGAATTCCATTAGCGATCGCAGTCATTCCCAATTCTCTGACTCCAAAATGAATGTTACGCCCTTCCGGTGTCTCTTTAGAAAATTCACCTACTCCATTCATAATCGTTTTATTAGATGGTCCAAGATCTGCCGATCCACCGATCAGATTAGGCATTTTATCCTTGATATAATTTAGTACAGTTCCGGAAATGCTCCTCGTTGCCGCCGCTGTTCCTTCACACTTCCAAAATTCTTCATCATTTTCTTCCCGTCTCTTTGCATTGGATTCATAATAAGAATCTAGCTCTGCCTTCAATTCCGGATATTCTTTTGCATATCCTTTCATCATCACATTCCAGTGCGTTTCCTCCGCCGCACCGTTCTCTGCTAATTTATGATAGTGTGTATAAATCTCTCTCGGAACTTTAAATGCCTCTTCATATGGCCACTTCAGGTTTTCTCGGAGCGCTTTCACATTCTCTTCTCCAAGAGGTTCCCCATGAGCGCTTGATTTTCCCTCTTTTGCCGGAACTCCATATCCGATACGGGTCGTAATTTTAATAAAGGATGGTTTTTCACATTCTGCCTTTGCAGCTTCAATCGCCTTACCGATTGCATCCAGATTCGTTCCGTCTTCTACCTCAAGAGTCTGGAATCCAAATGCTTCAAAACGTTTACATACGTCTTCCGTAAATGCAAGATCTGTATTTCCTTCAATTGTAATAGAATTGGAATCATAAAGTACGATCAACTTACCAAGTCCCATTGTTCCTGCAAGTGACATGACCTCCGAAGAAATTCCCTCCATCAGGCATCCGTCTCCGCATAGTGCATAAGTGTAGTGTTCGAACACCGGATAACCCTCTCTGTTAAATTTTGCAGCCAGGTGTTTTTCCGCTATTGCCATGCCTACTGCCATCCCAAGGCCGGCTCCTAACGGTCCTGTTGTTGCTTCCACACCAACAGTATGGCAATATTCCGGATGTCCCGGTGTCAAAGAACCCAACTGACGAAATCTTTTCAATTCCTCGATGCTCAGCTCCCCATACCCAAACAAATGTAACAACGAGTATAGCATAGCAGACCCATGCCCTGCCGATAATATAAAACGATCCCTGTTTATCCACTGTGGATTCTTTGGATTATGTTTCATATGATTTGCCCACAATTCATATGCAATCGGTGCGGCACCCAAAGGCAGTCCGGGATGCCCCGACTTTGCCTTTTCAATCATATCTGCCGATAAAATTCTAATTGCATTTACTGCCATCTGTTCTGTCATTCTACTCTCTCCTTCATCTTTTTCTGTCCGATTACACCCTTTACTTTTAATTTCATCGTATAGGAACTAATTGCAAGCGCCACGATTGCAAGTACATATGGAAACATTTTAATAATTGACGGCGGAATATTCAAGCCTAATAATTCTATCCGAATTCCTATGGCATCAGCAAATCCGAATAACAAGGAAACCAGAGCAGTCGCAATCGGATGTGCATTACCAAACACAAATGCGGTGAAAGCATTAAAGCCACGTCCTTGAATCATATCTTCTGAAAACTGTGATACAGAAATAATGGATAAATATGCTCCTGCCAGACCACATAGCGCTCCTGATGCTAAAACAACCTGGCATTTCACAAATGCCGGACGTACCCCCGCAGTTCGTGCCGCCTCTTCTGATTCTCCTACCGCACAAATATTCAATCCCGCTTTCGTCCTAAATAACAAAATATAAATTATCACTACCATAAGAATTGCAAGGTATGTAATGATACTCTGTCCGCTGAGCGCATTTAAAATCGGTATCTCCTCCAGAATCGGTATTCGGATCATATTCAATTTGTGAATTTCATCAGGACTGTAAGCCCCTTGAACATCAAACATTACTCTTAATAAATACGAGGTCACTCCCGCTGCCAGCGTATTCATCGCAATACTGGCAATAATATTATTCGCCTTAAACTTTGTCACAAACAGCGCGTACAACGCACTATACATGATACCGATTACCGCCGCTCCTAAAAGTCCCATCCACACACTTCCGCCTGTAAATTGTACTACTGCAACTGCCGCAAATGCTCCGATCAGAGAAAAACCTTCCAAAGCAATATTGAACACTCCTGCCCGTTGACAGAGAAGTCCGCCTAAT
This sequence comes from uncultured Schaedlerella sp., assembly GCA_963559385.1. Taxonomy (GTDB): domain Bacteria; phylum Bacillota; class Clostridia; order Lachnospirales; family Lachnospiraceae; genus Schaedlerella. The sequence goes on from CAUWKK010000040.1 coordinate 10,662, forward strand.
GCCATTAACAGCAAAGGAGTTGCCATTCGTATTGTAGATGCCAGTGTATCAGAAATAATTGCCAAATTCATCTTACTTTCCTCCTTTGTTCTGTGTCTGCTTATTCTTTATCATCTTCCTAAATTTCGGAAGTACGAATGTTGCGCTGATAATGATAAAAATAATTGCTGTTACAATGTCTGTTACCGCCGCCGGAACACCTGTTGTACGCTCCATATTGATTCCGCCATTCTTCAATGCGCCAAAGAAGATTCCTGAAAACAATACTCCGATCGGATTGTTATTTGCAAGCAGCGTTACTACAATTCCATCCATACCGAAGTCCGGATTAAAGTTTGCAAGTAATCTATGCTGCACAGCAGTAACTTCAATCGCCCCTATTAATCCTCCTATCGCACCACTGCATGCCATCACCTGAAGAATCGTCTTCTTAGGTTTCATTCCCGCATATTTGGCAAGTACGGGATTCGATCCCACGATTTTAATCTCATGTCCAAATGTCGTCTTGTAAAATACAAAAGTCAAAATCAACATTACAATAATTGCGATATAAAATCCAATATTAGCAGATGACGGTTCAAAATAAGAAAGTCTTGGAAGCCACGTGTTTTCGCCCAAAACTGCGCTGGCATTCAAATTTGCATCTGATTCAGGATCTCTGAGCGGCCCCGTTACAAGATATTCCACAAATAAAACCGCCACAAAATTCAAAAGCAATGTCGAAACGATTTCATTTGTATTCAAATACACTTTCATCAATGCCGGTATCATTGCAAACAGCGCTCCCGCAATCATAGCCGCTAAAAATATAAGAACAATAGATACTCCGTGATTCATATCACTCGGTATAGATACCGCTACTGCTGTGGCCGCTGCTGCACCCATGTATAGCTGTCCGTCTACACCGAGGTTAAAAACTTCTGCTTTGTACGTAACACAAACGGCCAATCCCGCCAATGCAAGTGGTGTTGCCCACCGAATCGTACCTGCAATATCTTTCGTCATTGCTTTCATAAGACCATTTACAATCGCTAACGGCTCATATCCCGATAAAGCCAGAAAGATAGTAGCAAGAATGACTGCAATGATAATCAGACCAATTTGTTTTCCTACAACTCCCACCGCTGCGATCATCCTGTTATTCTCTTTATTTTTCATCGCCGTCACCACCTTGTCTTTTTGCTCCAGTCATATAGATTGCAATGGTTCTTTCATCTGCTTCTCCACGCTGAAATTCCGCCATAATTTCTCCCTCGTACATAACAAGTATTCTATCCGAAAGAGAAAGAATCTCATCCAGCTCAGCGCTGACTAGCAGAACTCCTCTGTCCGAATCCCGCACTTCTACAATTTTGTGATGGATCGACTCAATTGCACCAATATCCACCCCTCTGGTAGGCTGTGCCGCAATCAGCAAATCCGGATTATCCTCCATCTCTCTTGCAAATACGACTTTCTGCATATTTCCGCCGGACAAGGTTCCCAATCTATAATCCGAATCCGGGGTCTTCACTCCAAAATCTTTGCACAAATTCTCTGATAAGTCATGAAGCTGCCTGTTATCCAAAATTCCACTCTTGCTATATGGTTTCCGGTAATATCTGTTCAATATCAAATTATCGCGGATAGAGCAGTTCTTCGCTGTTCCCATTTTCAAACGATCCTCAGGGATATGTGACATGCCCTCCTCCCTACGCTTCCGCACACTAAAGTCTGTTACATCTTTTCCTTTAAAAATCACTTCTCCGGCTGTAGGTTCTAGCATACCGGAAATTGATTCAATCAATTCTGTCTGCCCATTTCCCTCTACTCCTGCAACACCCACAATTTCGCCGCGTCTCACTTTAAGATTCACTCCTCGAAGCGCCGGAAGCCCTCTCTGATTCAATGCTTTCAACCCTTTCACCTCAAGAACTACTTCTCCCGGATGATATTCCTTTCTCGGTATATCCAAATTTACCTTTCGCCCAACCATCATATTCGAAAGTCCTGCGGTATTTGCTTCAGTTGTCATCAATGTCCCTGTCACAACACCTTTTCTCATGACCACAATTTTATCTGTAATTGCCATTACTTCCCGTAATTTATGTGTAATAAAAATAATAGCGCATCCTTGTTTCTTCAGCTGTCTCAGCACCTCTAACAACTTATCTGTTTCTGTCGGAGTAAGCACCGCCGTCGGTTCATCCATAATCAAAACCTTTACATCCCGATAAAGCGCTTTGATAATTTCAACTCTCTGTTTCTCACCTACGGATAATTGATACACTTTTTCATCCAGATCAACCGGCAGATCATATGTATCCATAATATTCGTAATTTTTTCTTTCGCCCGTTTAATATCAATCATTCCATTTTTTATCGGTGCATTTCCCAAAATAATGTTCTGAAGCACACTTAGGTTTGGCATCAGCATAAAATGCTGATGTACCATGCCTATTCCCTGCTTAATTGCCATATTAGGAGACTGTATTTTTACTTCATTTCCGAATAATTTGATGATCCCCTCATCCGGCTCTGTCATCCCATACAGCATATTCATCATCGTTGATTTTCCGGCCCCGTTCTCTCCGATCAGACCTAGAATCTGCCCCTCATCTACACTCAATGACACATTATCATTCGCAATAACTCCGGGGTAGAATTTCGATATATTCAACATTTCAACTGCTACTGCCATAACATTCGTCCTCTCCGTTTCTGTCCTATCAACTATATCTTATCGCCTTATCTTACCCGGTTCTTATACAAACTCAACTTTACTTCTCCGGTTTCGTCCCATTCCTTTAGGATCTTCATTGCTTCCGCTGCCGCCAAACATGCTTTTTCTTCTCCGCCGTTATCTCCCCACCGATCCAATACACGATTAGAAATAACGGAAAGAATTGCTCCCATTCTCATTTCATGGAGATATCCCACCACAAACTGTCCGGATGTTTCCATTTCAATATTGGTTACACCTGCCGTCTGTAAATCCGAAACAATTTTCTCTGCAAATGACGGCCAATAACCGGATCCATCCTCATTGAGCGGTCTTCCTTGTCCGATATAAAATGATCCCACCGTATAATCCAATCCCAAACCGTAACGGAATCCAAGTCGCTCACATGCCTCCATCAATGCCATTACAATATATGTATTTGCAAATGCAGGGAACTCCGGCTCCACATATGTAGCAGATGTTCCGTCTTTTCTCACACACGCAACCGGAATGATCAAATCACCCAAATCAAACTCTGGAACGATGCATCCTGTAGTACCTACTCGAATACAGGTGTGAACCCCTAATGTATTCAATTCATGGAGACAGATTTCAGAACTTGGTCCGCCAATTCCGGTAGACGTACATGCCATCTCCATGCCTTTATACTCTCCTGTAACCGTTTTATACTCACGGTAGGAAGCCACTTCTTTTACATTATTCCAGTTCTTCGCTATTTTAAGCGTTCTCTCAGGCGCTCCGGGAAGAATCACATACGGAGGAACATCCCCTTTTCTTAGTTGCAAATGATATACTCCTTCGTTTTCAGCCTTTGGTGCCGATGCTTTATTAATTTTCTCTTCCATAATTCCCATCTCCTCTTTCATTGTAAAACACTGCTGTTCTGAAAAAGCTGTCTCCAAGGCCATCTGCCCCGGAGACAGCTTCCTGTCGTCAAACTATTGAGCTTTAATTCTTTCCCAGTTCGGCACTTCTGTATCAAATGGAACTTCAAGTGTTCCGTCAACAATCTGTTTCTCCAGTTCCTGTGCTTCCGCAATCGCTGCTTTCATTGTCTCACCATATTCTTCGTTAGCCTCGGCAAATCTGTTAAAAGAATCCCAGTCCATAAAATATCCACCGTTTGTCAAATCACGAATGCCATGTTCTCCTCCCGGATATTCATCATTTATCATCATTTCAACTGCCTTATATACGGTATCTCCAAAACCAATTCCCTCAATTCCGTAGAATCCCTCATAAGTATCCCAATAGTCAGAAATCTCACCTGCACACAAGATCCCCGCATCCTTACAAGCCTCCACAACGCCTGCATTCGATGCTCCCGAATCTGTCTGAATCACATCACATCCGGCTGAGATCATCGCACTTGTAACCTCTTTTGCTTTCGCCGGATCTTCATAACTTCCTACATATGAGAATTCAACTGTAGCATCCGGATTCGCTGCCTTTACCCCCAGCATAAACCCATTTCCCTCTGCATTCGGCGTCGGTTCCTCTGCTCCTACTACAAACCCTACATGATTGGTTTTGGTAAGCTTGCCTGCAATATATCCCCCCAGATAGAATGCGCCTTCTCCATGAAATTCCGTATCCCAAACATTGTCAAATTTATCCGCTCCGTCATTGATTGTCTGGAAAACTGCCGCATACTTCGTATCCGGAAACTCTTTAGACACCAGTTTAGTTGCGTCTGTCATATATGGATAAGTTGTAACAATCAAATCATACCCTTCCTCAGACATTGCACGAACATCTTCCTCATATCTGGAAGCCTCTGCTGATTCCAGCTTTGTAAGCTCCACATCAAAATCTTTTACCGCCTGATCTGCTCCCTTTGCCAAATCATCCATAGATGCCTTATCACCAAACTTCTGATTTACCACCAACGCAACTTTTAATTTTTCTTCTCCATTTCCACTGCCTTTTTCATCATCTGCCGCATCTTTACTTCCGCATCCGGCAGCTAGCCCCATCGTCATTGCAGCAACCATCAATAATGCCAATATTCGTTTCTTCATGCGTCTTCCTCTCTCTTTCTCTTTTGTTTTTTATTGTCAAAACGGTTCTCTTCCCCGTCTTGAATCTGTTTTATTTTTTTATCGCTCTTGCTATTTTTTCAGATGTTTTCCGAACTCTGTCCATCAGTTCCTTTAGGTCTACTGTTTTAAGTATTCTGTTCTCCACCACATGCCGACCATCCACAAATACATCTGTCACATCTTGTCCGGTTACATTAAAGACTATAGCAGATATTACATTTTCACATTCATGGATACGCAAGGGCTGGATATGTGGCACATGAGTCTCAATAAGAATAAAATCCGCCTTCTTTCCTGCTTCAATGGTGCCATAATCCTGTTCTATTCCAAAACACTTCGCTCCATTTATAGTCGCCATATCTAAAATGTCTGTTTTCCCAAGACTGCGTATTCCACTATTCACAGAATGCAGCAATGACATTCCTTTCATCTCCCTGAAAATATCATTGGAATTATTCCATAAGGCTCCGTCTGTTCCCAGGCAAACTGTAACGCCTGCTTTTACCATATCCGGGATAGGAGCGATCCCGTCTTGAATTTTCATTTCACAAAGAGGTGTATTAACAACCTTTGTCCCCGTCTTTGCCAGCTGCTCTATCTCGTCCTCTGAAGCATATACTACATGGGATCCAATCACATTTTCCCCAAGCAGATGATGACTGTATAAGTAATCAATCGGCGTTGTACCGAATTTTTCCAGAACCATTTGTCTGCGCCATATGTTTTCTGCCAAATGACAGGTCACCCACATCTTTCTTTCATCAGCAGCCGCATATATTCTTTTAAGTCGCTCTGTTTCATAATCCTCTTCTGAAATACTTCCGATAACAGGAATCACCCCGGCTGTCCTTGAGGCCTGCCGGAAATCCTCCAAATACTCTTTTTCCACAAAGACATCCGGTTTCGCAAAATCTGCCCTGATATCTTCTGCAAGAGCTCCGCGAATCCCTATTTCTTTCATTGCCCTTACAGAATCCGTTCCCAGTCCCCAATACATATTTTCCATAATGAACGTAGTACCAGACAACAAAGCCTCACAATAAGTCAATTGTCTAGATAAATATCGATCCTCATCCGTTATCAATGTGTAAAACCAGCCTGTATCTGCAAACTTCTGATTTTGCTCCCACAGTGTCAAATCATCCCCCAGTCCTCTCGCCAAAGTCATATCGCCATGACAATGTCCGTTTACTAACCCCGGCATCAGAATCTTCCCACTGCCGTCAATCCATCTGTCACACTCATGTTTTTCTATAGTTCCCGGTATAACAGACTCTATTCTTTCTCCATTCACACAAACAGAACCAATAAACGGCTGATATTTGTTATGACCGGATACAATAATCGCTCCGCTGATTCCTATCTCATATTTCATATGTATCCCCTTACTGAGCAAGCCTGTAAATTCTCTCTACGTCATCTGCATTCAGTGTTTTTAATCCTCCGATATTTCCAAATCTGCATGCATCCTCTGCCATTTTACGGAATTTTTCATCTGACTCTACTCCGATTTCTTCAAGCGATGAAGGAGCTCCCAAAAAATCAAAAAATTCACGCAGCTTTCGAATCCCCTCTAATGCGGTCTTCTCTTGATCATAAAAATCCACATCTACATCAAACACGCGATTTGCGAACTGGACAAATCTCGGTATGTTATCTTTATATACATAAGCTGCCCAATTAGGAAACAAAACCGATAAAGTGGAACCATGTACGGCATTATACTGTGCACTGAGCTGAGCTCCAATCGTATGGGTCGCCCAATCTTGATTGCGCCCTGTTGCCAGAAGTCCGTTATGCGCTACAATAGCTGTCCACATCAATTCTGCTCTGGCATTATAATCATTCAAGTCCTGCATCAACGCTCTGGCATTTACCATGATAGATTTCATTACACCTTCACACATATAATCTGTCAGATATGTTTTTTCTGAACTGGAAAAATAACGTTCTAAAACATGAGAAAACATATCCACAATTCCAAATACTGTTTGCCGTTTTGGAATTGTCAGCGTCAGTTCCGGATTCATCAATGTAAATGTCGGTCGCAGACAATCTGCCATTGTATCTGCACTTTCCCCTGTTTCCGCATTCTTCAAAACACTGCCGTTACTTCCCTCACTTCCGGTTGCCGGAAGAGTCATCACCGTGCCTATGGGAAGCGCCTCCGTCGGAATTGCTTTCTGAGAATAAAAGTCCCATACATCACCGTCATACTTCACTCCGACCGCAACTGCTTTCGCCGTATCGATCACACTTCCGCCACCTACTGCCAAAACACATCCGATATTTTCTTTCCTACAGATTTCGATTCCTTCCCGTACCAATTCCACTCTTGGATTGGGCTGAACTCCCGGCAATTCAAAACAACTTATGTCTGCATCTTTCAGTGCTTTCACAATTCTGTCATGTAACCCAGATTCATACATATATTTGTCACCGTAATGTACAAATAAAACATTGTCAGAATATTTTTTAACCTCTCTGCCACACAGCAAATCAGCATCTTTCTTTAAAATAAACTTCGTCGGTGACATAAACTCAAATTGATCCATATCTGCTCCTCTCTGATTTCCAACCTGCTCCTTAGCATTCCTCTGAAATCTCTTTTAAAAACGATGTTCCCGCAGGAAATGTATACCCAAAATATTCTGCTGCAGTAGCCGCAATATCTGAGAAAGACTCTCTTATGCCCAGGTTCACGCCTGTTTTTAATTTTTTCCCATAAACAATAATCGGAATATATTCTCTCGTATGATCTGTCCCGGGAGTCGTAGGATCACACCCATGATCTGCTGTTATCAAAAGAATGTCTTCATCGTCCATCAATGACATCATCTCCGGAACAAATTTGTCAAAATATTCCAACGCTTCCCCATATCCTTTCGGATTATTACGGTGTCCATACAACATATCAAAATCTACGAGATTCACAAACAGCAACCCATCAAATCCCTCTTCAAGATATTCCAATGTTGCTGCAATACCTTCCCGGTTATTTTTTGTATGATTGATTTTTGTCAGTCCGCGACGATTAAAAATATCTTCAATCTTTCCAACACCGATTACTGTTTTACCTTTTTCGCACAACAGATCCAATACCGTTTCCCCCGGTGGATCCACCGAAAAGTCTTTTCTGTTTTCTGTACGATAATAATTTCCCGTAATCCCGGTAAAAGGTCTGCATATCACCCGGCTCACAGTATCATCACCGCTCAAAATCTTTCTTGCTTTCATACAGATTTCATATTGCTTTTCCAGTGGTATCACACTTTCATGCATAGCAATCTGCATCAAACTGTCCGCCGACAAATATACAATAGGATATCCCGTCCTTACATGTTCGTCACCCAATACCTTAATGATCTCCGTACCTGAAGCCGGAAAGTTTCCAATTACTTTTGTGCCAATCTGTCGCTCCAGTTCATCGATAATTCTGTTAGGAAAGGATTCCCCAAATACTTTGAACGGTGTTTTTACCGTCAACCCTGCAATCTCGAAGTGTCCGTTAGTCGTATCTTTCGCCTTACTCACTTCTGCCGCTTTCCCATAGCAGCCCTTTGCGATTCCCTCCGCAGGCAGCCCGCTTCCATCTATATGAAAAAGCCCTAATTCTTTCATATTCGGAATATTCAAACCACCCATGTATTCATTCACGTGTTTTAATGTATTGGTTCCTGCATCTCCAAATTCTGCCGCATCCGGCAGTTCACCAACCCCAACACTGTCAAGCACAATAATCGTAAACTTCGGCATCGTATCCTCCTATTCTAAAGTAATCCCGGTCCGTTTCCCTCTTCCCATGCGAAAACTTCCCATATGTTTCCTTCCAAATCCTGAAAATACGCAGCTCTGGAACCAAATGGATAAGTTGTAGGTTTTACCAGACAGTTGACTCCGTTTCCAATCAGTTCAGCAGCAATCTCATCGACATCCTGCAGTTTGGGCACTTTGACTGCAATCATAAAATGATGTCCGTTACCGTCAATATACTTATGATCTACAACTTCACATAACCCTTTTTTCTCCCAGAGAGTTACCGCAGTTCCATGAAAATCAAATTCCGCATAATTCGCAGTTTCCGGTGTAGGCTGTAAACGTTTTACTTTAAAGCCGAACTTCTCTGTATAGAATTTTAAGGATCCTTGAAAGTCCTCTACAAAAAGACAAATATCATTTATCTTTGTCAATTTATCCAGCTTATTCATGTTTTTCCTCCTGTCTTCGGTTCTTATCTCTCATATTCACCCAGTCTTCATATCGGTGTCTAAAGAAAATCGTCATCCATCCGCTCAAAAGTCCCAACGCACAATAAAGCAGTACGATAAAAACAGCTTCCTCTACATGGATTCCATCCACATAATTCAATGTTCCGTAAAACGCTCCCGCTCCCATAAAAAATGTAGCAACATTACTTATCTTCCAAGAAGCATATTCAAAATACATCATAACCGGCACGATAATCAAAGCAATGACCGGTATCGCTAAGATACCTAATCCTGACAGCAATTCAGCTCCCACATTCATAATGACGGCAAATATGATTCCGACAATGTATCCGCAAAATGCGGTCACAGCTCCTTTTACCGTACTGCCAAGCAAAAAGTATAATGCCCACGCTTGAAATGCAATGAATACAAATCCTCTGTTTCCTCCGGATACAAGATTTTTCCCAATCGACTGATCGATCATCTGCAATATAAAAGACTGTATACCAACATATAGAGCGAATAAGAAAAATTGCTTTTTATTCATCATTTCACCTTATGCTTATTTTTCACCATTCGCCGCATTCATAAACCGTCTCTGATATGTAACAATTTGCGGCGCCGAAGTATTCTGTGCCAGATAACTCGGCTCGGTAGTAATTACAATACGATCTGTCATATCCTGGAACTCCGGTTCAGCCATCAGTTTATCCAGTTCCGGATACATTCTGGAACCTTCGATACTACAGATGATCAATCTCGTATCCGGCAGATTTGCATTTCTGAGCATTCTCAGGTTATGACGTACACCGTCCATTCCATCGAATCCCTCTTTCTCATTAATTTTACGATATGCGATCGTTTCTCTTGCCATCTTTTCTACCAGTCTGAGATCTGCATCCTGATCATCTTTAGATAAGAAATCCCACTGAATCATAAAGTCTCTCAAATTCTGAAGAAATCTGTCATCATACGTTTTCTGATAAGCCGTCAGTAAGCCATTAATATATGTAGTTACTCCAAATCGCTGACGGACAAAACTGTTGATAAAGTATGGTTTTGCCTGTAATGCCATACCTGTCTGCCAAGGTTCGAACATCAACGTATAGTTGACACGGAATCCATGCTCTTTCAGCTTTAATGCAAGATTATGTCCATGAAGATAATCTGCTGTGGCCGCCTGATTCCAGCGAGTAGAAAGTCTCTTGTCTCCTACCAAAAGATCCCCGACATTATTTGCATTGACCGGACCCGTATGCGGAACTTTAATAACCATGCGATAGTCTGAAAACATTTCTCTGAAATGCTCTGCTTCCTCTAAAATTTCATTAAAATCTGCAAACGGATTATTCAGTTCTACACTAATGTCACATCCGGGCCCCAGTATATTGCTGATTTCTCCCATAACCTCATCGCGCGTTTTAAATTTCTTACCTATATTTGCCTCCGGATTATTAATAAAAAGATCATAAATAATACCCGGATTACAAGTCAGATTTCCTATCAGATTTTTGATAGGTTCCAATTCATACGGATTTGCCGTATCTGCGGAAAAAATAAATTTTGTCGGACGTTTCTGACCATTTTTATCATACGATATATTTCTTACTAAATCTATTTCCAATATTTGGTTTTCTTTCATATTATATTCGATCTTGAAACCGGCCGGAGTCTCTCCTTCTGCAACATGAAAGCGGTCAATAACAT
>CAUWKK010000041.1:0-19471 GCA_963559385.1 uncultured Schaedlerella sp.
CTCCCCATTTATCTCATTATAACACGAACAGCGGTATCTACATAGACCCGCTGTTGTTATTCTCTGCTATTTTGTTTTAACCTTTCAATTTAATATTCCTGCCAAAAGTCATCAATAAATTCCGCAGTCTCTAGCAAGGAGCTTGATGCCTTTTCAACGGTACATTTCTCTGCCAGTTTTCTTAATTCTTGAACCGTATCATCAACTTCTTCTCTAGACAGCTTAAAATGAAACTCTGTGCTTTCCTGTTTTTTCCCTTCTGATATGTCCTGTAATACTTCATCTGCATCTTCTTTACTGATTAACTCTAACACCAGCAATAAAATAATACTATTTTGGAGCATATCTGCTGCTTGGTCATTTCCAAGTGTATAGACCATAACAAAGGTTTTCGCTAATAAAAGAATTCTGCTGCTCTGCATAGGGTACACCTCCTCTCTGTTCGTGAGTATGTTAGCTCTACATCCGATATTACTCCAGTTCTTTCTTCTCCGTATTCTACACAAATTTCTCGCATCATTTTTGTTCATATTTTTTTAATTATATTCTGCATAAACCCCTATCTGTATCTGAAGGGCAATCGTAATCTGTTGCATAACCATCTCATCGTAAACCTCTCCCAGCTTCTCCAGTAATTGGTTCTTATCCAAAGTCTCCACCTGTTCAGCTAATGCCATACTTGGTTTTGATAATCCAACACTTGCTTTTAATGGTATCTGTACGTGGGTTGGAAGATATTTCTTCTTCCACACCCTCGCAGTCAATGGTACAACCGTTACCACCGGAGAGTTTTCATTTGCCCTGTTATTGCTCACAACCAGAGCTGGACGGACACCACACTGTTTATACGAATTTTCATTATTTCCAAAATCCACATTATAAATTTCGCCTCGTCTGCACATTTCTTTATGTCCTCCTTATCCCAAAATAAAGGCTTCCGTCTGTTTATCACGAAGCTCGTACAAAAAATCCAGTTCCTTCATTGCTGCTTTCCTGTATTTTCCTATCATGGCATGACTTACATTATATTTTTGTTCCATTGTTTCCCATGTAAGCTCTCCTCGTACCAGATCCATTACCAGTTCCGGCAGAATCCCATCCAAACTTGCAACGCTATGTTCAAAAAATTTCAGCTCTTCTACAACTGCCTGATATCTGTTCCAAAGAAACTCAAACCATTCATCGTTTTCCCGATCCATCACACTTTTATAATTTATTGCAACAGATGCAGTTTTATCTGATCGGTTGCTTGTCTGTACCCTGTCATTGTCATCAGCATGACCGAACATCATGGAATCGATAACATCTGATTCCTCAATCCCACTGAATTGTTCCAACTGAAAAAGTAAAATTCCCTGTTCCTTCTTCAAATTCTTATATTCCTTAAACATCCTTTCTGCTGTCATGTCACATTCCTCCAATCCTCGCCCGTACTGCATGGATCAATGCGGACTGTCCAGTTCCCTTCTTCTCCAACGCTTTCATGACATCTTCATCGTGTGTTCCCTTCGTAATCAGATGATGTATAACCACGGTATGCTTCTGCCCCTGTCTCCAAAGTCTGGCATTCATCTGCTGATATAATTCCAACGACCATGTCAATCCAAACCACACGATAGTACATCCTCCTTCCTGAAGATTCAGTCCGTGTCCGGCTGATGCGGGATGAATCAATCCAATCGCAATTTCACCATGATTCCAGTCCGTTATGTCCTTTGAAGTATCAATCACTCTGGCTTCTGGAAGACGCTTCTGTATTCTCATAAGATCATGCTTATACCAGTACGCTACCAATATCGGTTTCCCATTTGCCGCTTCCACCAAATCTTCCAAAGCATCCAATTTCCTGTCATGAATGGAAATCACTTTTTTATCTTCTCCATAAACAGCACCATTTGCCATCTGTAATAATTTATTGGAAAGTGCCGCTGCATTCGCGGCATCCAGTTCTTCCTCACCTATAGAAAGAACCATATCTCTTTCAAATGACTGATACAATTTTTCTTCTTTGGCATTCATACTCACTTCCACACGGTTCTCTATCCGCTCCGGCATATTTAGATAATCGGCTGCCTTCATGGAAATACAAATATCACTTATAAGACTATAGATTTTTTCTTCTGCACCCTGTTTCGGTTTATACGAATAAATAATCTCACGATTTCTTTTGTCCGGTAAAAAGAATCGTTCTCTATAACTGCCTATATATCTTCCAAGCCTCTGCCCCATATCTAACAAATACATTTGTGGCCATAAGTCCAACAATCCATTCGGAGATGGGGTTCCTGTCAATCCAATCACTCTGGAAACTTGCGGTCTCACACGTTTTAATGCTTTAAATCTCTGAGCCTTGCTGGATTTAAAAGAAGACAATTCATCAATTACTACCGTACTGAAATCCCAACGATGATTCTCTACCAGCCACACCACATTTTCCCTGTTGATAATATAAACATCAGCTGCTTCTGCCAATGCCTGCTCTCTCTGCTTTTTTGTTCCCACTACCAGACTTGCTTTCATCCCTATAAGATGTTCCCATTTTTTTAATTCTTTCGGCCAAGTATCTTCCGCTACCCTTTTAGGTGCTATGACAAGAATTTTCCCCGCCGTAAAATAATCCAATGCCAATGCAAATAATGCCGTAAGCGTGATTACTGTCTTTCCAAGTCCCATATCTAAAATCAATCCACAATAAGGATGTTCTAAAATAAACCTTGAAGCATACGATTGATATTCATAAGGTTCGTATTTCATGCAGCACTCCTCCAATCATTTCCTTACTATCCACGCAGAATACCAAAAACCCCAGTTCTTCCAATGTCCGCTTTCTCTTTTCCTGAAGTGGTCTCATCTTTTTTCCCGGTGCTTTCAGTTCCACAAATCCCAACTTTCCACCGGGGAACAATACCAAGCGGTCGGGCATCCCATCCAAACCGGGAGAGCTGAACTTTACCGCCCAGCCTCCCATCTTTTTTGTCTCCGTTCTTAACTTCTGTTCTATGCTTTTTTCTGATACCATTTTTACTCCGTTTCCGAATATCCCTATTTCGCGCGTATATGACGCAACACACATTTTACACGCACATACAAAGCGATATTCTATAATTTTTATTATTTAAGATACTATCGGCAACATAGGAAACTTCTGTCTTTTTTTCCTCACAAACTCTAAGATTTTTTGCGTTTCCATTCCCCTCTTTTTTCGGATACCTCATCGGCAATGGCAACTTCCGTAAAGGGCTACATATTGCCGATTGTTTCCGATAAATTGCCGTTATTCTTCCTCACGGACATATCCCTTCACGACTCCGTAAATAGAAAAACGCATCTTTCCTTCCGGGCGTTTCCATCCCTCGATATTACTCATAATCGCAGCAATCTCATTCGCATCCTGACGTTTCAAATTTCCACGTTCTTTTCCAAAACACTCACACCAAATTTCCATATTGCAGACACGGGTTCTCCGATTCACTCCCACCTTATGGCTTCCTTCAAATTCCGAACCATTGATAAAATTCCGGCGCTCATACAAAGTCATGGAATCCCAACCTTCCGGCAGAAGCATATCTAAATAATCACGGATCGTTCCTTCTCGCTCATCCTGTTCCATCGCCTCTTTCTGTTCATGGACTGCGATTGGTTCCAGTTCTTTCGGAAGATGAATGGTTTCTCCATCTTTGTAGTAGTGCAATGCTTCCGCCCAGATCTGTTCCACTTCATCTTTAGTAATCTCCCAAGAACCCCTTCCAGTTCCTCCCGGTGTTTTTACCGGCCAAAATCTTCGGTTACCCGTAATATCCCTAAGATATGTGTCCGCATTCGTTGTCCCGATAAATACACATTGTCTTGGATGGGGAGTTGCCCTGCGCCCAAAAGCGGCACGGTAAATATCGTTTTGTCTTGACAAAAATCCTCTCAGCGTTTCAATGTCCGTTTTCTTTAATCCTGCGAGTTCCCCGATTTCCAAAATCCAATATCCCTGTAGTTTCTCTGCTGCAGTCTTATCCTTTGTGTCTGAAAGAAGAAGGGAATCGTTGAACCACTCTCCACACAGTTTTGCGATCAACGTGGATTTTCCTTTCCCTTGCGGTCCGGACAACACGAGCATCGTATCAAACTTACATCCCGGACTCATTACTCTTGCTATCGCAGCCACCAATGTTTTCCTTGTAACCGCACGAACATAGGCGTTATCGGCTGCCCCAAGAAAATCCACCAATAAAGTATCCACTCTCGAAATTTCATCCCACTCCGGCAACGCCGCTAAAAATTCTTTAATGGGATGATAGGAACGATCATCGGTTACTTTTGAAACCGCAATGTCATAATTTCTTGCAGAAAAATTCCCATAATTCAAATCAATATAGGAAATTAACTGTGCATCATCCGCATCTCTCCAAAATTTTGATGGATGATTCCACGGAACTTCCCCTTTGATTTCCATACCATCTGATAACTGATTAAACACGATTGATTTCAACTTTTCGTCATTATTTAGGATCAACAGTAAATTTCTAAGATTATTGACTACAATTCCCTGTCGGTTATACTCCAACTGCATCTTCCAGTCTTCTTCCGCAAAATCCAGCCGTGCTGATTCTTCCCGTTCTTTGGATAACGTCCGGCGTACCGCTTCATTTTCTAATGCAAAATCCTGCATAGCCTTAAAAGAAGGGAGTTTGGTAGTTTCTATTTCTTCCGTCACTTTTGCATCCAAATTTCCAAACTTATGAATCCTTACTACATCAAACGCATTCATAAGTTTTCCACATGCCGGATCAGTAGCATGATGACTATACGTAAACACATCGTCATAAATTACCACTCCCGCAGAAGAATCCGCCGGGATATAATCATATCTTCCTGCCATCTCGCTTGGCTGATATACATCTGGAATGAAAGCATCAATTGCCTGCTGAATAGTAAATGTCCGGTTGAATGCCCCAATAATGCCTCTCTTTTCCAATGGATTCTCTTGTTTTTTGAGACTTTTCTGCACAATTATTCTTTGACGGTTAGATACCGGCCATGAACTGACATCTTTCCAATCTGTATATAGCGCCAGTACATCTTCCGGTTTCAAAAGCTCCCCTTTAATTTCTCGAAAGATAAACTCTCCATCAGAAGATGTGGAAGGCCAATACATCAATCGGCTTGGTTCATACGTTGTGTCATCAAACAGCTCCATCCCGATTTCTTCAGCTATCTTCCGACTGACAGCCATATATTCATCCGGCGATATTTCATGGGATAACGGAATAATCAAACGAAGTCTCGGTTTTTCCGGTGTATGTTTATGGGTGGAATACAAATAACATTGAAATGAGAAAAACAATTCCAGCTGCTCTCCAATATCCGCAACTGCATAATCCATATCCAACGTCAAAGCGGATCTGGAAATTACACAATCCTTCTTTCTTCTCCCACCTTTTAATCTTCCAAGCACAAAACCGCCTACATCTTTAATATTATCCTGTTGCGACTTCTTCATTTTCCGATACTGTTCCATTGTTTCCGCAGTACGTTGTGTCTTGGAAATCCGTTCTCTAAAATCCTCAAGTTCCATTTCTGTCAGATTCCATTTTTTATCCATACGGGAGTTTCCCGTAGACACCGCAATCTTCATTCTGCATCTCCTCCTAATCTTTTTTATAAAATGGACTTTCAAAGCCTGCTGCTTTTAATGGCAGTCCTTCTGTCCATACCGGATTGACTGCCATGATTTCATTCACTTCTTCCACAGAAGATTTCCCATCAGGCACTTCTAAAACCACCTCATCATGAACATGACACACAATATCAAATCCTTCTTTTTCCAAGCGGAGCATCGCTTCCGCTAAAATATCCCTGCTTGCTGCCTGCACAATATTTTCGACCAGCTTTGGACCATATGTTTCCAAACGCATCCATTTCTTGGATTCCCCGATTCCCTCATATGTCAGTCCTTCCCTGCCGAATTTATTCAGCATCATCCGTGGTTTCACATAAGAAAGTTTTCTTCCTGACGGAAGCGTGACAAACAAAATCCCGCTTTTATATTCAAATGACACCCTTCCTACTTTGGATGGTTTTTTATCCCGTACTGCCGTTACCGCAGCCTCATCAACCGCCCACCAAAATGCTGTAATATGAGGATTCGCACTTCTCCATGTGCTTACAAGTCCCGGAAGTTCTTCTTCCGTCAGTCCCATTTTTAAAGCCCCCATCGATGTCAATGCTCCAACTGCACCCCCATATCCCAATGCAAGTTCGCTGATCTTTCCTTTCTGCCTGAGTGGTGAGGTTTTTGTAATTTCTTCTATCGGTACATGAAACATTGCTGATGCAGAAGCCTCGTATATTTTCCCATGTGTTTCAAATACCTGTAATCTCCATTCCTCTCCTGCAAGCCATGCCAGTACTCTGGCTTCAATCGCAGAATAGTCGCTGATAATAAATCTGCATCCCGGCTTTGCCACAAAAGCAGTCCTGATTAGTTCCGACAGTACATTTGGAGTGCTTTCATAGAAAAGTTCCACTTCTTCATATCTTCCTTCTGATACCAACGCTCTCGCCAGTTCCAAATCCGGCAGATGATTCTGCGGAAGATTATGAATCTGCACCAATCTTCCTGCCCATCTGCCGGTCCGGTTTGCCCCATAAAACTGTAACAGTCCATGAACACGATTTTCTGCGCACACAGAACGGTCAATTGCTTCATATTTTTTTACAGAAGTCTTAGATGTTGCCAGCCTAAGTTTTAACACTTCCTGCACATCTCCCTCTGCTTTCATTGACAAATCTTTTACTGTATCTTTTGCGAGAGAATCCACCTCCAAACCTTTTTCCTTAAGCCAAAGTTTCAACTGTGACACGCTGTTCGGATTCTCCAGTCCCGTTAATTCATAGGCTCTCGCTGTTGCGGTTTCTTTATATAAAAGATCGCAAGCAACCGCATGATTCACAAGATTACGATCCACCATGATTCCACGGTCATTGATTCTCTGATCCAGACAGTAAATTTCCTGCTCCCTTTTTGGAATAGGAAATTTCGTCAGTCTCTGCCGTATCTGTTTTTCCACATCAACATCCCGAATACAATATGTTTTAAACTGTCTCCATTTTTCCGGTGCATCTTTCGGCAGATTTCTTGTTCTTCCTCCATTTGATTTTGTGGCTTTACACGGGCTGCAAAAATATTTAATCAATTCTTTTCCTTCCGTCATTTTCTGCTTGTCCAATCCGAGAACCGCACCTACTCCTTCCAATGAAAGAGGCAGGGCTAACATGGCCGCCTGTACCGCCGTACATCTCCACGCTTCTGGTCTGAATGAATGCTGATAAAAATTTGAAAAGCAGGTTCTCTCAAAATTTGCATTAAACGCTGTTTTTGTCACGGTATCATCAAATAACATCTCAATAAATTCCTTCGGAGGTTCTTCTCCGTTCGCCACGTCAATGCAGACCGTTTCCTCATCATCTACGGAATATGCAATCAGCAAAATTTCAAAATGGGGAGAACTGCTGTACTTATATACACCGCAGGAAATCAGATCCACATCCGAATATGTTTCAATATCTATCGCTAACGTTCTACCCATGCATAAGACCTCCCGCTTTTAATTTTGCTTACCACTTTTCTTGAAATGTTAAATTCCTCTGCAATCTTCAGCACATGCTCTCCCTCTTCAAACTTCCTTTTGATTTTCTTTACCCCATCATAGGTGAGCTCCAATGTCTGCATTGGCAGTCTCCGCAACGAGCCACTCTTCCCTTTTACATATCTTGGCATTCTTCTAAGTCTCCCTGTACTGCTGATCTGATACCGGCCTTCCTGCCCTTTTATGTCTTTCCATATTTCCATCCTTACGTCTCCTTTTATGTAGGGGACGGAAATCCGCCCCCGTTTATTCTTAAGCCAGAAAATCATCCTCACCGTCTACTGCATCGAATTCATCCTTTGCATTCATTCTGGAACCAAGTGGCTCTCCATCACGAACTTTCTGAATATTTCCGAGTCCTGCCGCAATTCCTTTATTTCCGTTACTGTTATATGCGTAAAAAGTAACGGAAGCACGGATATAACATCCTGAATACAGCTCACTCTGATCCAAAATCGGCTGCACATTTCTATCCACTACCTGTGGTGCCTGTTTGCTATTCGCATTAATAAAATAGGCTCCTGCATAGGCTTCATCTTCCGGCCTGTCCAAATCTCCATCACGAAGTGGTAATTTCAGATTTGCAGGGATTTTACCTCCCCATTTTGACTTTCCGTCTTCTTTTGCCTGTTCAACCGCTTTCTTGATCTTTGCAATCAAATCCGTGTCTTTTTTATCGATAATCAGACTAACGGAATATTTCGGATCAGATCCATTGATGGAATCCGGCTCAAATGCGTGAAGATAGGATGCTCTCGCTGAAATAATAACTTTCGTATTGTTTACTCTCGTACTCATAATCATTAATCCTCCTGACTAAAATCCGCTTCTGCGGTTGAAATATAAATTGCTTCTCTTTTATCTGAATCTGGTACCAATGTGACTTTCCCATCCGGCTTGTACACATAACTGCCCAAGATTTCATTAAATTTCTTTTTTCCCATCAGCTTTTCCATTTCTGTAATGCTGATAAGACTCGTCCGGTAAATATCGGTATAGCCCGCTGTCTTTGCAGCTTCCGCCACTTCCTCTTCATCGGTATATTTCCGGTTGCTTCTTCCAAGCACAAGTTTGAATCCCGGCCATTCTTTTCGATTCGTGATTGCTTCGTTCTGTGCATAAGTGTATATTTCTTCTGCCCACTTCTTTAGTGCATCCGCTTTTGACAGCACTTCTGCAATTTCTTCATCCGATAGTAACGCTGGCTGTGAAAATTCCATCTGTGCCAAACGAAGATACTCTTCTGCCCTTGCCCTGCATTGAAACCTCGCCTTGCAAAAACGACACCACTCCCCGGCTTTGTATTCTCCTTTTCCGTCCAACGCCATTTTCGCTTTCGGTTCAAATTCCTGTTCTGCCCATTGATGCAGTTCTTCTGCTGAGATTTCCCATGTGGAAAAATGGCTGATTCTCGGCTGAACGATGGTAAGTTCTATGGCCTCAATATCAAAAAGCATCTCCGCTATATCCAACATCCCCAAACCATAAATCATCAACTGCGTATTATTTTCAGCATCCACCTGTACACCTTTTCCCAGTTTCAGATCGATAATATGAACTTTTTTATCCGTGACAATCACCATATCTGCCGTACCAAAACAATCCTTTACATGAAAGCTCAAATCTACCTTCTGTTCCACGGAAAACACCGGATCAGAGCAGATATGCTTTGCTTCTTCTATCTGTTCAATCACATACTGAACATATCCATCTACAGCTTCCAAAAGTTCATCGCTATAGTAATCGGAAGTTGGTCTTCTGCTTCGAATCTTCAAATGTTTCTTTATTAGATGCTCCGCCAGCTTATGCCCTGCTGTACCTTCAGCAGCATAAGGACTTTCTTCATCCGGGAACTGTTCCTCCAACAAAAGAGCTGGAGGACAATTCATATACCGATGCCCGCTGGATGGCGAGTATTTTGCATGTTTCCCCATTACAGCACCTCCGCCCTTTTCATTAGTTCTTCATACCGTTCTTCTGGTACTGAAGATAACTTATCCGCACCGAACTCTTTCAATAACTGTTTGATTTCCTGCGTTTTTCCTGCACGAGATTTTTCTGCCATAACAGCCCTAACCTCTGTAATAGAAATCTTTTTCTCCGGTGTATTTGATTTTTCCGGCTTTTTCTCTGTCTGAATATCTTTTGGAATTTCCATTCCTTCAGATGCCATTTTCCTATAACCTTCTGCAACCATTGCAAAACCTTCCGCAATTTGTAATAATCCTTTATTCATGATCGTTATCCTTTCTATCGATGGATGAGCCTGACATCTTCTGTCAGCACATCAATTTTGTTGATACTTTCCTTATACATCCCAACATCCACAAGAATGTGATACGGATACTCTTTCACTACCGTTACCTTCCGTTTTCTTTTTGCCCGGATGACCATCAAGCAGTCACCCGGTTTCAGAAAGTAACAGGCATTTACCTGCCCTAACATTTTCAGTACCTACCGTACAAGTTTTAAGCGATGAATGGCATCCCTGTATTCTGGTGTCACTCTCTTATCTGCTTTAAGGGTCCTGAGATTGATACGGTTCATATGCATATCGTAGAGACGAACCGGCAGTTTCAATTCCCTTGCACAGTCCAGTTCCATTTTCATTCCTTCGGAAATGTTGAAACCAAACAGCCATACCTCATCACAACACTCCATAAGTGTTAGTCCACAATCAATGCCTTCCAACCTCTCAGCTTCATCTTCTTCATTTAAAAAATGCGGAAAATACAGCGCAGTTGCAATCGGAACTGTGCCAGAACGAACAGCTACGGCTGCGATAAACTTCATATTTTTTTCATTATTCTCCTTGTCATCCCTAAATGGATGAATGATATATGCAATCTTTTTACTCATCTTTTTTTATCCTTTCTTCTCTATATGTCAATTTACAGTTTCTACTTACGGACCACCAAGTCGTCACTAGGCTTGTCCTAAACAGCAGGACGGTACTTATTTGAGCCGTATTCACGGAGCATTTGGTCTAACACCTTCTTCTGTGCATCATCTGCTTTTTCCATTAACTGTTCCAAAACAGAAATCTGCTCTTGCGACATAATATTTTTATGTGGGTGATACCATTCGGCGATACGGACACCGCCTCCGTTACCTCTATAAGTTTCCAGAGGATACTCAGCCGTAAGTGCTACGATATCATTTCGGATTGTTCTATCTGAAACGCCAAGCTCAGAAGCCAAAATCTGCATATTCTCTTGTCTTCGTGCGACCATGATTCGCATAATCTCAGCTCTTCGCTCATTTGCACTCACAGCTTTTCACCTCCCTTTGTCCTTGTCTGATAGAAATATAAAATCCAAATAGGAAGACTAATTTCCGATTTGAGATTTTTCCTTAAATTTTTTTCCTATTACTTTCTTCTCTTTATTCGCTTTTTTATTTTGAAAAAAAACGTGTTTTAAATTTTTCAAACGGAGAATATATAAGGTTAGATATTTTTATCTCCAATGCTGAACTGAATCTCATCGATCAGAAGAACATCAATACTATCCAAATGCGTATCGTAGTCAGGCATCTATATACTTGTTCTCCCTTTTGTTCCTGAAAATCTTTAATTCTTTGTTCACTGCAATGACGAAAATTATCTGTCCAATTAACCTAATCCGTCAGCTTTCCATTTTTTGAAACAAAAAAGCCAACAGTCTGTCACACAAACAGGCTGTTGGCTAAAAATGGCTGACTTTAAGACAGCCACTAGAATTTCTGATTTTTTACAATATTCTACTAACATCCCTGTTTCGTAGTCTACTGTAATATCAACACATCCTAGTGGCTGTCTTTACAAGCTAGTCCGATTATTAAGTTTACTGTTCTGCCCATCATAAAACACAGGCATTTTCTTCTTTTCCTATCTGAATCGGAATATCCTCTTTCGTAACTATGCATTTATGAAGCACCACAACACTCCCTGATACTTCTGACTCTGTTTTGCATACAAAGCATTTTTTGTTGTATGGGCATTCCTTGGTGCATCTATGTATCACTCCATTTGCCATGTGTTCTCACCTTCTTTCCATAATCTGACATTTTTCTTTTTATCATATGCTCCGTGTCGAAAAGTTATAACAAAAAGTATTCATATTTTTTAAATTTCTTCATATCTTATTCTGAAACCTATATTATTGTTATACTGATTAACCCTTTAATATATTCCATGAATCAACATAATGTTCATATTTTCTTTGTGTTCACTTGTTCGCTAATTCGCTAACGCTTAGAGTAAAAAAATATGCGGATCATTCTGTAATCCGCATACTTCAACCTTCTGCTAGTAATTACAAGCCAAATCAAAAGAAATCATGTTAAGGATATCTGTACTCAGTTGTGTCTCCTGTGGAATATATCCAAGCTGTTTCAGTCTGTACCCTGCTGCTTCAAATGAAACATTAAATACGGAAGCCACTTCTTCAGCCAGTGCATAATGACAAAAAATCTGCTGCAGTCCGGGCCGTTTAAAATTTTCAGCTACCAACCGTACCATTGAAACAGGCATCAGAACTGCAGATGATAACGCATTTGCCTGCCATTCCATCCAGTCTCTGTCTGTCCAACTTTTTGATGTCCGGCAGTCCATCTTCTTTGTGTCCACACGACACTGAACCATTGGTGCCGGAGTTTCTCCCATTAGGTCAAACAGTGTTATCTGGTCAGGATCATAGGCAAAATATTCTTTATGTAAAAACTCATGTCCTGCCTCGTGTCCCATCGTAAAACGATATCTATGTTCCTGATTTTCTTCCAAGAGCGTCTTATCGATTATCACGGTATGTGCTTTTGCACTGATATAGTCCGCACAATTATTCTGCGGATCATACACGGGTACTTTGTCCGTGTCATTGAACACCGTCATACCAAGATAAACACCGCAGTGCGACAGGTACTGAAAGTCCTGATCCATTCCTAGATAATCCTGTGCCAACAAATCGATGTCTATTTCCTGTGGAGATTTTAATGCTTCCGGCATAAAATCCCCGACAATATTCTGTCCGATAACATCAATCTCTTTTCTGCTTAACACTGGTGCCCCAGATCTCTTTCTTTTAATTTCAGGTCTATACATATATAGGTTCTTACCCCTTTCGCTTTCTCAGTTCCTCAACAAACTGGTTCCATTCTTCTTCTCCTGCATCCAAGTCCCTTGCCGTCCTCAAAGCTGCACTAACATAGTCCCGTTCCATAATATATTCTGGAAGGTCTGGTGCTACGGCATTTCTCTTCTTTCCAGCAAGGTCAAGCATCTGTGCGTTTTCTTCTTTTGACAAATTCAGTATCTGTGCGAGTTGTGTAAGTTTTTCCATATCGAAGGGGTTGCGTCTGTCTTTTTCTATATCAGTTAAAAACGGGGCGGATACGCCTAACATATCAGCCATTTTCCTCAGTGTGATTTTCTTTTCAACTCTCTTCTTGCTTATAAATTCTCCAAAATTCGCATACATCATAATTTTCACCTTTTCTTTGTTTTTCGCTTTTTAACTTTTTAACTTTTTCACATTTTCACTTTTTATATCGGTGTTCATTTATTAGCACGCTCGCTTGTTCGCTAACTTGCTAACTAAAGTATATAAAATTTGAAGGGGATTGTCAATCATATTTTTTGCAAAATTATCCCCTTCCATTCACTTTAGTGTATGTAGTCATATGGAGAACGATATCCCGTCCTTTTTTCTGTCTTTTTATGTATGGAAGAATCCGCATCTTCATAACTTGCAAAAAGCCTGTTGCTTCTCACTTGGATGCCGCCTCTTGTGCCAAACCGGATTATATAAAAATCTCCGTTCCGCTTAACTATAGTCACTTCACGGATAATCCGGTTGCTCTCGACAATATAAGCTGTCGAACCGATTTCAAATGTCATGTAACCATCGCCTCCTAATACTGTAGTCAGTCAAGGGAAAGTGAACCAACCTAATAGTGTTACTCTGCGATATGTATCCTAACGTAGCGATGTTATAATTATAAGAACATTTGTTCGTTTTGTCAATAGTCCTATTATTTGAAATAATACGAAGCATTCTTTTTTGTTTTTACCGTATATTGTTTTCCTGTACTATCATTCACATAAAAGACCAACGACTTACTCTTCTCTATATTATCCTCATTAGCTTCCAAAAATAATTGGAATTTATCTTTCTGCCACTGCAAATCTATGGATTCTTCCAAATCCAGCGTTTGCGGTAGCTTTGCATATGCCATTTTTTCTATTCCATTCGCATCCAGAGGTGGCATTACAATGGCGCTCCCCTCTTTAAGATGCACTCCCCATGTACGGATGATAACCTTTCTGTTACCCGTATTAGTAACACTTAACCCAATAAATTTGACTGACTCTCCTGTATTAGGATTATATAATTGAAAATTATCCGAAAAAGCAAGTTTTATAATTTTCTTTTGGCTATATTTTGTTTGCCATAATGCAACCACAACCGCTGCTGTTGTGGCAACAGCACCAAGTGTACCACCAATTGCACCGAATGCCGACCAAAACAGATTCCAGTCCATGTTCATCACACCTCTTTTCCAACTGCCGATTATTACTTCTCATCATTAAATACTTCATGCATAAATTTTTCTAGCATAGGATCAAAAGTTCCTCCTGCTACATCCCCTTTGATGATTTCTTTACGTTTATCCGCATAAGTTATTTGGAGTTCATAACTGCATCCATCGCACACTTGGCCTTCTACAATGTTCTTCTCCCATAATGGAGCTCCTATGATTTTCTGCAGACTGCATGCAAGTCTGTAGGCCTTCTCTTCAGATACCTTCTCTTCCGTCTTAAACTGATATTTCCGATCCTGCCCTTGATATGTATATTCTTTGCACCTTCCATCAGAATATATTTCATATACCCATGACTGTTGGGAATCTATCGTGCACGGACCATTCTCCACAACTTTATATCGTATTTTTGTAATCTAAGTTGCTGGGAGAAGTTCCTTTGACCATCTGTATCCACAGTCAAGGCAGCCATAATCCTCGTGTGGCATTCCATCTATCATCTCACATCCACCTAGGATAAATTCTCCCCGCTCTTCTGCTTCAAAGGCTTCATGGGACGGATAACCATATAATATTGGTGCAGTCCTGTCTGATCTGCATTTTGGACAAACGACCATAATTCCGTCCCTCCTTTATTACAACTCCAATCGTGTAATATCCATATGATTTCCAGTCAGATAATTATCATATAACTCTGCTGCCGGAATCAGACGGATTTGTATGTTTTTCAGATTGAGTACTTCAAGCATAGCCATTCTGGCACAGCCTTTTTTACAATGTCTTTTTTCTCTGTTGGCATCAGGAAGCAGTTCCTAACTTCTGCAATGCCATGTGCATTAATAAAATCCTTATAGGCAAGCTGATACAGATATTGTTTTGTTACATCTCCGACACCCGGATTGCCCCTTAGGGACTTTCCTTTTTCCAGCTGAAGATTATAATATTTGGCATCAAATATTATAAACCAGTCCTTTCCGTCTACGCTCGGAATACTGATCAAATCTGGAATAAGGGTATCTGCTGCCTTTGCTTCCGTATCTTCTCCCTGCCATATAGGCTTTTCTATAATATCTATCAGCTTCTGTCTCTTTGCCGTTTTGCTGTTATACTTATCTGCAAGCGGAACAATCATCTTAAGCTGTGCAAGGGTAGTATTCAGCTTATTGTCAAACACTTCCGCACAGACTTTCTCCCAGACCGCATGGTATGCTGTTGTTCCAAACATACTGATACCATCATTCTCATCAAGCATTTTTCTGTCTTGGGACACATAGGCATATAGTGTTTTGAGAAGAATCTGCCTGTGCGTATTAAACTGAAGATTTAGTTCCTTGATAATCCGTTCTAACACATATTCCTTGTCACCAAAATCGGCCAGTGTTTCTTCAGAAAGTTCTATGGCATCCATATCAAAGAGAACATCTAATTGTGCATCACGAAGCTGTCTGGAACATTCCGTAAGCACACATTCATGCAGACGTTTGAAATAATCCATGTCATCTTCTACAGATTTCTCCGTATAGAGTTCCATATAATACGGACGGTTATCCTCGATCATGGCAAAACTCACATCAATGGTCTTTCCCCAGAGAATTTCGCCCTCTCCATTTACTTCTATAATATCCTCACAGTTCGTATAGATGCCAAATTCGTAATAATCATTAATCAGGAACAGGATAACCGCAAGTATATTAAAACTTCTGTTCTCTCCATCACCATTAAAAACATTAATAATCTGCTCTTCAGAACGGCTGTAACGCTCAAGTACTTTAACAACCTGCTTCATTTCTTCCAGAACATTATCGTCTTTCTTTGACAGCAGATACTTCGGATAGACCTTTATAACACGGCTTCCACAAGTAATGACTCCTACATATGTAAATACATACAGGCAGTCGCCACTCTCTGCCGTTTCATCCGTAATTTCCACATCGTCATCCACAAGGTCTGACATCTCGAGCTGGTCATCGGTATTTTTTACACTCTTCAAGACACCATAGGCTTTAAGATTTTTTATAAATTTTTCTACTCCGTCTTCGTCAAAGGAAAACTTGCTTTTAAGGTCATTTTTCGTATAACGCTTCTGTTCCCTGACATACCGTGAAACAACTTTCATTATGCCTCATCCTTTTGTTTATCATAAAAGTTTTCCTTGAAATTTGGTCCGAAGATTCCCATTCCCATTTCATCAAAAGCATCACACACAGATGAATATTTGCTGTTAGCACATCCATCAAAGAATCTGTGCTTGCCCTGTTTAACTGCATCTTCATACAAATACATAATTACCTTGCTCTTAAATGCAGCCACAAATTTGTCTGTATTTACAATCATACCGTTTTCATCAGAAGCAATTACCTTCTTTGAAAGGAAGAATGGTCCCATCAGCTTGTCCTCATTAATCTTAAACTGATCTGATGACATTTTTGCATTAATTGCTCTGCGGAGGATATTCCATTCCACTGGCTCATCGCTTCCGGCAAGTTCGATTTTTCCAATTCCAGAAATCTTTTCTTCGTTTTCATTAATTCCAAGGTACTCAAAGTTCCATCTTCTCTTAAAAGCAGTATCCATCGGAAATACTCCCTGATCCGCACTGTTCATTGTAGACCAGATAAACATATTATTAGGAATCCGGATTTTCTGATAATTGTCAGGAGTTCCCCCCAGTTGTTTTGCAAGATATTTTCTTATATCCTCTGATGCTTGGATTTCATATTCACTGACTCCGTCATCATCCCTGTCCAACAGTTGGAATACATCGCCAAATACTGCTGCCACTTTTGCTCTGTTTATCTCTTCAATAAGCAGAAGATGCGGTTGTGGATTTTCTGTTCTTCCGCTCTTAAGTGCTTCTACATAAACACGCATGAACGGTCCCGGCACAAAATCATATCTAATTTTTTCATCTGCCCCCATGACAGGCTTATATGTACCAACAAACTGCGAGTATGAATAATCAGGATGGAATGTAACACGCTCATAAGAACCATTTGTGTCCTTCAGCAAGTCCTCACAATTCTCTTTAAGTTCATAACTCTTTCCAGTACCCGGAGCACCAAAAACAATACGGTTTCTTTCATATTCTGTTTCTATTTCTGTGTTAAATACTAACGGCATATAGGTTTCCTCCGCTTCCGAATTATCTAATTCTTCTGATTCAGCTTCTTCCCCATAATAATATTTTTCATATAAAAACATCAGATTTTCGTTATTTGTAAGCTGATAACAGGATGTAAGTTTTCCTTCTGATTTATCCGGAAGGGTATCTCCATCTGCAAATTTATTATGCCACTTTCCAACTTTCATATGTGCCATAGCCGTTGATGCGTCATAGAAGTATTCTCCAATTTCATCAACAAACGCTATCAGCTTTTCTCCATTCATAGCGACAAAAACAGTATCCGCATTTGTTTTATAGAATCTTGCTAGTTCTCCAGCCTTTCTGGATGCTGTCTTTTTATCATCGTGGAAATACTCTTCCATCATCTTTTCTGTAATGGCATCCTTATCTATTCCATCACCCGCAACATAATCCTGAAGTGATCCAATAGCTCTCCATCCGATTCCAACTACAGATTTCTGCTGCCATTCTGCAGCATAATTTTTTTCATCATCTTTTGTGCCAATTCTCACAAAATGTTTTATTCCACCAAATTCTTCGAAAACAACAGCAAAGAATTCTCTATAGTACATTCCGGCATAGTTTTCAATCTTCGCAAGCTGTGCGCTTCGGGCATAATATTTTTCACTCGGATTAATTCTTAAACATCTGAGTACATGTGTCTGCCAGTCGTTTGAATGGAAACCACTTAATTTTTCTGGGCAGATAAGCGAAAAATATTTATGAAACCATGCCAGGTTATAGTATTGTTCACCTACACCCTGTTTCAAATCTTCATCGAACTTTTCAAAATCAGACAGGTTATCCAAGATGGCATTATTTATAATATCTACACCTTTTACAAGAGCATCTCTTATTGTCTTTCCGATTTCAAGAGCCTGTTCCTCTGATAATACTTCCGGTTTCTGCGGACTTCCCGTCATCCACTCGCCAGTATCCTTTTTCTGAAACAGGCCAAATTTGTATGCAGATCCGCCAGCAATACTTCCAAAATATTCTCGGCAGTCTGCGTTATGTTCCAACCAACAGCAAAGTGCTTCTGTATTATCTCCGACTGTATAAAATAAAGATGTTAAGAGATTTTCATCCTCAATGGCTGCCAGTTTCTCTGGTGCGAATTTTTCCTGAAATTCTCGTATAGCAACTTCGATAGCACTTCTGCTGCATGGAATTTCAAATCCAGTTTCTGACACATAATCTGTGATTATCTTAGCGGCCCTACGGTATTCATCTTCACAACTGTCACTGCATTCTTCATCGGCATCTGTAATTGTTTCCAACTCTGCATACAAATTTGCATCATTTACATATGCATAGGTAATGGTTGCCACATATGACTGACTTGCATTAACAAGATTTAATACACTTAAAATAGGCGAAACATAGAAATCATTTGTTCTCTCTATCCCTTTTCCACCTAACCACCATTTATCGTTTGATACGAATTTGTATAACAATTCACAATTTTGATTAGCAATATCCTCCTGTTGCCCCAAGCCCAACAGATAATCTTTCATAATTTGCTTGAACTTTTCAGAAAAGTCTATGCCATCTGTGCTTTTCAAATTTTTGTATATTTCTTTCTTTTCCAGATCTTTTCCATTACTTCCCACGAAAACACCAGCATTACCATCAATTACCTTTTCAGTATAATTTCGGTACTTTATGATTTCTTTTATCAATTCTACCGGATAAGTTGCAAGAACAAACCACTGATTTGGCAGATATATTTTCAGCCCTGCTGAGGTTGTAATGATAGCTGTATTTTCCAAGTATTCTATAGTATTCCCCCCAGAAGCAATGTTGTCTGCAAAAGCCTTTTTAAATCCTTCACTTAATCCAACATCCTCATAATTAAAAGTATTCTTTACCGCATTTTTTGTTTTTTCTACAAGTTTACCTAAATCTTGTAACATAATGTTGCTGTCACTCATTAATTAAATCACTCCTTAATTGGTAGAGTCTTCATTTCCTCTCTCATGCTTTTTGCTACAGCTCTAATCACAGGAACCGCAACTGAGTTTCCAAACTGCTTATATGCTTGGGTATCTGATACAGTTATTATAAATTTTTCTGGAAATCCTTGTAATCGTGCGCATTCTCTCGGAGTTAATTTTCTCGGATTTTCACCAGCACCTTGTTCGATTAAAATTTCACTTCCATCTTTATAATATCTTGCACTAATTGT
>CAUWKK010000042.1:0-18872 GCA_963559385.1 uncultured Schaedlerella sp.
TGGTTTAACAACCAAAAAGGTTATGGATTCATCTCTGATTCCGAAGGAAATGATGTATTCGTACACTACTCAGGATTGGTAATGGATGGATTCAAGTCCTTAGAAGAAGGCCAGGCTGTTGAGTTTGACGTAACAGAAGGCGCTAAGGGACCGCAGGCAACTAACGTAGTAAAACTTTAATCAGATTTTTTAATGTACCTTTTAATTATATAAATTTATACACTTAGGCTACAAAGGCTGGCGACTAGATTTAATATTTAAAAGCAATACAATGAAATGAGATTAAAAAGAACAGCATCGGATTTTTCCGGTGCTGTTCTTTTATTCTCATAACATTTTCGAAGCTGCCGTATCCATCCCTCTCTCGGACTTCCTATCCTTTCAGATTTGAAACGTATGCCTCGGCTTCTTCCCATACATCAAACCCATGTCGGCGCAGTATTTCAACCACCCCTGCAGGATCATCGCATTTCAAAACCGCGGAAGCATCCGTTCCGTTTGCAAAGGCATACATATATTCTACATTGATTTTTCCCTCCATGATCTCATGCATCGCCTTACTGAGCGACCCTGTTGCATGCGGTACCCGAAGCGCTACAACGTCTGTCAGCATCGCTGTAATTCCGATATCTTTCAGCACAGCTTTGCTCTTTTCAGGATCTGACACGATCATGCGAAGCATCCCATACTCCGTTGTATCTGCCAGACTTAAAGCAACGATGTTCACATCATTTTCTGCAAGAGCCTTCAGCACTTCGTCTAAACGCCCCTCTCTGTTTTCCAAAAATACAGATAATTGTTTGATTGTAATTCCCATTTCCGATTTCCTTCCTTCCCGATACAAAACCCTTTTGTTTTACAGATCCCGGTTGTCGATCACTCTTACCGCCTTCCCCTCACTTCTCTGAATTGTCTTCGGCTCTGCCAGCTTCACATTAACCGATACTCCAAGCGCCTGTTTTAGAACTGCCTCAATCTTCTTTCGAAGTGCATCCAGTTTTCGTATCTCATCCGAGAACATACTCTCATCCACTTCTACCATGACTGTCAGTACGTCCATATTATCTTCTCTGTCCACGATCATCAGATAATGTGGTGCAACCGCTCCGCCCATGCTAAGTAGCGCTGTCTCCACCTGTGTCGGGAATACATTGACACCTCGGATCACTTTCATATCGTCGGTACGTCCCGTGAACTTGGATATTCTCGGCAGCGTTCTTCCACATTCGCAGATGCTATGATCGATACTTGTCAAATCCTTTGTACGGTAACGGATAAGCGGCATCGCCTCTTTGGACAAAGTTGTGAAGACCAGTTCTCCCGTCTCACCGTCCGCACATGCCTCATGGGTTGTCGGATCCAGAACCTCCGGGAAGAAATGATCATGATGGATATGCAGTCCTGCATGATGGATACAATCCTGCGCCACACCCGGTCCGGTAATCTCACAAAGACCGTAAATGTCAAAGCAATTAATCTGAAGAATGCTTTCTATCTTTTTTCGCATCTCTTCTGTCCATGGCTCTGCGCCATGAATACCTGCCTTAATCTTCATACGGTCAACCAGTCCGGCTTCCTGAATAGATTCTGCCAGATACAACGCATACGACGGTGTACAGGCAAACGCAGTGGCACCAAAATCTTCCATACACATCATCTGACGTTTGGTGTTTCCTGCCGACATCGGAATTGCCGTTGCCCCCAATGCTCTTGCACCGAAATCCAACCCCATTCCCCCTGTAAACAATCCGTACCCATAACACACATGAATAATATCCTCCTC
This sequence comes from uncultured Schaedlerella sp., assembly GCA_963559385.1. Lineage (GTDB taxonomy): Bacteria > Bacillota > Clostridia > Lachnospirales > Lachnospiraceae > Schaedlerella. The sequence goes on from CAUWKK010000042.1 coordinate 1,784, forward strand.
TGTCAACCCGGCCATTGTCAGACATCGTGCTACACACTCACCCCACACATCCACATCCTTTTGGGAATAGGATGCAAGCGTCAGCTTTCCTGTTGTTCCGGACGTTCCCTGCACTCGCACTACATCTTTCTTCGGAATTGCCAACAGCCCAAACGGATAGTTGTCACGCAGATCCTCTTTCGTCGTAAACGGAAGCTTTTCAATATCCTCGATCCCTTTGATATCCCCCGGCTCTACGCCTGTTTCCTGCATCTTTTTTCGGTAAAATCCCACATTGTTATACACGCGATTTACCACATCTACAAGTTTTTTACTTTGCAGTTCTGCCATCTCATCTCTGCTCATGCATTCGATTCTGGGATCCCGTATCCGCTCCTCCCAGTTTTCTTTTGAAATTCCTGCCGCCATATTTTTTGCTCCTTTTTTATCCTCTCATTTCTATAAATCATCTTCTTCGATCAGCTTCACCCCGGCTTCCCGCAAATAAACTTCCGCTTTGTCATAATCATCCGTATTGAATACCATAACAGGCGCCTTATCTTCACGAATGACAAAGGAATAGATATAGCTGATACTGATTCCTCCTTTTGCAAGGATTCCAAGCATCCGGTTCAGATTGCCCTGCTCATCCTTTAATTCTACACCGATCACACTATGCAGGCGTACGACAAATCCCTTTCCCGTTAAATACTCCTTTGCCGCTTCCGGCTGATCTACGATCAATCGCAGGATGGAAAATTCCGGCCCGTCAAAACAGGAGATTGCACGAATATTAATCCTCGCTTCCGTCAATCCGGAGGTTACACTCATAATGCTTCCGGGTTTATTTTCTACAAATACCGATAACTGCTGAATCATCCCTTTCCCTCCTTCCAATAGAATACCCCACATCAAATGCTTTCTTGTTGATCTCTATTGTCTTAGGCGGCACGGTTTTCTCAATAACTTCATACCACTGCTCTCTTGTAAAATCCATATGCTGAGCCGCAATTCCCAATACGATCAGATTGAACACTCTTGGATTGCCCAATTTTCTGGATTCTTCTGTGGCATTGACCTTGTAGACTTTATACGTCTTTTCCAAATCCTCCAAAATATTGTCCGGATATTCCGCGGCTCCGATCACTACAGGCATCGGATCGATGCGCCAGTCATTAACGATTAGCACGCCGTCTTGTTTCAGAAAATGCGCATACCGCAAGGCTTCCAGACGTTCAAAAGCTATGATCACATCCGCCTGTCCTTCTTCCACGATCGGCTCTGCCACCTTTTCACCGTAACGTACAAACGTCACAACACTCCCGCCTCTCTGTGCCATACCATGCACCTCGGACAGCTTCACATCATATCCTCCCGCGAGCGTGAGTCCTCCCAAGATCCGGCTGGTAAGCAGCGTTCCCTGTCCTCCGACTCCTACGATCATAATATTTTTTGTCGTCATCTTTATTCACCCGCCTTTACCATTTCTATCGCATGAAATTTACATAAGGTTTCGCACAATCCGCAGCCTGTACACATCGTATCGTCAATGCGGATTGTTCCGTCTTCATTTTTCGTCATTGCCGGACAGCCCGGTTTCATACACATTCCGCACTTCTTACATTTGTCCGGATGAACAATATACAAAGGTTTTTTCGATTTATCAAGCAGGACGCACGGCGATTTCGTGATGATTACGGAAACTTCTTCCTTTGCCTGCTCTTCCTTGATCGTCTTTTCCAAAAGTGAAATATCAAAGGCATTTACTTCCACCACATTCTTCACGCCCATGGCGCGGCAAAGCGCCGGAATATCAATCGCATAAGTCGGATCTCCCTGCAATGTCTTGCCGGTTGCCGCATGATCCTGATGTCCGGTCATTCCGGTTGTAGAATTATCCAGAATCAGTACGGTACCCGTTGCATGGTTGTATACCATATTCATCAAAGAGTTCACTCCTGTATGTAAAAATGTAGAGTCCCCGATCACCGCTACCCAGTCTTTGATATACGCTCTGCCCTTCGCTTTCTCCATCCCATGTAAAGTAGAAATACTGGATCCCATACACATAGTAGTATCAACAACACTCAACGGCGCTACCGCTCCCAATGTATAACATCCGATATCACCCGCCGCATGCAGCTTCAGTTTATTTAACACATGGTACACACTTCTGTGCGGACATCCGGGACACAAGATCGGCGGACGTCGGGGCGCCTCTGCTGGTTTTTTAATCTGTAGTTCTTCTTTTAAAACTGCAGTTCTCAGCATATTGGCGCTGTATTCACCCTGTACGGTAAAGATCTCTTTTCCGACTGCCTTGATCCCCCATGATTTCACCTGTTCTTCAATAACAGGATCCAGTTCCTCCACAATATAAAGGGTCTCAACTTTTGCCGCAAAATCTTCAATCAGCTTTCTCGGCAGCGGATTGACCATTCCCAACTTCAATACCGAAGCATTCGGAAGTGCTTCTTTGACATATTGATACGGAATTCCGCTTGTGATCACACCAATCGACGTATCGTTCATCTCCGCCTTATTGATCGGCAGTGTATTCGCCGCCTCGGCAAGCTCCTGATTCCTTTTCTCGATCTCGATATGACGCAGTTTCGCATTTCCCGGCATCATGACATTTTTACGGATATTTTTCACATATTCCTTGTCCGGTATGTCTTCCCTCTCCTTTAGCTCTACCACCCCTTGAGAGTGAGCCAGTCTTGTCGTCGTACGGAAAATAAACGGGCGGTCAAATCGTTCGCTTAATTCGAATGCCATTTTAAAGAAATCCTTTGCCTCCGCGCTGTCCGACGGCTCGATCACCGGAATCTGTGCGGCTCTTGCCACCATCCTCGTATCCTGCTCGTTCTGTGAGCTGTAAAGTCCCGGATCATCTGCGACCACGAGAACGAGACCGCCGTTTACCCCCATATATGATACAGAATAGAGCGGATCTGCCGCAACATTCAGTCCGACATGCTTCATACATGCCATGGAACGTACTCCCGCAATACTCGCTCCGACTGCTACCTCCGCCGCTACCTTTTCATTCGGCGCCCATTCTTCATAGACTTCCTCTTTGTATTGTACGAGATACTCGCTGATTTCTGTACTCGGAGTTCCCGGATATGCAGAAGATACCTTAACCCCCGCTTCATATGCACCTCTGGCAATCGCTTCATTTCCAAGCATAATTACTTTTTCTGCCATTTTTATAATCCATCCTTTCGTAAATCTGTTACCCGCTTTGCCTTGCCCTCAAATCGCTGTAAGGAATTCGGAGCCACCAGACGTATCTGCGTTGCAAGTCCGAGCTGTGATTTCAGTGCAGACCTGATCCTCTGCTCCAGTTCACTCAGCTTCGCATAACTATCCAGCAGTCTGTCATCGATCAATTCAACCGTGATCGTCATCACATCCAGACGGTTCTTTCTTTCAACAAGAATCTCATAATGCGGTCCGATCTCATCAATCTTGAACAGCACTTCTTCAATCTGCGTCGGGAATACATTGACGCCGCGGATCACAAGCATATCGTCTGCACGTCCCGACAGATTCTCCATACGCGCAGTAGTTCTGCCGCATTTGCACGGTTCATACATCAGTCTGGTCAGATCGCCGGTACGGTATCTGATCAGCGGGAGCGCTTCCTTTCCGAGACATGTGATCACCAACTCTCCTCGTTCTCCCGGCGGCAAGACTTCCTCTGTCTCCGGATCAATGATCTCCGGGATAAACCAGTCCTCATTGATGTGCATTCCGCAGAGTTCTGTACACTCTCCTGCCACTCCCGGTCCGCATAATTCGCTCATACCGTAATTTTGTGTACAGATAAACTGATTTCCCCAGACCTTGTGCATCTCTTCACGCATCGGCTCTGTCATGCCTTCGCCGCCAAACAAACCGATGTGCAGCTTCAGATCCCGAGACGGATCCATGCCTCTTGCCCGCAGTTCTTCTCCCAGATGCAGCGCATAGGAAGGGGTTGCGACCAAAAGAGTCACACCCATATCCTGCAAGAACATGATCTGCTTATTCGTATTACCGGAAGACATCGGGATCACAGATGCCCCGATCTTCTCCAGTCCCCCATGCAGTCCAAGCGCTCCGGTAAATGTGCCGTATCCAAAGGAAATCTGTGCCACATCCTCTGCAGTCGCTCCTCCCATACAGGCAATTCGAGCCACATTGTTCAGCCACAGATCCAGATCATTTTGCGTATATCCGACCACGGTTGGTTTGCCTGTCGTTCCGGAACTGGCATGATAGCGGACAATTTCCTTCTTGTCCACTGCAAACAATCCGTCCGGGTAATTGTCCCGGAAATCCGCCTTATATGTAAACGGCAGTTTCCTCAGATCATCCAGATCCTGAATGTCTTCCGTCTTTACCCCCGCTTTCTCCATCTTCTTCCGATAAGGCTCCACCTTCTCATAGATATAAGAAACTGTCTGCTTTAATTTCTCAAGCTGGATTTTCTCGATTTCCGCTCTCGGCAAGGTCTCTTCCTTTGCCCATATCATAATATGATTCCTCCTCTATCTGCATCTCTTGCAACTCTATTTAATCATACTGCACAATTATCAACAGTAATTTTTATGCAAAACTCACAAGTACAATGCAATATTTTCTGTCATTTCTATTATCATACCACAATACTTTTGCAAATTAAAGCGTTAATTTAAAAAAGGCATATGTGATTTACACTTTCATACCAAAGAAAATGACTTTAAATATTCGTAAATCTCTCCAAAATCCACCTTACATTCCCCGCCGAATATTCCAACCGGAACGACAGCATCCATGCCATAGAGAATCGGGTAATTGTCATGTTCAAAATCATATACCAAGACTTTCTCCTTACTGAGATCGATCATCCAGTATTCCCTCACTCCGGCTTCCATGTACTTATTCAGTTTCAAAAACATATCCTTCTTCCGGGTGGATTTGGAAAGCACTTCAACAATAAAATCCGGCGCTCCAAAAATCGTATTTCCCGTCAGCTTGCTTGTATCACACAACACAAGTACATCCGGTTGTACAATGGTCTTATCATCACAATCAATCTGTACATCGATCGGAGAATACATAGGGAGACATCCGCCATTTTTACCCCAGATATAATTACTCAACGTATAATATATCTTTCCGCTTACAACCTGATGTACTCCGGTAGGCGCAGCCATATCATAAAATGCACCGTCTATCAGCTCCATGCGCACATCATCCGGTAACGCACGATAATCTTCAACCGTATACTCTCCCGATTTCTTCACTCCATAAGTCACTGCTTCCCTCAAGATCAACCGTTCCTTCTCTTCAAACACCCGTTCCAACGCTCGCAGCGTATCGTATCGCGGAGAAGACGTCACACCGCCAAATACTTTCTGCACGGTTCCGAGCGGAACTCCGGAACGCTCTGCAATTTGCTCATAAGTATATCCTAACTCTTTCTTTTTCGCTCTCATCTGCTCCAGATTCATATATCTCATTCCTCCTCGCTCTATCATACGTTCAGAATCTTATGCTTGAATCATAGCACCGATTATTTCCATTTGCAATCCATATTTCTTATTTTTATCCACATTATCATATTTTTATTTCCATATTCATCAGTACTTCATATAAAAAGGGGGCATATAAAAAGGATCAAAAGAGACACACTTATCTATTTGATATGTTGTCTTTTCTGATCCTATGTTCTTAACTATGATTTCCTAATCTCAAAGTGTCTGTTTACAGCCGATCCAACCAATAACGGATTGCCTTTTCCAAAAATACCGCACAGCCTTCCACTTCTTTATCGTAAAATAGACGAAACCGTTCGTCACTGATATACATATTTCCGATTGCGATGTGCGCCTCTTTTGTATACTGTTTCCATGTCTTTCCAAGCCATTCCTTATGCAGAAGAACAATGCGCCTTCCTTTTTCACTCTCCGGCTTTGCTCCCGACTGCACTGCTTCTTCTAACTGTACATTGATTTCCCTGCCCAGATTTTGAAAGCGCTCATATTCTTCTTCTGTCATATTCAGCATCTTCTGATTTGCGGAATCCATTTCTTCATCTCCGTATTTTTCCCGGATTTCCGTACCATGTCTCTCTTCATTTTCTCGAACAATACGTTCTTTAAATGCCTGAAATTTCTCTTTATCACTCATTTCACATTCTCCCTTCATTGACCGGATCGTCTGCTCCACAGCATAGATCAGCGACTCCATATGCTTCTTTTTCGCCTCCAAGTCCCGAAGATGTTCCTGTAAAGCACTCATAATATCAAAATCGTCCTGATACACAATTTTTTGGATCTGCTTCAAATCCAGTCCTCTCTCTCGGTAGAACAAAATCTGCTGCAGCAATGCAAGTTCATACTTTCCATAATACCGGTATCCGGATCCACTGACCTCCAACGGTTTCAAAAGACCGATTTCATCATAATAGCGAAGAGTGCGTGCACTCACTCCTGCCAGTTCTGACACCTCTCTGATACTGTACTTCATGTGTTTTCATCTCCCTTTCTTATCAGCTTATGCTAAGCATATCACTTGACGCTGCGTCAAAGTCAAGAGGAGTTTATATTTATTCTGTCACTGTTATCCACAACAGCTTTCCAGAATCTCTGTTAAAGCATTTTTACTGCTGGTATGACAGCGGATCACATTCGTCCGGCTCTGATCAACCTCATCCAATGCTGTTTTCACCATTTTATGAGACACTGTATTAGTAAACAATACCAAAACATCCGGATTTCCAATCTGTTTATGAAGTCCTGTTCTCATTTGCGTAAAGACTTTCGCTTTACATTGATATCCCTTGCAGACCTCTTTATACTGTGCTACCATCCGATCATGTCCTCCAATTATTACAATACTCATATCTTTACCTCCATCAAGAAGTTAGTTTGCACTAACCTTTTTTAGTTAGTATAAACTAATCGTATGGGTATGTCAATAAGGTATAACGATAAAATTTCTCATAAAAAACTATTTCTATAATGATTTTCAAACAGACTGCCGGATCATTGCTCCGTATGAGATTAATATATCTCATACGAAAATTCATTTATTGAAATCATACCTGCTCAATTAACGCTGATAATGTGATACCGTCAAAATAGGCATTTGTCATATTATAAAATTCCTTCCACATTGGCTGAGTCTTGCAATTTTCAGCGCGTTCACACGCTTTTGCACCACAGCCAAGGCAGGCAACGGGAGCAAGATCACCCTCGGTCAGGCGTAGGATCTCACCTACCTTGTATTCTTCGGGTCGTCGTGTCAGGCGATATCCCCCGCCCTTTCCCGAAACCCCCTCGACAATATTATTTTGCGTCAGAACCGGCAGGATGCGCTCCAGATATTTCAGCGAAATCCCTTGTCTTTCGGCTATTTTTTTCATAGCGATATAGTCACCGTTTCCATTCTCGGCAAGGTCGAGCATTACGCGCAGAGCGTATCTTCCTCTTGTAGATATGATCATAACATTCCTCCGGTTTATTGTTCCGGCTCCTGCGGTTGCCTGGGTTTCCACAGAAGCTCCTTATAATATTCTGCCTTATTCTGCAAACAGCGGTGTAGACAAATATCTGTCGCCCGTGTCAGGAAGCAGAACAACAATTGTTTTTCCTTCGTTTTCCGGGCGCTTTGCAAGCTCGATTGCAGCATAGGTCGCCGCACCTGAGGAAATTCCTACAAGCACACCCTCACTCTTGCCAATCAACTTGCCCATAGCAAAGGCGTCCTCGTTTTGCACGGTGATAATCTCATCATAAACCTTGGTATTCAGAACATCGGGAATAAAGCCTGCACCGATACCTTGAATCTGATGCGTTCCTGCAGCACCTGTTGAGAGAACCGCAGAAGATGCCGGCTCCACGGCAACGACCTTGACATCGGGGTTCTTGGATTTCAGATACTCTCCGACACCTGTAACCGTACCACCCGTACCGACACCCGCGACGAAAATATCTACGCTTCCGTCGGTATCTTCATAAATTTCAGGTCCCGTTGTGCAACGATGTGCCTGTGAGTTTGCAGGATTGACGAATTGACTGGGAATGAAACTGTTTGGAATCTCCGCAGCAAGTTCTTCTGCCTTAGCAATAGCTCCCTTCATTCCTTTCACTCCTTCAGTGAGCACAAGTTCTGCACCATAGGCCTTCATCAGCTGCCTACGCTCGACAGACATGGTTTCGGGCATTACAATGATGATCTTATAGCCTCTTGCCGCCGCTACAGAAGCAAGACCGATACCTGTGTTGCCCGAAGTCGGCTCAATAATGACCGAATCGGGTGTGAGCTTGCCCGATAATTCTGCCTCCTCGATCATAGCCTTTGCGATTCTGTCCTTGACCGATCCTGCCGGATTGAGGTATTCCAACTTAGCAAGGATTTTTGCTTTTAAGTCATATTTTACTTCAAGGTGTGTAAGCTCAAGAAGCGGGGTTCTGCCGATAAGCTGATCGACTGATGTATAAATTTTAGACATAATCTTTTCCTCCAAATGTTTTTGATTATTTTACTGCATCCAGACCCTTTTGCAGATCGGCGATAATATCGTCAATATGCTCGGTGCCGATAGAAAGACGGATGGTGTTCGGCTTGATTCCCTGATCGGCAAGCTCTTCCTCAGACAGCTGACTGTGGGTAGTAGTTGCGGGATGAATCACAAGGCTCTTGACATCAGCAACATTTGCAAGCAGAGAGAATATCTCGAGGCTGTCGATGAATTTGTGCGCTTCTGCCTGACCGCCATTGATCTCAAACGTGAAAATCGAAGCACCGCCATTCGGGAAATATTTCTGATACAGCGCATGTTCGGGATGCTCAGCAAGAGAGGGATGGTTGACCTTTTCGACTTGCGGATGATTTGTAAGGAAATCCACAACCCTCTTCGTGTTCTCTACATGCCGTTCAAGGCGAAGCGACAGCGTTTCGATGCCTTGCAGAAGCAGAAATGCCGCAAAAGGAGAGATAGATGCACCTGTATCGCGAAGCAGGATCGCACGGATGTATGTAACAAATGCCGCAGGACCGGCAGCCTTGACAAAGGATACGCCATGATAGCTGGGGTTGGGATCGGCTATTGCGGGATACTTGCCGCTTGCCGTCCAGTCAAATTTACCGGAGTCAACAATGATACCGCCGAGTGTTGTACCATGACCGCCGAGGAACTTTGTTGCCGAATGGACTACGATATCCGCACCGTGCTCAATAGGACGAATAAGATAAGGCGTCCCGAAAGTGTTATCTACTACAAGCGGTAAGCCGTATCTGTGAGCAATATCTGAGAGAGCATCCATATCGGGAATGTCACTGTTTGGATTGCCAAGCGTTTCAATGTAGATCGCACGAGTATTATCCTGAATCGCCGCTTCAACTTCGGCAAGGTCGTGAATGTTTACAAAGCTGGCGGTAATACCGAAGTTCGGGAGTGTATGTGCCAGCAGATTATAACTGCCGCCGTAGATGGTCTTCTGTGCTACAAAGTGACCGCCGTTCTGACCGAGTGCTTCAAGGGTGTATGTAATTGCCGCTGCACCGGAAGCAAGTGCCAAAGCTGCCGCGCCGCCTTCAAGAGCTGCCACACGCCGTTCGAGAACATCCTGTGTAGAATTAGTAAGTCTGCCGTAGATGTTCCCGGTATCGGCGAGATCAAAACGTGCCGCTGCATGAGCGGAGTTCTTAAACACATAAGATGTGGTAGCGTAGATCGGGACTGCACGGGCATCAGTAGCAGGATCAGGATTTTCCTGACCTACGTGAAGCTGTAAAGTTTCGAATTTGTAGTTGGACATAATCGTTATTTCCTTTCGTTTTCAAATGATTTATAATAGTTTCCATGAGGTTTCACCGCCTTACAAAAACAAAAACCAGAAGACTCCGATGAAGTCTCCTGGCTGTAAGCGATTGTCATACCTCCTATATCAGGCAGCACAAGGGTTTACTCTTGAGTTGGAGAACACATCGGAAAGGTAAGCACAACAAGTCATGCACATGCTGCAAATCCACATGTACATCTTCATCATCATAGTATTATTGATAGTATTTCGCTTTTCCATAACGCTGTTCTCCTTCCTTGTTATTTACCTGTTTATTCGGTTGGTAGTATTATCACACCATTCACCTACTTTGTCAATAGGTAAATGGTGGTTTTTACTTTATTTTTGCAATTTTTATACTTTTTTCAACTCCTGAAGGTTTTGCATACTCTGCAAACTGATTACTACTGTAGACATATTGTGAAGCATCGCTGTAGTCGTAGGCTGTATCACCCCCCCTACTCCAAAAAGAATAAGTAATGTATTTATTCCTACTATCTCTTTATAATTTCTATTTATCTTTTTCATCAATGCCTGACTCAAATATTTCAATCTCACAATTTGATGCAAATTATCTGCCCAAATTGTAATATCTGCAATTTCTCTGGCAAGTTCTGCTCCATCACTTACTGCAATCCCTACATCCGCTGCTGAAAGTGCAGGTGAATCATTAATCCCATCACCTACCATAAGCACTTTCTTTCCTTTTTCTTTTTCCTTCTCAATAAATCTAGCTTTGTCTTCTGGTAATACCTCTGAATAATATTCATCAACACCTACCTTTTTAGCAACTGCTGCCGCTGTACGTTCACTGTCTCCGGTCATCATAACAACCTTTTGAAATCCTGCTGATTTCAAAGCCTTTATCACACTTGCACTTTCCTCTCGTAGTGGATCTTCAATGCATATAACCGCTGCAAGAATACCATCTATCGCTAAATATAAATGGGAATATTCTGTCGGAAGGCTCTCAAACTGTTCCTGATACTCCCCTGGGACAATACACTTTTCATCTTCGAAAACAAAATGAGCACTTCCTATTAAAACACGTTTTTCCTCTATTTCGGAAGAAATACCATGAGCCACAATGTACTCCACTTTTGAGTGCATTTCCTCATGTTCAAGCCCTGCCTGTTTTGCAGCAGATACTACCGCTTTCGCCATAGAGTGCGGAAAATGTTCTTCCAAGCAGGCTGCTATACGAAGCAATTCATTTTCACTTGTTTCGCAAAATGGAACTACCATTTTCACGATAGGTTTTGCTTCTGTAAGTGTGCCTGTTTTATCCAGTACGATGATTTCTGCCTCTGCAACCGATTCTAAAAATTTCCCACCCTTTACAGTAATATCATGAGAGCCTGCCTGACGAATTGCAGATAGTACTGCAATCGGCATTGTAAGCTTTAATGCACAGGAAAAATCTACCATAAGCACAGCTAAAGCTTTCGTAATGTTTCGCGTAAAGATCCACGTAAGAGCTGTTCCTACAAAGGTAACAGGAACTAATCGATCTGCAAGTCTTTCTGCCTTTCCTTCTAGCGAAGATTTCAGTTTTTCGGACTCCTCTATCATCTCAACAATCTTCTCATAACGTGAGGAACCCCCAGCTTTTTTTACAGTAACTGTTAGTTCTCCTTCCTCCAGAACACTTCCTGCATATACATATCCTCCCAAAGATTTCAAAATCGGAAGCGGTTCACCCGTAAGCGAAGACTGATTTACCATTCCTTCGCCTTCGAGCACCACTCCATCGAAAGGAATGACATTCCCCATATGAACTATGATATTGTCTCCTTCTTTAACCTTTCCAGAATCCACAAGCACTTCCTGTTCTCCACTTTTCAACCAGACTTTTGCTGTGTTTAAAGACATGCTTCGTGCCAAATCTCCTACAGATTTCTTATGCGTCCACTCTTCCAGAATTTCCCCCACACCCAGCAGAAACATAACAGAAGAAGCAGTCTTGATATCTCCACGTATAATAGAAATACCAATAGCAGCAGCATCCAGTACTGCAACTTCCAGTTTTCTCCTGACAAGACGCTTCCACCCTTCTTTCAAATAATGTACAGCTTTCCATAAAACCATTGCTTTTCTGATCGGATATGGTAAAAGGATTTTTCCGGCATAATGAAAGAGCACTTTACCAATCAGCTTTTCCTGATAAGCATCATTTAGCTGCCTTCCTGAATTTACATAAATTTCATCCGGAATTTTCACAGACGTATAGCGGAACTTTCTTAAAGCCTGAATCAACAGCTCTCTTTTTCCCGAAAAGCAGACGCAGGCATCGGCCGTCCTTCTATAAACCTTTGCCTGCGTGACATATTCCAGCGTATTCAAATAATACAGCAATCTATCAGCCTCTTTATAAGACATTTGCTCCTGTTCCATATGAATACGGATTCTTCCCGGAATCTCATGCTTTATAATGAATTTCAATTACGCATCCTCTGTTTCAGAGTTGACATGCTTCTCAATAATTTCTTCCTGTATAGCGGCAGTTTCTTCTTCCGCACGTTTCTCGTTGATCTGCTTTGCTTCTGCCAGAATATCTTCTGCATTTTCCTGAACTGTCTCTGCAGTCTTCATTACACTATCTTTGGCTCGAAGAACTGCAGCAGTTCCTTCTACATACACTCTTTTCGCATCCTTACTGGACAGAATTTTTATTCCTGCCGTTCCAAATAATACGCCTCCTGCAAACAACGCAAGATTCTTCATTTTTAAAATATCCATATGTATCCTCTCCATTCTTATCTGCTTTTTCATTTGTGCTTCTTACCGGTATAGAATAACATAGCAAGACAACCGATCATTGCCCATGCCCAAAATCTATGCTGTTTCATCCTAACCTATCACCTCTTCTCTGATTTTTTCATTATAATATTCATATTCCCATTTTCTTTCTCCATATATACCCTCAATTTGTTGAAACTTTCATCTTGCTTCTATATTTTCTAGAGAACTGATCATTCCCTTCTCTTTTTATGCATGCAAACGATATTCTGCATTAAAAGTTTTCTCTTTTCGCTGGATCAGCACGACTAGTATGGATGCAAATACAGCCACTGCGATCAGTCCCGGAACAAAACCACTTCCAAGAGCTCCTGTCGTTACCAGCGTACCTATCTGATATACGAAAAACGCAACTGTATAACCGGCAGCTAACTGTAATGCAATTCCTCCCCACAGCCATTTCTTATCCTGCATCTCCGAATTCATAGCTCCAAGAGCCGCAAAACAAGGCGGTGTGAAAAGATTGAACATCAGATAAGCAAGTGCTGCTACTTTCGTAAGCCCCATAACCATCGCTACTTCATTCGCTCCGCCAACTAATGCCAGTTCATCTGTATCAATAAAATTCGTAAGACCATACACAACTGCCAGTGTACCAACTACATTTTCTTTTGCAATAAAACCTGTGATCGCTGCCGCTGCGAGCTGCCATGCGCCAAATCCAAGCGGAATCAGAAGCACTGCAAATGGGGAAGCTATAGATGCCAGAATAGAAGTATGTTCCATTCCTTCTTCCACCACCCGGAACTGCCAGTTAAAGCTCTGCATGATCTGTACAACTGTGTTACATACCAAGATAATCGTTCCGGCCTTCACAATATACGCCTTACCACGGGAAAGCATTGAAAGGGTTGCTCGTTTTAAACTCGGCAGTTTATATTCCGGAAGTTCAATGATAAAGAACGATTTACGGAACTTATATCCGGTAATCTTTTTCACCAATAATGCACCTAAAAAAATCAACACAATACCAATCAGGTACATCGTCGGCCCCACCCATGAAGCATCTGCGAAGAATGCCCCTGCAAACAGCGCAATTACCGGGAGTTTCGCTCCACATGGCATAAACGGTGTCAGCATAGCCGTTGCTCTTCTCTCTCTTTCATTACGGATCGTACGGCAGGCCATGATACCAGGAATAGCGCACCCCGTTCCGATGACCATAGGGATTACAGACTTTCCCGAAAGACCGACTCTCTTAAATATAGGGTCTAAAACTACAGTGGCACGAGCCATATATCCACAGTCTTCCAAAAGAGCAATCAGGAAATACATGACCATTACAAGCGGCAGGAAACCTACTACTGCACCTACACCACCGATGATACCATCCACAAGAAGCGCTTGAAGGAACGGACTTGCTCCTTCCACCAAACTGGCAACCCACCCCTGAAACGTCTCGATCCATCCAACCAACCAGTCCGCGATCCATGTTCCAACTGTAGACTGGGATATGTAAAACACACCGAACATGATCACTGCAAAGATAGGGATTCCGACAAATTTATTGGTGAGCACCATATCAATACTGTCCTGCGTATTTTTATCCTTTGTTAAAACATTTCTCTTTTCTACCGCTGTTACAATTCCATTTACAAATGAAAAACGCTTTCTATCGGCCGCCTCAACCTGGGCTTTATCCTGCAGATCAATATCCGCTTGTACATAAGGCGCCTTCTGTCCGCATCCTTTTAATGCAACCGCCTGATTTACAACTTCTTTTAATCCTTCATGTCCTGAAGCTGTAGATACTGTCTGAATGACCGGACACCCTAATTTTTCTGCTAATTTCTCTACATCGATTTCTGTTTTTTTCTTTTCCGTAATGTCACTTTTATTAAGAGCAACCACGATCGGAATTCCCAATTCCAGAAGCTGGGTTGTAAAAAATAAACTTCTGCTTAAATTCGTTGCATCCACAATATTGATAATAACATCTGGATTTTCATTCTTTACATAACTGCTGGTAATACTTTCCTCAGAAGTAAATGGTGACATAGAATAAGCCCCGGGCAGATCTACCGCAACCAATTCCTCCGAACCGCCAAAATACCCTCTTTTGATCAAACTCTCCTTTTTTTCCACCGTAACACCGGCCCAGTTTCCCACACGTTCGTTTCTTCCCGTAAGCGCATTGTACATCGTCGTTTTTCCGCTATTCGGATTTCCCGTCAACGCAATCCTCATTTCTTGTCTCCTCCTTCATCTTTTTTGATTAGTTTTCACTAACCAATTGTCTTTAAAAAATAGTGAATTGAATCACTATTTTTTATTTATATTGAAATAGCTTTCGCTAAGTCAATATCCATATTACGAAATTTGTTATCTTTCATTTACCAAAGTTAGTTTATTCTAATTTTTTTAGTTTGTCAAGTTCTTTATTAAATTTTTTAATTCTCGGGATTTTAGTTCTTTTCATAATTATCAGAAAACGCCTTTACAATACGGGCCGACAGATAAACTAACAAAATAAATGCCGACACAGGATACCTCCAATGTTGTAAACAAAAGATTCTTGCCATTACATTGGACAGAAACAAGGAAATACTTTTTGAAAAACCTGCAGTCAACCATAAAAGCAGACTATATATTCCATAGTCAAGAAAAAAGCTTATTATGGATGAGGCCGAAAACCTTAAAATCTCTTTATAAATCCTGTAGGAATCTCTCAAAGGATTAAAATGAGAACCGGCATTATCATTGATATAAATGGTCTCAACCCCAATTTCCCTTAGAGAAATCTTCTTTCTGTAACATACTAATAATGCATTCATTTCATACTCATACCATTCTCCCGGATGGTTCTTAGCCTCTTTCCATACCATTTCCACATCTTTTGATCTGTGTTGGCCGTCTGCATCCGCAGTCACTATCTCATAATTTTCGGATACATGATTTTGAATATATGCCATTCCTGTTTTTAAGGCACTGCCTTTTCCCTTGTTTTTCTCATGTATCAGAATCAGTACATTTCCGGCATCATCTATCTCCTAAAAAATTGCCTTATATTCTTTGTCACTTCCATCATCTACAATCAAAATCCAGAAGCCTTTTTCTCTTAATTGCTGTACCACCCAAATCAGGCTATCCTCCGGATTATAAGCAGGGATCAATACGATTTTCAGGTATTGGCTCATAAGCTGCCCCCTTTCCTGCTGCCTCTTTCTTCCGCATTACTTCCATATACCAGACTATCCATGGTGATGCTTTGTTCTGTTGTTCCGGCTTTTACTGTGTAAGTTTCTCCTTCTTCGATTTCCGGACAACTTACAATAATAGAAGAATATGCTTTTTCGGCTGTCCGGTTTAGAAGTTCATTTCCGTTACTGTCCAAAAGTGCAATCGCTGTACCGGCTTCCTGAGTTTCTGTATTTATCATTATAACGCCTTGCGTTGAAGATGAGTCAAAATTCTGCTCCATACCGGAAAAACCGGAAGCAGCGAATATTCCACCTGTCATTACAGCGTTTCCACTATAATCTAAAGTACCATTTCCACTATTCGTAGGTCGGATACATAAGTTTCTCCACCGGAAACTGTAATATCTCCATTAGAATCAATTCCATCTCCCGCAGCATCTACTTCAAGCTTTCCTCCTCCGATATGAATATATGCTCCCTCTGTTGCCGCAAACTGATCGCCCCCAGGTCCCGGTCCTTCAAAGCCACTGCTGTCATTGCCACCGGCTGCGTTCATACCGTCATCAGATGCATGAACCGCAATCTCTCCACCGGTGATATCAATGCTTAACCCTTCGATTCCTTCATAACTTTGAGCGATATCTATGTTCCCACCGGAAATCGTTGCATTAACATCCGCATGTATTCCGTCATCTCCTGACGATAATGTATATGTTCCTTTGATACTGGTTGTATCTTTTTCCGTACTTTCCTGCTGCATCTGTTCCATAGGGTGTCCTTCCCCATTGCTCTGACTCTGTACACTGGTGCTTCCTTCTCCCGTCAAAATGGTATACGTTCCATCTTCTGCCTGTAACCATGAACTGGCGCTGATTCCATCCTGCTGGGAAGAGATATCAAAGGTACCTCCTGCCAGATACACAAATCCAAGGCTGCTGTCCTCCGTATTTTCGGCCTGAATGCCATCTTTTCCTGATACAATCGTATAAGAACCATTGGCGATGCGGACGCTGTCCTTTCCCGAAATTCCATGACTGGTACTTGTGATTACATAGGTTCCGCTTGTAAGAATCAAATCATCTTTTGATACAATCCCATGCCCTTCCTCTGCTGTTACGGTAAGAGTTCCTTCTCCATTCAACGTCAGATCTGATTTAGAAAATACTGCCGCATCGATATTGTTTTCATCTATAGCAGTATAAGTGCCGTTATGTTCCAAGCTGTTTTCCGTTCCCGAAACAGTCGTAACAAAAACTTTATCCGTATCTTCTGCCTCTACGATCACCATCCCATCCGAAAGAGCCCCTGAAAGCACATAAGTTCCTTCCTCTTTAATTGTCACTGTATTTT
>CAUWKK010000043.1:0-18375 GCA_963559385.1 uncultured Schaedlerella sp.
CAGGCATTGATTCCCTGTTTCCGGTAATAAAATCTCCGGTCAAAGTTTCCATGATTGGATGCAGGTTCAAAAAAGGAAAGCTCTCCTGCGAACCGTACCTTATTTCCGATTGAAATTGTTTCTGAATGTTTCACATTCGATTTTTGAGTTTCATATTGTTTGAAATAAACAAGAATTTTCGATTCATAAATGAGTTGTTCTTCATGACGGACTTGAACATCCGTCAGATATAACATCTGATACGTCGGCCTTTCCTCTCTTCGTACTACGGTTCCCTCCGCGAAAACAGATTCCCCGTCCCGAATACTTTTTTCCAATAAGGAGGAAGACTCAGCTTCCGCTTTCCGAGTCCCTCCCGTAAAAATTATCTGTATTCCGAGAAATAAGACCGCCGCCAGACACAACGGTCGTTTTATCATTTGCCCTCCGTATTCTCCACCAGTTCCGGATTCTGCCGAAACGGTTGGGATAAATCTACAGTATCCTTATATCGGACATCCGTCACACCGTTTACCGCAATCTGAACCTCTCTTGCCGTTGTCCCCTCCAGAAGAGAATTGACAAGCGAATAGACCGCTACATCCGGCTTCACGTCGTAGGTGCTGTTTAAGTATTCACTGTCAAAGTTGACATAGCACACTCCATCCTTGATCGTCACACTCAGCAAAGTTGCCTCCGGATTCAATGTGGGATAGCCTCCGCTTTGCTTCGGACCCTGCATTAATTTTTCTACAATAATCTTTTCCAAGGGAATGTTGCTGCTGTACCGTACATTCACACGCTGCTCCACCAGACGATTCCCCTCTTCATTTGCAAAATACAATGTCAACGTCTCTTTTTGATAAGAGCTGACCGACGAACCTGTATTTTCCACAAAGTCATCCGCATTCAACACACCGACCGGCGAGCCGTCTGTCTCCTTAAGCGATTCTCCTCCGACGGTCAGCCATACGCCCTGAATCCCCGGAATCTGAAGCAGGGAACGTACCAATGCGGCGCGCACCATCTTTTCCCTCACGACCGGAAGTTCCAGATACGATGCGGTGAAATCCACATTTGCAATTACATTTTTAACTTCAAAATCATTCACTTGAAGTTCCTCTGACAAAACCTGCACATATTCAATATCCTCCGACGGTTTTGCCAATTCCTTCAATACCGCAGCTACCTGCTCTTCGATTGTTCCTTTCGGAAGCTCAAACTCCACCTTTACAAGTCCTGTTTCTGATTCATTCAGGCAATAAATGAATTCATCGCCTGCGGATACATCGGTGCGCTTGCCGCATGCCGTAAAAAAGAATATTCCGATACAAAGCAGCGCTGCCCATTGATTTTTCTTTTTTCTCATCCTGCTTCGCCTCCTTATCAAACAGCTCCGCTGCCTGCATAGATCAACGGAATGCGCACGATAAATGTCGTTCCCTCTCCATGCTCGCTGTGTACCTTGATCGACCCTCTGTGCATGATCACTGCATTTCTTGTGATCGCCAGTCCCAGCCCCGTTCCGCCAATCTCTCTGGAATGTGATTTGTCCACCCGATAAAAACGCTCGAAAATATGCTCCTGGTCTTCCTTCGGAATACCGATTCCGGAATCCGCCACCTTTACATAGAAAAATTTATGATCGGCATTTAAAAACACATGCACCCATCCGTTCTCCTGATTGTATTTGATCGCATTCTCCACCAGATTGGAAATCGCAAGAGACAGCTTTACCTCATCCACCTCTGCCGTCACCGGACGGAAACTCTCCAGAACCACCTCCACATTTTTTTGTTCCGCGATCGGCTTGAGCCTTTTTAGGATCAGCTCCAGCAAATCGTTGATCTGAACCTGCCGGATGTTGAGATTCTGTGCTGTTTTATCCATTTTTACCAACGTCAGCAGATCCGTAATAATATCATTTTCCCGATCGATCTCCTTTGCGATGTCTTCCATAAATTCCTGATAGAGTTCAATCGGAACATTTTCCTGCGTCACAAGAGAATCTGCAAGCACTTTCATAGATGCAAGCGGCGTTCGCAATTCATGCGAAACATTGGATACAAACTCTTCCTTTGATTCGTCCAGACGCTTGAATCTTCCAAGCATCTTATTAAACGCCGTGGAAATCACCTTTGTCTCACTGAATCTGTCCACATGCATCACTTCATCCACATATCCGTCTGTGACACCCTCAATCTCCGACGCCATGCTCCGCAATGGACGCACGATCCGTTCTGCGATCAAAAATGCGGCGCCCAGTATCATCACAAGCGCAGCCCCGAAAACGGCGGTTCCCTTGGAATAGAGCATCCGCAGACTGTCTGCGATCGTATCTGTAGACACGCTTGCAAGCAGAACACCGTCAATCTCTCCGGTATCCGGATTTTTGATTGGCGATGTCACTTCAATGTACTGATTTTTTTTATCATAATAATCTGTACTCTCTCCCTGCATACAGCGAATTACATTTTCAGACACATTGGTCTTCCCCTCATCCAGAGAGTATGTATCTTTCACCACCTCCAGATTCTGATCTACAACCATGACTCTTCCGCTGTAAATATTTGTCAACTGTGTCAAACTTGCGTCGATAACTTCGGACGAACGGTCCTTCAGATAATGATAGCTGTATAGCTGATTGCTTAGAATTGTACATTGATTTTTGATTTCCGCAGTCCGCAGAGAGACGGCCCTTGTCTCATATGTACGGATAATCGTTCCGTAAACACAGACTCCGGGCACAAATCCTGCAAGCAGAATCATCGTAACGATATAAAACCGCAGACTTTTCACCTTATCTCTGATTTTTGTATATAACTTACCCCTGGAAATAGTAACCAACTCCCCACTTTGTGTGTACATATCGCGGCTCACTCGGATTGACTTCGATCTTTTCCCGAAGTCTTCTGATATGTACGTCTACAGTTCTTGCGTCTCCCGGATAATCTGTTCCCCAGATCAGATTCAGCAGATTTTCCCGACTGTATACCTTATTCGGATTTGTTGCAAGCAGCTCCAATACGTCAAATTCTTTTGCCGTAAGGTTGATTTCCCTCTCCTCAATAAACACCCGTCTGCTCTCACAGTCTATTTTCATTGTGCCTTTCACAAGCACACTGCTCTGCTGTGTCTCTTCTTTCTTCGCTGTACGGCGCATGATTGCTTTGATGCGTGCTTTCACTTCCAATATATTGAATGGCTTTGTGATATAATCGTCCGCACCGTATTCCAGACCGAGGATCTTATCCATATCCTCACTTTTTGCAGTCAGCATCACCACCGGCATATCCGAAAACTCCCGGATCTGCTGACATACCTGAAAGCCGTCCAGCTTCGGAAGCATCACATCCAAAAGCACCAGATCATACTCGCACTGCTTTGCATATGAAAGAGCCTCTTCACCGTCATAAGCACAATCGACTTCCATGCCGTCCTGCTCCAAGCTGAATCGGATCCCTTTCACGATTAATTTTTCATCATCCACCACTAAGATTTTTTTCCTGCTCATTCGAATCTTTCCCTAACTCCCTGCATTCACTGTAATACTGTCTTTTATTTTTTCAAATACGCCTTCCTTGATCCCTTCCACCTTCATCAAATCTTCGATTGCCTGAAAACCTCCGTTTTCCTCACGGTATGCAATAATACTTTTTGCTCTCGTATCTCCGATCCCGCTCAAGGTTTTTAATTCCTCCTCAGAAGCCGTATTCAAATTCACTTTCCCGCCGCCTTGCGTACTTTCCGCTCTCGTATCTCCGATCCCCGGATTCCCGGTCGTCACTTCTGCCGTCCCCTGCCGGATCTCCTCTTCTGTCGGAATGTAGATGCGCTCTCCGTCCTGAAGCTGCTGCGCCTGATTTACAAATTCCTCTGCGGCGTCCTCCCGGACTCCTCCCGCCAGCACGACCGCCTGATAAATCCGCGCTCCCGCTTCCAGTTCATATACGCCCGGCATATGCACAGCGCCGCAAACATATACAAAGATCCGTTTGGAATCCTCTTTCTCTTCCCCGGCTTTTTCCTTTATCTCTTCCTTTGCTTCTTCACGATCTGCCTCTGTGCTCTTTTCCAGATTCTCTTCTGCTCCGATTTCCTCCGGCAGCAGCGATTCTAGACTGTCTTCTTTTTGCTGTGTGCATCCGATACAGCACAACAACACAAGAGCCAGCAACAAGATTTCTGCTGCCGCCCTTTTTCCGTTTCTGACTATTTTTTTCATATTCCTAAGCGCAAACCGCCGTTTCCCCTTTATGTCAGACATCCATATTGTATCGAATTACGCTTTAAATTACAATAGATATTTTAAATTTCCGTAAAGATTCGTAACAGTTTAGTTACTTCTCCCATTGAAAAATCGCAATACCGATCAACGCCAACACAAGTCCGCCTATTTTTCTCCAATCAAATGGGGATTTGTCTACACCGAACATCCCAAACAGCTCGATGATATAAGCCACACTCAGTTGGGCGACCACGATCAGAAGTGCCGCCTTCGCCGGTCCCAGCGCCGCCATACTTTTGATCACAGTCCATGTGATCCCCGCTCCGATCACACCTCCCAGCAGCATATATTTCGGCTCTACTTTTCCGATTGCCGCAATGCTGTCTCTTCCCATTAAAAGCCACGCAGCGACACACACCACAAAGGCACTGAGCTGTACCCAACCGTTGGATACCCACATTCCCGTTGTTTTCGTCACCTGCGTGTTAAATACTCCCTGCACGCTCATCAAAGCGCCCGATAATAAAGCAATTAAAAAACCAGCCATCTCAGTATACCTCCTGTTTCTTAGGAACAGTTGACCTCTACAGTCAAGCTATTCTCTTTTTCTGGTCAGTATGCCCAAATCGGCTGATTTTTAATCATATTTCCACTGTTTTTGTCCGTTAAGCGCCCAACGCTTTTTCCAGTTTTACAAGCATTTCATCTACATGCTCCTTTTCGATGATCAAAGGCGGAACGAATCGAATTGTGTTTCCCTTTGCCGTAATGATAAGCAATCCCTCCTCCAACGCTTTCTTTATGACATCGGACGGATTTTCTTTCAATACGATCCCCTGTATCAGTCCTTTCCCGCGTCGTTCCACAATACAGTCATATTTTTCGGTCAGTTCAGCAAGACGCTGTGTCAGATAAGCCGACACTTTGTTTACATGCTCTACAATCTGATTTTTCTCATATAGCTCAATCACCTTTTTCACCGCCATACATGCCAGCGGGTTTCCGCCGTAGGTAGAGCCGTGATCCCCCGGTTTCATGGAGTTTTGCGCCACCTTCTCTGTTACGGCAAACGCCCCCACCGGGATCCCGTTTCCGATTGCCTTTGCCATAGTCAGAATATCCGGCCGTACTCCGTATTCCTGCCATGCAAACATAGAACCTGTCCTGCCCATGCCGCACTGAATCTCATCGCATATCATCAGAATATCCTGTTCGTCACAAAGCTTACGGATTCCTTCCATAAACGTCTGTGTTGCCGGATGAATTCCTCCCTCTCCCTGCAAAGGTTCCAAAATAATCGCGCATGTTTTTTCATTTACCAACGCTTTCACACTGTCCAAATCATTATATTTTGCAAAATAAACCCCTGTGAGCATCGGCTCAAAGGGCTCTCTGTAGGCCTTCGTTCCCGTTACGGAAACCGCTCCCATAGAACGCCCATGAAAAGAATTCTCCATTGCGATAAACTCATATCGCCCGGACTGTTTCTGATAAGCATATTTTCTCGCCGTTTTTAACGCCCCCTCAACAGCCTCTGTTCCACTGTTTGTAAAAAATACTTTGTCCATTCCTGAAGCCCGGTTCAACGCTTCTGCCGCTTCTCCGCAATTCTCGTGATAATACAAATTGGAGGTATGACAAAGCCTGCCGATCTGTTCTTTTAACGCCTCTTCCAATTCCTCATTGTGATATCCCAGTCCCATTACCGCAATTCCGGCGGCAAAGTCCAGATATTGTTTTCCGTCTGTATCGTACAGATACACACCGTCTCCATGATCCAGTGTGACAGGAAACCGATTATAAATGTGAAGCAGATTTTCCTCCGCCGCCTGTACTTTTTCATTCACCATGATAATACCTGTTCTCCTCTCCTTTCAAAATCGCCGTTCCGATTCCTTTATTTGTAAAGATTTCCAATAGCAGGCAATGTGGGATTCTTCCGTCCAGAATGTGCACTCTGGATACGCCGTTTTCGATCGCATCGATACAATTCTGCAGCTTCGGCAGCATACCGCCCCCAATATTGCCGTCTGACATCAACTGCTCCGCTTCCTCCACACAAAGCTCGGAAATCAAGGTTTTCGGATCTTTCGGATCCTTATAAACCCCCTCGATATCCGTCAAAAATGCCAGCTTTTCTGCATGGACCGCCCGGGCGATCGCACATGCCGCATCATCTGCATTGATATTGTATGTCTCATATTCGTCATCCAATCCCACCGGACAAACGATCGGAAGAAAATCTTTTTCCAACAGATCGTAGAGGATTTCTGCATTCACCGACTTGACATCTCCTACATAACCGATATCCTGCCCTTCGGAATATTTCTTATCAACTTTTAAAAGTCCTCCATCTTTTCCGCTGATTCCTATGGCTCGTACCCCAAGCTCTTCCACATGCTGCACCAGGCTTTTATTCACCTTACCGAGTACCATTTCTGCCACTTCCATTGTATCCGCATCCGTTACGCGCAGACCATTGACAAACTTCGGTTTCATCCCTACCTTATTGACCCACCGGCTGATTTCTTTCCCGCCGCCATGTACGATAATCGGCTTGAAACCAACCAGCTTTAGCAATGTCACATCTTCAATCACCTGTTTTTTTAATTCTTCGTCAACCATGGCACTGCCGCCGTATTTCACGACGATGATCTTACGGTTAAACCGCTGGATATACGGAAGCGCCTCGATCAGCACCTGTGCCTTATCCAAATATTGCTGCATATTTTCATTCATAGTAATTCCCTCCCTGAAACTGTACTGTTCTTCTGTCAGACTTCTCATCCGACACTACCTTAGCTGCGGTAATCTGCATTGATATCGATATATCCGTGTGTCAGATCACACCCCCATGCCGCTGCCGTTTCTCCCCCCTCTTTGAGATCGGCGGTTGCGGTTACCTCCGGCTGGGACAAAATCTCCGTTGCCGTTTCCTCGCTATACGGAAGCGCAACTCCATTTTCAATCAACTGCAGCTTTCCTGCCTTACTCTCAATATACAGATCCACCTTTTCCGGATCAAATTCTGCTCCCGAATATCCCATAGCGCAGAGGATCCTTCCCCAGTTTGCGTCATGCCCCGCAATGGCCGCCTTGGTCAGATTCGAGCAGACAACCGATTTTGCAAGTACCTTTGCCTGTTTCTTTGTCCCCGCATTCACAACCTTTACTTCAAAAAGCGCCGTCGCGCCCTCGCCGTCCCCCGCCATTTTTT
Source organism: uncultured Schaedlerella sp. (assembly GCA_963559385.1). Taxonomy (GTDB): domain Bacteria; phylum Bacillota; class Clostridia; order Lachnospirales; family Lachnospiraceae; genus Schaedlerella. The sequence continues at coordinate 7,425 of CAUWKK010000043.1, forward strand.
TCGCCAGCGTCTCATTGACATAATGCAGCGCTTCTGCAAATTTTTCATATTCCGGAGTTCCGATATGGATCTTCTCATTCTTTGCTTTTCCATTTGCCAAAAGAAGTACCGTATCATTGGTGGACGTGTCTCCGTCTACCGAAATCATGTTATATGTATCTTCTACATCTGCACACAACGCCTTCTGCAATGCTTTCTTTGTAATTACCGCATCTGTTGTAATATATGCAAGCATGGTGCACATGTTCGGATGAATCATGCCGGATCCTTTCGCCATGCCGCCGATCGTAACCGTCCTACCACCGATCTCTATCTGAACCGCCGCTTCCTTTTCCACCGTATCTGTCGTCATGATCGCCTTTGCCGCCAGATTGCCGGCTTCTTTTGTCTTACTCTTAGAAGCTGCCAACAGTTCCACTCCTTTTTGGATCCGTTCCAACGGAAGCTGCATTCCGATCACACCTGTAGAACCGACCAGTACGCCCGCTGCATCTATTCCCAGTACTTCTGCCGCCTTTTTCGCCGTTTCCATACAATACGTCATGCCCTCTTCTCCTGTACAGGCATTCGCAATCCCGGAATTAACAATGACAGCCTGCGATTTTGCTTTCGACTCCACAACCTGTTTATCCCATTTTACCGGCGCTGCTTTTACGACGTTTGTCGTAAAGGTTCCGGCTGTTTTGCATGGCTTCTTACTGTAGATCAGCGCCATATCCGTACGCCCCTCATATTTGATCCCCGCTGCTGCGGACGCTGCGTAAAATCCTTTTGCGGCTGTAACACCGCCCTTGATAATCTTCATGATCCTTTCCCTCTTTTCACATTTTCGTTTTCATAGCTACTGTTCGTTAAATGCCGTAATATTTTCTTCATTCAGCACAAAATCATAATAATTCAAATCCTGCCGTTCTGTCCAACCGATCGTATTCCAAAATGCATTGCCGATATCGTTTTCCGTAAAGGCTATCAACGACACTTTACTGATCTGTTCCTCTTTCAGTTTCTCCATTGCCCGGACTACCATTGCCTTACCAATCCCATGTCTCCGGTAATCCTTATGTACACAGACATGATAGAGGCATCCCCTTCTTCCGTCATGCCCGCAGAGAATACTTCCTACGATCCTGCCGCCCTCCTCTGCCACAACGCTGGTAGTCGGATTTCGTCTCAGAAACCGCTCCACCCCCTCCTGCGAATCGTCAATACTACGGATCCCAAATCCCCGGATCGTCATCCACAGCGCATATACTCCGTTATAATCCTCGATTGTCATTGTTCTTACTTTCATCGCTTTTCCCTTTCCTTTGTTTCCTTTTCCCAGCCTTGTTTTTCTGTCCCTTTTACGGAAACATCGGAACCAGTTCCAATCCCTCGGATTCTTTCAGTCCAAACATCAGATTCATATTCTGCACTGCCTGCCCTGCTGCCCCCTTTACCAGATTGTCAATTGCTCCCATCATAATGATCCTCCCGGTTCTCTCATCAATCTTGAAATTGATATCCACATAGTTACTTCCCTCTACCCATTTCGTCTCCGGACAGATATCCTTTTCCAGCACACGGATAAATTTCTCCTCCGCATAATAAGCATCATAAACAGCTCTTATTTCTTCATCGCTCACATCTCTCGTCAGTTTTGCATATTCCGTTACCAGAATCCCTCGATTCATGGGAACCAGATGCGGCGTAAAATTCAAGACCACAGGCTTCCCTGATGCATCCCCCAACTGCTCCTCGATCTCCGGCGTATGCCTGTGCGTCGCAACACCGTACGCTTTCATATTCTCATTGACTTCACAGAAGAGATTCGGAAGCTTCGCACCTCTTCCCGCTCCTGACGTACCGGACTTGGCGTCAACGATCAGTGTATCCATATCGATCAATCCCTCTTTCGCCAACGGATAGGCGGTCAAGATCGAACAGGTTGTATAACAGCCCGGATTCGCCAATAATCTCGCCTGCTTTATCTGCTCCCGGTTCACCTCACAGAGCCCGTATACCGCTTCCCCAATGAACTGCGGACTTTTGTGTTCGATTCCGTACCACTGCTCATAAATATTCACATCCTTGATCCGAAAGTCCGCACTCAGATCAATAATCTTTGTCTTAGACAAAATTTCCTCATTCACAAGCGACGCACAATACCCCTGCGGCGTTGCCGTAAAGATCACATCTGCCTGCCCTGCCAATACTTCCATATTGTCGTCCATACACTTCGCATCTACAATCTGAAACAAATTCTGATAAACAGATGCATACTTTTGATCTATATAGCTTCTGGAGCCGTACCATACGATCTCTGCCTCCTTATGCGCTGTCAAAATCCTGACCAGCTCACCGCCTGCATACCCTGTCGCTCCGATAATACCTGCTTTAATCATAAATCCTCTTTCCTTTCTGCTGTATTCCCAACCTCCGCCATGATAGCAGAGCACACTTTAAAACAATATTTTTGCATAATTATACATCTCTATTGTATATTATGCAACCCCTGTTTTTATTTTTTTCTTGATCTGTATGGATCTTATTTAGACGCAGCGGCAAAATTTACATCAAAGTACAAATCAAAACTTTCGCAAAAAAAGCACGCATGTTACAATAAACTCAGATAGTTCAAAAAGGCTAACATCATAACCGATCCATCTCAACACTTATACTATCGGAGGCGCCATGGAAAACTCAAAGAAAAACACAATACTTGCTATTCTCGCAATCGCCGCAATCATTCTCACGCTTGCCGTACTGTTTCTTACGCAAAATAACAAACTGCCAAGAGATAACGACACCGAATTTAAGAACGGCTCAAAGATTCAGATTTCTTCCCTCTCTGATACTCAGACAGAATCCTTGTACAAATTGTGCAAGGTATGGGGATATACAAAATATTATCACCCCTCCGTTATCTCCGGCGATTTGAATTGGGATGCGGAGTTGTTTCGTGTGATGCCGAAAATTTTAAAATCTGAAGATTCTTCGGAGACAAACAGAATTCTGTTTGACTGGTTGGACTTTTCCGTTTTTGGAATATGTATGAATACTATTCCCCATATGTCAAAATCACAACGAAAGACTGGGATGAGGTTCTGCTCGAATCCATTCCGAACGTTGCCACAGCACAGGATTACCGCAGCTATGTACTTGCGATCGCACAGGTAACTGCAATGACAGGTGATGCGCACATGACCTTGACCGATCAGTACGGTATCTTGCGCTCTTATTACGGTAACTATTACCTGCCATGCAGCATTTTGATAATTGACGGACAAGCTGTCGTAGAACAGACCGCTCATACAGAAAATCAACTGCTGCCGGGAGACATTTTATTAGAAATCGACGGAATGCCCGTCGAAAGCAGAATCCGGGAATTGAGCCAATATCTTGTACTTCCTCAGCCGGATAAAATTCTTAAGAAACTGGGAGACTCTTTACTACAGACAAAAGGAACCTCCGCCGAGATCGTGGTTTTACGCAATCATAAAAAAATCGCATTGCAAGTCACCACAGATATAAATGCCTATTCCTACCAAAATCCGTTTAAGAATGGGTTTTTAAATGGGGAGAATATCGGATACATCGACCCATCCGCATTAAAAGAGGGCGATTTAGAAAAGCTCATGGACAAATTCCGGGACACAAAGGGTATCGTTGTAGATCTGCGCTATTACCCCTCTGTATTCATTCCCTATCTGTTAGGCGAATATATCGTTCCCACTCCGACAGAATTTGCAAAGCTGAGCACACCCAACCCCGGCATTCCGGGCGCCTTTTTTCAACAGCTGCTATTTACAGGGAAGGGCACAATGAAGGAAATGAACCATACTGACAAAACGTTTGACGAATACACCGGAAAGATTGTTCTTCTGATCAACGAAAGAAGCAGCAGTCAAAGCGAATTTACTACAATGGCGCTGCGCCAATCCCCAAATGCAGTTGTTGTCGGAAGTCCGTCTCTGGGTGCAGACGGCGATCGGGTAAAACTGTCTTTGCCCGGACAACTTACATTTTACATGTCCGGTCTTGGTGTTTATACCCCCGATAATGAACAGACACAGCGCTGTGGCCTGTCTCCTGACATCGAATGCCGCCCGACCATAGAAGGCTTACAAAGCGGACGCGATGAACTGATCGAAAAAGCCGTGGAAATTATAAATACAAATGAATAAGAAAAAGCATCGACGCCGGTTCGATTTCTTTCTTCCGGTGCCGATGCTTTTCTCCTATAAAATCACTGCCGAATCTGTCCCGATCCGAAAATTACATATTTTGTCGTTGTCAGAGCCAACAATCCCATTGGCCCCCTTGCATGCAATTTCTGTGTGCTGATTCCGATTTCCGCACCAAAGCCAAACTCAAATCCATCCGTAAACCGCGTGGAAGCATTCACATACACCGCTGCCGCATCCACTTCATCCTGAAACTTCAGCGCATTGTCATAATCCTTCGTAATGATCGATTCCGAATGTCCGGTGTTGTATTGATTGATATGAGCGATCGCCTCATCAATCGAGTCTACAATCTTCATGGAAATAACGGCATCCAGATACTCCGTTCCCCAGTCCTCTTCTGTTGCCGGAACAATCTCCGTTGTAATTTTCTGCGCCCGCTCGTCTCCGCGGATTTCTACTCCATGCTGCTTTAACCGTTCTACGATCTTCGGGATCACACCCCATGCAGCCGCCTCATGGATTACAAGAGATTCGCAGGCATTGCATACTCCCATGCGCTGTGTCTTTGCATTTTCAATAATGTTTGCCGCCATCTCCGTATCTGCGCTCTCATCCACAAACACATGACAGTTTCCGGTTCCTGTTTCAATCACCGGAACCGTACTGTTTTCCACTACATTTGCAATCAGCCCCGCTCCGCCTCTCGGAATCAAAACGTCAATGTAATGGTGCAGCTTCATCATCTGCTGTACCGTTTCCCGGCTTGTATCCTCTACTAACAGAATCATGTCCTGTGAAAGCTTTTCCTTACGAAGCGCCTCCTTTATCGTATGAACGATTGCCTGATTGGAATGAATCGCATCGCTTCCCCCCCGGAGAATTACGGTGTTTCCTGTTTTAAAGCAAAGTCCGAAAGCATCTGCGGTCACATTCGGTCTGGACTCATAAATAATTCCCACGACCCCCAACGGAACTCTCCGCTTTCCGATCCGAAGACCGTTGGGACGCGTCTTCATTTCCGACACTTCACCGATTGGATCTTCCAGACCTGCGATCTGACGCAAGCCTTCTGCCATATCCTCGATGCGCTGTTCTGTCAGGCGCAGACGATCAAGCAGAGATTTCTTTACCCCCTTTTCTTCTGCTGCCCGAATATCCTTTTCATTTTCCGCAAGCAGATACGTACTCCTGCTTACAAGCTCATCTGCCACTGCCAAGAGCCCTCTATTCTTCTCATCGGTCGTAAGCTTCGCACTTTCCCTGGACGCCGTCTTAGCTCGCTTACCAAGTATTTCCATATAATTCTCCATTCTTTTTCTCCTCTACCTTTTTCTGTCTTTTCGCCTGTCTGCGGAACTGCGCCCGCTCCGGCGCCAGTTCATTTTCCAACTCGATCCCATGCTGCTTAGACAGGAACAGCGTTCCTACCTTTTTCCCCGCCATAATATCATTGATCGTATAAATACTGTCACCGTTTGCAATCACCATATCCGCTCCGGCGCCGGTAACGATCTTTGCCGCATTGACCTTCGTTGCCATGCCCCCCGTTCCGAAGTCACTGGAAGCTCCGCCTGCCATTCGTTCCAAAGATTCATCGATTTCTGCAACTGTGTGGATAAACCGGGCATTCGGATCGGTCTTCGGGTCTGCCGTATACATTCCTTCAATATCAGACATCAGAATCAGTAAGTCTGCTCCTACCAGCTCTGCCACATTTGCCGCCAGTGTATCGTTGTCTCCGAAGTTTCCGTATGCCAGTTCGTCTACCGAAATCGCATCGTTTTCATTTACAATAGGAACTACATGCATTCTCAGCAATTCATCAAACGTCTGCCGGGCATTTTTCCGGCATTCTGTATTGGTAACAGACTCCTTTGTCAACAAAACCTGCGCCGTCAGTTGACTGTATTCATTAAACAGCTTTTCATAGATCATCATCAGTCTGCCCTGTCCTACTGCGGCACACGCCTGCTTCTCTGCCTCTGTTTCCGGGCGGCGGTCAAGTCCCAACGCCGTTCTTCCCACTCCTACCGCACCGGAAGATACAACGATGACCTCCTTTCCCTGATTTCTCAAATTAATTAAAATCCGTACAAACTTTTCCAACTTATCCAGATTAATATTTCCCGTTTCTTCATAAGTAATCGTTGTTGTACCAACTTTGATCACAATCCTTTTCTTTTTACTCAGTATCTCTTTTCTGTACATTCCTCATGACCGTCCTGTTATTCTTTCCTTTTTCCGAGCCTGACCTGCTCCAGTTCCTCTGCAGTATCTTCATCCAGATAATGAAACAAATAATTCTTTGTACTTTCTCCTTTACCCAGATATTCCTCCCGCAGTTCTTTTCTCACCAGTTCAACTTCTGCTTTTAATTCCTTCGCCGACAAAAGACGGCAGCCCTGTCCTCGGATGATCACCTGTTCTGTTCCGTCCGAGGTAGCGACCGTCACATCATATTTACGGCCAATCTCATGAGCCACCTTTTCGATATACTGATCTGCCGTCTCTGCCTCTTTCGTATAGACCACATGAATATTATGGTATTTCTGCACCTCTCCCGGAAATCCCTCCAACCTATATGCATCAAAAACAAGGATCAGAGAACATCTCTTCACACCTTGATAATCACTCAGGATATCCATCAGTCTGCCCCTTGCGCCGTCTATGTTGACCTCTGCCAATTCCCGCAGCCCTTCCCATGCAAAAATGATGTTGTAACCATCCACCAACAGGTATTCTTTCCGACTGTTCTTTTTCTTCTTATAAGAGTGCAGATTGGCCGCATCCGCAGACACATTTTTTTCGTTCCTCATCTCTGCCGAAAATGCTTTTCGATAGGAATACTTCTTTCGCGCCTGCTCCCTCTTTTGTCGGGAAGCCTCGGCCATACGTTCCAATTCTGCCTCCTCTTCGGGAGATAAGGCAGATACCACACTCGCCCTTCGCACAGCTGCAGAGGTATAAATCTGCTCTTCTTTCGTCTCTTCCTTTTTTGGGTTCAAAATATTTTCCAAGTGCATATATTCCTGCACTTCGTTCCATTTTACCACAGATCCTGCCCCATGTGCACAAAAAACAGATCCGGTCGGATTTTCCGTATCCCGTTCCGAATCATATCCCGCTCTTGCCACAACCTCTTCCTCATTATGACAAGGGAAATATCCCTTCAACGTACAGAACAGTCTTCCCCGACCTTTCGTATAGGAAATCAATTCGGTCTGGTATTCCCGCATATGAATGGCGGGAACACTTCCAGTCAAAACCGCCATATCCGATTGCTGTACCGGCGGTTCAAATTCCCCCGACATTCTCTGAACGTCAGCCATTGCCCTTCCGATCAGCTCTGCCGGCACTTCCAGACGATACTCATAATAGGGCTCCAGCAGAATACTCCTTGCCTGCTTCAAGCCCTGCCGCACTGCCCGATAGGTTGCCTGGCGGAAATCACCTCCCTCTGTATGCTTTATATGTGCCTTTCCCGATACCAGCGTGATCCGCATGTCTGTGATCGGCGCTCCGATCAGCACCCCTTTATGTTCCTTTTCTTCCAGATGCGTAAGTATCAAGCGCTGCCAGTTCCGATCCAGCACATCCTCGCTACAGTCTGCAAAAAACTGTAATCCGCTGCCTCTTTCTCCCGGCTCCAACAAAAGATGTACCTCCGCATAATGCCGCAGCGGTTCAAAATGACCTACTCCTTCTACCGTATTTGCAATCGTTTCTTTATATACAATATTTCCTGCATCAAATTCCGCCAAAACACCAAATCGCTCTTGAATCAGCCGTTTCAACACCTCGATCTGTACCTCTCCCATAAGCTGTGCATGGATTTCTCCCAAGCTTTCGTTCCATACAATATGAAGAAGCGGCTCTTCCTCCTCCAAAAGCCGAAGAGCTTGAAGCATTTTATGTACATCGCAGTCCTGCGGCAGTCCGATCCGATAACTCAAAACCGGTTCTAATACGGGCAGCTCCGATTCTTCTTCCGCTCCCAGTCCTTCCCCCGGATAGGTTTCTGTCAGTCCTGTCACCGCACAGGTCATTCCCGCCTCTGCTTCAGCTGTGGTTTCATACTTCGCTCCCGAATAAAGACGGATCTGATTGATCTTCTCCTGCCACACAACACCCTCATCTTCTGTATGAGAACCCTTTTTTCGTCCGGAAAGCAGCCCTTTCACCTCCAACTTTCCTCCGGTCACTTTCAGATAAGTCAGACGGTTTCCCTGCTCATCCCTTGCGATCTTATACACCTTTGCGCCAAACTCCTCCGTATATTCCGGTTCTATCATATATTCTAAAATTCCCTTCAAAAATATATCCACTCCCGTCAGCTTCAGCGCAGAGCCGAAAAAGCAAGGAAAAATCTTTCTTTCCCGGATAGCAGCAGAAATTTCTGCCGTTGTCAGCGCTCCTGTTCCCAGATATTTTTCGAAAAGAACCTCATCACACATTGCAACGCTCTCTAAAAATGCATCATCGTTCAAGCGTTCCCCTTCTCCTGCTCCCGCTGCACTGAAATCAATACAGCCGTCGCTCAAACGAGACTTCAATTCTTCTGTCAGACACTTCTCATCCGTTCCGTCCTGATCCATTTTATTGATAAACAAAAACGTCGGTACACGATATCTTTTTAACAGCTGCCAAAGTGTCTCGGTATGTCCCTGCACTCCGTCTGCCCCGCTGATCACAAGAACCGCATAGTCCAACACCTGTAGTGTCCTTTCCATTTCTGCTGAAAAATCTACATGCCCGGGCGTATCCAAAAGCGTTACCGTCGTATCCTCCCCCAACGGCATCACCGCCTGTTTGGAAAAAATGGTGATCCCTCGTTCCCGTTCCAGAGCAAAGGTATCCAAAAACGTATCCTGATTATCTACCCGTCCCAGCTTACGTATACTTCCGCTTATATAGAGCATCGCTTCCGAAAGCGTTGTCTTCCCCGCATCCACATGAGCCGTCAGCCCCACACAAAGATGCCTTTTTGTTTTATTTTCTTTCGCCCGTTCGCCCATTTTGTTTCTTCCTCTCATAAAAATACAACCTGTCAAGTGTTCCTATTATATCATAAGAAAATAGCACAGTCGAGGACTTCATCTCTTCTCATTCATTGTATATTTCATCCTATTTTATGCATATTTTTATATATTTAATGCATATTTTTAATTTTTTTACATTTTCTATTGCATAATTATAATATTTGTTGTATAGTAATCCATGTCTTCTTCAGAAACACGAGAAACAAAGTCACTTGTTTCTGAAAATCTTACATAAATATATCAAAGTTTAAAGTATCATACAGAATTTCAGGAGGGATTTACTATGAGCAAAGAAAAAGTAGTATTGGCATATTCAGGAGGACTGGACACAACTGCGATCATTCCGTGGTTAAAAGAAAATTTTGACTATGAGGTCATCTGCTGCTGCATCGACTGTGGACAGGGAGAAGAGTTGGACGGATTAGAAGAACGCGCAAAGCTCTCCGGCGCCTCCAAGCTATATATCGAAAATATCATCGACGAATTTTGTGACGACTATATCATGCCATGTGTAAAAGCCGGAGCTGTTTATGAAAATAAATATCTGCTCGGAACTTCTATGGCTCGTCCTGTCATCGCAAAACGACTTGTGGAAATTGCCCGTAAAGAAGGCGCTACCGCAATCTGTCACGGCGCAACAGGTAAGGGCAATGACCAAATTCGTTTTGAACTCGGCATCAAAGCGCTTGCACCGGATTTGAAGATCATCGCCCCTTGGCGTATGACAGATATCTGGACAATGCAGTCTCGCGAAGAAGAGATTGAATACTGTCAGGCACATGGTATCAACCTTCCGTTTGACACAAAACACAGCTACAGCCGTGACCGTAATCTATGGCACATCAGCCATGAAGGTCTGGAATTGGAAGATCCTGCATGCGAACCGAATTATGACGACCTGCTCGTACTCGGTGTTTCCCCTGAAAAAGCGCCGGATGAGGCAGAATACGTAACCATGACATTTGAAGCCGGTGTTCCGAAAACACTGAACGGCAAAGAGATGAAAGTCTCCGAAATTATTACAGAACTAAATGCGCTCGGCGGAAAACACGGAATCGGAATCGTAGATATCGTAGAGAACCGTGTTGTAGGCATGAAATCCCGCGGCGTATACGAGACACCGGGTGGAACAATCCTAATGGAAGCGCATGAGCAATTGGAAGAACTGGTACTTGACCGCGCAACCTACGAAGTTAAAAAGGATATGGGAAACAAATTTGCCCAAATCGTATATGAGGGCAAATGGTTCACACCGCTCCGCGAAGCAATTCAGGCTTTCATCGATGTAACCCAACAGTATGTAACAGGTGAGGTCAAATTCAAGCTGTACAAAGGAAACATCATCAAAGCCGGCGAGTCTTCTCCGTATTCTCTTTACAGCGAATCACTCGCAAGCTTTACAACAGGCGATCTGTATGACCACCATGACGCAGACGGATTCATTACACTGTTCGGACTTCCGTTGAAAGTGCGTGCAATGAAAATGCAGGGAATGTTGGATGAGTAAAAAGAAGAAAATACTCTCTGATTCCGAGAATGCCAGCTTCTTTATTACTGTTACTAACCGTCTTCTGATTTTATTTTATACAACAAGAGGGTATCGCTCAATCATCAAATTAGATGAGCGATACCCTCGTGTATTTTCGTTCAAAATCATTAATCTACTTTCAGATTTTTGTCCATGATCGCCAGTTCGCCGTTGCGTTCAATGATACCAGGCTGAACCACGACGATTTTCAGACC
>CAUWKK010000044.1:0-17807 GCA_963559385.1 uncultured Schaedlerella sp.
ATTACCTCGTCCTTTTTTTTGAGTGTAAAGAATATTTTTGTCCTGCTCTGTGTTTCAGGTGTGTAAGATGAGGGAGTAAAAATGTCGAATCATGTTGAAATGCCATAGGGAAAATGCTATTCTAAAAAGAAAGATAAAAAGGCGAGGGGTTTATATCTGTGGAAAGAAAAAGTAGAAACTATTTAGAAATATTAATGGCGGTCCTTCTTGTATGTGGTTTGATCTATGCATTTTATAATGTTCTCTATGAAAGGATACAGGGGCAGGAGAACAGGGAAAATCTGAAGAAGACAGGTGAGACTATATTACAATCGGTTCGGCAGTCAGATCGTTTGGAATGTAATACATCTGTGTATTTGCAGTTTGAGGAGAAAGAACAGGAGACAGCGGATGACACTGTACGGATAGGTTATGACTTTTTGAATGAACGTTTGCAGATTGAGCGTAAAAATAAGATTGAGATTATAGAATATAAGGAAGAAGTACCGTTTGTATATTCCAAAGGGATTTCACCGGTATACAGTAAGCGCGATGTCGGGATGAAGAATATTCCAACGGATCAGTGGTTTCGATATCCCAGTGAGAAAATGTATGGAGATCAATGGAAAAAAGGAAGGTGTGACCAAATCTCGTATGGATATTTGACGGATGAAGCATATCTGAGGAAGATAGAAAGACAAGGCGAGGTTACAGAGGGCGAAAAGAACTATGTAAAATATAAAGCAGAGCTTCGGAATACATTGCGGTATGAGGGAGACGGAGACAGCGGAGACAATGAGTTTCGTAAGACCTTAAGCGCATATGGGCTGGATGTCATGAAATTAAGAAAAGGATATCCGGAAGTATATAAGCTGCTGCGAGAGGTGTATGAGAGTGATAAAGAGGAGATGTATATCTGGGTAGATGAAAACAGAAATATGGTGAGAATCGACAAGGATCATACATTTCTCTACTATATGGAGATTATGAAAGAAAATTCAGAAAAAATAGAAGAGACAGTAGGAAAATACGGTTATCCAAAAGTGTATTGCAGACAGGATTATACATATAATGCAATGTGTAAGCCTGTGGAAATACCGGAAGCTTTTAAAGAATTATAGGAGTGAAAGGACAGATTATGCAGCGGATAAAAATGATCGGACTTGATTTGGACGGCACACTTTTAAATACCAGAAAAGAGTTAACAGAGCGAAGTAGGGAAGCTCTCAGAAAGGCGATCGATCAGGGCGTTCTCGTGCTTGTAGCAACCGGACGTCCATACACAGGGATTCCGGAGGAATTAAGAAACTTTCCGGGGATTCGATATGCACTGACCTCTAACGGAGCCCGGATATTGGATACACAAACCGGAACGGTACTGATCGAAGAACTTTTGCGCTGGGAGGATGCTCTTCGAGCGCTGCAAGTGATGCGAAAATATGATACGCTGCAGGAGATATACTATGACGGGCAGGGGTATGCAGACCGCACTAAATTGGAGGAAATACACAGATACCACCACAACCCTCATATGTGGGAGTATGTACAAAAGAGCAGGATTGCAGTTTCGGATATCATGGAGGTGATCGATCGAGAGAAGCGAGATATGGATAAAGTCCAGGGCTTGTTTGCCGATATGAGGGAACGTGAGCAGGCATGGCAGGAACTTGCGAAAGATAAGAGGATCGAATTAGTCGGTTCTCTGAAATATAATATAGAAATTAATGCTGCCGGTGTCAATAAAGGAAAAGGTCTTATAAAGCTTGGGGAATTGCTGGGGATTTGCAGAGAAGAAATCATGGCTTGCGGAGATGGGGACAATGATGTAGAGATGCTGCGTGAGGCCGGTTTTGGAGTTGCAATGGAAAATGCAGAAGAAGAGGTAAAAAGAGCGGCAGATTATATAACCGAAACAAATGACGAGGATGGAGTTGCAAAAGCAATTGAAAGGTTTGTGTTAAGGTAAGTTAGGTGAGAGGAGATTGGTATGTTAGAAGCGTTAAAAGTAATTATTTTGGGTATTGTAGAGGGAATCACAGAATGGCTTCCGATCAGCAGTACCGGACATCTGATTCTGGTGGAGGAGTTCATTCATCTGGAATTAAGTGAATCGTTTGTGGAAATGTTTAATATCGTAATTCAATTCGGTGCGATATTGGCAGTTATTATGATCTATTTCCATAAGCTGAATCCGTTTGCGAAAAGTAAAACGCAAAAACAACAGATGCTGACAATCCAATTGTGGGTAAAGGTGGCGATCGCGACAATTCCGGCAATGATATGCGGTCTTCTGTTTGACGATTATGTGGATGAGCATTTCATGAATGCATATGTAGTAGCGGCGATGTTGATCGTTTACGGTGTCTTATACATTGTTGTTGAAAAAAGAAATGCACACAGAACTCCTGCGGTAACGAAGCTGACACAGCTTACGGTTCCGATGGCTCTGGCGATCGGCGGTTTTCAAGTATTGGCGATCATTCCGGGAACATCCCGGTCGGGCGCAACGATTCTCGGCGGATTGCTGATCGGGGCGTCCAGAGGAGTTGCGGCAGAATTTACGTTTTTTCTTGCAATTCCGGTTATGTTTGGCTGGAGTGCGCTGAAGATGCTTAAATTCGGATTTGCATTTACCGGACAGGAATTTGCGCTGTTGATTTTAGGCTGTGTGGTTGCGTTCGGGGTATCTGTATTTGCAATTAAATTCTTGATGCAGTATATCAAAAATCATGATTTTAAAGTATTTGGATATTATCGGATCGTACTTGGTATTATTGTGCTTTTGTATTTTGGGGTTACGGCATTACTTGCATAAAATTACATGTATAAAGGCTTATATTGCATAAAATTCAAAAAAAAACAAAAATAATTGCATAAAATACTTGATTTTCTGCATAAATGTGATAATATATAACAAGGTCGTGCATAAACATACACGGGTAAGATGATTGAGATAGATGGAGGATAACGAGATGAAAAAATTTTTGGCAGTATGTCTGACAGCGACAATGGTTGCGGGATTGGTCGCAGGATGCGGGGGAAGCGAAGAGGAGAAGAACACCGGAGAAGCGGATGGAAAGGTAACGGCAAAGGTCATTGAGGTGGATTTGACAAAAGAAGAGTATGCATTTGGTGTGGATAAATCCCAGCCGGAACTTTTGGAGCAGATAAATGCATTTATTCAGAAGATTAAGGACGACGGAACCTTGGATGAAATCTGTGACAAGTATTTCGGCGGAGGAGAGCCGACAGCGGTTGAATCTGCGGAACTGGACGAGTCAAAGGATCAGCTTGTTGTAGCCACAAACGCAGCCTTTGAACCGTTTGAGTATACAAAAGGCGAAGCTTATTTGGGAATCGACATGGAAATTGCAGCGCTCCTGGCAGAAGAGCTCGGAAAAGAGCTGGTTATCCAGAATATGGATTTTGATGCGGTATGCCTTTCCGTAGGACAGCAGAAATGTGATATTGCAATGGCAGGTCTGACGGTCAATGAGGAGCGAAAAGAGTATGTGACCTTTACAGATACATATTATCAGGCATCTCAGCGTTTGATCGTACCGAGTAATGATACCACATTTGAGGGGCTGGAAGATGCAGAGGCAATTACGGCAAAATTAAATGAATTGTCAGAAGATACGAAAATCGGCGCACAGCAAGGAACCACAGGGCAGAGTTATATTGAGGGAAGCAAAGACTTCGGTTTTGAGGGACTTCCGGCTACCTGCAGTCCGTACAAGAGCGGATCTCTTGCAGTACAGGATATGCTGAACGGAAACATTGATTATGTGATCATTGATGCGGCTCCGGCAACGGCAATTGCAGATGCGATCAACGAGATGCTGTAAAACGGAACATATATCAGAAAATATTACACAAAATGAAGTCGGAAAGGAAGATACGGGATGTATTTTCCTTTCTTGGCGCATTTGAGAAAGGATAGCAATGGGGAATTTTGGTCTGAAAGTGGATAAGTTTGTAGAGATATTTATCGAGCAGAACGGCTATGTGAAGGTGACAGAGGGACTGCAGAACACTGTGCTTATCGCAATTGTCGGCTTGATAATCGGTATTTTGATCGGTACAGTGATCGCAACGGTAAAGGTGCTGCCGAAGTACAAAATGCTGCCGAGAGTGTTAAACGGTATCTGTAGTTTCTATGTGGCGCTTTTCCGAGGTACACCGATCGTTGTTCAGCTTCTGGTCGGATATTATGTACTTATGCCGTTGCTGGGATCAAAGCTTCCGGGGGTGCAGGTAGCTATGATCGTATTCGGAATGAACAGCGGCGCGTATATTTCGGAGATCATGCGAAGCGGTATTCAGTCTGTGGACAGCGGACAAATGGAAGCGGGACGTGCAGTAGGTTTAAGTTTTGGGACAAGCATGATAAAGATCGTGATCCCGCAGGCTGTAAAAAATATTCTCCCGACGTTGGGAAATGAATTTATTGCCTTGATTAAAGAGACGTCCGTCGTAAGCTTTATCGCCGTACCGGATCTTTATATGGCGTTTAACTATATCGGAACAAATAATTATGAATTTATGGTACCGTACCTTGTAATGGCGTTGATTTATATTGTACTCGTACTGATCATTACACTGCTTGTAAAATTATTGGAAAGGAGCCTGAAGAAGAGTGATAGACGTAATTAATCTGAAAAAAAGCTTCGGCGATCTTGAAATCTTAAAAGGGATCAATATCACGATCAATAAAGGAGACATCGTCGCAGTCCTCGGACCGTCAGGTTCCGGTAAAAGTACATTTTTGAGGTGCCTGAACTGTATGGAGGATCCCACGAGCGGAAGTATTATCTTTAACGGCGTGGACATTGCAGATATGAAGGTAGATATCAATGTACACCGCCGTCATATGGGAATGGTGTTTCAGCATTTTAATCTGTTTAATAATAAGACGGTTCTCCAGAATATTATGATGGCTCCGGCATATTTGTGCTGTAAGGATTTGAAACAGGCAAAGAAGAAAAATCGTATGATAAAGTTCAAGAATCTGTTTCGCAGTAACAAGGAAGAATTGATACCGATCACGACAACGAAAGAACAGATTCGAGAGGAAGCAAAACAGCAGGCGCTGGAATTGCTGAAACGAATCGGATTGGAGGATAAGGCAGATGTCTATCCGTCTACTTTGTCCGGCGGACAGAAACAGCGAGTGGCAATCATACGTTCTCTGGCGATGAATCCGGATGTGATTCTTTTCGATGAGCCGACTTCGGCATTGGATCCGGAAATGGTCGGAGAGGTTTTGGAACTGATGAAAGAACTTGCGCGCGAGGGTATGACAATGGTGGTTGTAACGCATGAAATGGGATTTGCGCGGGAGGTTGCATCCAGAGTGATCTTTATGGATGACGGGCAGATTAAGGAAGAGGCTCCGCCGAAAGAGTTCTTTGAAAATCCGAAGGATGAAAGATTAAAAGAGTTTTTATCAAAGATTCTGTAGTTGAAATCGATTAGGATAAACAGTTGGAATTTGCCCGGATAAAGCATCTTGTAAAGCAGGAACATTTGTGTTAAGGTAAATGCACTCTGGAAAGATTTTTTCCACGAGTGCATTTTAAATATTTTGATATCTATTTTAAATGGGGTATAAATAATGAAGTACGAAAGAATACAGGCGGGAACGTTTATAGAGCGTCCGAATCGTTTTATAGCATATGCGGAGCTTATGGGAAATCGGGAAACGATCCATGTAAAGAATACAGGCAGATGTGCGGAATTGTTGCAGCCGGGAGTGCGGATTTATGTGCAGGAGAGCGAGAATCCGGAGCGCAAAACAAAATGGGATTTGATCGGTGTGGAGAAGGGGAGCCGGCTTGTCAATATGGACTCTCAGATTCCGAACAAGGTCGTGCAGGAATGGATAGAAGAGGGGAATTTGTTTGAAGGTGTGACATTGGTTAAACCGGAGACGACCTATGGAAATTCCAGATTTGATCTGTATGTAGAAGCCGTGAAAGGAAAAAAGCTTCGGAAAATCTTCATCGAGGTAAAGGGGGTTACCTTGGAAGAGAACGGTGTAGTACGTTTTCCCGATGCGCCAAGCGACAGGGCGGTAAAGCATCTGGAGGAGTTGTGCAAAGCGGTAAAGGACGGATATGAAGCATATGTATTTTTTGTGATTCAGATGAAGAACGTGAGATACTTTACTCCGAATATGGATACCCACGCTGCTTTTGGAGAGACACTGAAGAAAGCGCAGACGGCAGGGGTTCATATACTGGCATATGACTGTGAGGTTACGACAGACAGTATTCGGATCGGTGAAAAGGTTCCGGTTGTACTGGGGAGTCCGATTCTGAAAGAGTGTGCGGGTCCGTTAGTTACATGGTATCGGAAGAATCATCGGCAGCTTCCGTGGAGAGAGAATCCGGACGCGTATCGTGTCTGGGTATCCGAGATTATGCTTCAGCAGACGAGGGTGGAGGCAGTCAAGCCTTATTATGAACGGTTTTTAAAAGAATTTCCAAATGTGCCGGCGTTGGCAGACGCCGAAGAGGATAAGCTGATGAAAATGTGGGAGGGACTCGGATATTACAATCGGGTCCGCAATATGCAGAAGGCTGCAAAACAGATCGTAGATGAATATAAGGGGGAGTTTCCGAAAAGCTACGATGCGATTTTGCGACTTTCCGGTATCGGTAATTATACGGCGGGAGCGATCAGTTCTTTTGCATATGGAATTGCCAAGCCTGCCGTAGACGGAAACGTTTTGCGGGTTGTATCAAGGCTTATGGCGAGTGATGCGGATATTATGAAAGCAAGTGTGCGGACAGAGATCGAGAAACTGTTGGAAGAGGTGATCCCGGAAGATGCTGCCGGAGATTTTAATCAAGGGTTGATCGAACTGGGAGCAATTGTCTGTGTACCGAATGGAGAGCCGAAGTGTGAAGCATGTCCTGTGGCGCATTTGTGCAAAGCAAAAGAACAGGGAATCCAGATAGAACTTCCGGTGAGGACAAAGGCAAAGGCGCGCAGGATCGAGAGACGGACGGTTCTGATCTTCCGGGACAGTGACACCATAGCGATCCGTAAACGTCCGGCAAAAGGCTTGCTAGCGGGATTGTATGAGCTACCCAATGTGGAAGGGCATCTGACAAGAAAAGCGGTGATAGAATACGGAAAATCAATCGGATTGACTCCGGTGCGCGTGAAAAAGCTGGCGGCGGCAAAGCATATTTTCAGCCATGTGGAATGGCATATGATCGGATATGAAGTTCTGGTGGATGAGCTGGAGAAAAATTGCAGTGAAAAAATGATTTTTGCAGGCAGAGAAGAGATTAATGAGAAGTATTCGATCCCATCGGCATTTGAGGCATATATGGAGTGGAAAAGCAGATAAGGAGTATTATAATTTATGAGCGAGAAAACAGAGCTGTCCAGACAGCAGCAGAAATCTAAGGCTACGAAAGAGAAGATTTTCCGGGCGGCGAAAAATATCCTGAAGAAGAAAGGATATGAGGAATTGTCAATTAAGAATATATGCGAAGAAGCAGGTGTGTCCAACGGAAGCTTCTATCATCATTTTAAGACAAAGGATGATTTGCTTTCCTATTATATTGAAGAACAGCCGAGTGTGAATCCTGATGTATTGGAGCTTCCGAAAAATGCGAGCGAGGCAAAAGAAGCGATTATCCGCGTATACTTGAACTATGTTGCATACTGTGAAGAGTTGGGCGTAGAATTTATAGCGGGATATTATGATACGAAAAATCAGGCGCTGAATGTGGCGATCCGATCGGAACGGCCGTACCCAATCGTGACGGTGCAGCATTATGTGGAGAAAGCACTGGAGGCAGGAACGATTCGTCTGGAAGAGGGAATAGAAGAATTTACGACAGATATCCGTATGATTGTAATTGGAAATGTATTTGAGTGGTGTCTGCGCAGCGGAGAAGTGGATTTTGCGGGAAATATGCGACGTTCTCTCAGTCATTATCTGGATAGTGTGCTTCGTTAAAATGAAATAGAAAGGGAAAATTAAGGAAGAGAGGTCTAGAAGGTACAGAGGATGAAATATACATTTATCATCAATCCAAAATCTCGTTCGGGGAAAGGACGTATCCTTTGGAATTTACTGAAACCGGAATTGAAAAAGCAGAGGATAGATTGTGAGATTTTTTATACAGAGTATGCAGGACATGCGACAAAGCTTGCTGCTGCGGTAACGGCAGACGGGCAGGAGCATATTATCGTAGTGCTTGGCGGTGACGGGTCGATCAGTGAAGTGCTGACAGGAGTAAAAGATTGCGGCAAGGTGATATTGGGATATATTCCGACCGGGTCGGGAAACGATTTTACAAGAGAACTGAAGCTGCCGATAAATCCGCAGGAAGCGTTGGAAATCATACTAAATCCGGGACGGCTTGTTCCTGTAGATGTGGGTTCTGCGAGGGTCGGGGGGAAGTCATGGAAATTCGGGGTCAGTACAGGCATCGGTTTTGATGCCGCGGTTTGTCACGATGTAGATAAAAGCCGGCTGAAAACAATTCTGAATAAACTTCATCTGGGAAATCTGGTTTATTTGGGAGTTGCGTTAAAACGGCTGTTCACAGATCCGCTGTATGATGTCAGTGTCATACTTGAAGATGGCGTCCCAATGGAATTTCATCACACCTACTTTGTGGCTGCGATGAATCAGCCGTATGAGGGTGGCGGATTCCGATTTTGTCCTGAGGCGAGAGTGGACGACGGTCTGCTGGATGTGATCGTCGTATCGGACATTCCGAGGTGGAAGGTATTGTTTCTTTTGCCGACCGCTTTTCGGGGGAAGCATGTGAAATATAAGGGAATTGATCTGTTCCGGTGTAAACAAGTAAAGATAAAAGTCGGCGGAAAAGCGGCGATCCATACAGACGGACAGCCGATTGCTGTGGAAGAGCTGTTAGAGGCGGAGATTTTGCCGCAGCAGATCAGAGTCATGGCTCCTTGAAAGAAGTAAAAAACAGAAAAAGAAATTATTAAGATATGGTGAATTCTGTTGTTGTCGCATGAAAATCGTGTTATAATCGGAAACAGTTAATAAAAGGGGAATGCGTATGAATTTTAAGGCAAAAGCATTGAAACTGTTGAAAAAGTATAAACACGCCTGGGTGTTCAGTTATGCGTTGCTGTATATGCCGTGGTTTTTATATCTGGAAAAGCATGTGACAACAGATTACTTTGTGATCCACTCCGGCATCGATGAGCATATTCCGTTTGTGGAGTATTTTATTGTTCCGTATTTATTGTGGTTTGTGTTTATTGCAGCTGTGTTTTTATATTTCTTTTTTACAGATGTGGCAGGATTTTATAAACTGGCAAAGCTGAGTTTTATCGGCATGACGATTTTTTTGGTGATTTCCACACTGATGCCGAACGGACTGATGCTTCGCCCGCAATTTTTTCCAAGAGACAACATTTTTACAGATATGGTAAAATTACTGTATCAGGCAGATACGCCGACGAATGTATTTCCGAGCCTGCACGTATTTAATTCTGTGGCGGCATGCATTGCGATCAGTGACAGCAAGGCATTGCAGAAGCATAAGAAGCTGTGTTGGGGAGCGTATGTTTTGGCGGGACTGATCATATTGGCGACTGTATTCTTAAAACAGCATTCTGTGATTGATGTAGTGGGAGCGTTTGTTCTGGCATATGCCTTGTATCAGTTTGTATATGCTGCGGAGAGACAGCGGGAGCCGCGAATGATCCGTAAAACCGTTTTTCAAGGAAAATAGCAGATATCAGAGAATGTGCCGAGGCACATTCTTTGTTGTATTCTCAGATAGTGAATAGAGAATAAGAATGAATGAGAAGATCAGAGGAGGATAAAAAGAATGGGAAAAATTATACTGACAGGAGACAGACCTACCGGAAAGCTGCATGTAGGACATTATGTCGGCTCTCTGAAGCGAAGAGTTGAGCTTCAGAATTCGGGCAAATTTGACGATATTTTTATTATGATCGCAGATGCACAGGCATTGACCGATAATGCGGATAACCCGGAGAAAGTACGCCAGAATATTATTGAGGTGGCGTTGGATTATCTGGCATGCGGTTTGGAACCGGAGAAGTCAACACTGTTTATCCAGTCACAGATTCCGGAGCTTTGTGAATTGTCATTTTATTATATGAATCTGGTTACGGTATCCAGACTGCAGAGAAACCCTACGGTAAAATCTGAGATACAAATGCGTAATTTTGAGGCGAGTATTCCGGTAGGATTTTTTACCTATCCGATCAGTCAGGCGGCAGATATCACCGCGTTTCAGGCGACAACCGTACCGGTTGGGGAAGATCAGCTTCCGATGTTGGAACAGACAAAAGAAATCGTAAGAAAGTTTAATTCTGTCTACGGAGATACCTTGACAGAACCGGAGATACTTCTTCCCGATAACAAGGCATGTCTGCGGCTTCCGGGAACAGATGGAAAGGCTAAGATGAGTAAATCACTTGGCAATTGTATTTATCTGTCGGAAGAGCCGGAAGAAATTCAGAAAAAAGTGTTCAGCATGTTTACCGATCCGACACATATTAAGGTGTCAGATCCCGGTAAATTGGAGGGGAATACCGTATTCACATATTTGGACGCATTTTGTAAAGATGAATATTTTGCGGAATTTTTGCCGGAATACGCATGTCTTCAGGAATTAAAGGATCATTATACAAGAGGCGGATTAGGAGATATGAAAGTAAAGCGTTTCTTAAACAGCGTATTACAGGCAGAGCTGGAGCCGATTCGCAACCGCAGAAAAGAATATCAGAAGGATATTCCATATGTATATGAAATTTTGAGAAAAGGAAGCGAAAAGGCAGAGGCAGTTGCGGCTCAGACATTGAAGGATGTGAAAGAGGCAATGAAGATCAATTATTTTGATGATGCGGAACTGATACAGAGTCAGACAGAGAGATTTTCATAGGAAATAAGTAATCTGTTTCGGGTGAAAACTGAAAAGAGAAATTGAAAAAGAAAAATGTCGTGTGAAAAGCAGAGAAACTTTTGGCAAGGCATTTTTTTTATTGCCTAGAAAGCTATGTGCCTATATAACAAAAAACCTGTAGGCAAAACCTACAGGCTATAACGTGCGCGAGAAGATTCGAACTCCCGACCTTCTGGTCCGTAGCCAGACGCTCTATCCAGCTGAGCTACGCGCACATGCGAGAACATATCGTTCACAGCGAATATTAGTATATAATATGGAAGTGATATTGTCAATACTTTTTGTAAAAAAACTTGGCTGAAATTACATTTTTGATTTCAGCCAAGTGGTTTTAAAAAGATATGAAGCCCTATTTTTCGCGGAACAGATGTCTCGGAATACCGTCAACAACAACCGGGGATACATCGCCTTGAATCAAAGGACGGACATAGCTGATAAATTCATCGGTGACATAGTCGCCTTCGGCGTTGACCCATTCTCTCGGAACAAGTTTTTCATCATTGGCAATTTTATGAACATCCTTCACTTCGGTACCTGCCTGGTACGGATCATCCGAAAGCCTCTGAAGCACGACCATTTTACCGGAATCTCCTTCGTCAGCGGCTTTAACAGCAGCTCCGCCGACCTGATATGCCTCTAAGATATCTACGCGGGAAGAACAGTGAGAGGCTGCCCTCTGGAGTGTACTTAATTCAATCGCACGGGTCTTGCATCCGATTTCGCCGGCAATATAGCTTGCCAGATAATTCGCAGTACCGGAAAGCTGTTTGTGACCGAATGCATCTACAAAATCAAGACTCTGACCGAGTTCACATACATAGCGTCCGTCGGCAAGACGGATTCCTTCTGAAACGGCAACGACAACAGAAGGTCGTTTTTCAAGAAGGGATTTTACCTTTTCGCCGAATTTTTCGATATCAAAGGGAAGCTCCGGCAAGTAGATCAAGTCCGGTCCCGCACAGTCTTCACCTTGAGACAGTGCGGCGGCTCCGGTCAGCCAGCCTGCGTTGCGTCCCATGATCTCAACGATAGAAACAAGTCCTTTATTATATTCCAGACAGAAGCTGTCGCGGATGATTTCTTTTACAGAGGTACCGATGTATTTTGCGGCGCTTCCGTAGCCGGGGGTATGATCTGTCAAAGCAAGGTCATTGTCAATTGTTTTCGGGCATCCGATAAAGCGTGTCGGGAATCCGGTAATGATCGCATAGTCAGATAACTTTTTGATCGTGTCCATAGAGTCGTTGCCGCCGATATAGATAAATGCCTCGATTTCAAGTTTTTCCAGTATAGCAAAGATTTTATCGTAGACAGCGCGGTCTTCGTGGATCTCCGGGAGCTTGAAACGGCAGGAGCCGAGGAAGGCGGCGGGAGTTCTCTTTAACAGTTCCGCATCCAGTTCTGTTGTGATGTATTCTGATAAATCAATATACCGTTCCTGCAGCAGACCTTGAATACCATGCAGCATACCGTATACTTTTTGTGCGCCGCGATCCTTGGCAGTTCGGTATACACCTGCGAGACTGGAATTAATGGCAGCGGTAGGACCGCCGGATTGTCCGACAATTACATTTCCTTTCATATATCATTCCTCCGAATCGTTTATTTGCTTCACAAATTGTTTTGTGAAAATGTCATAATATAAGTTTAGTGCATTTTATACAATTTGTAAATGAAAAAGTTTATAAAAAGATAAAAAATAACCAAATTCGAAAGGGTTGCGTTTGCAAAACGCTTGTAATGGAAAAAGAAAATGGGTATTATATAATTACTTCGATTGCCAAATCTGAAAACTCTGTTTTCTTAATCAAATCTGATTGAAATTTCAACTATTAACTGAGAAACAGGAAAGGAGTGATGGTCGTTATTACAGGAAAATATGAAGTACTCCGGTTTATTGAGCATGGAAGCAGGTGCCGGCCTGCTATGGACTGCGTACAGGGAGAATTATTGATCTACAGAGTCAGAAGATGCCCGGAAATACAAAAAGAAGTTTTATTTACATGGCTCAGACAGCTGATCATACAGATTGAGCAGTATCACCGATGCAGGAACGATCAAAGCTATCGGTATATCAATCCGTACAGCGTACTGATTACAGGAGAGGATCAGATCCTTTTGTTAGATCTGGAGGCGGAAAGCAATGCGTTTGTGTTGAAAAATATGCAGAAACGGGCAATGCGTAATCACTTTGTCAAGCCTGTTGTCCATATCAGGGAGAATACGAAATTATCTCCGGATTTATGTGGGTATGCAAAAACAATACAATTTATTCTGGCAGAGATGAAAGCAGACCCCGACTTGACAAAGTGGGAAGAGTACCGTCTGTCAAAGGTGATTCAAAAATGTCTGAATGAAAAACCGGGGAAGCAGTATGAAGAATTACGGCAGATAGAAAGAGAATTGCCTGCGGTAAAATTCAAAAAACAAAAAAGTGGGCAAAAGAAACGGATTGCGCAGATAAGTTTTTTCTTATTGATGATGCTGACAGGGATAGCTGGTTATCATCATATGACAAAGGCAGAAAAACAACAGTCCTTAGCAACAACAGAGGAGCAGGCGGTGGAAGAAAATCTAAGTGGGAAAGAAGAACCGATAGAGGAGATGATGGCAGAGACGGAAGATGAGATGACGGAACGTGCTTTAAACGCATATAGAACACTTTGCTCGTTGGAGGAAGAGGCAGAGTATCTGGAGAGGGCTTATATCAGACGAATCTCATTGGAGCGGGAAGTATATCCGGGCGGAAAAGTGGCTGTTGATACAGGCGAGGAGGCAATGCGGCTTTTTCCGGAGTCGGTAATAGTGGCATTGGAATATGCAGAGACAGTTTATGCATGTGATGAATTAAGTGATGAAGAAAAAGAAATGACGTTAAAGTTCTTATCTGAACGATTTTCGGAAGTCAGAGAATCAGAAGGTTATGTACAGTGGGAGCTTGGGCGGCAGGATAGGATGGTTGAATTGCAAGAGAAAGAAATCAAGACAGAAAAAGCACCGTAAAAGGGAGGATGCCGGGTAACCGCGTTTGCGGTTCCCGGCATATATTATGAAAAAGTTTATTCAAAAAATATCTTGTTGGCTGTTTTAATAATTTGTGTTCCTAATCGATATACTTAGTATACGTGAGATAAATGAAGAAAACGTGTTGATAAAATGAAAGAATTTTAAAGGATAAATGAACAAAATATGAACAAAACAGTTTTGGAAATTTTGAAAATTTAAGATATGCTTACTTGGAATGAGATGTGGAATGTGTTATTCTAAATAAAAGAATTTTGGAGGGAAATGATGACAAGAGAAGAATTTTTATCAACGCTTCAGAAGACGTTGCAGGGGAAAATAAGTGGTGATAAAGTGCAGGATAATATCAATTATTACCGTGATTATATAATAGAAGAAATGAAAAAGGGAAAAAGCGAAGAGGAAGTATTTCGGGGGCTTGGAGATCCGTCACTGTTGGCAAAGACGATCATTACGGCAGAGGAGGCAAAAAAGCAGCAGAAGGACAATGGATATGATACAGGGGATTACAGACATGCCGCAAGAGAGGGCGCTGAATTTCAAGAAAGAAAAGCGCAGGGAAACGGCAGGAATTTCTGGAAAAGGTTATTGATTATTCTTGCAGTGATCATGGTTATCGTTCTGATCGTGACAATTATAAGCGGTGTCGTAAGGATACTGGCGCCGTTGGTTTTACCGATCCTTTTGATCGTACTCGTAGTGCAGATATTTAAGAGACGGTGATGATTTGAAAAATAGACAGTTAGAAATAAGTAAAAGACCGATGGGGGAGCCATCGGTCTTTTGAGGGGAGTATAAATAATTAATAAGGGGTTGTAGAAAATCACCTTTCTACAAGCAATAGTATAATATATTGAGTTGGAAAATGCAAGCAGAAATATAAAAAACTTCGATAAACTTTGGTAAAATCTTATAATGCTATTATAATAGACGTGTAATTCTGGAAAATAATTCCTGTGATGAAAACGAAAATCACGGAGATACTATGAGTGTACCAAAAAAATCAGGAGGGATATACTCATGGCAAAGAATACAAACAGTACAAACAAAAATTCATTTTCATCTTATGCAGATGAACAGAACAGAAACTCTAACAAGAATACGACATCTCAGAACAAGAACAGCAATAAGAACGCTGGTTCTAATAAGAACAGCAGCAACAGTTCTGACAAAAATGCTTCCGACAGAAACACATCTGATGCAACCAACAATTACTAACAGGCAGAAAGAATTTGGTACAGGAAACTGATCGTTGTAATTGAAGAAATGGAAATGGTTATAAACCATTTGGGGCAGGGTAAATTGAACTTTACTCTGCCCTTGTTTTATAGTAAGATAACTAAAGAGGTAGAGAATATGAAATATTTAGAATTGATAGCGCCCTGCCATTTTGGTTTGGAGTCTGTGCTGAAGCGTGAGATTTTGGAACTGGGATATGATATTTCCAAGGTAGAGGATGGCAGGGTTACATTTTTGGGAGATGCCGAGGCGATTTGCCGGGCAAATATTTTTCTCCGAACGGCTGAGCGGATTTTGCTGAAGGTCGGAGAGTTTAAAGCGGTTACGTTTGATGAATTGTTTGAGAAGACAAAGGCGTTGCCATGGGAAGCGTATATTCCATCAAATGGGAAGTTCTGGGTGACAAAAGCAGCGTCGGTAAAGAGTAAATTATTCAGCCCATCGGACATTCAGTCGATTATGAAAAAAGCGATGGTAGAGAGGCTGAAGACTTGTTATCATAAGGAGTGGTTTCAGGAAGACGGACCGTCCTATCCGGTGCGAGTTTTTCTTATGAAAGATATCGTGACGGTTGGGATCGATACATCCGGTATATCCTTACATAAGCGGGGGTATCGGCAAAAGACGGCGAAAGCTCCGATTACCGAGACTTTGGCAGCAGCCTTGATCATGCTTACACCGTGGAAAAAAGACAGGATATTCGTGGATCCGTTTTGCGGAAGCGGAACGTTTCCGATTGAGGCCGCAATGATAGCGGCAAATATCGCACCGGGAATGAATCGCTCTTTTACAGCTGAGGAGTGGGGCAATCTGATCCCGCGAAAATTATGGTATGATACGGTGGAAGAAGCGCAGGAATTGATTGATGATGAGATTGAAGTAGATATTCAAGGATATGATATTGACGGAGAAGTGATCAAAGCGGCCAGACAGAATGCAGAGGATGCAGGCGTCGCGCATTTGATCCATTTTCAGCAACGCCCGGTCAGTGAACTGCGGCATCCGAAGAAATATGGGTTTATTATTACAAATCCGCCGTATGGAGAGCGTTTGGAGGAAAAGAGCGCGCTGCCGAAGCTATACAGAGAGTTCGGAGAGAGCTATCAGAAGCTGGACAGCTGGTCTGCATATATGATTACCAGTTATGAAGATGCAGAGCGGTATTTCGGCAAAAAGGCGAATAAAAACCGTAAGATATATAATGGAATGATAAAAACATATTTCTATCAGTTTCAGGGGCCGAAACCACCGAAACGCAGACAGAACACGTCAGATATAAAAAGAGGATAAAAGCGATGGAAAGACGAATAGTATTTGCAACGGGAAACCAAAATAAAATGGCGGAGATACGGATGATATTGAAAGATCTCGGAATGCCGGTATATTCCATGCAGGAACTGGGGATTGATGAAGATATCACAGAAGACGGAATCTCGTTTGAGGAAAACGCAGAAATCAAAGCGAGAGCAGTTGCGAGGCTGTTGCCTCAGGATATCGTGCTTGCAGACGATTCCGGACTGGAGATTGATTATTTGGATGGGGCGCCGGGAATCTATTCCGCACGATTTGCGGGCGAAGACACGTCGTATGATATTAAAAACAGGATCTTTCTGGATAAGCTGGAGGGTGTTCCCGATGAAAAGCGTACGGCTCGGTTTGTATGTGCGATCGCAGCTGTATTTCCGGACGGGAGTGTAGAGACGGTAAGAGGAAATATCGAAGGGAAGATTGCGCATGAAATTGCAGGAGAAAACGGCTTCGGCTATGATCCTATTTTTTATGTGCCGGAATATGGCTGTACAACAGCGGAGATGGATCCGGAGCGAAAGAATGAATTGAGTCATCGAGGCAATGCATTGCGGGCAATGCGGAAGATTCTTGAAGAGAAATATAAAAAAGACGAGGGTGAAAAAGAAGTAATATGAGGGCGTTGATTGTTAGTGATACACACGGAAGACATGGAAATCTGGATCGAGCATTGGAAGAAACCGGATCGATAGATGTGTTTATACATCTTGGAGACGTAGAAGGCGGAGAGAGCTATATAGATGCTGTGGTGGAGTGTGAAAAGCATGTTGTAAAGGGAAATAATGATTTCTTTTCCGATCTGCCGAGAGAAGAGGAATTTCTGCTTGGGACGAAGCGTGTGTTTATTTCTCATGGACATAATTATCATGTTTCTCTTGATCCGGAGATGATCAAAGAAGAGGGAAAGAGCCGTCATGTTGATATTGTGATGTTTGGTCATACCCATAAGCCTTATCTGGATATGGGAGAAGATATTACGGTCCTGAATCCCGGAAGTCTTTCTTATCCAAGACAGGCGGGCAGAAAGGGGAGTTATATGATATTAGAAATAAATGAAGATGGAAAATGTAATTATCAGCAGTATTTTCTGGATTGACAGTAGGGAGTAAATCGATTGGAAAGGTTCCGAGTAAGAGGATTTTCAAAGAAAGACAGGGTTTAGAACAAAAAAATGAAAAAAGTGAAAATAATTGTTGACATTAAATAATCTTTCATATATAATAACTAATGCGTCACGGGTTGAGACGCACAGTAAGCATTTACGGGGTGTGGCTCAGCTTGGCTAGAGCGCCTGGTTTGGGACCAGGAGGTCGC
>CAUWKK010000045.1:0-17782 GCA_963559385.1 uncultured Schaedlerella sp.
AGGAAAGAAACATGAGCGTTATTTCAATGAAACAGCTTTTGGAAGCAGGTGTTCATTTTGGACATCAGACAAGAAGATGGAACCCTAAAATGGCTCCATACATCTACACAGAAAGAAATGGTATTTATATCATCGATCTGCAGAAATCTGTAGGAATGGTTGACGATGCTTATCAGGCAGTAGCAGATATCGCTGCGAATGGCGGCACGATCCTGTTTGTAGGAACAAAGAAACAGGCGCAGGATGCGATCAGAACAGAGGCAGAGCGTTGCGGAATGTTCTATGTAAATGAGAGATGGCTTGGAGGTATGCTGACAAACTTCAAGACAATCCAGAGCCGTATTCAGAGATTGAAAGATATCGAGAGAATGGCTGAGGACGGAACATTTGATGTTCTTCCGAAGAAAGAAGTTATCGAAATTAAGAAAGAATGGGAAAAACTGGAGAAGAATCTGGGTGGTATCAAGGAAATGAAGAGAATCCCGGATGCAATCTTCATCGTTGATCCGAAGAAAGAAAGAATCTGTGTACAGGAAGCACACACACTTGGTATTCCGTTGATCGGTATCTGTGATACAAACTGTGATCCGGAAGAGTTGGATTATGTAATTCCGGGTAATGATGATGCAATCAGAGCAGTGAAACTGATCGTTTCTAAGATGGCTGATGCAGTAATCGAGGCAAACCAGGGAGCAGCAGAGGAAGTATACTACGAGGAAGAAGCAGTAGAAGAAGAGGCTGTTGAGGAGTAAAAAGGATTTGAATGCTTCAGCCTGACAAGTGCAGGTTGAAGCATTTGTTGTATGGGGAAATCCTATACGAGAGGCATATTCATTTTCCAAAAATAGGAGGAATAAAATCATGGCAATTACAGCAAGCATGGTAAAGGAATTAAGAGAAATGACAGGTGCAGGAATGATGGACTGCAAGAAGGCTCTGAATGAAACAAATGGAGATATGGACGCAGCAGTAGAGTACCTGAGAAAGAACGGACAGGCTAAAGCTGAGAAAAAAGCAGGAAGAATTGCAGCAGAGGGTATTGTTAAAGCTGTAGTAAAAGACGACAAGGTTGCTGCTATTGTAGAAGTAAACTCTGAGACAGACTTCGTTGCAAAGAACGCAGATTTCCAGGCTTATGTAGAAGAAGTTGCAAATCAGGCAGTGGCTTCCGATGCAGCAGATATGGATGCATTCATGGCTGAAGCTTGGGCGGGAGATACAAGCAAGACAGTAAAAGACGCTTTGGTAGAAAAGATTGCAGTAATCGGAGAAAACCTGAGCATCAGAAGATTTGAGAAAGTTGTTACAGACGGATGTGTAGTATCTTATATCCATGGCGGCGGTCGGATCGGTGTTCTGGTTGAAGCGGATACAGATGTTGTAAACGATGAGATCAAAACCTGTCTGAAGAATGTAGCTATGCAGGTAGCAGCGATGTCTCCGAAGTATGTTTCACGTGAGGAAGTAGATCAGTCATTCCTTGAGCATGAGAAAGAAATTCTTCTGGCTCAGGCTAAGAAAGAAAATCCGGAGAAACCGGACAACATCATCGAGAAGATGATCATCGGACGTCTGAACAAAGAAATGAAAGAAATCTGCCTGCTTGATCAGGTATATGTTCAAGACAGCGATTACTCTGTAGCAAAATATGTAGAGAAAGTAGCAAAAGAGAACAATGCTAATGTAACAGTTAAGAAATTTGTTCGTTTCGAAACAGGAGAAGGTCTTGAGAAGAAACAGGATGACTTTGCAGCAGAGGTAGCTGCACAGGCAGGAATGTAATTCAGAAGCAGTAAAACAGATGGGCAACTAATCCCATTTTGATCAACTTATAAAGATCCTTGATAAGCCCTTGAAAACCCGAGGGCACTGAAAAAGGCACGTTTTCGATAAAGGAAAGCGTGTCTTTTTTACATAGAAACACCCCGGTGGTCGAGGGTGTCAAAGGCAGTCTGACAGGTTTATCCTCAAACTCAAAGAAAACTATTTTGACGATGACTCTATCGTGCTGTTGGAAAGTATGCAGGACGGTGGGCTGTATTCCAACATTCTGCTCAAGCTTTAGTTGATATCCTTCCCCATTCAAAGTATAATTCTTGTGTAATAATATAGGGGGCATACTTATATTTTACACCAACAGCCAGGGTTTTCGAAGCATGGCTGTAATTTTTTGTACAGAAAAGTAATGCTAAAGACTAGGAAATGTGAGAGAATGGAAGAAATAAACAAATCGGAATTTTACGCACGCTTAATTTACGGATATAAAGTGTCGATATTCAAGGCAATACATGAAATTTGTTTAGAAAAAGCATAATTGGGAGATTACGAGAGATAATTAAAAAATTATATGAAAAGAGCGAGATTGGGTTTGCGGTAGCATGGATTATTGCGTATGTTGTGCTTGCATCAATAGGAGATAATATATCAGCAGATATAGGAATTTTAAAAGTTGCAACACTGCCTATATTAGAAACGCAGAAAGGAATATTATAGGGTATTTTATTGATTTTGATGGGTATCGCTATTCAAGCTCTTTCTCATACTATTGGAGGTTCTGATATAAGAGAGTTTATATCAGGATTGCTTTTAGGTATTTCAGTTGCAGAAATGATAGTAGGAGCTTATGTTATCGGAAAATCAATTGCATCTAATAAATAAAATTCCAGTAAAACGAAGATTTGAAGTTTCAACAAACAGCGAGGACTTGTTGTTATATCTAAAAAAGAACAAAGGAAAAACTTGCAAAGATATGAAGCCTATTTTTATGATTGAAGAATATAGAGAGTATGCAAATACTCAGATAAGAAAATTGACTTCTGATGAAATACAGAAATATATGTCAGAACGATTTGAAGAAGGTTTAGTTTTTCTCAAAAGTATAGAAAGAGGGAAGTGCTTTATTGAATATATACCTGCTAAATCAATTTACTTACAGAGTAAAGAGGAAGCACAAAACGCTCCGACACCAATCACAACATATGCACTATTTTTAGAGGGAAATTATATCACCAATGAGCAGATGAATGATAAGCGTTTTTTGAAATTATTGGAGAAGTAAAATTTGGATCGACCGAGCTGAAAGCAGGGCGCTTATTTAGCCTTGGAGATTATATAAATGCCTATCATGCATTAACACAAATGCCAAAAGATGCTAAAACATATTTGTCGGGGATGCAGTCTTATTGGCATGTTGATTAATACACTTCCGGTAAAGTTTATATCTATAAGCATAAAGCAGCCATAGCGAAAAGCAGCAATAAAATATGGATTGAAGAATCGGTCTGAGAGGGAAAATACAAATTGAAGAAAAAGTAGTAGAAAGAAATAGGAAATTTGGTATAATAAGGTGCATAGTATAGAGTAAAAGAAAGAGAGGATCATGCTATGAAAAAAATATGGAACAGTCTGCCTTTTCGTCTCTTGCTAGGCGTTATCGCCGGTATTTTGGTTGGACAGGTGGCGAATGAGGCGGTTATGAATGTTGTTGTAACATTCAAGTATGTACTGGGACAGTTTATTAATTTCTGCGTACCGTTAATTATTATCGGATTTATTGCACCGTCGATTACCAAGCTCGGAAATAATGCATCGAGGATATTGGGGGTGGTAGTTGTGCTTGCCTATGTATCTTCGGTGTCGGCGGCGCTAATCTCTATGGCGGCTGGATATGGCTTGATTCCGCATTTGTCAATTGTGTCGGAGGTAGAGGGATTGAAAGAACTGCCGGAGGTAGTATTCCGGCTCGATATCCCTCAGATCATGTCTGTTATGAGCGCACTGGTATTTTCGATATTGATCGGTCTGGCAGCTACATGGACGAAGGCTCGTGCGATTACCGGAATTTTAGATGAATTTCAGGGGATTGTGCTGGAGGTTGTAAAACGAATTGTAATTCCGGTTCTTCCGATTTTTATTGCCTTAACATTCTGCAGCCTTTCATATGAGGGAACGATCACAAAACAGCTTCCGGTATTTATTCAGGTAGTTTTGATTGTTATGGTCGGACACTTTATCTGGCTTGCAGTGCTTTATCTGCTTGGTGGTGTGTATTCAGGAAGCAATCCGATGAATGTGATCCGGAATTACGGTCCGGCCTATATTACGGCAGTAGGAACGATGTCTTCAGCAGCAACACTGGCGGTTGCACTTCGCTGTGCAAAGAAGTCGGAGCCGACGCTTCGGGATGATATGGTGGATTTTGGGATTCCGTTGTTCGCAAATATTCATTTGTGCGGTTCTGTGTTGACAGAAGTGTTTTTTGTTATGACAGTATCTAAGATTTTGTACGGCACGATTCCTTCGCTGGGATCCATGGTTCTGTTCTGTCTGCTGTTGGGAGTTTTTGCGATTGGTGCTCCGGGAGTACCGGGAGGTACGGTTATGGCATCGCTTGGTTTGATCACCGGAGTGCTTGGATTTGATGAGACAGGAACGGCACTGATGCTGACGATCTTTGCTTTACAGGATAGCTTTGGAACAGCCTGCAACGTAACGGGAGACGGAGCTCTTACCATGATGCTGACCGGATATGTGAAGCGGCATAAGATTGAGAAGAATCAGATTCAGACGATTAAATTTTAAAGAATTTTGAGTGTCAGGAAATTCAGAAGAAAGCACATAAAGGAGGAATCGATTGTGAACAACACAAAAGCAGCAGGATCAATTAAGAATGCGGGAACTGCGCTCGGAATCGAGTTTGGTTCAACAAGGATCAAAGCGGTGCTGATCGATGAAAATTATCAGACGATCGCATCGGGCAGTCATGAATGGGAGAATCGTTTGACGAATGGTATATGGACCTACACCATGGAGGATATTTGGACGGGGCTTCAGAATTGTTATGTGGATTTGAAAAGAAAGGTAAAAGAAAAATATGATATAACCCTCACGACATTCGGGGCGATCGGATTCAGCGGTATGATGCACGGCTATCTTCCTTTTGATAAGGAGGGGAAGCAGCTTGCAGAATTCCGTACATGGCGAAATACGATTACTGGGGAGGCTTCCGAAAAATTATCTGAGATATTCCGATTCCACATTCCGCAGCGCTGGAGTGCGGCGCATTTGTATCAGGCTGTTTTGAATGGCGAAGAGCATGTAAAGGATGTGGATTTTATTACCACATTGGCGGGATATATTCACTGGCAGATGACAGGGAAAAAGGTGATGGGAATCGGCGAGGCGGCAGGGATGTTTCCAATCGATTCTTTGAAACATACGTGGGATGCGAAAATGCTTCTGCAGTTTGATAAGCTGACAGCGGAAAAAGGCGTTTCATGGAAATTGGAAGAGGTTTTGCCGAAGGTTATGACAGCGGGACAGAATGCAGGTATGCTGACAGAAAAGGGGGCAAAGCTGCTAGATCCGGAGGGGGATTTACAGCCGGGGATTCCGGTATGCCCTCCGGAGGGCGATGCGGGAACCGGAATGGTCGCTACTAACAGCGTTGCTGTCCGTACCGGAAATGTATCTGCCGGAACGAGTGTATTTGCAATGGCCGTATTGGAACGACCGCTGACGAAGCCGTATGAAGAGATTGATATGGTAACAACTCCGGCAGGAGATCCGGTGGCAATGGTACACTGCAATAACTGTACCTCCGATCTGAATGCGTGGGCAGGATTGTTTCAGGAATGCCTGGAGGCATTTGGTACAAGGGTAGATATGAATACGCTTTTTGGAACGCTGTATAATAAGGCTCTGGAAGGGGATGCAGACTGCGGAGGGCTGCTTGCTTACAATTATTTTTCGGGAGAGCATATTACAGGGTTTGAGGAGGGAAGGCCGCTGTTTGTACGCAGACCGGACAGCCGGTTTACTTTGGCGAATTTTATGCGTGTGCACTTGTACACCTCTCTCGGTGCATTGAAGACAGGAATGGATATTTTGACAAAGATAGAAAAAGTGGAATTGGATAAGATGCTTGGGCATGGAGGCTTATTTAAGACAAAAGGTGTCGGACAGAGAATCCTGGCGGCGGCAATTGATACTCCTGTATATATCATGTCTACGGCAGGCGAAGGCGGAGCATGGGGAATTGCGCTGCTTGCGTCCTATATGAAGAACAGAGCGGACGATGAAAGTCTGACGGAATATCTGGCGCAGAAGGTATTTGGAGGCGAAGAAGGAGATGGTATGGAACCGATTGCTTCCGATGTTGCAGGATTTGAAAAATTTATGGAAACATATATGGCAGGTCTGGCAATTGAAAGAGCGGCGACAGAATCCTTATAAACATATAAAATTAATTGTATGCAATATAAAATAGAAAGAGAACAGAAGAGGAAATTAAGATGTTGGAAGCATTGAAAAAGCAGGTATATGAGGCGAATATGCTTTTGCCGAAGCATGGACTGGTTACGTTTACGTGGGGGAATGTGAGCGGTATTGATCGTGAGAAAGGTTTGTTTGTAATCAAACCAAGTGGAGTGGATTATGAGAAGCTGGCGCCGGAGGATATGGTTGTTGTGGATTTGGACGGAAATAGAGTAGAGGGAACATACAATCCATCTTCTGATACAGCGACTCATATGGTTTTGTATCGCCGCTTTCCTGAAATCGGAGGAATCGTACATACACATTCTGCTTGGGCAACAAGCTGGGCGCAGGCGGGAAGAGAAATTCCCTGTTACGGAACGACACATGCAGATTATATTTACGGGGAGGTTCCGTGTGTGCGTAATTTGACAAAAGAAGAAATCGAAGAGGCATACGAGAAGAATACAGGCATCCTGATCGCGGATGAATTTGAGAGAATGAAGAAGGATTATATGGCGATACCGGCGGTATTGTGTAAGAATCACGGACCGTTTACCTGGGGCAAGGATGCAAAAGAAGCGGTTCACAATGCAGTTGTACTAGAAGAGGTTGCAAAAATGGCAGCCCGGTGTGAGATGCTGAATCCGCAGAGTGCTCCTGCGCCGCAGGAATTGCAGGACAAGCATTATTATAGAAAACATGGCGCGGACGCATATTACGGACAGGTGGAAATATAGGTCAGTGGGGATTTGACCGTGAATCGCAGTTTGGAAATGTAAATGCATAGCATAGTATGTTTATTTTGGTTGATCGCCGTGGTGTCAGCGGTGAAGGACTGGAGGGAATGTCGGATTCCGAATCCATGCTGTGTGGCAATCGTTTTTATCACAGTTTTGAAAGAATTGTTCATACAGGATATGGCATGGGGGGAGCATATTCTCGGAAGTGTTGTGATCAGTATACCGATGTTTTTGCTGGCTCTGTTTTTTAAAGGGAGCTTTGGAGGCGGGGATATTAAGTTCACCGCCGCCTGCGGTTTTTTTCTTGGGTGGCGGGTGATGCTCAAATCCTCGGTGTTTGCGATAGGCGGAGCCGGGATTTGGGCAGTGCTTTTGTTATGGAAAGGGTATGATAAAAAGACCCGCTTTCCGTTGGGACCGTTTCTGGTATTCGGGATGTTTGTCGGAACAGTATCGATGTATTGAATAGATATTGAAATCTGATATGATCCCATTTATAATAGAGCATATATGAAAAAATAAGAATCCGTGTATGACCGGAAAATACGGCGAGATACGGACAGGAGGTTACGATGACCGAAAAATACGAAGGAATGGCAGTAGGTATATTTGAACTGGATAGTGAGTGTGCTTGTTTTGTAGCTTTGGATGCAGCGGCGAAAGCGGCTGCGGTGAAGATTCAGGGAGTTGAGAGGAATCGACTTTCAGCGGGGGCGTGTGTGAAAATGCGCGGAAGAGTGTCGGATGTGAAAGCGGCGATGGAAGCGGCATTGGATGCGGCTGCGCCGATTTCCAAGATTGTTTCTCATACAGTGATCGCATCGCCTTCAGAGGATACGGAGACGGCGTTGGCAATGACGATTCAGAAATAGCAGACGGAGACTGACCGGAGTGACAAAGAAAAGCGGAGGAACATGAATATGAAATATGGTGCGTTTGGACTGGTAGAGGTTCTTGGAGATGCCAATGCAGTGCTGGTAACAGACCGGATGCTAAAAGCGGCAGATGTGATATATGAAACAAAGGATACAAAGTGCGGAGGACATGCGCTTGTGTTTATAAGCGGAAGTGTTTCGGCAGTTAAGGCGGCGGTTGAGAGTGTGGAGCGAGATGCCCCATGCAAGATTTTTCATTCTGCGGTGATTTCGAATCCGTCTGAGGAAATGATAGAAATTGTAGAAGAGTTCAAGAATCGTTGCCGGAAATAAATATTGAAAGATATACATAGAAACAGCTTCTTTCTTATTTTAGAGAAGCTGTTTTTCGATGATGAAAAAGAATACAGATTTTACATGGAAACCATATTGATTAGATACATCAGCAACTATCTTTCTGATTCTTTTATGTGGTGGGGAATCAAGAGGAAGATAAAGTATGTTACCAGACAGACTGTTTCAAAATGGGAATTGGGAAAAGTGTAAATGGTGAGTAGAACAGGACGAATTATAGAGATTGTTTTGGTCTTAAAGAAAGCATTGGAATAATAAAATTCAAGATTGGAGGCTTGGAAATGGCTTCAAGTAAAGAGTATTTACAATTTGTTTTAGAACAATTATCAGAATTACAAGAAATAACATATCGGGCAATGATGGGAGAATTTATTATCTATTATAGTGGAAAAATCGTTGGCGGTATATATGATGATAGGTTACTTGTAAAACCAACAAAGTCTGCAATTTCTTATATGCCGACAGTTATCTATGAAATACCATACGAAAATGCGAAAGAAATGTTATTAGTCGAAGAAGTTGATAATAAAGATTTTCTGACTGGGTTGTTTAATGTAATGTATGATGAACTACCAGCGCCAAAACTTAAAAAGAAAAAATAAACAGCTTCCGGTTTACAATTTCATATCCATATACACAAAGCAGTTAGTCTTTATGATTGACTGCTTTTTAACAAAAGACACCAATTCAGGTGTCTCTTAGTGTAATTTTTAATGCCATATCAAGGCTTATACAATTGTGATAATTTCGTGGGAAAATTTGTTGTTTTTTATATTGCACTTGAAATATTTTTTACGTATAATGAGGACTATGTGTTAAAAATAAGAAGAATGGAGGGGGCACTATGAAAACATTGCAAAAAGATATGACAACCGGAAATCCGGGGAAGATTATTTTGAACTTTACATTCCCGATTTTTCTGGGGAATGTATTTCAACAGTTTTACAATATGGTGGATACGGTCATTGTCGGTAAGTTTGTAGGTACAAAAGCACTGGCAGCAGTCGGAAGTACGGGAACGATCATGTTTTTGATATTGGGCTTTGTTCTCGGAATGACTGCAGGTTTTACGGTGCTGACGGCACAGAAATTTGGCGCGGGGGACATGAAGGCCATGCGTCAGACGGTCGGAGGAGCGGTCATTCTAAGTGTTTCGGTATCGGCAGTTTTGACGGTTATCAGTATGCTGTTTATGAAGCCGCTGCTTCAATTTATGCAGACGCCGGTGGATATTTTTGAAGATGCTTATAAGTATATTATGATCATTTGTGCGGGGATTGCAGCGCAAATGCTGTATAATCTGCTGGCGAGTATTCTGAGAGCCTTGGGAAACAGTAAAGTGCCGCTATATTTTCTGATTTTGTCGGCATTACTGAATATTATACTTGATTTGGTATTTATCATCGTTTTTCATCAAGGGGCAGCAGGAGCGGCATATGCAACTGTTATCTCACAGGGAACCTCCGGGATTTTATGTCTGATATATATTATTAAAAAGGTTCCGATATTAAAAATGGAAAAAGAGGACTGGCGTCCGAGAGGGCATTTGCTGAGATTGCAGCTTGCAGTCGGGTTCCCGATGGCTTTACAGTATTCTATTACGGCAATCGGAACGATGATGGTGCAGACGGCGCTCAATATGCTGGGATCTACACTGGTGGCTGCATTCACGGCGGCATCCAAGATCGAACAGGTGGTGACACAGGCATTTGTGGCGTTAGGAACCACACTTGCCACGTATTCTGCCCAGAATGTGGGCGCGGGTAAGGTTTCAAGAATAAGAAAAGGATTCCGGTCGGCAACGATTATGTCTTTTGTTTATGCCGTTGTGACCGGAATACTGATCATGTTTGTCGGAAAATATATGACTTATCTCTTTGTTTCCGGCAATGTGGAAGAAATTATGGGAGCTGTGGACATTTATTTGAAATGTGTCGGTATTTTCTTTATTCCTCTGGCAGTAGTGAATTTGTATCGAAATGGAATACAGGGAATGGGATACGGTCTGCTTCCGATGACAGCGGGAATTGCAGAGCTGATCGGAAGAGGTGTGGTGGCACTTGCCGCGGCAGGACAGAAGAGCTATATCGGCGTTTGTATGGCAAGCCCGGTGGCTTGGGTATGTGCGGCGCTTTTACTGATTGTAATGTATTTTTATATTATGAAGCATGATATGAAGAAGCTGTTTGAGCTTGAGAAACTAAGTGAGACAGAGGATTAAATGTATATCCCATATCTTTCCATTTGGTTAAAAGCTCATCTAGAATTTCGGCATTGGTCTTCGAGGTGCTGTGGAGTAAGATAATGGCGCCCGGGTGGACTCTGCCAAGCAGTTTTTGAAATGCTTCGTCTTTGGTGGGCTGGTCGTTTTCGTACCAGTCCACGTAAGCAAGGCTCCAGAAAAACGTCTGATATCCCATTTCTTTTGCCATTTGCAAATTGGATTCACTGTATTTTCCCTGAGGAGGCCGATAAAATTTTGTCATTTCTTCGCCGGTAACCTCTTGATATTGAATTTCTACCTCCTTTAGTTCTTTTTCAAAAGTTTCTTTTGTGGCAATCTGAGACATATCCGGGTGGTGATATGTATGATTGCACACAGTGTGTCCTTCGGCTTTCATTCGCCGGATTAAATCAGGATTATCTTTGATATAAGTTCCCACAACAAAAAAGGCAGCCGATACGTTATGTTTTTTTAAGGCATCCAGAATGGCTGCGGTATTGCCGTTTTCGAATCCTGCATCAAAGGTGAGATAGAGTACTTTTTCTTTTGTATTTTCGGCGTAATATGCATTATATTTTGCCAGTTCCTCATAAGAAGCATTGGCGATCGGGGGCTCTCCGTCCTGTTGGAAGCTTAAACCCCAGTTTCCTTCGGCGGCTGTCATAACTGCCTCCGGGAGGTGGGAAGTGTTTTTCGGGAAAAAATATGTTTTGAGCTGTGCGGCAAAATTTCCGAGCAGAAATGCACAAAGGAAAAGAAGCAGTGTGTGAAAGATTAGTTTTCCGGTATGGGATAATTTCATAATGCACCAAGGTTTTTGTTTTAATATATGCAGGGAAAGCGGGGAACATTCTAAGCGATGTTTGAGACCACAGAGAATAGGGATTGAATTCGCATGGGGAACATGATAAAGTAAGTCTGTTTGAAAGAAAAAAGATCCGGTTGATGATTACAAGGAGAGAAAGAATGGAAAAATCAGCATTGTTTTTTGATATAGACGGTACGATATTAAGCGACAAGACGCATATCATCCCACAGAGCGCTCTGGAGGCGATGAAACAGGCACAGGAGAACGGACATCTTTTGTTTATTAATACCGGGAGGACGATCTGTGCACTGCCAAGGGAACTGCAGGCATTTGATTTTGACGGCTATCTGTGTGGTTGTGGCTGCTATCTCGTATATCGGGGAGATGTGCTGTTGGAAAGTCATATAGCCCCGAATCGGGGAAAAGAAATTTTGGATAAAGTTATAGAGTGCGGATTTGATGTTGTGTTGGAATGGGCAGAAGATGTGTTCTTTCCAAAGCAGCGGTCACGATTTTCGCAGTTGGAGTATGCAAGAAGAGCGTTTGGAGAATTGGGGCTTGGGAAGAAACAGTACATTGAAAGCGGAACGTGCCCTTATGATAAAT
Organism: uncultured Schaedlerella sp.; assembly: GCA_963559385.1. Classification (GTDB taxonomy): domain Bacteria; phylum Bacillota; class Clostridia; order Lachnospirales; family Lachnospiraceae; genus Schaedlerella. The sequence continues at coordinate 11,866 of CAUWKK010000045.1, forward strand.
TATTTCTTTATGCGGATGAGAACAGTGATAAGAAAACGCTTTTTCAATTTTTTAAGTCAGATATGGAAGTGATTGAAAGAGGAAATGATACATACGAAGTGATTCAAAAAGAATTTTCCAAAGCAACGGCATGCGAATTTATTTTGAAAAAGTTTGGAATGTCAAAGAGACAGGCATATGTGTTCGGTGACAGTATGAATGATCTGTCTATGTTTGAATATGCAGAGCATACGATTGCAATGGGAGAGCATGCGAAAGGTCTGGAGCCGTATACAGAGTTTGTGACAAAGGAAGTAGAAGAGGACGGCATCGCATATGCCATGAGGCATTATGGACTAATCGGATAAAACGGAAGATTTTTTGTGCCGTAGAACCAGAAAGGCGGTGAAGTGAGAGAATCTCTCATTTACCGCCTTTTGCACTTGTGATGACAAAGAAATTTTAAAGTTTCTCAGACGATTTCTGCGTTTTCAAAGAACTGAGCATCTGTCTGATGTATATAGCTGCTTCCGATTTTGTGCAGGAGGATTACATTCAGGACGTTGTTCAGATTTTTTTTGTCCAGTCTGATTGCTCCCAGTAAGTCCGTGATCGGAAGTCTGCATTCGTAGGGAAGACCATAGGTGAGAAGAACCTTTTTGAGCGTATCTGCTGTTCCCGGTGCGGTGAACCCGTACTGTTCTGAAAGTTTTGTGATCTGATACATGCCGATTGCAACGGCTTCTCCATGGCTTTCTCGTTCATAGTGATAATACTGCTCAATGGTGTGTGCCAGTGTATGACCGAAATTTAACAGCATTCGTTCACCGGTGTCAAATGGATCTGCTTCCACAACGCCTCGCTTGATGTTGACGCAGGTGTAAATAATTTTCGATAAAATATCTTTTAAATCTTCAAAAGAATTTCTGCTTTTTAATATATCAAACAATGCGGCATCCTTGATACAGCCGTATTTGATAACCTCACCCATACCGTCTGTGATATACCGTGGAGGGAGTGTGTTCAGCGTATCCGGGTCGATCAAGACCAGCTTTGGATGATAAAACGCTCCTACCAGATTTTTTCCCTGTGGAAGATCGACGGCAACCTTGCCGCCTACGGAGGAATCTACCTGTGCCAGCAGAGAGGTAGGAATCTGTACCAGACTGATTCCGCGCAGGTAGCTGGAGGCTGCGAAACCGACAAGGTCGCCGATGACGCCGCCGCCCAGTGCGATTACCAGATCACTTCTGGATATGTTGGCATTTAGCATTGCTTCGTAGATCTTGGGGAGCGATTGGAAATTTTTCGTTGGCTCACCGTGAGGCAGTATCAGAGAATGACATTCCCATTTTTTTAATGCTGCAATTAATTTTTCACCATAGAGAGGAAATACATGATCGTCTGAAATGATGAAAATTTTCTTTCCGGAAAAGACATTGGAGACATAAGCTCCGGCATCTGCAAGAATTCCGTTTTCAATATAAATAGGGTAGCTGTTGGTTCCTAAGCATACTGTTAAATTCATAATTTTAATCTCCATAAATAAAATTTGAAATAAGGACAATAGAAAATGCAAAGTTTCTATTGTCCTTATTTTATGTTGTCGTGCGTGTGATGAAACAGTCCTGTGGACTGCTTTGAGTTATAGTTTCTTTCCTACAACTTCGGCGATCAGACGAATCTGACGCAGCAATTCATCATATTTTTCCGGTTTTAAGGATTGGGCGCCGTCGCAAAGAGCACATTCGGGATTGTTATGCACCTCTATCATCAGACCGTCTGCTCCGGCTGCGATCGATGCCTTTGCCATAGGTTCTACAAGCCACCATTTTCCACCGGCATGACTTGGGTCGATGATGACCGGGAGATGAGTTTTTTTGTTAAGAACCGGAATGCTTTGCAGATCGAGCGTATTTCTTGTATAGGTTTCAAAGGTACGGATTCCCCGTTCACAGAGAATGACATTTTCATTTCCGGCTGCCATGATATATTCGGCAGACATGATCCATTCCTCATAGGTTGCGTTTAACCCGCGCTTCAACAGGATCGGACGGTTAATTTTTCCGAGCTGTTTGAGCAGATCAAAATTCTGCATATTTCTGGCGCCGATTTGGATCAAGTCTACCTTCTCGTTAAACACATCCAAATAATCAGCAGACATTAACTCTGTTACGATCGGAAGACCGGTTTCTTCTTTAACGGCACATAAAATATCCAGTCCTTCTAGACCGAGTCCCTGGAAAGAATATGGACTGGTTCTTGGCTTGAAAGCGCCGCCGCGAAGCATGTTAGCACCGGAAGACTTGGCCGCTTTTGCGATTTCCAGAACCTGTTCGTAGGATTCGACAGAGCAGGGACCGGCGATCAGAGCCAGATGTCCGCTGCCAATCTTGACGCCGGAAACGTCAATAACAGAATCTTCCGGGTGAAATGCGCGATTGGCCAACTTATACGGTTCTTGTACATGCATGACACGATCTACCGAAGCGTCTACTTCAAACAGTCTGGAATCAACGGAAGTTGTATCTCCGATACATCCGATGATCGTCATTTCAGCTCCGCGGACAGTGTGTGTGTCAAGTCCGTGACGTTTGATCATATTTTCTACACGATTGATATTTTCCTCGCTGGTACGCGGTTTTAATACAATAATCATAAATCTTAAACCCTCCCTTGTATCCTTGTTTGTAATATTCAGTATAGATACTTTATTGATTTAAAGTGCGAAAACATAACTATAATAAAACAATCGTAGGAAAATGTCAATAAATCTATTATAGCAAATTAAGAAAATACAAGCAACAGGAGGAGAACATATTTGGATCGTGGATGTGAAAATAGGTGCTTTTGTCTTGTGAGAAGGGCTTGGAAAGGCTATAATAACCATAAGAATGGGGAAAGAGCGAAATGAGAGGAATGGAAAATGAAAAAGGATATATCTTACACAATTAAGCGGGCAAGGCAATTTCCGGTTATTCTGATCGGTGAGGGACTTCTTGTCGGAATCATCGGTGGACTGATCGTTCTGCTCTACCGGGTGGCGCTTGGATTTGCGGGGGAATGGCTGGAGCGGATTTTGGAATATATCAAGGGAAGACCTTTGGCGATTCTGGGGTGGTTTGTGGTTCTCGCAGTATTGGCACTTATTGTCGGTAAACTGATAAAGGCAGAACCGATGATTTCGGGAAGCGGGATTCCGCAAGTGGAAGGGGAAGTGACCGGCAAATTGACACAGAACTGGAAACGGGTTCTTCCGGCGAAGTTCTTCGGAGGGTTTTTGTGCATTCTGGGTGGACTCTCCTTGGGGCGGGAAGGCCCGTCAATCCAACTTGGTGCAATGGCGGGAAAAGGCATTTCGCAGATGTTGGACAGGGGCAAAACAGAAGAGAGGTATCTGATGACCTGCGGGGCAAGCGCAGGACTGGCGGCAGCTTTTCATGCGCCGCTTGCGGGAGTGATATTTGCCGTTGAGGAAATCCACAAAGGGTTTTCAGTATCTATTCTGATTTCTGTAATGACGGCATCTGTGACGGCGGATTTTATTGCCTCCGGTCTGATCGGACTGGAGCCGGTATTTCAGTTTCAGCTGGAACAATTTCTGCCCCAGAAGTATTACTGGCTTTTGATCGTGCTTGGGATCGTTGTCGGCGCTGCAGGTGTTTTTTATAACCGGGCAATGTTAAAAGCGCAAGATTTATATAAGAAACCAAAGGGGCTGAATGAAACAGGGAGAATTCTGATCGCATTTTTGACTGCAGGAGTTTTGGGACTTGTGATGCCGTCGGTACTTGGAAGTGGGCATCATTTGATCGAAGCTCTGACGGGCGGGGAAATGCTTTTGAAAGTGGCGGCAGTGACACTGGTCGTGAAATTTTTGTTTTCAGCGGTTAGCTTCGGCTCTGGTGCACCGGGCGGGATTTTCTTTCCGCTTCTGATTCTGGGAGCACTGATCGGCGGGATTTTTGCTATGACAGGAGCAGCTTTTTTCGGACTGCCGGAAGTATACGTCAATAATTTTGTTCTTCTTGCAATGGCAGGTTTTTTTACGGCTATTGTAAGGGCGCCGATTACAGGTATTATTCTTCTTTTCGAAATGTCAGGCTCGGTCAGTCAGATGCTTTCGTTGAGTATCGTATCGGTTACGGCATATATAGTGGCAACACTTTTGCAGTCGGATCCGATCTATGAAAGTCTTTTAGAGCGGATTTTGAAGAAACAGAGAAAAAGCGGAGTATCCGGGCAGGAAGCAGGACAGCAGAAGGTGTTGAGTACCTTTGTGATCATGGCTGATTCTGTGTTGGAAGGGCGCAGTGTACAGGAGATCACATGGCCGGACAATTGCCTTTTGGTAGCGTTGGAACGAAATGGAAAGGAAATGATCCCGAAAGGGAAAACTTGCCTTATGGCAGGTGATGTGCTGACAACGATGACCGATGAGAGAGATGCAGGATATGTACATGACAAAATGGAAAAGTTATGTTATACTTCATTTTAGATTGTACAGTTTTTAACATGTATAACAGAGACAACAGACGGAGGAACAAAACTATATGAAAAGAGTATTGCTGAAGTTAAGCGGAGAGGCTCTTGCCGGAGATAAGAAAACAGGATTTGACGAAGCTACATGCATCGGTGTGGCAAAACAGGTGAAACAGCTTGTAGATGACGGGATTCAGGTGGCGATCGTAACCGGCGGAGGTAATTTCTGGAGAGGACGCACCAGCGAGACGATTGACCGTACAAAGGCAGATCAGATCGGAATGCTTGCAACAGTAATGAACTGCATTTATGTTTCTGATATATTCAGACATGTGGGGATGAAAACAGAGATCTTCACACCATTTACATGTGGAGCATTTACTACATTATTTTCAAAGGATGCGGCGGTGGCTGCGTTGGAAGAAAAAAAGGTGATTTTCTTTGCGGGAGGGACCGGACATCCGTATTTCTCAACAGATACAGGCGCTGTTCTTCGTGCGATTGAGATTGAAGCAGATGCGATGCTTCTGGCAAAAGCAATAGACGGTATTTATGACAGCGACCCGAAAGTAAATCAGGAAGCAAAGAAATATGACGAGATTTCGATTCAAGAGGTAATCGACCGGAAACTGGCTGCAGTCGATCTGACCGCATCAATTCTCTGTATGGAGAATAAGATGCCGATGTTGGTATTCGGGTTAAATGAAGAAAATAGTATTGTGGAGACGATGAGTGGTAAATTTACCGGAACAAAGGTGACTGTATAGTTGTTTGTTTCAATTAATAATGATTAATTTAGAAGTGATCGTATAAAGGAGGACAATAGAATGGATGAGAAGTTAAAAGTATATGACGAGAAAATGACAAAGACAATGCACAGCCTGAACGGAGAATTGGGAGCGATTCGTGCAGGTCGTGCAAACCCACATGTTTTGGACAAGATCGTAGTCGATTATTACGGAACACCAACGCCGATCCAGCAGGTGGCAAACGTATCGGTTCCGGAGGCACGTATGATCCAGATTGCGCCGTGGGAGAAGAGCATGCTGAAGGCGATTGAAAAAGCGATTCTGGTGTCTGATCTGGGAATTAACCCGACAAACGACGGTTCTACTGTACGCTTGATTTTCCCGGAATTGACAGAGGAACGGAGAAAAGAACTGGCAAAGGATGTGAAGAAAAAAGGAGAAGCGGCAAAGGTTGCGATCCGCAATATCCGTCGTGACGGAAATGATGCATTTAAGAAGCTGAAAGGCGGGGAGATTTCCGAAGACGGAATTAAGGATTTGGAAGATCAGTTGCAGAAGATGACAGACAAGTATATTAAGGAAGTAGATAAGACAGTGGAAGCGAAGACAAAAGAGGTTATGACTGTCTAAGCGGGAATCAAAATAGGGAGGGGGCTTTCAAAGTCCCCTCCCCTTGTATCGCACGTAGGCATGTAAAAGACACATGC
>CAUWKK010000046.1:0-17716 GCA_963559385.1 uncultured Schaedlerella sp.
TGACTTTTAATCAAGTTGTCCGGGGTTCGAATCCCCGCACGCTCAGGATGAAGAAGTGGTGGAGACCTAGTGTTTACAAGGGTTTCTGCCACTTTTACTTCAAATAAGATGAAACTATTTTTTAAAGGGGCACATTATAAAGAGGTAATGTTTTAGAGAGAGTTTTGGAAAGCAGAAAAAAAGCTCTTGCGTTGTATAAAATTTGTGTTACAATGAATATTGTAATTGAAAAAGGGGAGCTTGTGGAAGCAGGCTGAGAGTAAGCTGTATCGCTTAGACCCATAACCTGATTTGGATAATGCCAACGTAGGAAAATAACCTCAGTAGATGTTTATGCTGTGATAGTACCTGTGGGTGTTGTCACAGCATTTTTTATTATATAGGAAACAGTGGTTTTATGTAATAGAAACTTCTGAGAGAAATGTGTATTTTTTGGTCTTTTCAAATCAAGATTTATCAGAAGATGTCCGAAGATACCAACGGACATTGAAAAATGGAAACAAAGGAGGAGATTGGTATGTTTGATTTTATGGTGAATTCAGAGGGAGGTCTGACAACAGTCGGATATGCGATCACGATTGTAATTGGTATTGTTTTGTTTGCGGTGGCAATTGTTTTTGCGGGAAAGAACAGTGGTCATAAGAAGATGACGACAAGACAAATGGTATTCTGTGCAGCAGCATTGGCACTGGCTTTCATAACTTCTTATATTAAGTTGTTTGAGATGCCTTGGGGGGGAAGTATTACTTTATGCAGTATGCTGTTTATTGTATTGATCGCCAACTGGTATGGTGTGCAGACAGGGATTCTCTGCGGACTTGCATATGGAATTTTACAGTTTCTTCAGGAACCGTATGTATTGTCATTCTTCCAGGTGTGCTGTGATTACATATTGGCATTTGCAGTGCTCGGGATTGCGGGCTTTTTTGCAAAAAAAGAGCATGGACTTTTAAAAGGTTATATTGCAGCGGTTATTGCCCGCGGTGCATTTCATGCTTTAGGCGGATATTTGTATTGGATGGACTATATGCCGGATAATTTTCCAAAGTCTTTGAGTGCTATTTACCCTATTGCATACAATTATAGTTTTTTGTTAGTGGAAGCAATCATTACGATTATCGTAATTTCGATTCCGGCAGTGGCAAAGGCACTGGCGCAAGTAAAGAAAACAGCATTACAGTAAAGATACGAAATGAGGCGGGGAAAGGATTCCGCCTCGTTTTTTATTATTGGAGCTAACTATTAGCAGAAATGTTCTATTTCTTTCGATAAAATCGTGTTATGATAGGGAAGATAAAGGAGAAGGAAATGATAGATTTGTATGAAACACTTACTCGATACAGTCAGTCTGATTATTATGGATTTCATATGCCCGGGCATAAGAGAAATATCGGACAAATGGGGAGTATGCTTCCCTATAAAATAGACATTACAGAGATCGAAGGTTTTGACGATCTGCATCATGCAAAGGGAGTTTTAAAAGCGGCGCAGGAAAGGGCGGCAAGCGTTTACCATGCTGACGAAACTTGTTATCTTGTCAATGGGAGTACGTCGGGAATTTTGAGCGCTGTTTTGGGGTGTACTCGTAAGAGAGAACGGATTTTAGTGGCGCGAAATTGTCATAAATCTGTTTATGCGGCAGTTTATATGAACGAATTGAGAACGCAATATATTTATCCGCAATATGATTTTGAAAAAGGATTAAACGGAGTGATTGATGTTTATGCTCTTTCTAATATCTTAAAAGAAGACAAAAGGCAGAATGGAGGAAAAACGACGATTCGTGCGGTAGTGATCGTTTCTCCAACGTATGACGGTGTGGTTTCGGATGTCAAAGCAATTTCTGAGACTGTACATGAATTTGGAATTCCGTTGATCGTCGATGAAGCTCATGGAGCACATTTTGGATTTTATCCGTATTTTCCCAAAAATTCCAATCAGCAGGGGGCAGATGTGGTAATCCACAGTCTGCATAAGACGTTACCATCTTTGACACAGACGGCCTTGATCCATATGAATGGCACACTGGTGAACAGAGAACGGATTCGCAGATATGTGCATATGATCCAGACAAGCAGTCCGTCTTATGTACTTATGGCGAGTATGGATGAGTGTATCCGTTTTTTAGAAAATGGAACAGAAGCCTTTGAGGTGTATGAGAGAAGGCTTCAAAGTTTACGGGAAGAACTGGGGAATTTAAGAAATCTTCACATAGAAGAAACAGAAATGTATGATTATTCTAAGATTATTATTTCTGCTAGAGGAACGATAAGGAAAGAAACAGGTAACAGATACAGCGGGAAAATGTTGTATGAGGAATTGCTTGAAAATTATCATCTGCAAATGGAAATGGCATCTGAAGAGTATGTATTGGCAATGACGAGTGTATGTGATACCGAAGAGGGATACAGAAGACTAAGAGAAGCATTATTCGAGATTGATGCAAAATTGGCACTGCGGGAAGAAAACATCATATGTATGAAGCTTCCAAGATTAGAAGCTGTTTATACAAGTGCGGAAACGGATTATTTCAAAGAAAAAGATAGCACTTCAGAACATATATCGGAGGTAGTTCCTTTAGAGAAGTGTAAGAACAGAGTTTCAATGGAGTATGCGTATATTTATCCTCCGGGAATTCCGCTGATTGTTCCCGGAGAACGTATTACAGGAGAAGCAGAGGATATGCTTCTTTTATATCGAAGAACAGGTTTTGATATAAGCGGACTGCGTTTTGAGGATAAGATAGAGGTACTGATAGAAAAATAGAGGAAGTAAAGAAAATGGGAAAAATTTTTTATCTTATGGGGAAGAGTTCTTCAGGAAAGGATTCTGTATTTAAGGAAATCAAAAAAAGAATTCCTGAATTAAAAGACATTGTTCTATATACAACCCGTCCGATCAGAGAGGGAGAAAGAGAGGGAGTGGAGTATCATTTTGTAAATGAAGAAATTATGCAGGAGATGAAGGCGAAGGGCATTATTATTGAACAGAGAGCCTATCATACGAAATGTGGAATTTGGAGATATTTTACGGCAGATGATGGGCAGATCAATCTGGAAAAAGATAATTATCTGGTAATTGGTACGCTGGAATCTTATGAGATAATGAAAAAATATTTCGGAGAAACAGTGGTTGTACCTCTATATGTGGAGGTAGAAGACGGAGAAAGGCTTTTACGTGCGTTAGAAAGAGAAAGACGGCAGGTAAAACCGAATTATACGGAACTGTGCAGAAGATTTCTTGCAGACTCGGAAGATTTTTCAGAGGAAAACTTAAAAGCATCAGGGGTTCGGAAACGTTTTGAAAATGTGGATTTTGAACAGTGTGTACAGGAAATAACATCGTATATCAAAGGAATGTAAAAATGGGGAATAGGGTATCTCTTCGAAAAAAAATATGATATACTGTTTCTGTAAAGACAGAAACTCCAAGAGAGGGAGCAGGTGAGTAAATGAGTGGATTTAAAGATGTAGTAGGTCATCAGAATATAATTCAATATATCGGAAATGCAGTGACTTCGGATTCGGTTTCACATGCATATATTTTTAACGGAGAGAGAGGAGTTGGAAAGAAACTTCTGGCGAATCTGTTTGCAATGAGTCTACAGTGTCAGGACAGGGATAAGGATGGAGATGCATGTGGAAAGTGTCAGTCATGCAGACAGGCGCTTAGCGGAAATCAGCCGGATATCATTCGTGTAACGCATGAGAAACCTACGACGATCAGTGTCGATGACATTCGTGAGCAGATAAACAACGATATTGTAATCAAGCCGTATAGCAGCAAATATAAGATTTATATTATCCCGGAGGCAGATATGATGAGTGTGCAAGCACAAAACGCTCTTCTGAAAACGATCGAAGAGCCGCCGGAGTATGCGGTTTTGATTTTGCTTACAGAGAATGCGGAAACACTTCTTCCGACAATCCGTTCCAGATGTGTGATGTTGAAGTTGCGGAATATCAGAGATCAGCTTGTTAAAAAATATTTAATGGAGCAGTTGGAAATTCCGGACTATAAGGCAGATGTTTGTGTTGCATTTGCACAGGGAAATATGGGAAAGGCAATTGCACTTGCAACATCTGAGCATTTTAATGAGATTAAGGAAGAGGCTGTACATTTGCTGCGAAATATTGATGATATGCAGGTAGAAGAGTTGATGTCTGCAGTAAAGAAATGCACGGCATATAAGCTGCAAATCAGTGATTATCTGGATGTGATCGCAATCTGGTATCGAGATGTATTGATTTATAAAGCTACAAAAAATGTAGATAGAGTGGTGTTTTCCGATCAGCTCCATTATATTAAGGATCGGGCAAGCAAGAGCTCTTATGAAGGTATCGAAAATATATTAGAAGGTTTGGAAAAGGCAAAGGCAAGACTAAAGGCAAACGTCAATTTTGAACTGACTATGGAATTGCTTTTATTGACGATAAAGGAGAACTAGAAGAATGGTGAAAGTGATAGGTGTAAGATTTCGCGTGGCGGGAAAGATTTACTTTTTTTCTCCGGGAAATCTTGAAATCCGGCAGGGAGACTATGTAATTGTAGAAACTGCCCGCGGAGTGGAGTACGGACGAGTTGTAAGCGGTCCGAGGGAGGTCGATGAGGAAGACGTCATACAGCCGTTGAAATCGGTGATTCGGCTGGCGACGGAGCAGGATGAAAAAACCGAAGCAAAGAACAGAGAAAAAGAAAAAGAAGCATTTCGGATCTGTCGGGAAAAGATCAGAAAACATAATTTAGATATGAAATTGATCGACGCAGAATATACCTTTGACAATAATAAGGTGTTGTTCTATTTTACAGCGGATGGAAGAATTGATTTCAGAGAACTGGTAAAGGATCTGGCGGCAGTTTTTCGTACAAGAATCGAACTTCGACAGATTGGTGTCAGGGATGAAACGAAGATCCGCGGCGGTATCGGTATTTGCGGACGCCCGCTTTGCTGCAGTACCTATTTATCTGAGTTTGCGGCGGTATCGATCAAAATGGCAAAGGAGCAAAATCTTTCGTTAAATCCGAGCAAAATTTCAGGAGTATGCGGCAGACTGATGTGCTGTCTTACAAATGAAGAAGAAACATATGAGGAATTAAACAGTCAGCTTCCGTCAGTAGGAGATATGGTTACAACACCGGACGGGCTGACGGGAAATGTACATTCATTGAGCGTACTGCGTAAGCAGGTAAAGGTGATCGTCAATCTGGAAAACGATGAGAAAGAGATTCGGGAATATAAGGCGGATGAGCTTAAATTTAAGCCGAGACGAAAAAAGGCAAAGGTGTCCAAGGAAGAAATGAAGAGACTGGCGGCACTTGAGAAAGAGTGATGCAGAGAATGAAAAGAACAGAAGAAAGACCAGAAGCAGAATTACTGCCGGGGGAGCGTCTGGATGACCTTCAGTTGAGTGGATATTATATTATACAGAACCCGGAGCGATTTTGTTTTGGGGTAGATGCAGTTATGCTGACAGATTTTGCCAGAGTAAAGCCGGGGGAGCAGGTCTTGGATCTGGGGACCGGGACAGGTGTAATTCCGATTTTATTATCTGCGAAGACAAAAGGAAAGCATTTTACCGGATTGGAAATTCAACCGGAAAGCGCAGATATGGCGAGAAGAAGCGTTGTGTATAATCAATTGGAAGAAAAAGTAGAGATTATAACAGGAGATATTAAAGAGGCGGCGGAGCGATTCGGAACTGCCTCTTTTGATGTGATTACAACAAATCCGCCGTATATGCTGAATGAACATGGTCTGAAAAATGCGGCGGATGCAAAAACTATTGCGCGTCACGAGATTTTGTGTACGTTGGATGATATTTTGCGAGAGAGTTCCAGACTTTTAAAGGAAAGTAAAGGACGATTCTATATGATCCACAAACCATTCCGTCTGGCAGAGATCATGACGAGGATGTGTCAGTACAAGCTTGAACCAAAGAGGATACAGTTTGTTCATCCTTATATACATAAAGAACCGACGATGGTTCTGATTGAGGGATTGAAAGGCGGAAAGTCACGAGTAACAGTGGAGCCGCCGATCGTGATGTACGAAGGAGTGTAAAATATGACGGGAACATTATATTTATGCGCAACGCCTATCGGAAATCTGGAGGATATGACCTTTCGTGTGATCCGTACGCTGAAAGAAGTGGATCTGATCGCAGCGGAGGATACACGAAACAGTCTTAAGTTATTGAATCATTTTGAGATTCAGACGCCGATGACCAGTTACCATGAATTTAATAAATATGAAAAGGGCAGAAAACTGGTGGAAAAGCTCTTGGAGGGACAGAATATTGCTCTTATTACGGATGCGGGAACACCGGGAATCTCAGATCCGGGAGAGGAACTGGTACAGATGTGCTATGAAGCAGATGTGCCTGTGACGTCACTGCCGGGGGCAGCGGCCTGTGTGACGGCATTGACGTTGTCGGGACTTTCTACAAGGAGGTTTGCATTTGAGGCATTTCTTTCGACCGATAAAAGAGAGCGGGAGGCAGTGCTTCGAGAATTGGAGCATGAAATCCGCACGATCATAATGTACGAAGCGCCGCATCGTTTGGTAAAGACTTTGAAATTACTTGCAGAGCATTTGGGGGAAGAACGTCGGATTACGGTATGCAGAGAGTTGACGAAACGACATGAAACTGCATTTCGTACAACGATTGCCGAAGCAGCTGCCTATTATGAAGAAAATGTTCCAAAGGGAGAATGTGTATTGGTCATTGCCGGACGCAGCCGAGAGGAAATGCGAAGGGAAGAACAGGCGCATTGGGAAGAGATGAGTGTGGAGGAACATATGGAACATTATTTGTCTCAGGGAATCGGAAAAAAAGATGCGATGAAGCTGGTGGCAAAGGACAGAGGTGTGCCGAAGCGGGAGATTTATAATCAGTTGGAGAGATAGATAAAAGCACAGTATTTATAGAATGCAGAACTTAGGGAGTATTCTATGAATGCTGTGTTTTTATTTAAACTTAAAAAGTCAATATAAGAATAGCATAAAATACATTAAGCTTATATTAAGGTTCATCCCATTGTGCTTTAAGCCTTTTCTGCTATACTGTATGTAAGAAAAGAGTGTAGAGAAACTATTAAAAAGAAAGAGGTTTTGTCATGGAGAAATGGTCTAGAAAAAAGATAAAGATGATTGCAAAATCACGGATCAATGCGAATTACTGGAAGTCTGTTCTGGTAGCGGCGATTCTTATATTTTTGGCAGGAGTAGGAGGAATGTCGGCATCTAATGCGGACGGAAATCGGTCGAAAGAGAAAGTGCAGGACAGCAGTATAGAAATGTTTCAGAATGGCAGTACAGAAGTAATTCAGGCGGCAGAAGAAATCAGACAAACAGAAGAATACGGCAAGAATACCAGAGCAATTCTAGGGACAGTCTCAATTGTGTTTCTTGTATCGGTTGTCTGCTGTATTGCCGTGTTGGTAAGTACATTTTTGGTGAATCCTCTGATCGTAGGATGTGCCAGATTTTTCTATAAGAATCTGAATGAAAAGGCAGAGGTGAAAGAAATCTGTTATTCGTTTGACAGAGGCTATAAGAATACGGTAAAAGCGATGTTCTTTCGAGATTTATATACGGTTTTATGGCTATTGCTGCTGATCATTCCGGGGATTATTAAATCTTATGAATATACGTTGATACCGTATTTGCTGGCAGAAAATGAAAATATGACAAAGGAGCAGGCGTTTGCGGAGAGCAAACGGCTGATGAAAGGGAATAAATGGAGAGCATTTGTTTTGGATTTATCCTTGATTTTATGGATCTTGCTGAGCGCAGTATCATTTGGACTTGTAGGAGTGTTCTATGCATATCCATATTTTAACAGCATCGGTGCGGTATTTTATGAAGCGGTAAAAGAAGAGGATTTATTTCGCACAATGGAAATCGAAGCGTAAGGGAAGGTGAGAAAGATGGAATATCAAATCTTGATTGCAGATGACGAGGCAGAAATACGAGAATTGCTCCGGCTCTATCTGGAAAAAGACGGGTATCGGGTATTCGAGTCCGGAGACGGTCTTGAGACTTTGGAAATCTTAAAAACGGAACGGATCGATCTGCTTTTGCTGGACGTTATGATGCCGGAAATGGATGGATTTGCAGTCCTGAAAAAGCTCCGCAGGGAGAATAATATTCCTGTGCTGATCATGTCGGCAAAAGATGCAGATTCAGATAAGATTTTGGGACTTGATCTGGGTGCCGATGACTATTTAACAAAGCCGATGAATCCGTTAGAAGCAGTTGCAAGAGTGAATTCAAATATTCGTAGATTTTATACCTTGGGGGTTAGAGATAAGGAAGAGGTGCAGTCGATTTTGCAGGTGCGTGATCTGAAACTGGATCTGGACGGATGCGTACTTTATAAGGAAGATCAGCTGATTGAGTTGACGTCGGTAGAATACAGGATCATGCGGTTGTTTTTGCAGTGCCCCGGAAAGGTATTTACAAAGGAACAGTTATTTCGAACGGGGTGGAATTGTGATTATATGGAGGATGATAATAATGTCATGGTTTGTATCAGCAAGCTGAGAGCAAAACTGTCAGATGATGCAAATCATTATATCAAAACAATCCGCGGATTGGGATATCGGTTTGAAAAGGAATGAGGGGAATGGAAAAGAAAACAGAAAATCTGAAAGAATATTTCATTTCAAGACTGCTGATTCTTATGCTTTTTATTTTGGTGAGTGAAAGTCTGATCCATTTATTTATTTCACAGGAAATATTCCCCGTACTTCAGGATATGTTTGGTTTGGAACTGGCGTCGGAGCATTTATCTGTTCCGGAACGTGTCGGAGTATTGCTGCAGCTTTTATTTTATATTTTGGGAGAAAGCTTATATTCCGTAGTTACTGTCATTATTCCTGCGCCGGTGATACTTGTGCTTCAGAGGATCCTGGAGGGATTGGAGCGTGGAAATCTGATGCAGATGCCGGAAAAGATAGACGGAGTTCTTTTTCTTATTGTCATTGCGGCACTGATCTTATATATACTGCCGTATGTTGTTGGGGTGGTATTGTATAGTATGACCGTAGTACGCAAGGTAGAAGAGATTCGGGAATATGACAGAGAAAAAAATGAGGAATTCATACAAAGGAGAAATCTCCTGTTTTCGGATATTGCACACGATCTAAAAACACCGATCACTACAATCAGCGGATATGCACAGGCATTGAATGATGGAATGGTAGAATCACCGGAAAAGAAAAAAGAATATTTACAGATAATCCAAAAAAAATCTTTACAGATCAGTCGGTTGATCACGGTGCTTTTCGATTACGTAAAGTTGGACAGTGAAGGGTTTGAACTCAAAAAGGAACCGATTAATTTGGCTGAATTTTTACGAGAGATCAGTGCAGAAATGTATGCGGATATAGAGAATGCGGAAATGGAACTGGAGGTGAAAATGCCGGAGGAAATATGCAGTGTGTTGGCAGACCGGGTGCAGTTTGCGCGTGTTATTGTGAATCTGCTCACCAATGCGGTGAGGCACAATCCGAAAGGGACACAGATAAAGATCGCATTAGAGGAAATTTACGGATATGAGAACAAGTGGAGAATTTCGATCGCAGATACCGGACCGGAAGTCGAAGCTTCAATCGCAGAGCATCTGTTTGACCCATTTGTAATGGGAGACGCATCCAGAAACAGCAAGGTGGGAAGCGGACTCGGATTAAGTATTGCGGCGAAAATCGCGGAAATGCATGGCGGAAAATTAAGCTTTAGACAGCCTGCAGAGGCACCTTACAGAAAAGCTTTTTGTGTGGAACTGCTGAAAGAAAAGGAAGGGAAAAAGGATGATTACGAATATAACAAGGGAAGAATAAAAAAGTATAAGAAATGATAAAAGGTATATGCCGATATTAGGTATATACCTTTCTTTTATAGTACTTTTTTGCTATAATAAATTCATATGAACATCATCTGTTAAAAGAAAGGCAGGTACGAGAAATGAAAAAAGCAAAAGAGAAAGAAACAGACACACATTCAAAGCGGAAAATCGGTATATTTGTTAAACTTCTTGCAGGAATACTTATTCCATTAGTTTGTATTATGGTATTCATGGAATTTTTCTTAAATAGAAGTGTAACCGATATAGTCACCAGATTAACGAACGATAATCTGACCAATGAAACAGTTTCGACAGCAAGGCAAGTAGATGCGAATTTTCAACGTTTTATGGGAGTTGTTAACAATGCCGCTTCTATGAAAGAGACAAAGGATAACATGACTGCATGGGAAGAAGCGCCGGAGGATAAAGAGGTCCGCAGCGCCATGCTGAAGATGTTACAGAATATTCAGACGTCAAATGACGGAATTATTTTCAGTTGGATCTATGATGAAAAGGCGGGGATGTTCCTATAGTCTGACGGTACTTATAAGGATCATTTCAAAGGATCAGACCGTCCGTGGTATGAACCGGTGATGGCGGCAAAAGGAACAGCCGTTACAGGAGCATATGAAGATATTGCTACAGGGGAGTTGATCGTGACAGTCGCAACGCCTGTTTCTTTAGGAAACGGCATTGACGGAGTACTCGGCCTGGATATTGAACTGACTAGTATGATTGAAGAACTATCGCAAGTGAAAATCGGTAAAACCGGTTATGTTACTGTATTCGATTCCAGTAATAATGTACTTTATCATCCGAATGAAAGTCTGATTATGAAAAATGCTGAAGATATCGATTATTCTGACAATGCGAAAGAGGCGGTTGTAAATAATACCCGAACCAAAGGTATGCAGTACATAAGAGATAATGTAAAATATGCATGCTCTATTGAGCCGTTGGAAGAAACGTCTTACCTTGTCATGGGAATCCTTCCGTACGAAGAATATCAGCAGGAAACGATCAATATAAGAAAATTAACGATTGGATTTTTCGGTTTTGGAATTGTTATTCTGACAGCTGTTATTATTCTTCTCGCAAGGCAACTTGTCAAATCTATAAAATGGCTTTCTAAAGTTGCGGGAAGAATCGCAGAGGGTGAACTGGACATAGAGACAGACATTAGAACCAGAGATGAAGTAGGGGAACTGGCAAAAGATATTGATACGATTACCGCCCGGCTGAAAACATACATTCTGTACATCGATGAAATTACAGACGTTTTAAAACAGATCGGACAGGGAAATTTTGTATTTACACTGGAACAGGATTATGCAGGAGAATTTGCTAAAGTAAAGGAAGGACTCATAGAGGTTCGCGACACCATTTCCGAAACCTTGAAAGCTGTTATCATTTCCGCCGACGAGGTGGCAAGCGGAGCGGATCAGGTTTCTATCGGAGCGCAGTCTCAGGCACAGGGAGCAACTGAGCAGGCATCCAGTGTGGAAGAGCTTTCTTCTACGTTACAAGATGTATCAAACCAGATTGATGCCAATACAATTGTGATTGAAGAAACCGGTCGGATGGTTAGTGAAACTGCAGATGAAGTAAGGGAAGGCGAAGTGAAGATGGAAGCCATGTTAGAGGCAATGGAGGACATCTCTTTGAACTCGCAGAAGGTAGGAAACATTATCAAAAATATCGAAGATATTGCATTCCAGACAAATATTCTCGCTTTAAATGCCGCAGTCGAGGCAGCAAGAGCCGGGGAAGCCGGCAAAGGCTTTGCAGTTGTTGCAGATGAGGTACGAAACCTGGCGGGCAAGTCAGCCGAGGCTTCCGAGACAACCGCAAACTTAATCCAGAAAGCAATCGATGCGGTAGAAAACGGAAAAGGAATTGCAGATAATACAGCTGCATCTTTTAAAAAGATTTATAAATCTATTGAAGAGATTGCCGAGAAAGCGTCTTCTATTACGAAGAATTCCGAACGACAGAATGAAGCGATCAAGCAGACGACAATCGGTGTGGATCAGATATCCAGTGTGGTACATACAAGCTCTGCAACTTCCGAAGAGAGTGCCGCTGCCAGTGAGGAGCTTTCCGGACAAGCACAGATGCTCAAAGACATGGTCTCAAAATTTCAGCTTCCTGACGATAATGTGGAAACACAAAGAATGCGTTATGAAACAACAGAGAGAACAATCGATCAAGAGAACGTTTCTACTGTTAGTAGGGACGGCGGTTTCCAAAGCAGCGATAAATATTAAAAAGCCGGAGCATGTAAATTGTTTTATATAACCGGATATGATAAAATATAAAAGAAGTAGTAACTGTGATGGCAGGCAACAGTTATATACAGCAAAACGAATGTGAGGTGTCCGGTTATGGCAAGTCTGACATTAAAAAATATCAATAAAATATATCCGAATGGTTTTGTTTCTGTAAAGGATGTGTCCCTTGAAATCGCAGACGGAGAATTCGTTACATTTCACGGACCGAGCGGATGCGGCAAGTCTACGATCCTTCGTATGATAGGCGGATTGGAAGATATCACTTCCGGGGAGATGTATCTGGGAGATGATCTGCTTAATGACATTCTGCCGAGAGACAGGCAGTTGGCAATGGCATTTCAAAATTATGCGTTGTATAAGCATTTTAATGTATATGATAATATGGCGCTTGGCTTGAAGCTTCGCAATATGCCGAGAAATGTAATTGATACCCGTGTGAAAATGGCAGCGGAGTTCTTGGGAATCGGAGATATCTTGAATAAGAAGATCCGATCGATCACAAACTCACAAAGGCAGAAAGTAGCACTTGGAAGAGCGATCGTATTTCGGCCGAAGGCTCTGCTTTTGGATGAAGATTTCGCACATAATGAGGAGAAGCTTCGTGCGGAGATGCTCAGGGATGTAAAAAGGATCAACCGTAAAATGGGACTTACAGTATTGTATGTTACGAATGATTATGATGAAGCAATTACACTTGCAACCAAGGTTGTCTTCATGAAGGATGGACAGATTACAGAAATAAGATAAATAAGAAAGAGATAGGGAACAGTCGTCACAATTTATAAATTGTGGCGGCTGTTTTTACATCATTCCTGCAAGAATAACGCTTGCGATCAGTCCGGCAAAGGTAGCAAGAAGCGCGCCTAAAAGTGTGTAGCGTGTCTTGGTTACCTTTGCGGTCATAAAATAGACGCTCATCGTGTAAAAAATGGTTTCCGTACAGCACATGGAGATCGATGCGATCAATCCGATACGAGAGTCGGTTCCGAATTCTTTGAAAATGTCCAGAAGCAGTCCGGTTGCCGCCGAGGATGAGAACATTTTTACAATGGTGAGTGGAACCAATGCTCCCGGAAATCCGATATAAGCGGTGAAATGTCCGATGATATCGGAGAGGAATTCCAGAAATCCGGAGGCGCGGAGGATTCCGACCGCAATCATCAGACCGACCAGAGTAGGCAGGATTTTGATAACGGTGAAAAAGCCGTTTCGTGCACCCTTGATAAAATTATCATATACATTTGTTCCCATGAGGATTCCGTAGGAAACAATGGCAAGAATGAGAAAGGGTACAATGAAGTTGGAAATATATAAGAAAAGCTGCATGTGTATGCTCCATATAACGATCAGATTAATTTATATATATGAAAGGTGACATCAGATATAACAAAAATATATATT
Source organism: uncultured Schaedlerella sp. (assembly GCA_963559385.1). Taxonomy (GTDB): domain Bacteria; phylum Bacillota; class Clostridia; order Lachnospirales; family Lachnospiraceae; genus Schaedlerella. Next base: position 13,541 of record CAUWKK010000046.1, read on the forward strand.
TTGTCCGACAGAATAAGGTGCAGGAATTTTTCATAACATAGAAACAAAGCATTTCAAAGGAGTTTCTATGTCTGTTCGTTTCAGAAAAAAGTCTTATTTATTACATACTTTAGCAAGAAAAACAATTCTTTTATCTTGTTCTGTAGTGCTTTTGCTTTTGTCCGGCTGTCAGAGCCGGACTGCGGAGAGTGAAAACAAGACATTTCGTAAATTTACCAAGGAAGTATTTTGTCAGGAAACTTCTTCCAATACGATCAGTATCCATTATACGTTAAAAAATCCGGAGAACTATGGAATTCAGGAAAAGGAGGCTACGTTCGGCGCATTTACTACAGATGAAGGTCAACTTTTGGCAGCAGTGGAAAATCTGAAGGATGCAATGGAACAATTTTCTTATCAGAAGTTAAATGTACAGAACAAGCTGACCTATGATGTGATGAAATCATATTTAGAAAATGCAAGAAGGTCGGCAGGATATTTGCTGTATGAAGAACCATTAGGACTGGTCAGCGGAGTACAGACACAGCTTCCGGTTGTTTTGTCGGAATATCCTCTGGAATCACAGAAAGATGTGGATACTTATCTGAGATTGCTGAAGAGTATGCCGGAGTATTTTGATACGCTGATCACATTTGAACGCAGAAAAGCGGAGGAAGGGCTGTTTATGTCGGCAGAGGCTGCAGAACAGGTCATGGTACAGTGTGAAGCATTTATGAGTATGGGAGAAAATAATTATCTGATTTCTACATTTGTTGACAGGGTGAAAATGATAAAGTCGTTATCGGAGGAGAAAAAAAGCGATTATATAGAGAAAAATGCCATGATGCTGAACAGTTATGTATTACCTTCTTATCAAAAGCTGATCACAGTAATACAGGAATTAAAAGAGAACGGAAAGAATGAGGCAGGACTTTGCTATTATCCGAACGGAAAAACATATTATGAATATGTTGTGCAGGAGGCAGTAGGTACGAAACGAACAATTCGGGAAATGGAAGAGTTGACAAAGCAACAGATTATAGAAGATTTGGAAGTAATGGAGCAGGAGATTGGAAATAAAGAGCCTGCAAGGGAGATTGAAAAGGTTCGGGAAACTGCCGCTGTTCAGGTGGGAGCGCAGGTTGCCGTCAATCCTGTATCTATTTTGCAACAATTGGAAGAGGGAATTGCAAAGAATTTTCCAAGACCACCGAAAACAAATATTGATATTAAATATGTACCGAAAGCTTTGCAGGCACATTTAAGTCCGGCATTTTATATGATCCCGGCAATCGATGATTATGAAAATAACGTTATTTATGTAAATGAGGCACATATGGGAAATAATCTTACATTATTCACAACGCTTGCACATGAGGGATATCCCGGACACTTGTATCAGACGATTTATTATGCTGCGACAAATCCAGATCCAATCCGAAACGTTTTTAATTTCGGAGGATATGTGGAGGGGTGGGCAACCTATGCGGAAATGGCAAGCTACTCACTTGCTCCTCTTACCAAAATGCAGGCGGTGCTTTTGCAGAGAAACAGTTCTATCATGCTTGGTCTGTATACGCTTGCAGATATCGGAATTCATTATCATGGGTGGAGTAAAGCAGATACGGCGGCTTTTTTTGCGAATTACGGAATCAAGGATGAGGCAGTTATTGAGCGTATCTACGATTTGATTCTCGGTTCTCCGGGAAATTATCTGAAATACTATATCGGGTATTTGGAGTTTTTGGAGTTGAAAAAGGAATGGATTCGGGAAAAAGGAGAAGAGTTTTCTCAAAAAGACTTCCATGAGGCGGTATTATCAGTAGGACCCGCACCGTTTGAAATTGTAGAAAAGTATATGTGGGAGAGGCTTTGACAGAAGAAACTCAAGAAATGTAAAAGAAACTGTTTGTAGTTGAGGGCAGAGCCGTGGGGCGGGATCTGCCCTTGTATATGTGCGGATAGAGGATGCTCCCAAGCAGATGACAAAAGCGTTGTTATCTTTTCCGGTCTGCCAATTTGCAAAATATTATGGCAATCAACGTGCTTATTGTTGTTGCTATAATGCCCGATCCGACAATTGCTGCAGGATTCACACTGCCATATTGGCTTCTGTAGGCAATGACAGTAACCGGGATCAATTGCAGAGAGGAAATGTTCATAATCAGAAAAGTACACATTTCGTTACTGGCAGTACCACGCGGAACTGTACGACGTTCTTCCTCCAGATTTTTTAATTCTGTCATTGCCCGAAGGCCCGCAGGGGTTGCCGCCCAACCAAGACCGAGAAAGTTTGCGATAAAATTCGTTGTAATGTGTTCGTTGGCTTTGTGACCTGCCGGAATACGAGGAAATAAAAACCGGATCAGAGGACGCATTTTTTTAGATGCCATTTCTATAATACCTGCCCGTGTAGCGATTTCCATAATTCCGACCCAAAAGGACATGACCCCCATCATTGTAATACAGAGTGTGACAGCTTCCTTTGCAGAGTCAAGCGCAGCATTTGTGATATCCGGCATTTTGCCGTTGAAAGCGCCGAAGATAATGCCGGTCAGAATCATGCCTGCCCATAAATAATTCATTGGATATACCTCCGTTATTTGTAGTAGCTGTAATAATATATTTCGGGGAGTTTGTCTGATATGTTTACAGATAATGCAAAAAATAGTACAATTATAGTTCAAATTAAGGGAGGAAAAAAGCGTATGAAATATATGATTGCATCCGATATACATGGTTCGGCGTTCTATTGCCGCCGTATGCTTGAGGCTTATGAAAGAGAAGTGGCAGACAGACTTCTGATTCTGGGAGATCTCCTTTATCATGGTCCGAGGAACGATTTGCCCAAGGAATATGCGCCGAAAGAAGTGATTTCCATGTTGAATGAACGAAAAGAGCATTTTTTATGTGTGCGCGGGAATTGTGATACAGAAGTAGATCAAATGGTATTGGAGTTTCCGATACTGGCGGAGTATTGTTTGCTGGATATCGGCGGACAGTTGATTTATGCGACGCACGGACATAAAGAGAATCCGAAGAATCCGCCGATGCTAAAAGCCGGAGATATTTTGCTGAACGGGCATACACATATTCCGGCATGTGAGAGATTTACAACGAAGAGCGGGGAAGAATGTATCTATATGAATCCGGGGTCTGTTTCTATTCCAAAGGAAAGCTCGGCACATGGATATATGGTAATCGAAAACGGAGTTTTTGAGTGGAAAGATCTGGAGGGAGAGGTATATAAGATATGGAAGACAGGTTTGCACTGTTGATCGATGCCGATAATGTTTCGGCGAAATATATTAAGCCGATTTTGGATGAACTGTCCAAATACGGAAATGTAACCTATAAAAGGATTTACGGAGACTGGACAAGCTCGTATAATTCTAGCTGGAAGGAAGAATTACTGCAGAACAGTATTACACCGATACAGCAGTTCAGTTATACGCAAGGGAAAAATGCGACTGATTCGGCGATGATCATCGATGCAATGGATATGTTGTATACGAGTGAATTGGAGGGGTTCTGTCTAGTTTCCAGTGACAGTGATTTTACAAAGCTTGCGAGCAGACTGAGAGAAAGCGGAAGAATGGTTATCGGCATGGGCGAAAGTAAGACTCCGATCCCTTTTCGAAAGGCATGTGATATTTTTACAGAGCTGGAGCTTTTGTTGGAGGACAATGATACCCTGTTGAGTACAGCCGGAAACAGAGGCGAGAAGGCGGTAAGTCCGTCAACACATCCCGTCAACACAGGAAACGGAGGCGAAAAGGAGAATAGAAATAATCGAAAGGGCGGAGTTCATACCGTATCGAAGAACCAGATTGAAGAGGCAGTAGTCAAAATTATTACAGAAAATCAGAATAATGATAAAGAAACGGGGCTTGGCGAGGTTGGCAGTCGTCTGGTGAAATTGTATCCTGATTTTGATGTCAGACGATATGGCTACAGTTTATTGTCCAAATTTTTGGAAACCTTCCCGAAATTGAAATTAAAGCAGGACGGAACAAAGGTAACAGTGACATTGTATGAAGATAAAAGCAAGAAAGAAATGTTGGAAGAATTTATTGTAGGGCAGGTGCAAAACGCCGGGAAACAGGGCATTTTGCTGGGAACGCTGGGAAACAGGATTCGGAGCCGGTTTGGAGACTTTAAGGTGAGAGATTATGGATTTTCCCAGTTTAAGCAGTA
>CAUWKK010000047.1:0-17126 GCA_963559385.1 uncultured Schaedlerella sp.
ACAGTTTACCGTGCTCTACTGTAAACTCCATATCCTGCATATCTCTGTAGTGTGTCTCCAGAGTCTTGCAAACTTCTTTAAACTGTGCAAATGCTTCCGGGAATTTCTGCTCCATCTCAGAAATGTGCATTGGTGTACGTACACCTGCAACTACGTCTTCTCCCTGTGCATTTGTCAGGAATTCTCCAAACAGACCATTTTCTCCTGTAGCAGGGTCACGTGTAAATGCAACACCTGTACCACAGTCGTCTCCCATGTTACCAAATGCCATCATCTGTACGTTAACAGCTGTTCCCCATGAATACGGAATATCATTGTCACGACGATATACATTTGCACGTGGGTTGTCCCAAGAACGGAATACAGCCTTCACTGCTCCCATCAACTGTTCTTTTGCATCTGCCGGGAAATCTTCCCCAATCTTCTCTTTATATTCAGCCTTGAACTGTCCTGCCAGAGTTTTCAAATCTTCGGCTGTCAGTTCAACGTCCTGTGTTACACCTTTTTCTTCTTTCATTTTGTCGATAAGCTCTTCAAAATATTTCTTACCAACTTCCATAACTACGTCAGAATACATCTGGATAAATCTTCTGTAGCAATCCCAAGCCCAACGAGCATTTCCTGATGCCACTGCAAGAGTCTCTACTACCTCTTCGTTAAGACCGAGGTTCAGAATCGTATCCATCATCCCCGGCATAGAAGCTCTTGCTCCGGAACGAACAGAAACAAGGAGCGGATTCTCTTTATCTCCAAACTTCTTTCCTGTAATCTCTTCCAATTTTACGATAGCGTCCATGATCTGACCCATAATTTCATCATTGATCTTTCTGCCATCCTCATAGTACTGTGTACATGCCTCTGTTGTTACAGTGAATCCCTGTGGTACCGGGAGTCCCAGGCTTGTCATCTCTGCAAGGTTCGCACCTTTTCCACCAAGCAGGTTTCTCATGGTTGCGTTACCTTCGGTAAACATATAAACCCATTTTGCCATGTCTTAATGACCTCCTAAATGATTTTTACAGCAACTCGGCTAAGTTGCATATCTATTTTAAAGGTTTTGTCGTATCTAGTCAAGGTTTTTACTTGTAAATTTCCCCAATCCTGCATTTATTTATAATATTTGTCAGACATTTTCACTGTTCTGATAAATAGCCCGCTTTTCATATCAGCAATACCAATCTATTTTGAATTTTATCTCATCTCTTTCAAAAATGCACAATACCCTCTATATGCCTCATATACATCCGCCTTACTGGAAACCTCCCAAGGCGCATGCATGCTGAGCACTGCCACTCCGCCGTCAATGACTTCCATTCCGTACTGTGCCAGAATATAGGCTATCGTTCCGCCTCCTCCCGCATCTACCTTTCCAAGCTCTGCCATTTGGAAGTGTACTTCATTTTCATCAAATACCTTTCTCAGCTTTGCAATATACTCTGCATTGGCATCATTTGAACCGCTCTTTCCTCCTCTGCCTGTATGTTTACAGAGGACAGATCCCTTTCCAAAGAAACTTGTTGATTTCTTATCATACACTTCTGTGTACAACGGATCATATGCCGCACTGACATCGGAAGAAATCATTGTAGAATTTGCCAATGCACGGCGCAGCTTCATCTCGGCAAAACCACCTGTTTTTTCAAACAGCTCTGCAACCGCATTTTCGAAAAATCGAGAATGCATGCCTGTCGCACCAACACTTCCGATTTCTTCCTTGTCCACAAGGATACAGCATGCTGTTCTGTCTACATTCTTCACATCCAGCATTGCTTTCAGAGATGTATATGCGCAAATTCTGTCATCCTGTCCATATGCCATAACCATACTTCTGTCCAGTCCGCAGTCACGCGCCTTTCCCGCCGGAACAACCTCCAGTTCAGCAGACATCAGATCATCCTTTTCTATATGATACGTCTCTTCTAGCAATTTTATTACCTGTGCAGCCGCAGCATCCTTCTCCTCACCTTTCAGCGGTCTGCTTCCTATCAAAATATCAAGGTTCTCTCCCTCTACAACGGTAGCCGCAGGTTTTTCCATCTGCTTTGCGGAAAGATGTGCCAGCAAATCTGTAATGGTAAACACCGGATCACTGTCCTTCTCTCCGATAGAAATCACTTCCTTTGTACCATTCTTTCGTACGACCACTCCATGCATTGCCAGCGGAATCGTCACCCACTGATATTTCTTGATGCCTCCATAATAATGGGTATCAAAATATGCAAATCCACCGTCTTCATATATCGGATTCTGTTTCAAATCCAAACGCGGGGAATCGATATGTGCTCCCAGAATGTTCATCCCCTGCTCCAATGGTGCTTCGCCCAGCTGAAACAATGCAATAGATTTTTCCATCCACGTAGCATACACCTTATCTCCTGTTTTTAAAGACTCTGTCTCATATAGATTATGATATCCGTCCGCCTCTGCCTGACGTACAATTTCTGTGACACATTCCCGTTCTGTCTTTCCCGCATCCAAAAATGCCTTGTAGGATTCGTTTATATTTTCCAATTCCCTCAACTGCGTATCCGTATAAATCTCCCACAGATTTTTCTCTTTGCTATCTTTCTTATCGGCAGTTCCCATTTTTATACCTCCTGTTTCCATAACATAATAAGTAGTTTCGGATCATTTCGATCATTCAACTGTTTTTATTATACGCTTATTCATCTGATTGTACAAATCCGATTTGCAAATTATTCTCTTCCCCTTTTTTGCTCACTGAACCACTGCGTCTTATGCACCAAAGACAGAGTAACCTTATTGTCATTTGGGAATATTAAAGACATCCTATCATTTTTAGATTATCGCCTCCTAATAATCATATCCTGTCTCCAAAACTACCTTTCCAGTATCCCTGATTCAGAACAAGATGTTGATAGATTGGAACATGATTCAAATAAATAATAGAATTCCTTGCATTTTATTCTCCTTTTCATTAAAACAATATTCTTTAAACCATTTTTATATTTTATTTTAAAATTCCCCGCAGAAATGCCTTTTCATTTCTGCGGGGAACTCCCTTACCGGTTAAAATCTCATCTTCTCTTCAAAATAAGCTTTCAAATCTTCAATTTTTACTCTTTCCTGCTGCATCGTATCTCTGTCACGAACGGTAACCGCTCCGTCCTCCTCAGACTCGAAGTCATAGGTTACGCAGAACGGTGTTCCGATTTCATCCTGCCGGCGATAACGTTTCCCAATATTGCCTCTGTCATCGAATTCGCAGTTGTAGTATTTGCTCAGTTCGGCATAAATCTTCTCTGCACCTTCATTCAGCTTCTTAGACAGCGGAAGAACTCCAACCTTGACCGGAGCAAGCGCCGGATGAAAATGCAGTACGGTACGCATATCCGGTTTCTCCTCGGTTCCGATATTCTCCTCATCATAAGCGCTGCAAAGGAATGCCAGTACCATACGGTCAGCTCCCAGTGACGGCTCGATCACATACGGAATATATTTTTCTTTCTTCTCATCATCAAAATATGTTAGATCCTGTTTTGACACTTCCATGTGCTGTGACAAATCGTAGTTTGTTCTGTCTGCAATTCCCCACAACTCTCCCCAACCAAACGGAAAGAGGAATTCTACGTCTGTTGTCGCCTTGCTGTAGAAAGCTAATTCCTCCTGATCGTGATCGCGATATCTGATCTCCTCGTCCTTCATACCAAGAGAATACAGCCAATCCAGACAGAACTGCTTCCAATATGCAAACCATTCCAAATCTGTATCCGGTTCACAGAAGAATTCCAATTCCATTTGCTCAAACTCTCTTGTACGGAATGTAAAGTTTCCCGGTGTGATCTCATTTCTGAAAGACTTTCCGATCTGTGCGATACCGAACGGGATCTTCTTTCTGGACGTTCTCTGCACGTTTTTAAAGTTTACGAAGATTCCCTGCGCCGTCTCCGGTCTTAGGTAGACCGTGTTCTTTGCATCCTCTGTGACACCCTGGAACGTCTTGAACATCAGGTTAAACTGACGGATATCTGTAAAATTGTGTTTACCGCAAGTCGGACATGGGATCTGATGCTCCTCGATAAATGCCGTCATCTGCTCCTGTGACCATGCGTCAACGCTGCCTTCGATTGCAATTGCTTTCTCCGCACAGTAATCTTCGATCAATTTATCTGCTCGGAAACGCTCATGGCATTCCTTACAATCCATCAACGGATCGGAGAATCCTCCCAAATGCCCCGATGCCACCCACGTCTGCGGATTCATCAAAATCGCACAGTCCACACCCACATTATAAGGAGACTCCTGTACGAACTTCTGCCACCAGGCTTTTTTTACATTATTCTTCAATTCTACGCCAAGATTTCCGTAATCCCATGTATTTGCCAGACCTCCGTAAATCTCAGAGCCCGGATATACAAACCCTCTTGATTTTGCAAGAGCCACGATTTTTTCCATTGTCTTTTCAGCCATTGTTTTTTCCTCACATTCTTTTCTATAAACATTTTCTCAATTGTTACCTATTATAGCGATTTCTGACACTTTTGTAAAGTTATTCATAATTCCCCGGCTCACTTTACAGCAATGTTTCTAGGATCTCCAATGATTTAAACTTTTTATCTATGTATACGTCTGTATACCGCTGCATGATCCATGCAAGCTCATCTAACACTTTTTTATTTACAACAAACGTATATAGTTTCTCTATCTTACTGCTTTCGATATACTGCATCGTATAAATGGTAGACTGATCCGGGCGGATTCCGTCTATCACATCCCCACTGCATTCACTACAGACCACTCCTCCTTTTTTCACACTGAAAACCATAGGACGATCCTTACAACCGCATGTCACACAACCAAATACCTGCGCGCCCTCTCCGTTGATACACAGTGCCCGCAATTCAAATATGTATCGGATCAGTTGATTCGGAATATGAGGGTTCCCCAATGCGCGCATTGTTTGATACAACAGCTTCAGCATTTCCCGCTCATCATTTGCTTCTTTCGTATAATAATCGGCAAATTCCAAAAAATAAAATCCATAATAAGCTCCCACAATATCTTCCCTGAGCTCCGCAAAGTAATTCGAAATCTGTGCAGACTGAATGGTGTAGGAACTTCGTCCGGCATAAACTGTAAACTCACCAAAAGAAAAGGGGTTCACAGCCCCCACAAGGGGGCTGTTTGGTTTACGCGCTCCCCTTGCAAATGCTGAGATTTTCCCCTGTTCTCTGGTGAGTATTACAACCCTTCTGTCATATTCTCCGATTGGTGTCGTTGAAAGCACCATTCCTGTCAATACAATCTGATTCAAAATTGTTACCCCTGTCTCTCTCGCTCACGCCCTTTGTTTCTGCACGGCAATGCCCGTACACTTCCATTTTGTAGCTGAGATAGTCGGTGACAGCCCCTGTTTTTGCAAAATGTTCCCAGTATTGTTCTTCCATCGTTCCACCTCTTCATCCGTATTGATAAAATTAGGTTCTCCGATTCCTCTATAACTATACTGGTAACAGTTACCGATGCTTCATCTGCCGGCTTCTTTGGCTACTCATCCTCCCGGTACCCGAAATTCTTCATAAGAAAATCGCTGTCCCGCCAGTTCTTTTGTACTTTCACCCACAATTTCAAATTCACTTTGCAGTCCAAAAGACGTTCTATTTCATATCGCGCCGTACTTCCGATCTTTTTCAGCATACTGCCCTGTTTTCCTATGATGATCCCCTTGTGAGAGTCTCTCTCGCAAATGATTGTGGCATCAATATGCATGATTTTCCGCTCCGGTTTCATCCGGTCAATCGCCACCGCAATTCCATGCGGAATCTCTTCGTTCAGACAATGTAGCGCTTTCTCACGGATCAGTTCCGCAACAATCTGACGCTCCGGCTGATCCGTAATCGTATCTTCATCATAAAACTGCGGTCCATACGGAAGATATTTTAAAATCACCTTCACCAGTTCATCTGTATTCGCCCCGCTCCTTGCAGATACAGGAACAACCTCTGCGAAATCGTATTCCGTGCGGTATGCGTCGATTGAAGCCAGTACCTCTTCCGGTTTCACCATATCCGTCTTGTTGATCACCAGAATCACCGGTGTTTTTACTCGCTTCAACTGTTCCATAATATGCTTCTCTCCGGCGCCGATAAAGGTCGTCGGCTCCACCAGCCAAAGTACGACATCCACCTCGTTTAACGAACGCTCGGCAATGTGTACCATATATTCTCCCAGCTTATTCTTCGCCTTATGGATCCCCGGCGTGTCAACAAACACAATCTGTCCCTCTTCTGTTGTCAGCACCGTTTGAATCCGGTTACGGGTCGTCTGCGGTTTATTGGATGTAATTGCAATCTTTTGTCCGATCAGATGGTTCATCAAGGTTGATTTCCCCACATTCGGCCGCCCGATCAATGTTGCAAAGCCCGATTTAAAATTTTCTCCCATAAATCCTCCTCCGTAGTTATCCTGTGAAATATCCGGGTACATTTCTACATCATATCTCTTAAAATAATGTCCTCACTTCCCGGAACAGTTCCTTTTGTTCCTCGATCTTCTCCTCGCTTCCGATGACACAGAGCTGCTCCGCATTCAGCATCGCCTCTACCACCTCTGCAAGCGCGCGGATATCCCCCTGCTGTGCATTTAGGATCTCCTCCCTTTCCGCACGAAGCATTTCCTCCGTCACATGATTCATATACAAATTCATAGAACGCGCCCCTTTGGCTTTCGGATTCATCGGACGATCCAGATTGCTCATTGTACCGATGATATACTTGTTCATATCCCTCTCATTTACCGTAAAGTTTTTCAGATAATCTACAACACCTTGATACACCTCAATGGTTTTCTCCAAATTCGGATCTCTGTAAGAAATCAGATACCCCTCTCCGATCCGATTAAAATTACACATACATCCATAGGCACCGCCTTTCACCCGGATGTTCTGCCAGAGATAATCATAGCTCAAAATGACCTTCAGTATTTGAAGCGCTCCGCTGTATTTTGCACCGCCGTCAATAAAATTACCTGTTCTCGCAACATACTGCACTTTCGAGGAGGTCTTAAATCCTTCGTTTCGCTTTACACAATGAAGAATACAGCGTGCTTCCGCCTTGTCTTTTTGCTCTGATGTATCCTCCTTGCTGTCATTCAATGCGTTTCTCAATTTTTTCACTTCTTCGCAGACCACTTCCAGTCCCTCTTTTGAAGAAGTATAGCTTACCATGAGATTATCTCCCCGGAAGATCTGTGCAGCTATTTCTTTCAGATTAAGAATCAGTTCTGATTTCTTCTCTTCAAAGGCTTCTTCTATTTCCTTGACCTTTTCATAATATCCGATTCCGTCGGTATCATCCTTGAACTTGGAAAGCGGGGATGCATAGGACAATGCCCGCAACGCCGCCGTTGTATGACCGGAGGACTGGAAGCTCATCTGCAGTCTGGATTTTAACATGGAAAGGATCTCTTTCAGCCGCTTTTCATCCTCTAGTTTGGATTCCATAAGAATCTCCCGCATCATCGCAAACAGTACATCTACCTTTGGATACAGTGCTTTTCCCCGCATTTCAAATGTCGCGCGAAATGCTTTTTCTTCTGCCTTTGTCACATCCGGGTACAACTCCAGTGTCGTTCCGATTCCGCCTGTATGCACATTGATCTCGTTAAACAACTCCCCGTATTCATAATGTTTCGTATCAATAATTCCCAAAACAGCCTGTAGTATTCCTACATAAGGAAGCTGTTCCTCCGGTATTCCCGACAGATCAAACATCAGACTCACATATCCGATCCCATTCGTCTCCACGTTGTGATGTACCAACAGAACATCATCGCACATTTTTTCCTCGTTATAAATGGGTGCGATTTCTCTGGAAATATCTTCTCGTCCAAGCACCGGGATCTTCTCTCTGTCTTCTGCGTCGTCCTCCGATTCCTGATATACAACCAGCTCTTTTGTTCGCCGGACCAGCTTTTCCTGTTCTTCTCTGCTCAAGGACTGCTTATACGCCTGCAGCTTTTCATTCAATTCCCTGTCAAGGCGTGCGGTTCTTCCTTTTTCCGGCCTGACCATAACAACAGAACCATGGGGATTATCCAAAATCCATTCCTGAATCAACTTTTCAAAATATCCGGTTTCCACCTGCTCCTTCAAAAAATCAAACGTCGGGATCGCCTGCATATGAATAAACGGCTTTGTCTCGTCATAGAGCCAACTGTCAAACATTTCAAGACCATACATCAATCCTTTCGGATAGTTTCCGAAATCAGCTTCACGGAAGCGGAACTCGTGATAATTGATTCCTGCTTCCAACGCCTTTTTGTCAATTCCCTTCTTCACAATGTCACGCAGTGTATTCTCAATTGTCTCTATAAACGCTTCCTTCTGCTCAGGCTCTGCATTTTTTGCAATCACAGAAAATACAGGCTGATAGATCCCATTGTCATAAGATCCCATAATATCCTTGCCGATTCCGGCATCGACAAGCGCTTTCTTTAAAGGCGCTCCGGGAGCAGATAAAAGTGCATAATCCAAAATCTGGAATGCCTGATACAATTTCTCATCCAGGCTGGTAGCGATTACCTTATTATAAGAAAGATACGTGTTTTCTGTCTCTGATTCTTCACTGGAAATAGAATATGTCTTCTCTAATTCGATCACATGCTCAAACGGCTTCTGAAAACGAATCTCAGAATCAACCGGCTGTTCTTCAAAGTCCTTCAAATACTTCTCATCCAACCAGTTCAATTTTTCTTCCATATCCATATTACCATACAGATAAATATAGCTGTTAGACGGATGATAATAGGTTCGGTGAAAGTCTAAAAACTGTTCATACGTCAGTTCCGGAATCACCTCCGGATCACCTCCGGACTCATTTGCATAAGAGGTATCAGGAAACAGCGAATTCAGGATCACTCTGTCTAACACACCCTCAGGGGAGGAAAACGCACCTTTCATCTCGTTATATACGACGCCATTGTACTCCAACCTGTCCTCAATATCATCCAGCTTATAGCTCCAGCCTTCCTGCCGGAAGATTTCATCATGCTCATAGATATTCGGATAAAACACCGCATCCATATATACATGCATCAAATTCTGAAAATCCTTATCATTACAGCTTGCGACCGGATACACAGTCTTATCCGGGTATGTCATGGCATTTAAAAATGTATTGAGCGATCCCTTGACCAATTCCACAAACGGATCCTTGACCGGAAAATCCCTCGAACCGCAGAGTACCGAATGTTCCATAATGTGCGGCACTCCTGTGCTGTCTGACGGCGGTGTTCTGAAACCGATCGAAAACACCTTATTCTCGTCATCATTTTCCATAAGAAGGACTCGCGCCCCACTCTTTTTATGCTTCAGTAAATATCCTTTGGACTTCAGATCTGACAAATCCTCTGTCCGAATCACCTCATAAGCGTTCAAATCAAAAATACTCATTCGACTAACCTCTTTCTTTTTATGTTCAGATATTATTAAGTATAGCATTTCCAATAAAACTTTAAAAGGGGGATAAAAAGATACTTTTCAGTTCTTTTCATATACCTTGTAATCCAAATGAATCTCCTGCTCCGCAAATAATTTCTCCACCGTTTCTTCATATATCCATAATTTTTCCGACTTTTTAATCTTCTTTGCATACTTCTCGTGGTCAGTAAAAATAGGCGCCAGAAATCCCCACAGTTCTTTCATCTTGAACAAAATTGTTCTGTCTCCGGACAACACCTGACAGTACCCTTGATACAGACAGTCATGGAATTTTTTCAAAGTCTTCTTGTCGATCGGAATCTGCTGCCGTATTTCTCTCATCAGTCCCGGATTCCTCAGTAGTCCTCGTCCCAGCATTATACACTCTATCTGTGGAAAACGTTCTGTAAATCGATCATAATCTTCTATCGAGAAAATATCTCCATTATAGCAGACCGGCATTTCGGCTGTTTCCAACGCTGCCTCAAACACCTCCAGATTCGGATGATTCTTATAAAAATCTGCCTGCACTCTCGGATGGACAATTAATTCCTTTACAGGGAAACGATTATAGATCTCCATAATCCTTGCAAACTCATCCGGACTTTCTTTCCCAATCCTCGTTTTAATCGAAATCTCTGCTTCCGTTTTCTCAAATATTTCTTCCAGAAACCGTTCCAGTTCATCAGGATACGCTAAGAATCCGGAACCCCTTTTTTTGGAAATCACAGTTTTCGAAGGACATCCCAGATTCAGATTAATCTCCCGATATCCGTATGCCTTTTTCAGTTTCCATGCGGTACGCAGAAAATCTTCCGCAGAATTCGTAAGGATCTGCGGAACCGCATACATCCCTTGATTATTCTCCGGTTTCACATCCTGCTTCTCTCTGGAACTAAAATGCCCTTTTTGATTTGGCTGGATAAACGGAATAAAATATTTATCTGCATTGCCAAAACACTGATGAAATGCATTACGGAATACATATCCTGTAATCCCTTCCAATGGTGCGGTGTATAGTTTCATAGGTCACCTCCTGTTTAAAACAAATTACAATCTACACATTCTGTGTATGAATACATGACATGGAAAAAGGGAACCCCGGCTTGGGATTCCCCTGTCAAATCATATCATACTTCCGTTTTTCTGTCACGATTCTTTCCTAATTATATGTTCCATTTACGATGTGTTCGTTTTACATCATCTCATTATAAAGCTGTGCCACATTCAATGCGTAATCGCCGATCCGCTCAAAATCTGTCAAAAGCTCCGAGAACATAATTCCTGCCTCTGCCTTGCATTCACCTTTCTTTGCCCGCTTGATCTGGCGCTTCAAATATTTCTTCTGCATGTCGTCGATTGCTTTTTCGCCTTCTTCAACCTTTGTAAGTATTTCCTTTGCTTGTGTAATATCGGACAACTCCAACGCTTCCAACGTCTGTATGCTGATTTCCTTCATATCCGCAATTTCTTCCTTGGCTTCATCGGATAGCTTCACATCCCATTTCTTCATAAACTTCGTATACTCTGCAACATTCATTGCATGATCCCCAATCCGTTCTATATTGCTGATCATCATATAGAAGCTGTTGATGCTCTTGCTGTCCTGCTCAGACATTTCCACCGACATCAACCCAACGATATATCGGGAAATCTCACCATTCAGATAATCGATATAGTCTTCTCTTGCCGTAATCTCTTCCAATGCATCGGTGTTTCCTGCGATAACCGCATCATAACTCTGGATCACATTTTTCTTCACCTTGTTCAACATACGTCCTACCTCTCCCTCAATCTGAGATAGCACAACGGCTGTATGCCCTACCGGATAGTTGCTCTCGAAAGGACGGATGTACATAAGCTTCTGCACCATTTCCTCTTCCTTATCATTGTCCGGCAGAATTTTCGTTGCAAACTGCGCCAGAAGATTTCCGAACGGAAGCAACAGTAATGTTGTCACAATGTTAAATACTGTATGCGTATTGGCAATCTGTGCCACCGGGTCTGCGGTAAAAGCCTCCATCCAGCTTACAAACGGTGTAACCATACACAAGATTGTAAAAATAGTTGTTCCAATTACGTTGAATGCCAAGTGGATCACAGTTGTTCTCTTTGCATTTGTCTTTGTACCGATCGATGCCAATACCGCAGTGATACAGGTTCCAATGTTCTGTCCGAACAGCACATAGACCGCACTGGAAAGCGGGATCATTCCGGTTGCGGCAAGCGCCTGCAGAATACCGACAGATGCGGAGGAAGACTGAATAACTGCAGTAAACACAGCACCTACCAAAATTCCGACCAGCGGATTTGAGAAGTTGGTCATAAACTCCATAAACATCTCGGACTCACGAAGCGGCGCCATAGATGCGCTCATCATATCCATACCAATGAAAAGGACTCCGAGCCCCGCAAAAATCGCCGCAATGTGGCGCGCTCTCTCACTCTTCATAAACATAATACATGCAACACCTAAAAATGCGATGAGCGGTGCGATCGCCCCCATATCCAAGGCGATCAACTGTCCGGTGATCGTCGTACCGATATTTGCCCCCATGATGATCCAGACCGCCTGATTCAGTGTCATCAGTCCTGAATTTACAAAGCCTACCACCATGACTGTTGTCGCTGAGGAAGACTGGATCACTGCTGTAATTGCAGCCCCTACGATAACCGCCTTAACTCGGTTGGAGGTCAGTTTCTCCAAAATCTGTTTCATTTTGTTTCCCGCCGCTGCTTCCAAACCGTTGCTCATCATCTGCATACCATACAGGAACAGCGCCAGACCGCCAAGTAATGATAATAAATCACTTATCCCCATTGTTTTTCTCCTATTGTATATCTTTATTCGTATGAAACGCAGATCCTTTTCAGACCTGCGTTTCACAGTTTACCATATCTTTACAAAGACTTAAACAGCATTTTCGATGATTTAACCGTGATTTTACAAAGATTTAACATTGGCAGCATACTTATCTAATCCGGTAAACGGTTTTCTGTGAATAAATCTTCCTGCACCTTTTTCTCCTACAAAGACATTGTCTTTTACCAACACATTGCCCCTCTGCATTACCAGGTCAATTTCTCCCCGGATTTCTTTGCCTTCATACATCGTATAATCCACTGCCCCATGCATTCTGTCATGAGTCAGTACATAAACTGCATCCGGGTCCAAAATGACGAGGTCCGCATCGGCGCCCGGACAGATATCTCCCTTTTCCGGCGCCAGTCCATAAATTCTGCATGGATTAGTACAAGCCACTTCTACCAAGCGTTGTAATGTAATCCTGCCCTTTTTCACACCTTCGGAAAATAAAATCGGAAATCTCTCTTCCACTCCCGGCGCGCCATTAGGACAGCAGGTAAAATCATCCTTCCCCATCTGTTTCTCTTTTCCATAATTAAACGGACAGTGATCCGTCGCTACCACCTGAACAGAACCGTCTGCAATCCCCTCCCACAAGGCATCACAGTCTGCCTGCGTCCGAAGCGGCGGAGACATAATATATTTCAATCCGTCTTTCTCCAGATATTTTTCTTCTGTCAGTGTAAGATATTGGGGACAGGTTTCTACGAAAATATTTTCCTGCCCGGCATTTCTTGCCGCTCGGACTGCTTCCAAACTCTCCTTGCAGGATAAGTGTACAATGTAAACCGGCGCATCCCCTGCCATTTTTGCCAGACGAAGGACTCGTTCCACCGCCTCTGCTTCCACGGCATTCGGCCTGCTCTTTGCATGATAGATCGGCGCAAGATTTCCCTTTTCCCGATTTTCCTTTTTTAAAAATTCGGTCACTTCATGGTTCTCGCAATGAAATGCTGTGATGCCATGGATTTCTTTCATTTTCCGTAGTGTCTGTAAAATCTCTGCGTCATTCATTTTATAATTATAGGTCATATATAATTTAACACTCGGAATCCCGTCCGACATCATCGTTTCCAACTCCGCCAGGATATCATCATCCAAATGCTGCATCGTTCCATGAAATCCATAATCGATAACTGCCTTACCGCCTGCCAGCTTTTCATACTCACGGAACATATGATGCAGCGGAACCCCCTCCGGTCCGAAAGCCATATGATCCACGATCGCTGTTGTACCACCGCATACCGCCGCTACTGTTCCGTCATAAAAATCATCCACCGCACGAGAGATCCCCACATCCAGATCCATATGCGTATGTACATCTACTGCTCCCGGAAATACATATTTCCCCGCTGCATCGATAACATGCGTATCCTCCTCTTCGCCGACTGCCTCTGCCGAACAATTTCCGATACTTATAATTTTTTCTCCCTCGATCAAAATGTCCGCTGTAAAACTGCTGCCGGATGTTACTACCGTTCCGTTTTTAATAATTGTTTTCATACTTCTTCACCTCTTGCCGCACTTTCTTTTCTTACGATTCGTCAGGTATCTTTTGCCCCCGACATCTTTCATAAGAACACCCTTATTTAAAAGTATACGATTGTTCCGAAGCTTCGTCAATAAGCAGGTATGTCTGAGACAGAAGACAGAAGAAATAGAATACAAATAAAATGCTCATTTTTAAGATTAAGATAAGGGAAGCTTTCTCCCTTTTATGATATACTGTAACAAATCTTACACTTTTTATTTTTACTGACACAAAAAGGAGGTTCTTTATGCATTATGAAAAATTATCCAAAAATGCCCTTTACTGCATGTACACTGCAGGTGTATTTGTCGGAGCATTCGTTTTTATCATCGTGGGCGCAGTCTGTTACTTCTGGCTGTTCCCTGAAAACATCGTGATCGGCAAATGGATTTGTCTTGCACTGGCTATTCTGACTTTGTTTGACATGCTGATCAGTCCATATTTCCGCTATCATCGTTATCTCTACAGCATCAATGAAGAATGTATTGATATCCGCGAAGGCTATCTTTTTATAAAGCGACAGATCGTTCCGATCGAACGCATTCACAAGCTTCAGACTGTCAAAGGACCGATCGATCAAATATTTCATGTTGCCAAAGTCATTGTAACAACTGCCGGAGGCGACGTCACCATCCGTTTTCTGGAAGAAGAGCGCGCCGATACGATAGCCAGACGGCTTCAGACCCGTATCAATGAAATTGTAGCTGAACAGCGGGAGGAAGAGCATGGAAAATAATATTCGTTTCCGCAATCATATTTCCATTATTTTTGAACAAATGGGAAGTGTTATCATTTTTCTTGTAATCATGGCCGGTACAGGTTTTGTACAGAATTTTCAGCAGCTCAAGGAAAAAGATCTGAATCTCACAGGCTTAACCGCCGGGAACATCCGACTGCTGATGACGATTGCTCTCGGTGCATTGGGATGTCTCATTGTTCTGATCCTGTGGCAGCTTGTTGTCTGGTCAAAAACCTATATCTCGATTCAGGACAATGCTCTCATACTGGAAAAAAATACTTTGAATAAAAAGAAACATACCATCGGAATCAAAAACATTTCCAATGTAAATACAGAGCAAAACCTATTTGAAATGCTCCTCGGAACCTGTAAACTAAAGCTGGATACAAACACTCTCAGTACCGCTGATAAAACAGATGTAAAGATTGTTCTGAAAAAGAAGGATGCAGAAAAATTCCGTTCCTATCTGGTGGAGCTGATGCAGCAGAGCAATGGATCGCACCCTGTTTCTGATTCCGCGGAAACGCCTGTCGAAGTTTCCGACTCTCGTCTCCCTCACTCTGCTTTGTTACACCCGGACCGGGAAATGGCAAACGAAACCCATCTTGGTTTGGGAGAAATGCTGATCCACGGCTTCTTTTCCATCAATCTTTTTTCACTTCTGGTAGTGCTCGGAACCCTTGTCATTGCAGGACAGACTGCTTTCGACTCTTTCCAAAACGGCATCAGTGGAAAAGGACTCTGGGAAATACTGACGGCATTTATGATGGTAACGATCCTGTTTTTTTCTGCTTTGTGGGATATCGTAAAAGGCTTTATCCGCTACTATGACTTCCGAATCTGCCGCATAAACGACCGAATTTATATCCGTTATGGCTTTTTCAAAAAGATCAACTATACTATACCGGTTGACAAAATCAATGCTCTAAAACTGACACAATCTCCGTTTGCAAGAATTACAGGGCGCTATATGGCAGAGATCATCAACGTGGGAATGGGCGATGACGAATCAGAGCAAAAAGCATTTTTGCTGCTTTATGATAAACAGGGAAAAATCCGGGAACGTCTCGGACAACTGCTCCCTGAATTTGCAGATGCCATGGATGAACCTGTTCATTTGCAGCCTGCGTCCGTCTGGTATATATGGATTGCTTCCTACGTTATTTATGCACTGTGTGCAGTTGCCGCCGCCCTGATCGGAATCTCATTCTTCCCGGAACAGTCCCTGATCATCCGGATCGCCGTTACCGGCATCAGTATTTGGATTCTGCTGTATCTAATCTTCAAGAGCCGTACAGCCGGTACTTCGGTAGCAGAGCGACATTTGATCCTTGTAAAAGGAAGCTTGACAAAGCAATTTATTTTTTTGAATTACGATAAAATCCAATATATTCAATTGGAGCAAAGCTTTCTCGCAAAGCGCCTCGGTATTCAGAAAGGAACTTTATATCTGTTGGCGTCGGCATTTAATAAGGCCCAGGAAATTCCGTATTTCAGAGAAAATGAAGTGGATCATTTGAATGAATATATCCTACGAAGATAACACATTTGACACATATCGGGAAACTCAGAACAGCTTGTCGAACTGTTTTCTCGCATGCCGGTAAAGTGAAAAGGAGAGGCATCCCCCCTTCTCGGTGTATCCTCTCCTTTTAAATGCAATGCAATTCCTCTCTTGTGCTACCTATATAACTTGGGTGCTCACAATATCATCCTGACAGCGTCTTTCCAGCCGTTCTTCTTATTGCGGAGTGCCTCTTCCATCTTAGTTTCATAAATCTTTCTTCCGATCTTCTCGGCAATGCTCTTCTCATATACCCCAAGCGCAATGCCGGCTGCATATACGGCGCCGATACCGGACATTTCCTCTGCGTCAGACACACTCACCTTCGTATCCAAAATATCGCTCTGAAACTGCATCAGATATGCATTCTTGGTTGGGCCTCCGTCCACACGGAGTTCTTTGACTGCTTTTCCCGCATCCTTCACGAAGGTTTCTACAATATCCTGAATCTGATATGCAATGCTTTCCACTGCCGCCCGAACAATCTCTTCCCGTCGCGTCGTTCTCGTAATCCCACATAGGATTCCCTTTGCCTTGCTGTTCCAATAGGGTGCGCCAAGTCCGGTAAATGCCGGAATAAAGTAAAGAGAATCATCCTGAATTGCCGCACGGCTCAGACTTTCCGTCTCGGATGCACTGTCGATCAGACGTACTTCATCCTTCAGCCATGTAATTGCCGCCCCTGTATAATTGATATTTCCTTCCAGAACATAATTGACTTCTCCACCTAATTTCCATGCCAGAGAGGTTACAACTCCACTCTTGCTCTGTACCGGAACAGCGCCTGTATTCATCATTACAGAAGATCCGGTTCCGTAGGTTGCCTTGATCATCCCCGGCTGTACGCACCCCTGACCGAACAGCGCCGCATGAGAATCTCCCATCACACCGTGAATCGGCACCGGATTCGGAAGCAGTCTGTCAAAATCCGTCATTCCAAAACAACTGTCAGAATCGCACACCTCCGGAAGACATGTTACAGGAATT
>CAUWKK010000048.1:0-15845 GCA_963559385.1 uncultured Schaedlerella sp.
ATATTATACAATATAATTTTTTTATAATTTCTCAATAAATCTGCGGAAAGCCTTCAATCCGTCTTCTGTACACTTGAATACACCTGCGTCTTCCAGTACCTCGCAGAATACCTTTCCGACTTCCTGTTTCAGAATTTCTTCTACATTTTCAGCATTCACGGTTTCGTATTTTGGCAGAAATTCATCAACCCAGTCGGCATGTTTCTCGATCGTTTCAGCGGAGCGGATATCCTTGCCTTCTAAAATATACTCTTTGAGCAGTTCGAGTTCATTTTTCAAACGAGCCGGAAGTACGGCAAGTCCCATAACCTCGATCAATCCGATATTTTCCTTCTTAATATGGTGCAGATGTGCATGCGGATGGTATACACCGAGCGGATGCTCATCCGTTGTAATATTATTGCGGAGCGTCAGATCCAGCTCGTACAGATTGCCGCGTTTTCTGGCGATCGGAGTAATGGTGTTGTGCGGCACACCGTCAGTTTCGGCAAAGATAAAGGCATCTTCATCGGTATAGTTTCGCCATGTCTGTAAAATATGATCGGCAAGATCGATGATTCGTGTTTCATCTTTGCATTGTAAACGGATGACGGATAACGGCCATTTGACGATCCCGGCAGTGACGTCTTCATAGCCTGCTATGGAAAATTCTTCGATAATCGGCGCTTTTTCCATAGCAAATGTATAGTGTCCTCCTTGGAAATGATCGTGACTTAAAATGGAGCCGCCTACGATCGGAAGGTCGGCATTGGAGCCGAGGAAATAGTGAGGAAACAGTTTGATAAAGTCGAACAATTTGACAAATGTATTTCGTTCGATCTTCATCGGAGTATGCTCGCCGTTGAATACGATACAATGTTCATTGTAGTATACATACGGAGAATATTGGAATCCCCATGCGCTGTTATTAATGGTGATAGGAATGATTCTGTGGTTTTCACGCGCCGGATGATTCGTGCGTCCGGCATATCCTTCGTTTTCCATACAAAGCTGGCATTTCGGGTAAGAAGATGCAGAGGCATTGCGGGCGGCGGCAATTGCTTTCGGATCTTTTTCCGGTTTGGATAAATTGACCGTAATATCCAGTGTACCGTACTGTGTATCAACCGTCCATTTCATATCTTTTTTGATACGGTAACGGCGTATGTAATCACTGTCCTGACTGAATTTGTAATAATAGGCGGTTGCGGCTTCCGGGGAAATCGCATACTTGTTCCGAAAAGTTTCCTGTACCTGTGCCGGACGAGGAAGTAGGCAGTTCATCATTTTCGTATCGAACAGATCCCGGTATGTGATACTGTTTTCAATAATTTCCCGGCGGCATGCTTCGTCAAGTAATTCTTTTAAGACATCTTCCAATACGGTCGCGGAAGTGTCGATATCCATATCTTCATAGGAATCTTCGTGAAAGAGTTCCAGAAGAAGATTGGTTGTGTAAACACGTTCACATTCCGGTGTCAGTCCGATCTGAATTCCATATTCTACCAGTTTTTTTATATTTTCATATAAATGCATTTATAATTTCCTCCATGAATCTTTTCACGCCAGTCTTTCCGCGCCATTGCCGATATCTACAATATAAAATTCGGCTTCGTGTCCGACTTTTTCCTGATAAGCTTTGCCGATTGTTTCGGTAAAGGTGTCTACCGCATCATTTTTTACAATGCTTACGGTACAGCCGCCGAATCCGCCTCCGGTAATACGGGAACCGATGACACCCGGAATCTTCCATGCCAGATCTACGAGAATATCTACTTCTTCACAGGAGACTTCATAGTCATCCCGCAGAGAGATATGAGACTGGTTCATCAGTTTGCCGAAAGTGTCGATATCTTCTGCACGGAGTGCGGCAACAGCACGAATGGTACGTTGGTTTTCTAATACGGCATGTTTTGCACGTTTGAGGCGAATCGGATCCTTGATCGCATCTTTGTATGTATCGAAAGCAGCTTCATCCAGATCTCCAAGCGTTTTGATATCAACAACGGATTGTAATTCTGCAAGCGCGTCGGTGCATTCCTGACGGCGTTGATTATAAGCAGAGTCCACAAGACTGTGTTTTACTTTGCTGTTTGTAATGACGATCTTGGCGTCTTTCAGAACAACCGGAGCATATTCATAACTGAGTGTTGCGGTGTCCAGAAAAATAGCATTGTCCTTTTTGCCCATTGCAACGGCAAATTGATCCATGATACCGCAGTTGCAGCCGTTGAAATTATTTTCAGAATATTGTCCGTACAGGGCGATATCTGTCATACTGACTTCTTCGATGCAAAACAGATCTTTTAAGATCACTCCTGTCAGTACCTCCAGAGAAGCAGAAGAGGAGAGACCGGAACCGTTCGGGATATTTCCCCAGATGACCATGTCAAATCCAAAGTCGATCGTGTGACCTTTTTCGGCAAATGCCCATACGACACCGAGCGGATAGTTTGCCCAATTGTATTCTTTTTGATTGACAAGTTCATCCAGAGAAGCTTCCACAACGCCGCAGTGATCAAGGTTCATGGAATAAAAATGCAGTTTCTTGTCGCTGCGTTTTCGCGCAACCCCGTATGTACCGATGGTCAGCGCACATGGAAATACATGTCCGCCGTTATAGTCGGTGTGTTCTCCGATCAGATTCACACGTCCCGGGGAAAAGTAAAATCCGGTTCCTTCGGAATCACCAAAAAGTTCTGCAAATTTTGTCATTAATTTTTCTTTCATAATCGTGATAAACCCTCTCTTTCTCTTGTTTTATGATTCGTTTGCAAATGAAAACCGTGTATAGTAAAGTTTGCATTTATAAGTATAAGGCCATTATAGATTTATTATAAATTTTTGCCGGAGAAAAGTCTATACAAAATCCGTGCAGATATATGTAATTATGTTGCATGATGGAAGGAGCAGACTTATAATAAAAACAGAAGAGTCAATTAAGAAAAGGAGACGTTATGAAAGGTACGTATAAGTATTCATATAAAGCGGGCGAGAATCTGCCAAATGCGCTTTCCGTATATAATGTAGGTCATCAGAAATGTGAACCCGGTTATCAGTGGGGACCGGGGGTACGAAATCACTATTGTATTCATCATATCATTTCCGGGAACGGATACTACGAGGTAAACGGAGAGCAGTATATGCTGAGGGCAGGCGATACATTTATTCTCTATCCGAATATTGAGGTGAAGTATTATGCGGATATGGAAAATCCTTGGGAATATGCATGGGTTGGCTTTATGGGAGCGGATGCGGATTCCCTGATCCGAGCGACGGATTTTTCCAGAGAGAAACCGCTGATCAGAAAAGGGGCGCTGCCAAAACGGCTAATCCAAAAACAACTGGAAAATATTTATGAACTCAAGGGAAATGATTATGAATCGGCAGTGGCGATGACAGGGGCTTTATATACGCTTATGGCGGTGTTTATGCACTATGCGGAGCAGAAAGAGACAGTGAGGGACAGTCATACCGTCTATGTGGAAAAAGCATGTGCTTATATTAATACGCACTATTCTTATCCGATCACTGTGGAGGATGTAGCAGCTTATGCGGGAATCAGCAGGAGTCATTTGTTTCGCTCCTTTCAGATGTGCGGGCAGCATTCTCCGAAAGAATATCTGACAGAATTTCGGATAAAAAAAGCCCGCCACCTGTTACGGGAGACGAGCCTGTCAATTTCAGCAATTGCGTATTCGGTTGGATTTGAAAATAATTTATATTTTTCAAAGGTATTCAAAGGCAGGATGTGCATGAGTCCTTCTGAATACCGCAAGATGTGCTTGGAAGAAAACGATTCAAAACGTGTTCGTCTTTAATCTTGAACAGTTATGGATTCACTTTCTTCCAACGGTGTGATCCGTAAGCGTTTGATCCTGCCAAACAAAAGTACGGACATGATAAAGGATACGATCTCCGCGATCGGAAGTGCCCACCAAACCATGTGCAGACCGAATACCATAGCGAAAAAGTAAGCGATCGGCAGGATGACAAGAAGCTGACGCGCCACAGAGATGATCAAGCTGTACATGCCGTTTCCGAGGGCTTGGAATACGGACCCTGCGATGATGCTGTAGCCGGCAGGAATAAAGCACAGGCTGATGATCCGAAGCGCCGGAACACCGATCTCCAGCATGTGATCGGAAGCGTCGAAGAAGCCTAAGAGCTGTGCCGGAAATACCTGGAACAGCAGCATGCCGATACACATAATGGAAACGGAAATCACAACGCTTAATTTCATAGTGGACAGGATTCTTTTTTTGTTACGAGCTCCGTAGTTGTATGCGATGATCGGAATGATACCGTTGTTTAATCCAAAAATAGGCATGAAAATGAAACTTTGCAGCTTGAAGTATACTCCGAAAACAGCCGCCGCCGTAGAAGAGAAGAACAATAGTATTTTGTTCATTCCGAATACCATGACAGAACCGATGGACTGCATGATGATGGATGGGATTCCGACTTGGTAAATAATTCCGATGATACGTTTGTTGGGGCGGAATCCTTTCATATTAATATTGATATCCGAGTTCTTCCGAATATTAAAATATAAGGAAAGCAGTACGGCGATCACCTGTCCGGTAACTGTTGCGAGTGCGGCGCCTGCTACTTCCATGCGGGGGAAACCGAACAGGCCGAAGATCAGGATCGGGTCCAAAATGATGTTGATAATGGCTCCCAATCCTTGTGTGATCATGGTATAAATGGTTCTTCCGGTTGCCTGTAAAAGACGTTCAAATGTAATCTGCATAAAGATGCCGACAGAAACAACGGTAATGATCGTCATGTACTGTGTACCGTATTCGATGATCTGTGGATCTTTTGTTTGAAGAAGAAAGAATGGTCTGGAACCGAATATTCCGATCAATGCCACTACAATACTACTTAAAAATGCAAGAAAGATACCGTTTCTGGCTGCTAAATTCGCATCTTCAAATTTCTTTTCTCCGAGATTGCGGGAGAGCAGTGCATTGATACCGACCCCCGTTCCGGCGGATATTGCGATCATCAGGTTTTGAACCGGGAATGCAAGGGAAACTGCAGTCAGGGCATTTTCATTGATCTGTGCCACAAAGACACTGTCTACGATGTTATAAAGTGCCTGTACCAACATGGAAAGGATGATTGGCAGGGACATTGTAACTAAAAGTTTCGGAATAGGCATGACGCCCATTTTATTTTCTTTTACGGGTGTATTTTCCATATGTAACCTCCTTTTGCAACGTTCATTATAGCACAAAAAAAATTATATATGCAATGCATACTTTTTTAGATACTAATCCATTCTTATCCCTGCATATATTAAAAAGAAAGTCTGGGAAAAGGGCGAAAGCCAATGAAACTGAGAAGATGGATGCAAGGTCTGGGAGTGGTATATATTTTGATTCTGCTAGGAATCTGTTGTCCAAAAGAGACGGAAACAAAAAGCCGGAACGGAGAAGAACGTATTTGTGCGGCCGATGTGAAGTATAAGGAAGAAAAACCAAAAATCGCACTGACTTTTGACGACGGGCCGAGCGCCAGATATACACCGGTGCTGCTGGATGGATTGGAAGAACGAGGGGTACATGCCACATTTTTCCTGATCGGGAAGAATATCGAAACGGAGGGAAATGCAGGGATTGTGAAACGGGAGCAGGAGGAGGGGCATCTCATCGGAAATCATACATACAATCATGTGGAGATTACGAAAATGGATGATGAAAGCGCCTGTAGGGAACTTCGGATGACAAATGAAAGGATAGAAAATATTACAGGCGAGCCTGTGGAATTTATGCGCCCTCCATTTGGAACGTGGCAGAAGAGTTTGGAAAAGGAAATTCCGTTGATTCCGGTGATGTGGACGGTTGACCCATTGGACTGGGCAACGGAAAATGCAGACGAAATTGTAAATAAAGTAGTGACGGAAGTAAAAGAAAATGATATTATTCTGTTGCATGACTGTTATGAAAGTTCCGTCAGGGCTGCGCTTAGGATCGTAGATCTGTTGGAGGCAGACGGGTATGAATTCGTAACGGTGGATGAATTGCTTGTAAATTAAGGGTGATGAATAGATTGACAGGGATAAACAGGAAGAACGATTCGTGTAAGTTACAAAGAAAGGCGCAAGATATGGTAAATGAATTTTCAAGGGCAGAGCTTTTGCTTGGGAAAGAGGCGTTGGATAAAATAAAACAGGCGACAGTTATGGTGTTCGGTGTCGGGGGAGTGGGGTCTCATTGTATTGAAGCACTTGCCAGATGCGGAGTAGGAAAGCTGATATTGATCGACAATGATACTGTTTCAATGACGAATATTAACAGACAGTCCATCGCTTCTCACAGTACGCTTGGACAATATAAGACGAAAGTGATGAAAGAGCGGATTTCTGATATTTGTCCGGAAATTGAAGTGGAAACGCATGAAGTATTTGTGCTTCCGGATAACCTGGAGGCGTTGTTTCAAGAAAAACCGGACTATGTGATCGATGCCATAGATACGGTGACGGCGAAGCTTGCGATCGTGGAGTTGGCACAAAAGCAGGGAATCCCTCTGATCAGCAGTATGGGAACGGGAAATAAGCTGCACGCGGAGCGGTTTGAAATTACAGATCTGTCAAAGACCAGTGTGTGTCCTCTCTGTAAAGTAATGCGGAAAGAATTAAAAGCAAGGGGGATCACACATCTGAAAGTTCTGTATTCCAAGGAAAAACCGACAGATATTTCCGGAAGGATCACAGGGGAAGATAAAGGGAAACGTCGGGCGATCCCGGGGAGTGTATCTTTTGTGCCGCCGGTGGCGGGACTTTTGATCGCAGGAGAAGTGCTGCGGGAATTGGGAGGTATAGAGAATGGATTTATTTGATTATATGAGAGAAACGCAGGCGGAGAAGGAAGCACCATTAGCATCCAGAATGCGTCCGACAACATTGGAAGAGGTTGTGGGTCAGCAGCATATCATCGGAAGAGATAAGTTGTTGTATCGTGCGATCAAAGTGGATAAGCTGGGATCGATCATTTTTTACGGACCTCCAGGAACGGGGAAGACAACGCTGGCAAAGGTGATCGCCAATACGACCAGTTCTGAATTTAAGCAGATCAATGCAACCATAGCCGGTAAGAAGGATATGGAAGAGGTGGTAAAAGAGGCGAAAGACCGACTGGGAATGTACCAGAAGAAAACGATTTTGTTTATTGATGAGATCCACAGGTTTAATAAAGGGCAGCAGGATTATCTGCTTCCTTATGTAGAGGATGGGACGATCACATTGATCGGTGCAACGACAGAAAATCCGTATTTTGAAGTGAATGGAGCGCTTTTGTCCCGTTCCAGTGTGTTTGAACTGAAAGCATTGGAGAAAGAGGATATTAAAATTCTCTTGAAACGAGCGGTATATGACAAAGAAAAGGGGATGGGGTCTTTTCAGGCAGAAATTGATGAAGAGGCATTGGAGTTTCTGGCAGACATCGCAGGAGGAGATGCGAGAAGCGCATTGAATGCGATTGAACTTGGGATTTTGACAACAGAGCGGAGTGCGGATGGGCAGATACATATCACGCCGGAGGTTGCGGAAGAGTGTATTCAAAAGAGAGCGGTGCGTTATGATAAAGGCGGTGATAATCACTACGATACGATTTCGGCGTTTATTAAAAGCATGCGAGGATCCGATCCGGATGCAGCAGTTTACTATCTGGCAAAGATGCTCTATGCAGGAGAGGATATCAAATTTATTGCAAGAAGAATTATGATCTGTGCGGCGGAGGATGTAGGAAATGCAGATCCAATGGCGCTGACGGTGGCGGTATCTGCGGCGCAGGCGGTGGAACGGATCGGAATGCCGGAGTCTCAGATCATATTATCGCAGGCAGTTCTTTATGTGGCGAGTGCGCCGAAGAGTAATTCGGCAGTGAATGCCATTTTTGCGGCGAATGAGAGTGTGCGTCAAGTGAAGACGACAGTGCCGGTGCATTTGCAGGATGCACATTATAAAGGTTCTGCAAAATTGGGACATGGTATAGGATATCAGTATGCGCATGATTATCCGGATCATTATGTGCATCAGCAGTATCTTCCGGATGAGATTAAAAATGCCAGGTTCTATGAACCCGGCGAATTGGGAAAAGAAAAAGAAATAAAAGCCTGGTTACAGAAGCTTCGACAGGAGTAAGGTATATAATTCCTGATTTTGCTTCATCCAGTTGTTGGCGATGGTTTCAGCCTCTGTTTCGGTGGGGACAGTCAGTTTCAGATCGATCAGGCTGGAGCCGTCTTCTACAATCTGACAGCGTACCTCATATTCATGGGTGGTAGTCAGATAATAGTCTGTTTTTACAGAAACCTCTTCCTTCAGATCATATTGCTTTTCTTTTAAAAAAGCGTCGATATCGTTTTGAATCTCAGCAGAAATTTTATTGTGAAAATAGTGGATGGTTTCTGCTCCGTTTTCGGTCAAATGATAAAGCGTGCGGTTGTGTGTGTTTTCCGCACGGATCAGATCGGAGTCAACCATATCGGAAAGCGTCTCCTGTAATTTGAAGTAGTTGGTATACCCCTGATCAAGGATAAATTCAGAGATCTGAGAGGTTGTCAGAGGAAAATCTACTTTATCCAGCATGTATAAAATAATCAGTTTGTATAAGGTAAATGATTCAGTCATGGTAGTCCTTTCCCTGCCAGATATCTTGATGCTTCAGGTAGCTGTGCAGTGTGTTTAGTACGGTGCGTTTGCTGCTTGTCCACAAGGGAGCGATCAAAAGCTCTTTCGGACCGTCGCCGGTCAGACGGTGGATCGTGATATCAGGACGAAGCCGTGCGATACAGTGTCCGAGCAGTTCAACATATTGCTCCATAGAGGGAGTGTAAAAAGCTTTTCGCGCATAATCTGTGGCAAGATCGGTTCCTTTTAAAATGTGAAGAAGCTGGAGCTTGATGCCCTGAATATCTTGGTGATTCAGATAGTCGATGGTTTCTGTCATCATGTCCCGGGTTTCTCCTGGAAGACAGAGGATTGTGTGAACGATCACCTCGATGCTTCGTTTTCGAAGCTCGGCTACAGCATGTTCAAATACGGAGAGATCGTAGCCTCTTCGGATATATGCTGCGCTTTCAGGATGAATGGTCTGCAAACCCAATTCGATCCAAACCGGTTTGATGTGGTTGATCTCCTCTAAAAGTGCAAGAACATTATCATCCAGACAGTCCGGGCGGGTTGCGATTGAAAGGATTTTTACCTCCTCATCGGCAATCGCATCCGTGTAGATCTGTCTCAAATACTCTAAGGGGGCGTAGGTGTTGGTGAACGCCTGAAAGTATGCGATATAAGAATGAACCGGACGTTTTTTGCTGAGGTCTGCTTTTCCACGGGAAAGCTGTTCTGTAATCGAAAGGAGAGAGGAGCCGGCAAAATCACCGGATCCCTGTGCGCTGCAAAAAATGCATCCTCCGGTTCCGATCGTTCCGTCCCGGTTCGGACAGCTCATTCTGCCGTTTAGCGTGATTTTATAAACTTTTTCTCCAAAAGCAGACTTTAAGTCGTAATCCATGGAGTGATAGCGTTTTTCCCCCCAGCGTTTCGGTGTTTGGTTATTCATGTAGTGTATTACTCCTGTCGATTCATTATTTAATATCATAACACTGTTGTGAGGGCAAAGCAAGAATTCACTGAAAAACCTCTTTCCTTTTTTGAAGGAATGGTGTATACTAAAAAAGATTTTAGATATTAAGTATATGATAATGAACGTTCAAAAGGCGTTCTTATTTCATTTGTGTCGTTTCAGACCAAGGTTCCCGTATTTATTTTAATATTTTAAATTAAGAAGTATGAGGTTATTTTATTACAGCAGACAGATTGTGGAAAAGAAGAGAAACAGTTCATATAGAGAGAAAGGACAGGTTTTATGACGAGAGAAAAGTATGAATCATTACCGTTGGCAACTTTGAAAGAACTCGCCAAAGCAAGAAAAATGAAAGGAATCTCTGCGATGAAAAAGCAGGAGCTGATTGATGCAATGCTGGCTCTGGATGAAAGAGAGGAACAGGAAGAAGCGAAAGAAGAGGCAAAAGAAGAAGCAAAGGAAGCCATGAAAGAAAAGAAGGAAGAGACAGATTTGGAACAGTTGGACAGCGGAAAGGTTGCGAACGGGATTTTGGAGGTGCTTCCGGACGGGTTCGGATTTATTCGATGTGAAAATTATCTTCCGGGGGAAAATGATATTTATGTATCTCCCTCTCAAATCCGTCGTTTTAATTTAAAGACGGGGGATATTCTGACAGGAAATATCAGGATTAAAACACAGTCTGAAAAATTCAGCGCCCTGTTATATGTAACAACGATTAACGGGGGGCGTCCGTCTGAAGCGATGAAGCGTCAGAATTTTGAAAATCTGACACCGATTTTCCCGGATGAAAGGATTCGTTTGGAGGGGGAGAAAAGTTCTACGGCAATGAGGATCATGGATCTGCTTTCTCCGATCGGTAAGGGGCAGCGAGGCATGATCGTGTCTCCGCCGAAAGCGGGTAAGACAACCTTGTTAAAGGAAGTGGCGCTGTCGGTACAACGCTCTGAACCGGACATGCATTTGCTGATCCTGTTGATCGATGAACGTCCGGAGGAGGTAACGGATATCAAGGAAGCAATCGAGGGACCGAATGTAGAGGTGATCCATTCTACATTTGATGAGTTGCCGGAGCATCACAAACGGGTGGCGGAAATGGTGATCGAGCGTGCGAAACGCTTGGTAGAACATGGAAAAGATGTGATGATTCTCCTAGACAGTATTACAAGACTGGCTCGTGCTTATAATCTGGTTGTGCCGCCGTCGGGAAGAACCCTTTCCGGTGGTCTGGATCCGGCTGCGCTGCATATGCCGAAACGGATTTTCGGCGCGGCGAGAAATATGCGTGAGGGCGGAAGTCTGACGATACTTGCAACGGCTCTGGTTGATACCGGAAGTAAAATGGATGATGTTATTTATGAAGAGTTTAAAGGTACCGGTAACATGGAACTTGTACTTGACAGAAAATTGCAGGAGAAGAGGGTATTTCCGGCAATTGATATACCGAAATCAGGAACAAGAAGAGAGGATCTGCTTCTCGGCAAAGAAGAACAAGAAGCGGTTTATATTATCCGCCGCGCAATGAACGGTATGAAAGCGGAAGAGGCAGTAGATAATCTGTTGAATATGTTCTCCAGAACAAAGGATAATTCAGAATTGATCAAAGTGGTGATTAAACAAAAATTTATATAAAAGATCTGAAAAAGTCTTGCAAATAAAAAAGAGCTATGCTACAATAAGAAAGCTGTTTAGAGACTAGAATAACTATATTTTAAAATAGAGAGGTGAAAATCATGAGAGAAGGTATCCATCCAGAGTACCATCAGGCAACTGTAACTTGCAACTGCGGCAATACATTTGTGACAGGTTCTACAAATGAAAGCATTCACGTAGAAATCTGTTCTAAGTGCCATCCGTTCTACACAGGTCAGCAGAAAGCTACACAGGCTCGTGGACGTGTTGATAAGTTCAACAAGAAGTATGGTATTAAATAAGAAGAAATGTAAAGAACGCAGCAGGCTGAGAAGTGAAACTCTCAGCCTGCTCTTGTTATATATTTTTTGAGCGTGATATCATTATTGCGGAAAAAAACATAAGATACAATATATAATGAAGAAAAGATACGATATGAATGATACAGGAGACAGATATGAAGTCATCGAATATAGGTGGGCAGGCTGTTTTGGAAGGCATTATGATGAAGAACGGCGACCGATATGCGGTTGCCGTTAGAAAGCCGGATAAAGAAATAGCGGTAAATGTGCAGGAATATCATAGCGTTATGCCTTGGGAAACGATCAGAAGGGTGCCCTTTATCCGTGGTATTTTTAATTTTGTGGATTCGGCTGCGTTGGGGATCAAAGCGTTGATGTTTTCGGCTTCCTTTTTTGAGGAGGAAACCGAGACGGACGCAGAGGAATTGAGCGAACAGGAAGTGAAAAAACAGGAAAGAAAAGAAAAACTTCTGATGAATTTGACGCTGGCAGTTTCCTTTGTTTTGGCAATCGGTATTTTTATGATACTTCCATATTTTTTGAGTAATTTTGTGCAGAAGGTTGTTACATCCAGATGGGTGATCACGATTTTGGAGGGCGTGATCCGTGTGCTGATCTTTTTGGGGTATATTGCTCTCGTTTCCAGAATGGAAGACATTCAAAGGACATTTATGTATCATGGAGCAGAACATAAATGTATTAATTGTATTGAGCACGGTTTGGAACTGAATGTAGAAAATGTGCGGAAGAGTTCGAGACAGCATAAAAGATGTGGAACCAGTTTTTTGTTTTTTGTTATGATTGTCAGTATTATTTTCTGCTTTTTTATCACAGCAGAGTCTCAAATGATACGTGTTGTACTCCGAATTGTGCTGCTTCCGTTTATTGCAGGCGTATCTTATGAGATTATCCGGCTTGCAGGAAACAGTGAGAATTGGATCGTAAATCTGCTGAGTAAGCCGGGGCTGTTGATTCAAAATATGACGACGAAAGAACCGGATGACAGTATGATCGAGGTTGCGATACAGGCTGTGGAGGCGGTATTTGACTGGAAAGCATATGAAGCGGAGAATTTCGGGGCAGTATATAGTACACAAAAAGAGCAGAAACAAAAGGAGCAGACAGAAAAAGGTGTAGTGCTATGACGTTGCGGGAAATGTATCGGTGGGGAATGGAACGCCTTTCCTCAGCAGGGATTGAGGAGGCTTCACTGGATGCATGGTATCTTATGGAGTATGTAACCGGTATCAGCAGAGCAGCTTTTTTGGCAGATTCCCAAAGGGAGATGCCGGAGAATGAAAAGAAATGGTATCGTGAGGTTGTTTCCCGGAGGGAGAAGAGAATCCCGTTACAGCACATAACCGGAACTCAGGAATTTATGGGATTGGAGTTTTGTGTCAATGAGCATGTATTGATTCCGAGGCAGGATACGGAGGTTCTTGTAGAAGCGGCATTGGAAGAATTGAAGAGGTTGCAGGAATCGGTATGCCATACAGAAAAGCGGACAGAATTGTTGGATATGTGCACCGGCTCCGGCTGTATTCTTTTGAGCACACTTCACTATGCACGAAAGGAATACGAAGAGAATCCGTTGTGGATTACGGGGATCGGAGTGGATATTTCCAAGGAAGCGCTTCGGGTGGCACAGCAGAATGCCGAGAAGCTTTCGACAGATGTAAAATGGGTGGAGAGCGATCTGTTTGAGAAGGTGGAAGGCAGGTTTGATATGATTCTTTCCAATCCGCCCTATATTCCGTCTGATGTGATTGAAACCTTGCAGCCGGAGGTACGGGAGCATGATCCCAGACTGGCGCTTGACGGAAAAGAGGACGGATTGTATTTTTATAGAAAAATGATAGAGGAAAGTAAAGCATACTTGAACCCCGGTGGAGTTTTGATGTTTGAAATCGGTTCGGATCAGGGAGCGGCGGTTTCTTCTTATATGAAAGCGTGTGGCTATACAAGGGTTGGTGTAAAAAAAGATCTGGCAGGACTTGACCGTGTGGTGTCCGGCGTGTATGATAGTTGTGCACTGCAAAATAACAGAACAGAGAATACAGATAATCTTATTGACGGATGAGGTTATCCGGTTGAATTGAGAAAGGAATAGATACAATGTTTGACAGATTAGAAGATTTGGTCATTCGATATGAGGAAGTGATGGGAGAGCTGCAGGAACCGGGCGTGGCAAATGATGCCGCAAGATTTCGTGCGCTTATGAAAGAGCAAAGCGATCTTGCGCCGATCGTCGAGGCGTTTAAAGAATATAAACAGTGTAAGCAGAATGTGGAAGATAGTCTGATGATGTTAGAAGAGGAATCAGATGAAGAGATGCGTGAGTTGGCGAAAGAGGAATTGAATGAATCTAAGGCACGTATCGAAGAGCTGGAGCAGGAACTGAAGATTTTATTGCTGCCGAAGGACCCGAATGATGAGAAAAATGTTATTGTAGAGATCCGTGCCGGTGCAGGCGGAGATGAGGCGGCGCTTTTTGCGGCTGAGATCTATCGTATGTACCAGCATTATGCGGAGAGCCGTCGTTGGAAAACGGAGATGATTTCTTTGAATGAGAACGGGATCGGAGGATTCAAGGAATGTGTATTTATGATCACCGGTCAGGGAGCCTTTTCCCGCTTGAAATATGAAAGCGGCGTGCATCGTGTACAGCGTGTGCCGGAGACAGAAAGCGGTGGAAGAATCCACACATCTACAATTACAGTTGCGATTATGCCTGAGGCAGAAGAGGTGGATGTGGAACTGGATATGAATGACTGTAAGTTCGACGTGTTCCGTGCATCCGGTAACGGCGGACAGTGTGTCAATACGACGGATTCGGCAGTACGATTGACACATATTCCGACCGGTATTGTAATCTCCTGTCAGGACGAAAAGTCTCAGCTCAAGAATAAAGACAAGGCTTTGAAAGTTCTGCGTGCGAGACTGTATGAAATGGAACTGGCAAAACAGCATGATGCAGAGGCGGAAGCGAGAAAGAGTCAGGTCGGAACCGGAGATCGTTCTGAGAAGATCCGTACCTACAATTTCCCGCAGGGCCGTGTAACAGATCATAGGATTAAACTGACGCTGCACAAGCTGGATACGATATTGAACGGAGATTTGGATGAGATCATCGACAGTCTGATTGCAGCAGACCAAGCGATACGCTTAAGTGGCTTAGAAAAAGATGCCTAAATCCCTTGATTTTACTGGATTTGTGGGAAAGTAAGGTATCCTGTATTTTATAAAGAATAGAGTAGAAATCGGTTTTACAGATGAAAATGTAGCCGATTTCTATTTTTTTGCCATTCAAAGACACACTAACACCCATAAAAAACACCCATTGACGCACTGATAGCCCTTCAGAACGATCTCCTGTTCCGACCTGAGATAATTCAATGGATATAAGTTATACAACCCTACAGCGTGTATAACGAGGGGGTATGCGAGACACTAGCCAAGTGCCTAAGCATTGGCTAGTATCAGAAATCCCTATTCTCTGCAACGAAACAGTTTGCGGAAAAACTTTATTACGCAACATTCTCTATGCTCCTTTTTGGTATCTTCTTCGATAACAGTTTCATGATTATCAGTTTTTATTTCTTCTGCATGGAAAGACTCTGTATGTACTCTGCTTTCAACAGTTTCTGTTTCTTCAATCTGTACTGGAGAAGATACAGTTACTTCTGTTTCTTCAGCGTCTACAGGAGAAGGCACAATTTCCTTTGGTTTTTCAGCTTCTACTGGAGAAAGTACAACTTTTTCTGTTTCTTCAATTTCTATTGAAGAAGATACTCTTTCCTCTACATAAGGCTTAAATCCCTCAAACGGATAATTTGAAACAATGCGTTCAGTATTTTTATTAACTTTTCTATCCATATAAAATAATCCTTTATTTTGAAAGGCGTCATCAAAAAATGAGAGAAGTTGTGCATCATCACAAGCAAGTTTCTTTTTATCTTGATTATTTATATGACTTCTTGATGCATCTATTCTTCCAAAGTATACCCATGTTGCCTTTGCGTTTAGCAGTTTCGTATACAGTTGTATATGATTTTTTAAAGTTAAATCATCATTTGCCAGTAGATGTAAATAGCCCAGTGTATAAGGATAAGGTGGGTCAACAATGATAAAGGCGTTTTCATTATCATACCATTTGTCTAAACGATATAAGGCATCACTTTGTTCAAAGATAACCTTTTTGTATAACTCTGAAGCATAAACAAATTCTTCTAGTGACTTACATTTTTGCTTATTAACGTTTCCATTTTGGTTTGTTGTATTGTAAGCGCTTAAATCTTGGGTAGCTTTACTGTCTACGTTTTTAAACTCATAATGA
>CAUWKK010000049.1:0-15709 GCA_963559385.1 uncultured Schaedlerella sp.
CCAAATTACAGACTGCCCTAAAGGGAGTCAATGGACAAATTAAAAGTACGCAGCAGCTGAAGGACGTTGATAAGTTATTGAAACTTGATCCGGGAAATACAGAGCTGCTTGCACAAAAGCAGAAGCTTCTTGCTGATGCAGTTGGTGAAACCAAGGAGAAGTTAGCCACTCTGAAAACTGCCGCTGAACAAGCAAACACAGCTCTCGCAAATGGTGACATTTCTCAGGAGTAGTATGACGCACTTCAAAGAGAAATCATTGAGACAGAGCAGGAGTTGAAAAAGCTAGAAACACAAGCAAACCAGTCTGCTACAGCCATGCAGAAGATTGCAGCTACTGGTGAGAAGCTTAAGACTACAGGAGATAATATTTCGAGTGCCGGTCAGAAGCTCCTACCGGTGACTGCAGCAGTTACTGGTATGGGAGCAGCATCTCTTAAGACTGCAGCAGACTTCGAAAGTTCTATGTCTCAGGTTCAGGCGACGATGGGTATCACGAAAGACTCCATGTCCACTGTTGATAGCCAGAGTGTCAATACAATGGATAAGCTTTCAAAGCTTCTTCTATAGGAATCCCAGATGCTTTATAACGGCTCATGATAAGGTTAAGTGTACCTGAGCCAATGTTGTACCGATCCATAACGGATCTGGTCGGGCAGTTATTCAGACGCATCTGAATAGAGCCAATAATCGTATTGTAGTCTTGCATAAAGATGCTCCTTTCGTAATCAATCTTGGACTACGAAAGAACTATAACACGATATGAAACGAATGGTCAGTTGAACCGGAAACACGCTCAGTCACAAGCGGAATCCGTGTTCAGTTTTTATCGGAAACCATGCTCAGATGAGCCGGAATTTGCAACAATTGGAATTTGATTCAAATTTATCAGGACGATAATTGTTCTCATAAATCAAATTGCCAACTTACAGACTCAAAGTTATACTATGCAGATATAAAACAACTTTTAGACGAAGGATTGATTGAAAGAGTTAGGAGAGGTTACTATCATTGGACTCAAGATTATGGAGAAAGCGAAGTTGTCATTATCAATCGCTTGTTTCCCGATGCAGTACTTTGTATGGAGACCGCCCTATTCTATTATAGATACAGTGACAGAAATCCTGCTGAATGGAACTTCGCAATAGACAAAAATGTCTCTAAGCGGCGAACAATAATCGATTATCCGTTTATAAAGGCATATCGTGTAGAGTCAGAACTGGTTACGCTTGGCGAAACTGAGGGTGAAATTGATTTCCAAAAAGTCCGCATTTATGATCGTGACCGTACGATTTGTGATGTTTTGCGAAATATGAACAAAATGGATAAAGAGATTTTTAATAAAGCAATTCAGAACTATGTGAAAGACTCTAAAAAGAACATCCCTAACCTTATGCAAAAGTGTTGAGAGTGCAAAAACGAGTAAAAGATTTGATTGGAGTGTGGTTGTAATGGCAGATAAAGTAGCTTCTGTTCTGGCAAAGTTCAGAAATAAAGCAAAGGTTTCTGGTATCAGTTATCAGCAGTGTCTACAGCTTTTTATGCAGGAAGAATTTTTGAGAAAACTCTCAAAATCAGGATACGATGATTTCCTGCTTCGGGGATGTTCAAATTCTATAAGCATACATTGACAAACATCTATGTATGTGATATTCTTTTGCACATAGACAAATATCTATGTGAGGTAAAAAGAATGAATAGTATTGATGTGGCAGTTATTTGTAAAGCACTTGGTGACAGCAATCGTTTGCAGATTGTTCAGATGTTATCTGATGGAGAAAAATGTGGGTGCAAACTGTTAGAAGCTTTTGAGATTACACAACCGACATTGTCACATCACATGAAAATTTTATGTGAATGTGGTCTTGTAAATGATAGAAAAGAGGGGAAGTGGCATCATTATTCTTTAAATTGTAAAACACTATGCGGGTTCAAAGGGTTTATTGAAACACTTTCTTGTGTGAAAGAAAGCAGGTGTTGTGAATGATCTGGGATTTTGTTCAAAATCAAATTCTGGGTATGAAATGGATTAATGAGTTGATCGGAGAAATGCTGGGAAGTGTAGGGGTAGATATATCTGAGAAGGTAGGGGGCAGTGTCCAATTTTTTATTTATGATGTGATTAAAATTACTATTCTTCTATGTACACTGATTTATTTTATTTCATATATTCAGAGCTATTTTCCGCCGGAACGTAGTAAGAAGATTTTAGGAAGCTTTAAAGGGATAGGGGCTAATTGTATTGCAGCATTGCTTGGAACGGTAACACCATTTTGCTCATGCTCATCAATTCCGTTATTCATCGGATTTACGAGTGCAGGACTTCCGCTTGGAGTGACTTTTTCGTTTTTGATATCATCTCCTATGGTAGACTTAGGAAGTTTGGTTCTCTTGATGAGCATTTTCGGTACAAAAGTAGCGGTATCGTATGTAATTGTTGGATGGATAATTGCAGTAGTTGGTGGTACTTTAATCGAAAAAATGCATATGGAGAAATATGTGGAAGAGTTTATCTTGAAAGCTAATACGGTTGATATAGAAAGTCCGGAGTTGACGCAGAAAGACCGGTTGATTTATGCAAAAGAACAAGTGGTTGATACATTCAAGAAAGTCTTCCCATATATTTTGGTAGGAGTAGGTATTGGCGCAGTTATCCATAATTGGATTCCGGAAATCTGGATTGAAGCGATACTAGGAAGCAATAATCCGTTTGGTGTTATTCTTGCTGCTTTAGCAGGTATTCCTATGTATGCAGATATTTTCGGCATGATACCTGTAGCAGAGGCTTTATTATCAAAGGGGGCACAGCTTGGTACAATATTAAGTTTTATGATGGCAGTTACTACGCTTAGCCTTCCGTCAATAATTATGTTAAAAAAAGCGGTAAAACGGAAGCTGCTTGGAACTTTTGTGGCAATATGTGCGATAGGTATTATCATTGTTGGTTATTTATTTAATATGTTCCAAGGATTTATTTTATAGGAGGTGACAAAATGGCTTTGTTTGGATTAGGAAAAAAAGAAGAAAAGCAATGTGGCTGCTGCGGAAATTGTATACCGGGGACAATGGTACAGGCTGAAAATGAAAAGAAAACTTCTGGTATAAAAATTTTAGGCGGTGGTTGTACAAAATGCGACCAACTAGAAATCGCAACTATGGAAGCTCTTACAGAATTAGGCATGGATACTATGATTGAGCATATCCGTGATTTTGAGAAAATAG
The DNA here is from genome assembly GCA_963559385.1 of uncultured Schaedlerella sp. Lineage (GTDB taxonomy): Bacteria > Bacillota > Clostridia > Lachnospirales > Lachnospiraceae > Schaedlerella. The sequence goes on from CAUWKK010000049.1 coordinate 3,222, forward strand.
CAGCATTTGGCGTTATGACAACACCCGCTTTGGTTATAGATGGTAAAGTAGTTTCTTATGGTAAAGTTCTTAAAAAAGAAGAGGTCATTGAAATTTTACAGAAAGTGAGAGGGGAAAGATTATGAAGAAAGTGGCATTTATATGCGTGCACAATTCATGTCGCAGCCAAATTGCAGAAGCGCTAGGGAAACATCTGGCATCAGACGTTTTTGAATCATATTCGGCAGGAACTGAAACTAAACCTCAGCTCAATCAGGATGCAGTACGCATTATGAAAGCGCTATACGGGATTAATATGGAAGATACACAGTACTCTAAATTAATTACTGAAATTCCCGAACCAGATATTGCAATTTCAATGGGATGCAATGTGGAGTGTCCGTTTATCAGGAGACCATTTGATGATAATTGGGGGGTGGAAGATCCAACAGGTAAAGAGGATGAAGAATTCATAGTAATAATTAAAGAGATTGAAAGTAAGGTTTTAGAACTTAAACAAAGATTGTACTTAAAAAGCAGTTTGTTTTCGCCACATTTATGTTCATAAATGAGGCGGAAAACTTCCCATGCCTCCCTTCGCTTATGCTGCGGTCGGAAAGGGGAAAGGGCATAAGAGGAACTGCTGCGGAAGCATACCTTAATTCTCCTGCCGGAAATAAATTGACTTTTCATGCCATTGACGGAGGACAGCAGGATAATTGCTAAGAGAGATCTGAAAATGATAATAAAAGGGATATTCAGTTAATATGTGACTGGGCATCTCTTTTTGCATTTTAGGGAAAAGTAAGAGGAAATCCACCACATAGAAACAAAAAGTATTAGAATGAAGGATAATTTGTGAGATTGAAGAAAGTATTGCTGATTGTGAGCACAACGAAAAGGGGCGGCAGAGCAGAAATTCAGTACACACAAGAGAGCGTTTATAAAATGTTGTTGGTTTTTGATAAACTGTTTGATAAAATGAGTCCAGAGGAGAAAAGAAAAGTATATTTATATAAATGATGGGATAAAAAAGTGAGGAAAACAAAAAATGAGCGATAATATAATAATCAGGGAATTTCAGAAAAAGGATCTTACGGAGATGATTCAAATATGGAATGAGATTGTAAAGGAAGGAATTGCATTTCCGCAGGAAGAGTGTCTGGACGAGAATAACGGGAAAGAATTTTTTTCGAGTCAGAGTTATACGGCAGTAGCGGAGGCAAGAGGCACAGGGGCGATTTTAGGGCTGTATATTCTGCATCCGAATAATATTGGCCGCTGCGGACACATTTGCAATGCCAGTTATGCGGTTGCGTCTGAGCACAGAGGCATGCATATTGGAGAAAAGCTGGTTAGAGATTGTATTACGCAGGCCGGGAAAATCGGGTTTAAGGTTCTGCAGTTTAACGCGGTGGTTGCAACGAATGTTCATGCGAGACATTTATATGAACGGATCGGATTCCGGCAGTTGGGAACAATTCCGAAAGGATTTCGTTTGAAGAGTGGGGAATATGAGGATATATGTCCGTATTATATAACATTAGGGGAAGAAGATGACCGCGGTAAACCGATTTCATCCGACAAAGTAAAAATAGGAGGAGAAAGAATATGAATGAAGAAACAATCGTCAAGGAATTATTTTCATTTATAGAAGCAAGTCCGACGGCATTTCATGCAGTAGATACGATGAAGAAAATATTGGAGATCGAAGGGTATCAGCCTCTTCTTGAGAGTAGGGAATGGAAGCTGGAAAAGGGCGGAAAATATTATGTGACAAGGAATGGTACGTCGCTTTTGGCATTTCGGATTCCGAAAAGAGATTTTCGGGGATTTCAGATCATGGCAAGCCACAGCGATTCCCCTGCGTTTAAAATCAAGGAGAACCCGGAAATGGAAGCGGAGGGCGCCTACATCAAGTTGAATGTAGAGAAATATGGAGGAATGCTTTGTGCACCGTGGTTTGACCGGCCATTGTCTGTGGCGGGAAGAGTGCTTGTGAAAACAGAAAAAGGGATCCTCTCCAGACTGGTTGATGTGGGGCGGGATCTGGTGATGATTCCGAGCTTGGCGATCCATATGAATCGTAAGGCGAATGAAGAACAGAAATATAATGTGCAGAAGGATATGCTTCCACTGTATGGTATGGCAGAGGAAAGAGGTTCTTTTATGAAAGTTGTTGCGGAGGCTGCGGATGTAAAGGCGGATGAAATTCTGGGAAATGATCTGTTTTTGTATAATCGTGTAAAAGGATCTGTATGGGGAGCAAAGAAAGAGTTTCTTTCTATCGGAAGACTGGACGATCTGCAGTGTGTGTTTGGTTCTCTGAAAGGATTTCTTGCGGCAGAAGATGGAGAAAGTGTTCCGGTACATTGTGTGTTTGATAATGAAGAAGTGGGCAGCAGTACAAAGCAGGGGGCTGCGTCTACATTTTTACAAGATATACTGGTCCGTATAAATGAAAGCATGGGGAAAACTCCGGCTCAGTATCGTCAGGCATTGGCGTCCAGTTTTATGATATCGGCGGACAATGCACATGCCGTACATCCGAATTACGGAGAAACGGCGTGTCCGACGAATCGTCCGGTACTGAACGGAGGGATTGTTATAAAATACAGCGCAAACCAGAAATACACAACGGACGGTGTATCTGCGGCAATGTTCCGTATAATCTGTGAGAGAGCCGGGGTGCCGTATCAGGTGTTCTTAAATCGTTCTGATCTGGCGGGAGGTTCTACGCTTGGAAACTTGTCTGCGAATCAAGTTGCAGTGAACTGTGTGGACATTGGTCTGCCCCAGCTTGCCATGCATTCTCCTTATGAAACGGCAGGGGTAAAGGATACAGGATATCTTATTCGGGCGGCGAAAGTGTTTTTTGAAAGTGCAGTGAGAGAGCGCACGGCTGGGGAGTATGAAATATAGGTTTTTGAAGGAGGAACTTAATAAAATAAAAAAGAATTATGGGGCAGCAAAAGGGCAAATCTGAAAAAGGTTTGCCCTTTTGCTGTTATATTGTTGAAAGTTTATTAATAGTACATGTCCTATAAAATTGATTTGATTGTAGGATGATATAAAGGAAAGTAGTGCATGTTTTACAAAAAACACTTGATTTTTTTGTAAATTATAGGATGTTTACAAAATAAAACAGGGATTATATAATGAATATAACATAAAAATTGTCCCACAAAAGAGAAACGTGGAGAAGAAATGGAGGAGCATATGAAGAAGAAAATTTTAGCGATGTTACTTTGTGCGGCGATGTCTGTGATTTTGATTGCCGGATGTGGAACAGACTCTTCAAAAGAGGATTCGACAACAGAAACAAAGAGCGGTGAAGAATCTAACGAGACGGTATCTAAGGGAGAGTATGTGATTAAGTTGGGTATGACACAGGGAGATGTTCCAAGAGAAGAAAGCGCAGAAGTAACTTGGACAGAGCGGTTCAAAGAAGAAGTAGAGAAAAACAGTGACGGTCGCCTTAGCGTAGAAATTTATCCATCAGGTCAGTTAGGTAGTGTTGAGGAAAATCTGGCGGGTTTGTTGAACGGATCGCTGGAAATGACAGTGGCAAATATAAATTCATTAAATAACTATTACGAAGAAACCATGATGCTGAGTTGTCCGGCACTGTTCAAAAATGAAGAACAGTGTGATGCGGTTCTTTCAGGGGAATGGGGGAAAACATTTTTTGATAAGATGGGAGAAGAGTCCGGAATTAATGTGTTATCCGCATTTTGTAATGGTATGAGATGTTTTACAACTACAAATAATCCATTGACAACGGTAGATAGCGCAAAGGGGGTTACGTTCCGTGTTATGCAGAGTGAAGTATGTGAAAAGATGGTATCTGCTATTGGGGCAAATCCGGTGCCTATGGCGGGAAGCGAAATGTATACTGCATTGCAGAATGGTACAGTAGATGGTCAGGAAAATCCTCCGGTCAATATTTTGAACGATAAAACATATGAAGTCCAGAAATATATGGTTATGGATAAACATATTGCATCTATCGTAACATTTGTTATCAGTGAACAGTTCCTGAGTTCTTTGCCGGAAGATCTGCAGGAAGTCGTAATCAAAGCAGCGGAGACGGTGACTCCGGAATCGACAGAGGTCTGTACAAAACTGAATGAAGAAGGTGTTGCAAAACTCGAAGAATACGGAATGGAAATATATACGCCGACTGAGGAAGAATTAGAAGAGTGGCATAGTGCAATGAGAGAACCTTGTATAGAATATATCAATGGTCAAGTTGGGGAAGAGACGGTGAAAGAACTATTGACAGCAATTGAAAAGGCAGATAAGTAGATATATAGTTAAGTTTTATAGAGTAGGCTGCCTATTTAGTTATGAGAATAACAGATAGGCAGTTTTATTTTTTCAATAATATAATATGGCAGAAAGGAGAAAATGTTATGAAGAATACCTTGCACGGGGTTTACAACGTGTTAGATAAAATCTCGAATATTATACAGAAAATAATAGAAGCGATAGTGGTTCTTTTAGTACTAAGCTGTGCGGCAGATTTGTTGCTTCAAGTGGTTTACAGATTTGTTTTGGTACATTTTGTGAGCTGGTCGTGCCCGTGGACAACAGAGTATGCGCAAGACGCGTTGATCTGGATCACATATTTTATGGTGGGAATCTGTTATAAAGAAGGCAGTATGGCATCTGTGAATTTTATTTATGACAGGGTAGGGAAGCGAGGGAAATTAATTCTTTACTTCTTAACCAGAATAGTTGTGATGATCTTTTTGGTGATGGGGTTGAAATTGGGATGGGACGCGATTGTATCTATGTTAAACTGGACCTCAACTAGTTTGCATTTACCCGGATATTTATTATACAGCGCTCCGTTTGTCGGATGTATTTTAATGTCATTTGAAGTGATCGTAGAAATGTTTGGTGTATGTTCGGGTGATTTAGAACCGTTTGTAGGCAGACCACCTGTCGAAATAGAAATAGAACTTACAGCGGAAGAGAAAAGAGAACTTCAATATATTGAAAGCGGTTTGGAAGGAGATGAGAAATAATGTTGGCGGCAGTTTTATTGATTATCTTTTTAGCAGTGGTTATCATCGGAGTTCCAATTAGTTTTGCAATGGGATTTATGACCCTATCCAGTTTTACAATTGCGGGCGGTTCGATGGTGATCATACCGCAGAAAATGTTTTCGGGAGTGTATAACTTTACTTATATGTGTATTCCGCTGTTCATACTGGCGAGTGAGATTATGAGCCGCTGTGGATTGACGATGAGTATTGTGAAGTTTTGTGACACTTTGGTTGGACATATTCGAGGAGGTCTTGCTCATGTAAATATAATGGCAAGTATGCTGTTTGCAGGAATCTCGGGAAGTGCGACGGCAGATGCGTCAGGTCTTGGCAGGATAGAAATGGAGATGATGACAAAAGCCGGATATAAGCCCTCATATTCTGCGGCAGTCACAGCAGCAAGTGCAATTATCGGACCTATCATTCCGCCAAGTAATATCATGATAATTTATGCGGTATGCGCATCTAATGTATCTGTATCTGCGATGTTTTTAGGGGGGATACTTCCGGGTATTTTATTAGGTTTAGCGGAAATGTTGCTCTGCTATTGGTTTGCAAGAAAATATGACCATCCGCGAAAAGCAAGACGGGCATCTTTGAAAGAAATTCTTGTTTCACTGAAACATTCCCTTCCGGCAATGGGACTTCCGATCATTATTCTTGGAGGAATTGTAAGCGGAGTATTTACCGCTACAGAATCCAGTGCGGTTGCAGTGTTTTATGCATTGATCATAGCAGTATGTAAACGTCAGATTACATGGAAGGGGCTTATAGAAGCATGTAAAAATACGGCAAAAACAACGGCAAATGTTATGTTAATAATTTCTATTGCTTCTGCAATGAGTTATGCAATTACGGTATTAAGGATTCCGCAGGCAATGATAGATGTTTGTATGAAATACGTAAATAGTCCGTTTGTATTCCTGATTCTTGTGAATGTAATCCTGTTGATATTAGGATGTGTTTTGGATCAGAGTCCTGCGCTTCTAATGATGACGCCTATTCTTTTACCGATTGCAATGAAATACGGTATTGATCCAATCCACTTTGGTGTACTTTGCTGCTTCAATCTGACGATCGGATTGATTACACCGCCGATAGGAATGACGTTGTTTGTTACTGCGAATGTGGCGAAAGTGAAATTGACGAGTCTATTTAAACAAATTATTCCGTTTGTTTTACTTGGTCTGGTGGTATTGCTGTTAATTACTTGGATTCCTGCATTAACAACGGCAATTCCGGCATTGTTTAGTTAAAATAGAATATATGTGAGAGGTATTAGACGATGAAAAATATAAAAATAACAAGTATTGACGTTACGTTGTGTGAAACAAGTGTAAAGGGCGATTTTGCAGATTCAACAAGAAATGTAGAAACCATTGGTTTTGTTGTTGTGCAGGTTAATACAGATCGGGGAATTCAGGGAATGGGGGTTACATATCACGAGGTTGGAGGCGAAGCGATACGTGACTTTATCAAATACGCGGTAGAGCCGAAACTGATTGGTCGAAACCCATTTGAAACAGAGGTTTTGTATGAAGAGTTTTTCCATTATATGAGAGGTGTTGGGAGAAAAGGGCTTGCATTTTGTGCGTATAGTGCGGTCGATATTGCAATGTGGGATTTGAAAGGAAAGGCTCTTGATATGCCTCTTTTCAGATTGCTTGGTGGAAATAATCACAAAGTGCCTGTGTATGCTTCTGGTGGATGGACGAGTTATTCGATGGAAGAGTTGGTTAATGAAGCAAAAATGATGGTAAATAAGGGATATAAGAAGATTAAGTTAAAAGTAGGAGTAGAGGGAGGAAGAAATCTTGCAGAAGATGTGAAGCGAGTCGCGGCAGTGAGGGAGGCAATCGGACCGGATATCGGGTTCATGCTGGATGCGAATAATGTCTGGAGGTCGGCAGAGGCAATTCGGTTTGCTAACCGTGTCAGGGAATATGACATAGAATTCTTTGAAGAACCGGTATTTGCAGATGATATTCCGGGACTTGCCGAGTTTAAACGAGGAACAGATATACCATTGGCAACCGGGGAGCATGAATATACGAGATATGGTGTGCGGGATTTACTTATGAATCATGCTGTGGATATATTACAGTGTGATGTAACCAGGGTAGGAGGATATACTGAAATGCTGCGGATTATGTCAATGAGTCAGGCATATAACAAAGCTTTTGCACCGCACGGAATGGAACACATGCATATGCATCTTGTGGCTGTAGCGCCAAATGGTTTGTATCTGGAAAAACTTTTTATGTTTGAAGAGGTTGTAAAGAAGGTGTTTCTGAATGCTCCGGAGCCTGAGGATGGTATTATGACTATTCCGGATAAACCGGGACTGGGACTTGAATTGAACAAAGATTATATAGAGGAATGTAAAGGGCGGTAGAAGAATTATGAGTCAAATAAAAGGGATTATTGTTCCGTTACTGACACCTATAAACGAGCAGGAAGAAATTAACTATGAACAGTTGAAAAACCTGACAGATTATGTAATACGCGGAGGGGTAAACGGTATTTTTGTAAACGGTACAACAGGAGAGTTTGCAAGATTTTCAATATCTGAAAGGCAGAAAATAGCGCGTGCTGTTGTAGAGGCAGCAAAGGGGAGAGTTCCTGTGCTTGTCGGTGTAAGTGAGTGTGGAACACGCCTTGTTTTGGAAAATGTGAAAGCGGCTGAAGAAGCCGGAGCTGCTGCTGTCGTAACAACTATGCCGTATTATTTTCCGACGACTAGTGTGAGAGAACAGAGTGAATTTGTAAGGGATGTGACAAAGAGCACAAAACTCCCGGTATTATTATATAATATACCGGCTGTGATGGGATATGCACTGACAGAAGAGTTGTTAGATCTGGTCTGTGATATAGAGAATCTATATGGAATTAAAGATAGCAGTGGTAAAAAGGAATCCTTTGACAGATTGAGTGAAAGATATGGAGATAAACTTCAGATTTTTGTTGGGGCAGAAGAATTGAATTATTATGGATTAAAGAATAAGGCCGCAGGATTAGTTCCGTCATTAGCAAATACATTTCCCAAAGTGCTTGCGGAAATCTGGCATTCTTCGCAGAATGAAGATTGGGAAACTTGTAAAAAGTGTTGTGCATTGATAGATGAAATGAACCAGCTTAATAGGTTTTCTGACAGTTGGATGAGCCCAAATATTTGGAGAAAAGAAGCGCTGTCCCAGATGGGGATCATCAGTGCAGATTTTACAAGTCCCTATCAAGCTGTTCCGGATAAGGACAGATGTAAGATTGCAGAATGGATTAATTATTATAAGGAGCGGTATGAAAATGGAAGACAGGTTATTTAGTGTAAAAGGGAAAATATGTGTGATCACAGGTGGATTGGGGCAACTCGGAGCGCAATTTGTAAAGGAATTTCTTAAAAGGAATGCACGAGTTGCAGTGTTTGGACGTCATGTTGAAGAACAACGGATTCATACAGTTTTTGCCAAAGAAGAGTATGATAATCCAAATTTGAGATTTTTTCAGGTGGACATTACGAATAAAGAAGACTTGAATAAAGGATTGGATGAAATTCAAGTGATTTGGCATGATGCGCCTGATGTGTTACTCAATAATGCAGGAATTGATACTCAGCCGAGTGCACCGCCGGAGGTGTCGGGACCATTTGAAGAATTTCCGGAAGAAGTATTCAGAGAAGTGGTTGACGTCAATCTGGTAGGAACCTTTTTGGCTTGTCAGGCGGTAGGAAAACGAATGGTGCAGACAGGGAAAGGCGGCTCAATTATTAATGTGGGTTCGATTTACGGAATGGTATCACCGATACAGGACATTTATGCATATAAAAAAGAAATGACAGGAGTTCCATTTATTAAACCGGTAGCATATTCGGCAGCAAAATCAGGGATTTATAATTTGACGCGATATCTTGCGACCTATTGGGCAAAAAAAGAAATACGTGTAAATTCTTTCACACCGGCAGGAGTGTGGAGAGATACACAGGATGAATATTTCCATAAAAATTATTGCAGCCGTATTCCGATTGGAAGGATGGCAAATGAGGATGAATATAATGGGGCTGTCATTTTTCTTGCGTCGGATGCGTCACGTTATATGACCGGGGCCAATCTTGTAATGGATGGCGGGTGGACCGCATGGTAAATATTGACAATCTCCTTATATTCAGATAAAATTTTAATAAGTTAAGTGGAAAAATACATTGTATTTTAGGGTGCTGGGGATATGAAATCAAAAACGGTAGTGCAAGAAACTGTAGAACGATTGAAACAGTTTTTATTCTCGTCAAATTTGAAAAAAGGAGAACGGTTACCAACGGAAAAAGATTTATGCGAGCTCTTGTCTGTGGGGAGGAATAGTCTTAGAGAAGCTTTGCGTATATTGGATTCTACAGGCTATATTACACTGGAACCGGGGCGTGGGGCTTTTGCTTTGAGAACGAATGAATTTCAGGAAGAAAATGTTCTTGACTGGTTTCGAAAGAACAAAGTAGAAGTTCGAGATTATATGGAAGTCCGTGGAGTGTGTGAGCCATTGGCGACGCGACTTGCAATAGAGAGATGCACACCGAGAGATCTCTTTCGTTTGCATACCATTCATAATGCATTTTTAAATGCGATTAAAGAAAGCGATATGCAGGCGATTATTGTTCAGGAAGGGAAGTTTCATGATTCTATTATAGAGATGTCACAGAATCAGCTTCTGATTAATATATTTAAGATTCTGCATACAAGAACAGTAGATTTTAGAAATCAAAGTTTGAAACTGCCGAATGGACCAGATGAAGCAGTTAGACCTCATGCTCGCATTTTGAGGGCGTTTGAATTGGGAGATGCTGAATTGGGAGAAGTTGCTATGCGTGAACATGTCCGATTGGGTATACAAAATTATGAAATTGCGATGCTGGATGCAGAACTGGAAAGCAGAGAAGAAATAGCTGAGAGTATAAAAAAGACAGAGGAGTGATGCTCCTTTATCTATAATCTAAAACTGAGGAAGTCACTGATCTGACGCTCCGTTTTCTTCTTTTTTACAATCCTTATTCTTTTTCAACAGAAATAAGACAGCAATATAGCAAAAAACAGCAAAAAGGAATCTGACGCTTCACGATGATTTATGGATCGTTAAAGCGTCAGCTTCCTTTTTTCATTCTTGTCATTTGATATTCTATTTAGAAAGGTCAGTCACACTCCCCGGTCTTATTTCCTTTATTTTTTCGTCTACATACAGCCATACCGACCGATCAGACGGATTATAAACCTTCTCAGAATCTGCTGTAAAAACAAGTCTTCGAAATGCCTGCATATACCGGTAGATTTCCATATTAGAAGCATACCAGATGTCGTCTCTTCCGCCGATTTTCTCTGCAAATGTCTCTATCAGTTCCCAATTATCATCTCGGCTGAATTCATAACTATGTCCCCATACATAAAAAAGATTTAAATGCTGATCTCGCTCTTTTTCCAAAAAACGATCTGTCAGCTCCAGCAAATGGTAATTGTGATGGCAAGTTGCTTTCCATTCCATAAAATCATCCGGCATATCAAAACATTCCGTATTTCCTACAACACGTCCATATGCGATCCCTAAATCCTTCAAGAGATTTTTCACTTCCTGATTCACCGCTCCGTTTGGATAAGAAAATCCACACACCGGCGCTCCGATAATCTTCTCTAGCCCTTTCCGATCTTCCAGGATCTGTTCTGCGATAAATGTATTCGGACATCTTGTCAGGGTCGGATGAAACAGTGAATGACACGCAACTTCATGTCCCTGATATAACTGTGTGATCTCATCCTCAGAGACCCGTTTTCCATAACGTTCTTCTTCCCCTTTGTCTTTACCGTTCAAATATCCGAAATTCAAATGAAATGTTCCTTTCAATCCATTCCGGTTTAAAATAGAAACCAATTTACGGTCTTCGATCCGTCCATCATCATAATTCAAAGTAACCGCCTTATAACGTCCTTGCGGAAAGCAAACATACAGGTGCTTCATCTCACATTACCTCTACTTATTTTTCTTTGCTAATCTTGTTTTTGAAAATACGAGTGTCAAAACAAATGTTATTACAATTGTTGCAGCCGCTGCAATTGCATAACCGCCCATCGTCTTGGTCTGCATGGACAGAAATGCCGGTACACCGCTTACGCCGATTGAATTTGCCATACATCCAAAGGCAATAGAAATCATTCCTCCGATTCCCGAACCGATCAATGCAGCGAGGAACGGATAAAAATATTTTAAGTTAATGCCAAAGATTGCCGGTTCTGCAACACCAAGACTGGCTGAAATTGCTGCCGGAATTCCAATCTGCATTTCATCCTTCTGCTTTCTTTTCAAGTATAAATATCCAAGTACCGCTGTTGCCTGCGCCATTCCGCAAAGTGCATGGATCGGCCAGATATATGTTCCTCCGATATCGGCAATCAATTGCAGATCTACCGCTAATATTGTATGATGCAGTCCTGTTATCACAAGGATGCAATAGAAAAATCCATAAATTCCTCCAAACAACCATGAAAAAGAAGAGGTAAATCCGGCCTGTACAAAACTTGTAATTGCATTTCCGATTGCCCAGCCAACCGGTCCTAATACGGTATGTGCCAAAATCACAGTCGGTATCACGGCAAGTAGCGGAACGACAATCATCTGGATCATATCCGGTGTAATCTTTCGGAAGAATCTTTCCAAAAATACCAAAGTAAATCCAACCAAAAGAGCCGGAATGATCTGTGCCTGATATCCGATCATATCTACCTGTGCAAATCCAAAATCCCATACCGGAATATCTTTTGCCGCTGTTGTTGCAACGGCATAAGCATTCAGCAACTGCGGAGATACCAGTGTGATACCTGTTACAATTCCAAGGATTTCTGTTCCTCCGAACTTCTTTGTCACTGACCAGACAACTCCTACCGGTAAGAAATGAAAGATTGCTTCACCCGGAAGCCACAAAAAGCTGTCTACACCCGCCCAGAATTTTGAAATCTCTACCAAAGTCTTTGTTCCGTCTTCAAACATGTAAATACTGTCAATGATATTTCTAAATCCCAGAATCAGACCGCCGACAATAATCGCCGGGATCAACGGAGCAAAAATTTCTGCGAGACCGCCGATCATCCGTTGCAGCCAGTTCATATTACTCTTCGCCTGCTGCTTTACTTCTTCTTTACTTGTTCCTTCCATTCCGGATACCGCAATAAAATCTTCATAAAATTCTTTTACCGTCGTTCCGATGATCACCTGAAACTGTCCCGCCTGTGTAAAAGACCCCTTTACAACGTCCATCTCTTCGATTGCCTTAATGTCTGCCCGGGACATATCTGCCAGCGCAAACCGCATTCTCGTCATACAATGTGTGACTGCGGCAATATTTTCTTTTCCGCCAATCAATTCCAATAATTGTTTTGCTTCATTCGTATATCTTCCCATGATATTCTCCTTTGTATTTTCTCATTT
>CAUWKK010000050.1:0-15640 GCA_963559385.1 uncultured Schaedlerella sp.
ACTTTTACACCGATTTTTGCAACTCACTTGTTAAATATTTCACCAGTTTTTAAAATATTTTCAGAAGAAGCTCCTTTCATTTATAAATTTCCTTATCGTCATTCAACGTTCCGCATACAAAAGCCGGACCGCACCAAATCATTGGTGTAGCCCGACCGTAATAAATCTGTTAAAAATATTGTTTTTTCAGTTTTGACGTATAGACAAGATACCATACAAGCACCGCTAAAAACCCAATAAGTCCTATCACATCCAAGATTCCCAACGGCTGTACATAGCAGTGGATCAAATCAATAACTCCGTATATTACAGATGCACATGCAAATATCAGAACTGCCGGAAGAGATTTTTTCACAAACTGTTCCCTATCCTTGCATTTGTACTCTGCATAGCTTCGCCCAAGCAAAAGCGCTTCATTGATCGGACCTCCCTTTTTCATTTGGAAATAGGCATAAAAGCCATACAGCCCGAATCCGACCACCATAATACTTATAAATCCAAACATCTCGTCCATGCTTTTACACCTCTGCCTTCAAAATTGCTCTTACCGTCGCTTTCATCTCATCTGCATCGCACTCCAGTGCATGACGGATCTTTGCATTTCGAATCTCATTGATCGCATTCGGGATCTCCGTTCCGGATACCTGCTCCAATTCGTCAATCAAAGCAAAATCATCCATTCCCGCATATTTTTCATCAATTGCAGACATCACGCTTCCGACAAATTTATACGGACTTGCCGTAGACGCAACCAACATCTTTCTCGTATCACCGCTTTCTTCCCGATACTTTTTGCCGACATGAGCCGCTACTGCCGTATGGGTATCCATTACATATCCCGTAGCTGCGTAGGTATCGTGGATTGTCGCCTTTGTCTCTTCTTCTGTGGCATAACCGCCCGCAAAATCGCTCAACTTTTCTTTCATTTCATCAGTAATCTCATAAGCACCTGTTTCTTTCAGGCTTTTCATCAATTCCCTGTCTTTTTCAGCATCCTTACCTGCAATGGTATAGATCAACCGTTCTAAGTTACTGGAAATCAGAATATCCATAGACGGAGAAGAGGTCAATACAAACTCCCTGTTACGGTCATATCTGCCTGTTTGAAAGAAATCAAATAATACCTTGTTTTCATTCGAAGCACAGATTAATTTTGCAATCGGTACTCCCATTTGCTTCGCATAATAAGCAGCCAGAATATTGCCGAAATTTCCGGTCGGAACCGTCACGTTTATTTCTTCTCCCTCTGTGATCTCTTCATTTTCCAACAGCTTCGCATAAGCATATACATAATAAACGACTTGTGGCACAAGACGTCCGATATTAATGGAGTTAGCAGAGGAAAACTGATATCCTGCATCTGCCAGCTCTTTTTCCAGTTCCTTGTCTTCAAACAGCGCTTTCACTCCACTCTGTGCATGATCAAAATTGCCATGAATTGCAACAACCGAAGTGTTGTCTCCTTTTTGCGTGATCATCTGCAGTTCCTGTACCTGGCTCACTCCGTTTTTCGGATAAAACACAATAATCCTTGTACCCGGCACATCTGCAAAACCTGCCATCGCTGCCTTGCCTGTGTCTCCGGAAGTTGCGGTCAGTATCACAATATCATTTTTCACATCATTCTTTTTCGCTGCTGTTGTCAGAAGATGCGGTAAGATAGAAAGCGCCATATCTTTGAATGCGATCGTTGCTCCGTGAAACAGCTCAAGATGATAGGTATCCCCCACCTTGACCAGCGGTGCGATAGTCTCTGTATCAAACTTAGAATCGTATGCGCTGTTGATGCAATGTCTCAGCTCCTCTTCCGTAAAATCAGTAAAGAACTGTTTCATTACCTCATATGCCGTATCCTGATAGGACATCGTTTTTAACGTGTCCATAGTTACATCCAGTTTTGGAATCTCCACCGGAACAAACAGTCCGCCGTCTTCTGCCAATCCTTTTAGGATCGCCTGAGAAGCCGTCACCGTATGCTCCGCATTTCTTGTGCTCTTGTACAATACATTCATTTTTCTATCCTCTTCATTTTTATTTGCTTCGCTTACTGTTTGTATATTTCACCAGTCCGCCTGCCGCAATTAATTTCTGCATAAATTCCGGGAACGGCTGTCCCTGAAATTCAGTCCCCTTGGTACGATTATATATCTTTCCGCTGTCAAAGTCTACCTCTACTTCGTCTCCTGCTTCAATTCCTTTTGCCGCCTCCGGACATTCGATGATCGGAAGTCCGATATTGATCGCATTTCTGTAAAAAATTCTGGCAAACGTCTCTGCGATCACGCAGCTTACCCCCGCTGTTTTCAGACAAAGCGGCGCATGCTCTCTTGATGAGCCACAGCCGAAATTTTTCTTTGCCACGATAAGATCTCCCGGCTGTACCTTATCTACAAACCCCGGATCTATGTCCGCCATTGCATGGCTTGCCAGTTCCTGCGCATCAAAAGAGTTCAGATATCTCGCCGGAATGATTACATCGGTATCTACATTATCTCCGTATTTGAATACATGTCCCACTGCTTTCATGCTTTGTCACCTACCTTCTCCGGATTTGCAATATATCCCGCAATCGCACTTGCCGCCGCTATTTCCGGAGAAGCAAGATAGATCAGGGAATCTACATGTCCCATTCTTCCCACAAAATTGCGGTTGGTTGTGGACACGCACCTCTCGCCTGCCGCCATAACTCCCATATGACCTCCCATACATGGTCCGCAGCTCGGAGTATTGACCGCACAGCCCGCATCCACGAAAATATCCAGAAGTCCCTCCGCAATACACTGCTTATAAACCTTTTGTGTCGCCGGAATTACCATGACACGTACATTCTCATGTACCGTATGCCCCTTTAGGACAGACGCTGCCTTCCGCATATCCTCCATACGACCGTTTGTACAAGAGCCGATAACTACCTGATCAATATAGATTGGTTCCATTGCTTCAATCTCATCGATCGTCTTTGCATTGCCCGGAAGATGCGGAAATGCCACTGTCGGTCGTACCTGCGACAGATCGATTTCGATCACCTCGTCATATTCGGCGTCCTCATCTGCCGTATAAATTTTATATTCTTTCTCTGTATGCGTTTCCAAATACTGCTCCGCCTTTTCATCCACCGGAAAGATTCCGTTCTTGGCTCCGGCTTCAATTGCCATATTCGACATCGTAAAACGATCGTCCATAGACAAGTTCACAATCCCATCTCCCGTAAACTCCATAGACTTATACAACGCTCCGTCCACACCGATCTTGCCGATAATGTGAATGATCACATCCTTCCCGCTCACGTATGGTTTCGGTTTTCCTGTCAATACAAACTTAATCGCACTCGGCACTTTGAACCACAGTTCTCCTGTTGCCATACCTGTGGCGATATCCGTCGTTCCCACACCTGTAGAAAATGCGCCCAGCGCTCCGTAGGTACATGTATGGGAATCTGCTCCGATGATACACTCTCCTGCCGCAACCACTCCTGCCTCCGGAAGAATCGCATGCTCTACACCGGATTTCCCCTGTTCAAAGTACCATGTCAATCCCTGTTCTCTTGCGAATTCGCGGATTGCCTTAGAATTCTCTGCCGACTTGATATCCTTATTCGGTGTAAAATGATCCGGCACCAAAACAACCTTATCCTTATCAAATACAGTTTCTGCCAACTCTTTAAAAATCGGCAATGCCATAGGCCCGGTGATATCATTCGCCATGACGACATCCATCTTCGCTTCTATCAGCTGCCCTGCCACTACGGAATCGAGTCCTGCGTGAGCCGCCAGTATTTTCTGCGTCATTGTCATTCCCATTGTGACACCCTCCTTGTGTGAAAAATCTCTGTTTGACATTTTACCACAATAAAGTATAAAAGAAAAGGACAGATATTATCTTCTTTCTTTACCTTCTTTTTCTCAGCAGTATGAAAGCCGCCCCCAAAAGCACCGACATTCCAAGCGCCAGCGGAACAAAACTCCATGCAGACAAACTGCCTCCTGTCATCGGAATAGCAAATGCTGCGTGATTTGTAATTTCATAAATATAGTCATAAAGCAAATACGCATCCGACGCCGGATAATAAACGCAGCTTTCTTTCTCAGTTCCCAGTTCTTTCATTTCCGCCTCTGTCACCTGCTTCGGTACTTCCACCCGCAACGGTTCTTTCAACAGCGTATGCCCCTCTTTTGTCTTTATTTCCGTAATAAGATAACTGCCCGGATACAGCTTTTCAAAAACAACCTCACCCTTCTCATCTGTTGTCTTTTCAACAATTGTCCCGTCATCCTCCTTTTTCAGTCCAAAAACAGCTCCCTGCAAAGGGTTTTTTCCGTCTGCATCCAGCTTTTTCAACTTCACCGTTCCATGCAGCAATTGATTCGTGACCGTATACACATTTTCCGCTGTCCGGCTGATATGACTTTCGTAACCGATCACCTCATCCTCTGTAATACTGTATTCATATGTACTGCCGTCAGGAGCATATTTTTCCAGATTCAAAAATGCACCTTTCCATCCACTCGTTTCCGACAGCTTCATGGACTGTATCTCCGTACCATTTCTCAACAGATGTACAGTCACCTCCTTCGGACGCTTTGCGTAATTTTCATCCTTCCAGATTTTTGCCACATCTGCTTTCACATACTCATTCCGAAAAGAGACTGAACCTCCCTGTGTCGTAATCCGAAGCACATTATCCAGATTTGGCAGCACTGCGCCGTCCGAAGACTGTGCCGACAGCGGAATCCGGTCGCCTGCCTCAACAGTTATCAACTCTGCCGATTCTGTCACCTTTACCATTTCTACCTGCGGTGAGATCGTCCGATCCTCCTGATCCACCTCATAAATATAATAGATTCCCGGAGCTACATCCGAGATTGCAGCGCTTCCGGTTGTTTCTCCCGCCTTGACTGTTACATTGATTTCCCCTATATAATCGGTTATCTTTCCTCCGCTCTGCTTTTTTTCGGAATACACAAAGCGATAACTCTGATCCTTTTGGAAGGAAGCGCCCGACACAGTTTTATTGATCGTAACCCCCGGCTTGTCCTGCCTGTTGAAGATAATACTCGGCGTCTCCATACTCTTTGACACTACCTGCTCCGGATTCTTCGTTGTTACATAGGTCAATTTCTGTACCGTATTAGATTCGATCGCCTGATCCTGCCCCGCTGTACTTTTGTGATAATCTGCGTATTTGACAGGAAACGAAATTTCATGACCGGATGCACTATAAGTACCGTCTGTCATGTCTCCGATATGCCAGTAGACAGTCTTCGTGCTCCTTACATAAACCACCCTTGCTCCGGCTTTTGCCGCTTGATATACATCGCTCGGCACTCCCTTAGTCGTTCCCTTTCCCTGTGCCGACAACACTTTCCACGTATTGTCCAGTTTACTTTCATCCAATGTAAATGGCTCGCTCAAGGTATCTGTATAAAACGCATCCTGCCCTTTGATATCAATGACATATTGCTCATTCATGCGATTCAGAATTGCACTTTTCAGTTCCTCAAACTGATGATTATATCTGACCTTGACTGCATTTCCTGTAGAATCTATCTGATTCAGTCTGGCTGTCAGATCTGTCTGATCTCTTTCATTCACACCTACGCCGCAGACATATATGGTAACACCTTCCGTGTTTTTTAATTGTGCGGTTTCATTCACACCGTTAATATGCGGATTGTTGACATCAATCGGTTTTCCTGCCGTTCCCTGTGGCATTCCGTCTGTCAGAAAAATGACCAATGTACTTTTCTCTCGATCGGTATCTGTTCGACGATTCATCAGTTCAATTGCATTTTGGATTGCCCTTGACCAATTGGTTCCATCATATGTAAAAGGATTATCGATCTGATTTCGGACAGACTGTCCGCCGGTCGTAAAATCTACTCTTCCGACACCATTTTTATAAGTCATCCGTCCCTCATTATCCGTATACAGTCCATTCTGCTCGTTCATCGAAGATGCATTGCTCCATGCCCCATTTCGCGGCACATCTCCCCAAAATGGCACATATGCGATCTTATTTGCCGGGTTCATTGCCTGAATCTGTGTCACAAGTGTGTTCATAAAGTCCTGTGACTTCGCCAACCGATCACCGGTCTGACATTCTGCCGGTGCACAAGTACTTAAAATCCATCCGCCGTTGTAATCGACCACCTGTGATACGTCCAGAAAATACAACGGATTTTCGATAGACGCTGAAACCATCTCTCCCTGTTCTGTATAGCACGTTCCTTGTATCATGCGCACTACGCGTCTGCCATGTGGAAGATATGTGTTTATCGCCTGTTCGCGGGTAATTTTCATATAATGATGCAGGTCCGTTGCAAATGTATTATATAAATTATTTCCATGCACCATGGTCCATGCAGGAAGACCTGAATTTGCATCCTCCTGGATCATCAGATAATAATGCCCTTCCTCCTGACACGGAGAATTATATCGCATTTCTCCGTTGTGAAGCCAGCCGCCTCTGAATCCCATATAACCAGATGCGGCATCCTTATAATTCAAACGTCCGGCGTAATCTGCCTCCGCCGCAATATCACTGAGCGTTTCTGACCACCCCATTGAATTTTGTATCGGGTAATTTCTCACATCCGACAGACCCCCCCAGCCTTGCCTGACCACTTCCAGGTTGTACCCATAATTCGCATCCATAGAACCTGATTTGTCCTGGATCAGCACTACATTCATATCCTTCATCCCTTGAATCCTGCCTGAATCGGATGCATACTGCAAAGTCACCTTTCCGTCTCCGTTTGACTTATCTGTCCACTGCGTCCTTTTACGGATATTTGCGGTCATATCCGTTACTGTCTCCGCCATTGGTACTGCCTGATAGGCAGAGGGTTGGTACGCATACCGATCAAAATATTCCACACTTTCTTCTAACGGTTCTGCCGAAGACTCTATATACTCCTGTCCCTCCTCCGGACTTCCGTACTCGATCGAACCATCCTCTTTTACGATCGTTCCGTTTTCAATTGAAATCACCTGATTCGCCAGCTTCTGTTCTCCCTCTGCTTCCATCGATGAATCCTCCGTCTCTGCTGATGAGCCCTGCCCGATATCGTCCGCATGTACCGAAAGCATCGCCCCGGAAAATCCGCAGATCAGCAGAATCATCAATACCAGTACCGAAATGATTTTTCTCCCTTTCATCCATTCACCTCTCTATCCTATATACCCCTTTCTTTTTCCGCTTTCTTCTCAGTTTCCTTTCTTTCTCTTTCCGATCCTGTCTGACAAAAATCACTGTGAGCAGACTTGCGCCAAACATAGTTAGGCTGATGCACAGAGCCCGCTTATATTCTTTCATCCATTGAGACGGCTCTGCTCTCTTTTTCTCATTTTTCCACTGTTCTTTCTCTTCTGAATACTCCTGCCTTACACCGCGTACCAGAAGACGATGTGTATTCATCCCATAGGGTGTACAGGTAAGCAAGGTACAATAATCTTTCCCTTTCTCTATATGCAGCACCTCCACATCCGACGGAAGCACCGTACGTATCTGATCCACCTGATAAGTCAACCGTTCACCCAGCACTTCAAGAGAAAATGTATCCCCCTCTTTTACCGCTGTCAGATCCGTAAACAATCTGGCATTGCTAAGCCCCGTATGCCCTGTCAGAACTGTATGCGTCCCATCTCCGCCCACAGGCAGGGAGGTTCCCTGCAAATGCCCCGCTCCCTTTTCCAAACTCTCTGCGTCTGTTCCGTGATAAATCGGAAGTCTGACATCTATACAAGGAATTTCCACCACTCCCATAACCCCGTCTCCGGAAACATTTAAAAGAGACTGGTAGAAATCCGGTTCCATTGTCTGCGCCATTTCGAAAAAAGAAGCTTTTTGTTGGATATATCCATAAAAAAGCATCTCATTGTATGTCTGCGCCTCCTGACGCATCAACGCTTTCTCTTCTTTATCCTTTTCGTTTGCTGCCGTCCTCACAGTATTGACCACAGAAGCTGTCCTGTGCACAAATAAATAATCAGAAAGAAACGGATATCCGATCAATACAGCCGCCACAAAAAACAACAAAAGAATCACCAAAGCCCATGTAAAGCTCTTGCCTTTCCTCATTTTATTTTACACATCCTTCTGCTTCTTTCCCAAACGTTTTAACAGCAATGCCACACCTGCCAGCGCCACTGTACACCCAGCAAGCGGAAAGAGAAAAATGCCGTCATCTCCGGTCTTCGGGATCCCAAAGGAACGACTGTTTAAAATGGTCAGATCCACTCTGGCATTTTCCGATTTCAGAGCATCGTTCCGATACGCACTCATATTTGTTGTTCTGTCGTCTACCAACGCATTCGCACGTTCCCCTTTCACTTCGATCACAGGGGATTTTTCCGCTGTTCTGTCATACAAGGTGGATTTCGACGGAATCAATTCATCTACGGTACTTTTGATATCAATTGTCATCGGCTCCCGCAAAAGAGTATACCCGTCATCTGTTGCAAGTTCTGTTAATACATACGTATCAGCCTCCAGTCCGTTGATCAGCAGCCGCCCGTTCTCTGCCGGAACAAATGCCGAAGCATTTTCTTCCTGCTTCTCCTTTGTTCTATCAGTCACATAATAAACACCGTCTTCTTGTTCCGCCGCCGTCACAAAATATCCGTCTGTTTGATTTTGCAGAACAAATTGTACCTTTTGGGGATTTCCGTTTTTCCCCTCCTGCTGTTCAAAATTTTTCTGAATATCCAGTCCAAAAATATAGAGCTTTGCCCGATCTGAGATCGTATCTGTATATTCACTGCTCGTCCGCTCCCATGTCAACTCCGTTTCGTTGATATTTCCGTGATCTCCGAGAATCGCTGATACATCCGCATTCACTGTGCAGGAATAAGCCACTGTCATATACATACGTGACATCCCTCTGTTTATTTCCTCCAGACCTGTATCCGTCATTCGGATCGCCACCGTACGAAGCGGTCTTTTATATGCTTCCCGGACACCTCCTGACACAGTACCATATTCAACTGTAAAGTTCAGAGAATCTTTTTCCCATATTGTCTGTGCCTGCGCTCTGTTATTTGCCCTTGCCTCTTCCTCACTCTCATAAAAGCATATCGTAAAATCATCATTATAGCCCAAACCGTAATCCATTTTATCTACAAAGGTATATTGCTTCAAAAATGTGGTTTCCGACGTAATTCCGGGTAAATGTGATACAAAAATATAGTCCACAACTTCTCCCGTAGATGCCGTTGCCGTATCCGCATATGCCACCTCTTTCTTCGCGTCATCCCTTTGCCTTACCAACTTGTCCAAATCCGGGATATCTGTTTGATTTTTAGGATATACTTCAACCTCATAAAACCAGCCGTCCCCCTGTACATCTGTCATAGGCAGCGACAGAAAAAACGGATCTGTCGTTGTGTGTACATTTGCGGGAACCTTTGTCTCTGCCACCAGATACAAACCGAGCGGCAGATCAGAGGCTCCCGTCTCTCCCTGTTCATCTGTCATAGGCAGCGGCTGCTTCCCCTCTGCATTTCCTACGAACTGCTCCAATGCATTCTTCCCTGTCGTATGCTCCGACAGCGTTCGCACAAGCGCCCGGTTCAATTCCGTTGAAGTGTAGCGGTTGTTTTCCCTCTCCACCCCTTTCATTAATATCGCTTCCAGTGCATCGGGAATATCATAAGATAATTGAAGTCTCCCGCCCTCACTGTCTGTATGAATATCTCCTACCCTTACAAATGCAAATTCCACTCCTTGAATGGCATAATTTTTCAATGCCTCTTCTGCTGTAGAATCTGCTTTTCCGCTGTTTGCAAATCCGGCTGTTTCTACCGTAACACCGCCTTCCTTTGCCGCTGTCATATCATATTTGTGAATCGTAAACCTCCCTTTTACATTCATATCAATACAGTCCGCCGACGCTGCCAGTGCATTTACCGCCGAAACTGCAAGCATGGAAATACCAAATACAACACCGCTGATTTTCTTTAAAAATAGTTTCCTCATAGGCATGCTTCTTTCTACTGTTGCCTGCACCTGAAAACACCACCGTTTTCTCTACACTTTCTCCGTTCCCGCTCTCCTTTCTTTATTTCTTTTTCCGTTGTACAACATCACTCGTTTTGGATACCGGGATGAACTTCCCATGAATAAAAGATGTGTCCTTAGACGAGTATCTAGATGATACACTTTGATCTTTCGTTTGTCAATGTACGAATTAGCCAAAAACATTTGTAAACGACGATAAAAAAAGACTGATTTTCCACCCCCTTACCGTTTACAAACGGCGGAAAATCAGCCCTTTTGATTTTTGTGTATTTTTCCTTATCTTATGATTGTCAAATACTTTCCTGACATTACCGTCCTGTTTATTTCTTCGCGATATATCCTTTCGCTGTCAATGCTTCCGCACAGAGAACAGCTCCGCCTGCGGCTCCTCTGACTGTATTGTGAGACAGTCCTACAAACTTAAAGTCAAACATGGAGTCCTCTCTTAAACGTCCAATCGTAACCCCCATGCCATTCTCATAATCCACATCCAGCTTCACCTGCGGACGATCACATTCCTCCATATACCGGATGAACTGCTTCGGTGCGCTCGGAAGTTCTGCCTCTTGCGGAAATCCTTTGAATGCAGTCAGCTTTTCAATCAACTGTTCCTTGGTCGGTTTCTTTTCAAAATTTACAAATACCGCCGCCGTATGTCCGTTTAATACCGGAACACGAATACACTGGCAGGTGATCTTAGGTGCGTCTGCTTTGAGGATTTCTTTTTCTCCGACCGTCCCCAATACACGAAGCGGCTCCTGTTCACTCTTCTCTTCTTCTCCACCGATATACGGAATGATATTTTCCACCATTTCCGGCCAGTCCTTAAATGTCTTTCCTGCCCCTGAAATCGCCTGATAGGTTGTTGCCACGACCTCTTTCGGTCCAAACTCTTCCCATGCTTTCAGACATGGCGTATAGCTCTGGATCGAACAGTTCGGTTTTACTGCAATAAATCCGCGCGTAGTTCCGAGACGCTTCTTCTGTGCCTGAATAATGTCAAAATGCTCCACATTGATCTCCGGTACGACCATCGGAACGTCCGGTGTCCAGCGGTGAGCACTGTTGTTGGATACGACCGGCGTTTCCGTTTTTGCATATGCTTCTTCGATTGCCTTGATCTCTTCCTTTGTCATATCCACTGCACTGAATACAAAATCAACCGTAGCGGCGACCTTTTCCACCTCATTGACATTTAATACCACCAGATTTTTGACTGCTTCCGGCATCGGCGTTGTCATTTTCCAACGTCCGCCTACTGCCTCTTCATATGTTTTTCCCGCAGAACGCGGACTTGCCGCTACCGTTACGACCTCAAACCAAGGATGATTCTCCAGCAGAGAAATAAACCGCTGTCCGACCATTCCCGTAGCTCCTAAAATACCGACTCTTAATTTCTGTTCCATACACTTCCTCACTTTCCGTCAATCTGTCTTTTATTCCTCTTCTGCTAAATATGCTTCTTCTGCTGCAATCACTTTTTTCATCGCCTCCTGCCCCGGCGCTCCGATTGTATTGCGCAGTTTCACACAGGTTTCCATACTGATCGCCTCATAAATATCCGCTTCAAATACCGGAGAAATCTGTTTGAACTCTTCCAAACTCATATCGTCCAACGCAATATTTTTCTCAATACAATATAAAACAAGCTGTCCTACAATCCCGTGTGCATCCCGAAACGGTACGCCATGATTTACCAAATAATCTGCCGCATCCGTCGCATTGGTAAATCCATTCCTCGCACTGTCTTTCATCTGCTTCGGATCGAACTTCATCGTTGCGATCATTCCGGTAAATAATGCCAGACAGCCTTTCGTCGTGTCAATGGCGTCAAACACAAGTTCCTTGTCCTCCTGCATATCCTTGTTATATGCAAGCGGAATCCCTTTCATCGTTGTCAGAAGAGACGTCAGCGCACCATAGACACGCCCTGTCTTTCCCCGGACAAGTTCTGCAATATCCGGATTTTTCTTCTGCGGCATAATACTGCTTCCGGTACTGTATGCATCGTCCAGTTCCACAAATCGATACTCATTCGAATTCCAGATAATGATCTCCTCTGCAAATCTGCTCAAATGCATCATAATCGTGGACATTGCAGAAAGCAGCTCGATCAGATAATCCCGATCCGAAACAGAATCCATACTGTTTAACGTTGCTCCGTCAAATCCGAGGAGTTCTGCCGTATACTCCCTGTCCAACGGATATGTCGTTCCCGCCAACGCCCCCGCGCCGAGCGGACAATAATTCATTCTCTTATGAATATCCCGCATACGAAGACGATCCCTTTTAAACATTTCAAAATAAGCGCCCAGATGATGTGCCAGTGTGATCGGCTGCGCCTTCTGCAAATGTGTAAACCCCGGCATATACGTGTCCAGATGTTCTTTCATCAGCTTCAAAAGCTCTGCAAGAAGATTTTTTAACAAATGCTCCAGTTCCCGAATCTCGTCTCTGACATACAGCTTCATATCCAACGCTACCTGGTCGTTTCTGCTCCGACCGGTGTGCAGCTTTTTCCCTGCATCCCCAATCCGGTCGATCAGATTTGCTTCCACAAAGCTGTGAATATCCTCATATTGATCTGTAATCTCCAATGTACCGTTTTCCACATCCCTTTTGATCGATTCCAGCCCCTCTATGATCTGTGCCTTTTCATCCGCTTTTAAAATCCCTTGCTTCTCCAACATGGTCACATGTGCAATGCTACCCCGGATATCCTGCGCATAAAAACGCTTATCAAAAGAAATGGATGCGTTAAACTGATATACAAGCCGGTCCGTTTCTTTCGTGAACCGCCCGCCCCATAACTGTGCCATACAAGTTCCTCTTTTCTTTCCATTTTTATTGTCGGAAACACCAGTGTCTGCTTTGCCATTTCACTTTGCGGCAAGCTCCGACATTTCGTTATAGTTTATCACAGTAACGTGTGAATGTAAACCCGTTTTCCCTCTCTTTTATCATTTTATCTGTCTGTCAGATGTGCTTCCTCCCGCTCCCGCATAGAGAATACACACCCACAATAGTCCTGCCGGTATAGTCCATATTCCCCCGAAAGCTCAATAGAACGCTTATACCCGTTTTTCTTCTTAAAATCAGAAAACAGATATTTTACCCCATATTCCTCTGCCAGACTTCCACCGATTTCATTCAACCACTGTGCGTTCTTCATCGGACTGATACTCAAAGTCGTAGTGAAATAATCAAATCCGTTTTTCGCCGCTAACTCTGCCGTTTTACGAAGACGCAGCCTGTAGCAGCCAAAGCACCTCTCCCCGCCTTCTCTTAACGACTCCATTCCTCTTGCCATTTCATAAAAACGATCGGTGTCATAATCTCCCTCCAGAAATGCGATCGGATGCTGAGAATCTATCTCCCGGATAAACATTTGCTGCTCTTTTACCCGTTTGCAATACTCCTCTTCCGGGTAAATGTTGGGATTATAATAGAATACGGTGATCCCAAATAATTTCGAAAGATATTCTAACACATAGCTGCTGCATGGCGCACAACAGCTGTGCAGCAGCAATTTCGGCACCTTCTCTGCCTCGACAATCTTCTTCAGTTCCTTTTCCAGTTCTTTTTGATAGTTGATCTTCTGCTGATTCATCTTAATCTCCAATCCTGTTTCGACAGGTTTTATGCTTCCTCTTTTCCCACCTTCGCACGGATCACAAGCAGCGTTCCGATTATCATCACAATACCGACCGGGAGACAGATCACGGCTGTCATAACGGTTCCCACAAAACTCTGTACAACACCTGCCAGCAAATACGTCAGACCGGATACGATCGCAACAGTGATCGCATACGGAAGCTGCGTAGACACATGGTTCACATGGTTACTCTGGGCCCCCGCAGATGCCATGATCGTCGTATCAGAAATCGGCGAACAATGATCGCCGCATACCGCGCCTGCCATACATGCAGAAATCGAAATGATCATCATCGACTCATTGGTTCCCGAAAACACATTTACTACGATCGGGATCAAAATACCAAATGTTCCCCAAGAAGTTCCGGTCGCAAATGCCAGGAAACATCCTACCACAAATATCAATGCCGGAATGATCACCAACATTCCGCCTGTCGCTCCATTTACAACTCCTGCCACAAATTCCTTAGCACCGAGACTATCTGTCATCGACTTCAGGGTCCATGCAAACGTTAAGATCAAAATTGCCGGTACCATTGCCTTAAATCCTTCTGGTACACAGGACATCGAATCAGAAAAGCTCAGCACCTTACGAACCGCATAAAATATAATGGTAATTACAAATGCAAAGAAGCTTCCGAGCATCAGTCCGACAGACGCATCACTGCCGGAAAACGCCTCAACAAATCCGGTTCCCGAAAAGAAGCCGCCCGTATAGATCATTCCGATAACGCAGCATACGATCAGTGATGCCACAGGGAAGATCAGATCAATGACGCTCCCTTTTGTCTCATCGATCTCATCCTCCGCATTGGCATACGGACGATCCGGCGTTGTATAGAGATCCCCTTTCAACGCATTTGTCTCATGCAGTTTCATCGGACCGTAGTCCATTTTCAATACCACGATCGTAATCATCATCACGATTGTCAAAAGTGCATAATAGTTGAAAGGAATCGCCCGCAGGAAAATCGAAAATCCGTCCTCACCCTCAACAAAACCGGTTACCGCTGCCGCCCAAGAAGAAATCGGAGCGATGATACATACCGGAGCCGCTGTCGCATCAATGATATAAGCCAGTTTTGCTCTGGAAACCTGATGCTTGTCCGTAACCGGACGCATCACGCTTCCGACTGTCAGACAGTTGAAATAATCGTCAATAAAAATCAAAACTCCCAAGAGGATCGTTGCGAGCTGCGCTCCTACACGACTCTTAATATGTTCGCTCGCCCAACGTCCGAATGCCGCGCTTCCTCCTGCCTTATTCATCATGCAGACCATGATTCCCAACACAACAAGGAAAATAATAATTCCCATATTATATGCATCAGTCAGTGAACCCACCAGACCATCTTGAAACACATGAACAACGGTTCCCTCAAACTGAAAATCCGAATAAAAAACTCCTCCGATCAAAATTCCCACAAACAGGGAACTGTACACTTCCTTTGTGATCAGCGCCAAACCGATTGCTACTACCGGCGGGATCAATGACCAGAAGGTAGCATACAGCTTCGGTACATATTCCACTGCTTCTTCTGCCGCAAATACCGTCATACTGCCGAATAACAACACACCAAGCATTGTCAGTACGCACATAAGCGCTTTTTTCTTTCTACTCATCATTCTCTCTCCTTTTTCCATCGTTTTTTATACCTCCTGCAGCAAAAAAAATCATGGACGACACTTCTGTTGTGCGCCCATGACATAATCTTCACTCTTCTGCTTCCAACTAACATCTGATAGCGCTCCACATATGTGACAGTCCACAGCATATTCTGCTGCGGCCCAGAAACCGTCTGCCCCGGATGCACCCAGTCTCTTCGGCGGTCTTCCCTTTCTCACATAACCGGTTCCGGTCCGTTGTCAGATGATACTGATGAAACCCGCGCCTCTATCCTATTCCGTTATTATACTATCTCTTTTCTTTTCTATTGTCAACGAATAAAATAAAACGAAAAGCCGTTT
>CAUWKK010000051.1:0-15469 GCA_963559385.1 uncultured Schaedlerella sp.
GGAGAATTTATGCAATATGCACTATAAATATAATTTTGAACATATATTAGGAAAAAACTCAAAAAATATATAAAATGCACAAAAAAAGGGTGGAAT
Source organism: uncultured Schaedlerella sp. (assembly GCA_963559385.1). GTDB lineage: Bacteria > Bacillota > Clostridia > Lachnospirales > Lachnospiraceae > Schaedlerella. Next base: position 97 of record CAUWKK010000051.1, read on the forward strand.
ATATATGAAAAATGGATATTGACTAAGGAAAATGCTCTTGTTATTATTTGGAATAGAGAAAGCGATTGCGTAAATCGAAATGATTTAAAGAAAGGTTTACGGGAGGGAGAGTGTATGATAGATGGAAACATGTTGTGGAATTCTGAGATTAATGGAGATATGGTAAAACGAAAAGTATCAGATTCAAAGTGGATTGAAACGTTTCCCGGAATGCCAGATACGTTGTATGAAGCGTTGAAGAAAACAACGGAGGTGTATTCGGAAAAGAGAGCGTTGATCAGTGATAAGGGGCATGTTTGTACATATAAGCAGTTTTTGGAGCTTAGCGAAGAGTTGGCGGCATATTTGTATTGGCAGAAGTCAGTTAGAAAGGGGGCACATGTTGGAGTTATGATGCACAATACAATAGAGTTTTGTATTGCGTTTCTGGCGCTGTCAAGGCTAGGTGCAGTTATGGTACCGCTTCCGAGCAAGTTTAAACAGGCGGAGGTGCTTCCTCTTGCAAAACGTGCCGAGGTTGAGCTTATTATCTGTGACACAGATTATGGTGAGTGGTTTGCGGGAATATATCAAGAGGAATGTGTGTTGGTTGTCAGTGAGCAGTGGTATGGATATGAAGAGTTATATCGGGGATGGGAGCATCGTAAACAATATTTGAAAAAAATGTCAGAAGTTCCCGGAGGGGAGTTTGAAGATGATGCAATTATTATGTTTACATCAGGAACTACATCTCAAAGTAAGGGCGTTTTGATAAAGAACTACAATATAATTCATGCAATAGAAGTGTACCGAAGAATATTGAGTGTTTCGGAAAAAGATATCTCTGTAATTGCTACACCGATTTATCACATTACAGGTGTTGTTGCTTTGCTGGGCCTGTTTTTAAGTGTCGGAGGAACGTTGTATCTGCATAAATTTTTTGATGCAAGACGGGTTGTAGAGGAAGCCAGAAGATTCGGTTTTACGTTTATTCATGCGTCGCCCACTGTGTTTAATCTGATTATACAAGAGGGGGAGCATACTGCTGAAATTCCCAGTCTGCTATCTTTTGCATGTGGCAGCAGTAATATGATGAAAGATAAGCTGATACGGCTTCATAAGTGGCTGCCACAATCCCGGTTCCATACGGTTTATGGACTGACGGAAACAACCTCTCCGGCTACGATATTTCCGGGAGATGCTGCCGGCAGTCAAAAGATTGGTTCCTCAGGAATTCCGATTCCGGGAACCAGGTTTAAAATCGTGGATGATAAGGGGAAAGAACTACGGAATGGGGAAGTTGGAGAAATTCTTGTCAGTGGAAGTGTTGTATTAGACAGTTACTATAAACTGGAGTCCGAAAGTTTGAAAGACGGTTGGTTATCTACAGGAGATTTGGGGTATTTCGACGAGGAAAATTATTTGTATGTAGTAGATCGTAAGAAAAATATGATCAACCGTGGCGGCGAAAAAATATGGTGTTATGATGTGGAAAATGAGATTGTCAGTATGGAGGGGATTTGTGATGCTGCCGTAGTGGGGATACCGGATGAGTTATATGGAGAGGTTCCGGCGGCGATTGTGCAGCTTGAAGGTGCAGGCGGACCAAAAGAGGAAGAGATACAGAAGTATTTGAAAAAGCGGATGGCGAAATATAAGGTTCCTGTAAAAATCAGGAGGGTGGATTCCATACCGCAAACACCAAATGGGAAAACAGATAAAATTACAATTAGAAAAATGTTGATGGAGGATTGAGCAATGATAAAGGCAAATTTTATTACCCCGGAGGAAGCGGCGGCATATATCAAAGATGGAATGACAGTATGTCCGATTGGAATGACGCTGGTAAGTGCCAGTGAATCCATATTAAAAGCGATTGAGAAATCCTTTTTGGAAACCGGGCATCCGGCAGAAATTACATTGCTGCATTCTTGTGGGCAAAGTGACAGAAAAGACGGAATCCAGCATTTTGCACATGAAGGTCTTGTGAAAAGGATTATCGGTTCACATTGGGGGTTACAGCCAAGGTGGATGGAGATGATAGCGAATAATCAAGTGGAAGCATATTGTCTGCCGCAGGGACAGATAGCGCAATTGTACAGGAGTATGGCGTGCGGACTTCCGGGAAAGATGTCAAAGGTCGGACTCGGAACATTTGTAGATCCGAGATATGAAGGCGGAAAAATGAACGATCGGACAAAACCACTGGAAGATATCGTGGAGATTATGGACTATCATGGTGAAGAATACATGTTTTATAAGGAAGAGCCGATCGATGTTTGTATTATCAGAGGAACTGAATGTGACGAAATGGGAAATCTCACTACAGAAGAGGAAGCTATGAAGCTGGAGGTTCTGGCAGGGGTTATGGCCGCGAAACGGTATGGAGGGAAAGTGCTTGCACAGGTAAAGCGTGTTGTGCAGACAGGAACGCTGAATCCGAAAAGTATTACCGTTCCGGGAGTGTTTATCGATGGGGTTGTCATCTGTGATAACCCGGATGTGGATCATAGGCAAACCTCTTCGTGGATATTTGATCCATCCTACAGCGGGCAGTCAAGAGTGCCTCAGAATGCAATTGAACCGCTTCCAATGAGTGTTCGGAAATTTATCGGACGCAGAGCGATAGAGGAGGTGTATCCGGGATGCGTTGTAAATCTCGGAACAGGAATTCCGAACGATGTGATAGGAAATATCAGTAATGAAGAAGGTTTAAATGACGACATTATGATTACGGTAGAGTCTGGTATTTACGGTGGTGTACAAGCAGGAGGGATTGATTTCGGAATTGGACAGAATCTATACGCAATGATTTGTCATCACGAGCAGATGGACTATTACAATGGTGCGGGTGTGGATGTCACCTTTATGGGATTTGGGGAATTGGACGGAGAAGGCAATGTCAATGCAACAAAAATGGGGCCGCGATGTACCGGATGCGGTGGATTTATTGATATTACTCAGAATGCAAAAAAAGTTGTGTTTTGCGGAACATTTACGGCAAGCGGTTGTGAATTCCGATTTGATGATCATAAACTGACGATTGTCAAAGAAGGAAAAATCCGAAAGATGGTATCGCAGGTGGCACAATATTCCTTTAATGGAAGGTTATCAAGAGAAAAGGGGCAGCAGGTTTACATTGTAACGGAACGGGCTGTGTTTAAGCTGGTGCCGGAAGGTGTGATGCTTATAGAGGCTGCACCGGGAATCGATCTTCAGACACAGGTGTTGGATTTGATGGAGTTTGAGCCGATTATAAGTAAAGATCTAAAACTTATGGATGAAAATTTGTTTAATCAGACGATGGTCGGAATGAAGGAGATGATTCTGCAAAAGCAAATAAGGTAACTATAGATCGGACGGTAATACCGGGCATGTATCTGTAAAATAAAAAAGAAAGAGGAGGTCAACAGATATGAGATTGAAAGACAAAGTTGCAATTGTAACAGGTGCGGGAAGAGGATTAGGAAGAGGCATCGCGTTGAAACTGGCAAAGGAGGGGGCAAAGGTAGTTGCTGCCGATATGACTCCGGCAGAGGAAACGGTAGCGTTGATTGAGGCAGAAGGCGGAATGGCAAAAAGTTTTGTGGTGAATGTGGCGAAACAGGAGGAAGTACAGGCATTGGTGCGGTTTGCTATCGATACATATGGTACACTGGATATTATGGTGAACAATGCAGGGATTAACCGCGATGGAATGCTGCATAAAATGCCGGTCGAGAATTGGAATATGGTAATCGATGTGGATCTGACAGGGACATTCTACGGAACACAGGAGGCTGTAAAATATATGAGGGAGAAAGGTTACGGGCGCGTTGTAAATATTTCTTCCGGAAGTTGGTTAGGAAATATTGGACAGGCAAATTATGCGGCGGCCAAAGCAGGCGTTGTAGGTCTGACAAAAACAGCAGCCAGAGAAAATGCGCGGAAAGGAATTACGTGCAATGTAATTTGTCCGGGATTTATAGAAACAGATATGACATTGAAACTGAAAGAGGTTAATGGCGGAGCTGCATGGGAGAGTATGATGCAGAGGATTCCGGCGGGATATGCCGGTAAGCCGGAAGATGTAGGCAATATGGTAGCGTTTTTGGCATCAGATGAGGCGGCTTATATTACCTCTGAGGTTATTAATGTAGGCGGCGGTATGATTGTTTAAAAAAGAGGGGTGGATAAATGAAGATAGCGGTAATTGGTGCGGGGTTAATGGGGAGCGGTATTACTCAGGTCTGTGCACAGGCTGGATATGAAGTGAAGAATATAGATGTGTTTAAACCGGCAATAGTAAAGGCAAAAGCGAATATGGAAAAAATCTTTGCAAAGAAAATTGCCAAAGGAAGTATGTCACAAGAACAGAAAAATGAAATCTTTGCCAGAATCACTTATTCTGGAACAATGGAAGATGTGAAAGGCAGTGAAATTATTATTGAAGCGGTGCCCGAAAAAATGGAATTAAAAAAATCGGTGTTTGCACAGTTGGATGAAGCGGCTGACTTGGAAACGATTATTGTTTCTAACACATCGGGATTAAGTATTTCTGAAATGGCGGCAGTGACGAAACGACCGCATAAAGTAATGGGGGTTCATTTCTTCTATCCTGCACCGGTTATGAAATTGGTAGAATTGGTGCGCGGTCTTGCAACAGATGAGGAAACGTATCAAAAGGTGAAAGAATTTGCAGTCAGCTTAAAAAAGACGACTGTGGATGCACCGGAATATCCGGGATTTATTGTAAACCGTATTTTGGTGCCGATGCAGAACGAGGCAGCATTTATGGTTATGGAAGGGTGCAAACCGGAGGAAGTGGATGCGGCAATGAAACTGGGGGCCAATCATCCAATGGGGCCTTTGGAGTTAACAGATTTTGTAGGTGTTGATGTCATGTTGGCAACTATGAGAGGGCTTTATGAAGGTTTTTGTGACAGCAAGTACAGACCCTGCCCTTTGTTGGAGAACATGGTAAAGGCAGGGCGGCTCGGAAGAAAGAGCGGACAGGGATTTTATAAATATGATTAAGTAAAGGAGTGCGGAAAGATGAAAGATGTAGTAATTGTAAGCGGAGTGAGACTTCCGGTAGGAAGCTATGGAGGCAGTTTAAAGGATGTTTCGGCAATTGATATGGGGGCAATGGTTGTAAAAGAGGCAGTAAAAAGAGCAGGAATACAACCGTCAGATGTGGATGAAGTTGTAATCGGCCAAGTTGGGCAGGTGGCAGAAAATGGTTTTGTTGCAAGGGCAATTAGTCTGAAAGCGGGGCTTCCAAAAGAAACTTGCGCGTATTCTGTAAATAGGCAGTGTGGTTCTGGATTACAGTCCATTGTAGAGGCGATAATGGAAATTCAGACAGGTCAGGCAGATGTTGTAGTAGCGGGCGGCGCTGAAAATATTTCTCAGCTTCCGTATTATGTCAAGGATGCGCGCTGGGGGGCAAGAATGGGGCATAAGACGTTTGAGGACGGAGTAATTGACATCTTAACATGGCCGTTAGATGGGAATCACAATGGTGTGACTGCTGAAAATGTCGCCAGAGAATATCAGGTTACCAGAGAAGAGCAAGATGCATTTGCGGTTCAGAGTCATCAGAGAGCGTGTGCGGCTGTTGAGGCGGGGATTTTCAAGGATGAGATCCTTCCGGTTGAGCTAAAAGACAGAAAAGGGAATGTGACGGTTTTTGATACGGATGAAGGCCCGAGAAAAGGACAGAGTATAGAGAAACTTGCAAAGTTGCGTCCGTGTTTTGTAAAAGACGGGACAGTAACAGCGGCAAATTCCTCCAGCTTGAACGATGGAGCGGCAGCAGTGGTTGTTATGTCTACAGAAAAGGCAAAAGAATTAGGTGTTGCGCCTAAGTTGAAAATTGAAGGATATGCGATTGCAGGATTTGATGCGGAATTAATGGGCTATTCGCCGAAATTTTCTAGTGAGAAACTGGCAGGAAAATTAGGGTTGGATATAAAAGCGATTGACATGATAGAAATCAACGAAGCATTTGCTAGCCAGGCATATGCTGTTGCAAGAGATTTGGAACTGGATTTTGACAAAGTAAATATCTATGGAGGTGGTATCTCGATCGGGCATCCGATCGGAGCAACGGGAACGATTTTGACAGTAAAAGTATTGTATGAATTGATGCGTACGGATAAGAAAGATGCTTTGATAAGTATGTGTATCGGAGGCGGACAGGGAATTTCCATGTATTTTACAAAATGTGAGTAAGAAATTATGTATAGTAAGGGAGCGGTGCAAAATAACGGACTGTATTCGTTTATTTTGCACCGCTACCTTACTTTTTAGGCAAAAATAAGAGTTGACAGAAAGGTAACGTATAAGTTACTATTATTGGAAAGGAAAACAAAGGAGAAAGCTGCTTCATGGGTAAACAGATAAAAGGGCCGGATGTAATAGAAAAACAAACATTGGTAAGAAAACAGATTGTTGAACAATATATCGAGCAAAGAAAAAACAGACAGCTTACCCAAACCGAACTGGCAAGTGTTATGGGAGTCACAAGACCTAATATCAGTCGATTTGAGACGGGAGAGTATAACCCAAGTTTGGATTTGTTGGTGAAAATGGCAGAATGTATGGATCTGGAAATAGAAATAAAATTGACGGACAAAAGGAGTGGGGAAAATGGCGGTAAGGAATAGTTTGTTTTATTGTAATATAGAGAATACAGAAGAGATAGATGAATTGATAAAGGGGCTGGAGCAGTACACTGAAGAAAATGTTAATCCGGTATATGTCATTGACAGACCATTGGAAGAAGAAAATAATTATAGTTATGAAAAAGCTGTTGCGCTTTTGATTCCCAAATATAAAATCATGTTAATTAATTACGGGAAAAGGCAAGATGAATTTGAAGATTTTTGTGAAGATTTTGTGGAAGATATAGGGCAATTGTCAAAAAAATATGATTATGTGAAGCTCTTAGGAAGACCGCGCCAATGGAAAGAAGAGTTCATTGAAAAATATGATTATGATGAGATTGTCGGAAGACCATTGAGCGAATTTTTAGCGTGGAATAAATTGGACTCAAATGAAAAGCAAAGAAAAGGCGAATTTTTGATATCATTACTGACAGGAAGTATCAATGATATAGAAAGAACCGGAATTGAGTATCCGGACACGATTCTTGAGAAGATAAGAAGAAAAATTATTTTGTTTGACGGGGATCAGACCAGATTTATTTTTGATGAGCCTCATAAAGATAAAATTATAATTCAAGGCTTGGCAGGTACGGGAAAAACAGAACTATTATTACATAAGATAAAAGCGTTATATCTGGATAAAGCAGAATATAAAATAGTTTTCACATGCCATAACAAAATTTTAGCAGATAATTTACGAGAAAGAATTCCTGAGTTTTTTGACTTTATGAAAGTAGATGAGCAGATCAAATGGCAGGAAAAATTATGGGTTATGAGTAGCTGGGGATCTAAAAGTGATTCAAATTCAGGTGTGTATAGTTATATTTGTAATCACTACCATATCCCGTTTGAGCGGTTTTCATATAGTGTTACATTTAATGAAATTTGCCGAAATGCTTTGCAGCACTTGAATGAAATAAAAGAGTTTGAACCATGTTTTGATTATATATTGATTGATGAGAGCCAGGATTTTACGAACGGATTTTTTGATTTATGTAAAAAAGTAACCCGACATTGCCTGTATATTGCAGGAGATATTTTTCAGAATGTATTCGATAATGAATCGATCAGTGAAGTGAACCCTGACTTTTTGTTAAATAAATGCTATAGAACGGATCCGAAGACACTTATGTGTGCACATGCAATTGGTATGGGATTGTTTAATCCGACACCGGATTCTTATATGAGATGGCTAGATGACAAAGCGTGGGAGGATTGCGGATATGATATTAAAAAAGAAACAGGATATTATAATCTGTACAGAAAGCCGTTAAGACGCTTTGAAGACTTGGGAAGTACAGGTTTGGAAAATATTGAGATAATTTCTATAAGCAGAGATTTGTATGCAGAGCAAATTTTGAAAATTATAGAGAAACTAAAAACTGAGAATCCCACATTAAGACCGGATGATATAGGGATTATGTTTTTGGAGAATATCAATAGTAATTATAAAATTGCGAACGGACTTCAGGTCAGGATTAAGGAAAAATTCGGTTGGGATGTCAATATCGGTTATGAATCGAAAGAAAAAAGAAAAGGCGCAGTTTTTATCAGCAACAGAAACAATGTCAAGGGACTGGAATTCCCGTTTGTAATATGTTTAATGCAAGCACCACTGGATCGGGACTTACAAACCAGAAATTCTATTTATATGATGCTGACTAGATCGTTCATTACTTCTTATTTTATTCTGCCGGATGAAGATCCTAAAACAATAGAATATATAAAAAAGGGAGTTAAGTTTGTAAATGAAAATGGATATTTGCATATAGCAGAGCCAAACGCACAGCAGAGACAGCAATTGAATAATGCAATCATTAATCGGACGAATATATATAAATCGCAGCATGATATGGCAGAGGAAATTATGGATGGACTCGGAATAGACAGGACGTATAAAAGTAAATTACACAACATCATAAAGAATGCATATATGAATGAAATTGACAGAGATAAGCTGTATGAGATTATAAAAGTAAACTATAGTTTGATGAATTAGGAGATGCTTATGAAGATTCAAAAGATAAAAATGGGCAGATTCTTATATGAAAAAATAAATAAGCCTATCAGAAGAAAGAGAGATATCATATTGCTTTTGTTGGAAACTATGAAATTATTTGCCAATCCGGATGAAGAAGTGACGAACGGAAGCGGAGAGATTACGATTTATATTGATAAGATGAGCAGAGTTATTTATGAATTAAAAGAAAAATATTTTTCTTTTGTGTTCCCCTTCTCGGTAGAAATTCAAAAAGGAAACTGTAAATTTTATGACGGATCAACAGAATGTGACCTGGATGATAAAATGATATCGCTTTTAATTTCAATATTTCAGCAACAGGATGTTATAGGAGAATCTTTTGAAAAAGCGATGGATGCTATTATTGAATGTGCAGAGGAATATGAGTATAAGGATATTGATATCATTTGGAGACTGATGCTGAAGTTATGGTATATGGAAGACGGATATATCAGATATGATTACGATTTGGAACGGTCGAATGGAGGGAAACATCCACTGAATCATTTGGATGTAAATTATTCAATGGGAACAACATATAAGATTGGGTTGAAAAATGCAATTCAAATGAAAGAGTTTGTGGAAATATTGAATATAAATTCTGATTGTGCATATTTACAGGTTAGTTAAAGATATTGTGGGGATTGTGGTCGCATCCAAGAGATTGTGGTCGATTGGCAAATAATTCTTGCTTTCAGTCATGCTTTGTGTTAGAATGAATGAGATTTATCCATAGGAGGTGTGAACGAATGGAGATTTTGAAAATTGTATTGACGATTATTTTTGTTATAGATTGTATTGCATTATCGGCGATTATTCTTTTGCAGGAAGGAAAATCCGCAGGACTTGGTACGATTGGCGGTGTGGCAGATTCTTACTGGGGACAGAACAAAGGACGTTCTATGGAGGGCGCTCTTGTAAAGTCTACGAAGTTTTTGGCAATCTTGTTTATGGTTCTGGCAGTTGTTCTGAATTTGGGAGTATTCAACTGAGAAGAACAGGCAGGGAACGGAAGAGGAGCAGAGACGATTGGGGATGAATCTTTCCCGTAGTTCTGCAGCATACTAAGAAGATAAGGCAGATAGAAAGCACTCTATATCATATAGAGTGCTTTTTCAGACTTTATCATTTATACAAAGTGGAGATGAAACAACATGACGAATACAAACACATTTGAAAAACGAAAAAAAGTGATTTATGATTTTATTTGTGATGACTTTTATGTTCCGATGAAGATCAAAGAAATTGCGATGGTGCTGCAGATTTCGAAAGAGCAGCGGGAGGAGCTGAAAGAGGTTCTGAATGCACTGGTAGAGGACGGAAAGATTTCGTTGTCTAAGCGGGGTAAATACACAAAGGGACAGGCAAAGAGGCTTGTCGGAATTTTTCAATCGCACCCGCGTGGTTTTGGTTTTGTGATTCGGGAAGGTGTGGAAGAGGATGTTTTTATCCCGGAAGAAAATATAAACGGAGCTTTTCAGGGGGATGAGGTTGAATTTATCATCATCCGTGAAAAGAACGAGGGAAAACGTACAGAGGGGAAAATCGTACGTGTCCTGTCTCACGGCATAACGAAAGTCGTAGGACTGTATGAGAAGTGTAAGAGCTACGGTTTTGTCCGTCCGGACAATCAGCGTATTTTAAATGATATTTATATTCCTGAGGGGAAAGAGAAAGGCGCTGTGAGCGGACATAAGGTTGTAGTGGAACTGAAATCCTATGGTGGAGAACGATTAAAACCGGAGGGCGTTGTGACAGAGATCATCGGGCATATCAATGACCCGGGAACGGATATCGTTTCCATTGTGAAAGGCTTTGATCTGCCGATGGAATTTTCGGAACGTGTGATGAATCAGGCGGAGCGGGTCGGAAAAGAGGTATCCGAGGCTGATATGGCGGGGCGAATGGATCTTCGGGAATGGCATATGGTAACCATTGACGGTGAAGATGCCAAGGATTTGGACGATGCGGTTTCTCTGACAAAAGAGGGAGAAAATTATAAACTGGGAGTCCACATTGCAGATGTGACAAATTATGTACAAGAGAGAAGTGCATTGGATCGGGAAGCGTTAAACCGCGGGACAAGTGTTTATCTGGTAGACAGAGTTATTCCGATGCTTCCGCATAAACTGTCGAATGGAATCTGTTCTTTGAATGCCGGGGAGGACCGTCTGGCGCTTAGTTGTATCATGACGATCAATGCAAAGGGAGAGGTGATCGATCATTTGATAGCGGAGACGGTTGTCAGAGTAGATGAGCGTATGAGCTATACAAGCGTTGCGAAGATTCTGGAAGAGCATGATGAGGAAGAATGCTGTCGTTATGAAAAGCTGGTTCCTGTGTTTGAGTTAATGGCAGAGCTTTCGCATATTTTACGAAAACGAAGAAAGCAGAGAGGCTCGATTGATTTTGATTTTCCGGAGACGAAGATTGTCTTGGATGAGAACGGTCGTCCGATCGATATCAAGCCATATGAGAGAAATACGGCAACAAAGATCATTGAAGATTTTATGTTATTGGCAAATGAAACGGTTGCAGAGGAGTATTACTGGCGGGAATTACCGTTCCTGTATCGTACACATGAGGCGCCGGATGAAGAAAAAATGAAAAAACTCAGTACATTTATCAATAATTTCGGGTATCATATCCATGTCGGAAATGAGGTGCGTCCTATGGAAGTACAGAAGCTTCTTGCAAAAGCAGATGGGACGCCGGAAGAAGCGCTGATCAGCAGACTGGCGCTGCGTTCGATGAAGCAGGCGAAATATACAGCTGAAAATACAGGGCATTTCGGATTGGCGGCAAAATACTATACCCATTTTACTTCACCGATCAGAAGATATCCGGATTTACAGATCCATCGTATCATAAAAGAAAATATCAGAGGGAGAATGAATGAAGAAAGGATCGCTCACTATGAGAAGATACTGCCGGAGGTTGCCATGCAGTCCGGATTGAGAGAACGTAGAGCAGAAGAAGCGGAACGGGAGACTGTGAAGCTGAAAAAAACAGAATATATGAGAGAACGGATCGGAGAAGAGTTTGACGGTGTGATTTCCGGAATTACGAAATGGGGAGTGTACGTAGAGCTTCCGAATACAATCGAGGGACTGGTTCATGTGACAAATATGAAGGATGATCATTATGAATATTGGGAGGAAGGATATGAATTGATCGGAGAGCATACAAGGAATGTATATAAGTTGGGACAAAAAGTCCGGGTTCGTGTGTTAGATGTGGATCGCCTGCAAAGAACGATCGATTTTGAGTTTTGTGAGTATACAGAGGACAGAGATTTGTTTTGAAAGGGAATGAAGTGTTATGGCAAAGGAAGAAAGAAAATTGATTGCAAATAATAAAAAGGCATATCACGATTATTTTATTTTGGAAAAGTATGAGGCGGGGATCGTTCTTCACGGAACTGAGGTGAAATCGCTCCGAATGGGAAAATGCAGTATCAAAGAAGCGTTTATCCGGATTGAAAACGGTGAGATGTTTATTTACGGTATGCATATCAGTCCGTATGAGAAAGGCAACATTTTTAATAAAGATCCGCTTCGGGTACGGAAGCTTCTTCTGCATAAAAAAGAAATCGATAAGATATTCGGAAAAATGAAGGAAAAGGGCAATACGGTGGTGCCGCTTCAGATATACTTCAGCGGAAGTCTCGTAAAGGCAGAGATAGGCTTGGCGAAAGGTAAAAAATTATATGATAAGCGTGACGATATTGCAAAAAAAGATCAGAAACGAGAAGCGCAGAGAGAATTTAAGGTGAGAAATCTGTAAGGAATAAAATCCCTTGTTTTGCTCATACTGAAAATAGTATCGATATAAAATCGATATTTCAGTATAAAGAAAACGAGGGATTTTTTATGCCGGGAAAGAGTTTTGACGAGTTGTATTATGATATTTTAAACAGAAGAATAGATTTGAAGGAGGTTTTGCCGCCGCAATATGACCGTAAACATTTGGATTGTTTGCTGCATCCGGAAAAGCAGGCGGTGGTTGTAGCTGTGGAAGCGTGTACAGAGTGTGGCAGTGCATATGAACGGGCATGTCAAAACAGTTGTGTATTTGATGCGATAGAAGAAGATGAAAATGGAAAGCTGTATATCTGCCCGGAGAAATGCATCGGTTGTAATGCCTGTATAGAAGCTTGTAAATCAGGGAAACTGACAAACAGCAGAGACATATTGCCGGCAATGCGAGCGGTGCGCCGGAAAAAAGGCAAAGCGTATGCGTTGATCGCGCCTGCCTTTCTGGGACAATTTGCAGAAACAGTCACACCGGGGAAGTTGCGGAGTGCATTTCAGGCATTAGGCTTTGACGGTATGGTAGAGGTGGCTTTATTTGCGGATATTTTGACGATGAAGGAAGCGTTGGAATTTGACAGACAGATTCAGTCAAAAGAAGATTTTCAGTTGACGAGCTGTTGCTGCCCGATCTGGATTGCCATGATCCGGAACAGCTATCATAAACTGCTTCCGTATGTTCCGGGGGCAGTATCCCCGATGATTGCGGCGGGGCGCGTGATTAAGAAACTGCATCCGGACGCAGTGACGGTATTTGTTGGTCCGTGTATGGCGAAAAAGCGTGAGGCAAGGGAGAGGGATGTTGCCGATGCGGTTGATTACGTATTGACATTTCAAGAAGTAAAGGATTTGTTTGAAGCGGCAGATATCCGTCCGGAAGAATTGCAGGAAAACGGAAAAGAGCATTCCTCCGAGGCCGGAAGAATTTATGCCAAGACCGGAGGTGTAAGTGAAGCGGTACAAAGAACGGTCCGTCAACTCAGAACGGAGAGTAAATTACAGGTAATGGCGGAACAGGCGGACGGCATAGCTGCCTGTAAGGAACTGCTTGCGAAGTTACAAACAGGGGAAACAAAAGCAAATTTTTTTGAAGGTATGGGGTGTCCGGGAGGGTGTGTAGGAGGACCGAAGGCGATACTTGAGAAAGGTGAGGGGAGAAAACGAGTTGAACAATATGGAGCAGAAGCGGTATATCAGACGCCGCTGGAAAATCCATATGTGATGAAGCTAATGGAACGGCTGGGATTTCAAACGGTAGATGAGTTATTGGAAGAGAAGGGACTGTTTACAAGAGAGTTTGAAAGAGAGTGAAAAAGGAGGATAAAATGTTACAGATATATTAAAAAATATTGCAAAAACAATAAAAATATTGTATAATACTAAAAGTGTGATGATAAAAATAAGTATAATCCCCATAGTTTATTTGATTTTTTTATGTGAAATATTGCAATATTCAGACTTGTGGTGTATGATAAAATGTATATGTGGGGACATAGATAATTAATAAATTAAGGACAGGTGAAAAAATGAAATTAAAAAAAGTACAGCGTACGATAATCGCACTGACATTGACATGTGCAATGACGGCGACTCCTGTATTTGCCGCACCGGGAGACGATCAGGCTAGTCTTGAGTCGCAAAAAGCGGCAGCGCAGAACGAAGCAAATTCACTCCAGGTACAATTGAATTCTCTGATTGAAAAGATGAATGATCTGGAACTTCAGTTGATTGCAAAAGGGCAGGAAATCATTCAGGCAGAGGAAGACATCAAGGTTGCCGAAGAAAAAGAAAAACAACAGTATGAAGATTTGAAACTTCGTATTAAATATATGTATGAGGAAGGAGAAGGATCCGCTTTAGAACGTGTTCTTTCCTCGGGAAGTATTGCAGAGGTTCTGACACAGGCAGAATATGTACAGAAGGTACATACATATGACCGTGAACAGTTAGAGGTATATCAGGAGACAGTTCAGGAAGTGAAGGATCTGAAAGCGTCACTTGAAACAGAGCAGGCAGATCTGCAGGAAATCGAGGGGCAGTATGAGAATCAGAAGACCGAGCTTTCTGCAACATTGGAATCCAAGACCGCAGAAGTTGCCAATCTGGATGCGATGATCCAAGAGGCTGCCAGATTAGCGGCAGAGAAAGCTGCGGAAGAACAGAGAAAGGCGCAGGAAGAAGCAGCGAGACAGCAGCAGAACAATGCAAATACAGCGGTTGGTCAAGGAAACAATAACACCACAGCACCGGAAAACAGCGGCGGCAGTGTGGATGAAGGCACAGCAGGTAGTCCGGCTCCGGAACCGAGTTATGATGTAAGTACAGGTAATGCGATCGTAGATCGTGCATATGGCTGGGTCGGAAGAGCAGAATATGTATGGGGTGCATGTTCCCCGGGAGCGTTTGACTGTTCGGGATTTGTAAGCTATTGTCTGACGGGTTCTTATTCCCGTCTTGGAACAACATATACATTTCTCGGATGGCCGAGAGTCAGCGATCCGCAGCCGGGAGATGTGGCTGTAAATGAAGGACATTGCGGTATTTACATAGGCGGCGGACAAATGATCCATGCGGCGACATATGGTGTTGGGGTCACAATAGGTCCTGTACAGTCCGGTATGGTTTATGTTCGTTATTAATAAAAAATAATATAATCCCGTTCCGATTTTCGGAGCGGGATTTTTTCGTTCACAGCATTCTCTTATTTTTGGAAAATCCTTGCATTTCCAGAAAACTTATGGTAAACTACTAATGTTGCGAAAAAACACGTATGCCGGAGTCTCTGTCGGTGCCTAACCTGTGCAGACAGGCGGTCTCAGAGAGTATTGAAAGTATACGGAAGATTAAAACCAAATGGAGGAAAGAAACATGAGCGTTATTTCAATGAAACAGCTTTTGGAAGCAGGTGTTCA
>CAUWKK010000052.1:0-14016 GCA_963559385.1 uncultured Schaedlerella sp.
ACCTGTGACCCTCTGCTTGTAAGGCAGATGCTCTCCCAGCTGAGCTAAGACCCCGTATGTTTTCTGCAAGTTTTGTTTCCCTCAACCTGCTTCGCTATTATACTATTAATTTTGTCCAAATGTCAACAGAAAATCACATTTTTTTCAAAGTTCTGCAATTTGTAGAAAATCTTTGAATTGTTTCTACAATTCAAAGATTTTCTAACACCTATAAATTCGCCGTTCAAACTACCTATTTAAAATACTTCACGCCGGATTCAAAAATCTTCAAATCCTGTTCTCCGTAAATGTTGATCGCAACAGAATCATCCCGTCTCTCAGAATGTGCCATTTTTCCAAGCACTCTCCCATCCGGACTTGTAATACCCTCGATCGCACAATAAGAGCCGTTTATGTTCCACTCTTCATCCATACTGATCTTACCTTCCGGGTCACAATACTGGGTCGCTACCTGTCCGTTGGCAAACAGCCGCTCAATCCACTCTTTGTCCGCAACAAAACGTCCTTCTCCATGCGAAGCCGGATTGGTATAAACACCGCCCAATTGTGCCTCTTGAAGCCATGGGGACTTATTTGTCACAACTTTTGTGTAGACCATTTTCGAAATATGCCGACCGATCGTATTGTAAGTCAATGTCGGTGAATCCTCTCTCTGTCCCACGATCTCGCCATACGGCACCAGTCCCAGCTTGATCAATGCCTGAAATCCGTTACAGATTCCGAGCGCCAGTCCGTCCCGCTCATTCAGCAACTTCTCAACCGCTTCTTTCAACTTTGCATTCTGGAATGCCGTAGCAAAAAACTTCGCCGATCCGTCAGGTTCATCTCCCGCACTGAATCCACCCGGGAACATGATCATCTGCGCCTGCCCGATTGCTTTTTCAAATGCCTCTACAGATTCCCGGATTCCCGACGCATCCATATTTTTAAAGACTCTTGTGACCACCTTTGCACCTGCACGTTCAAATGCTTTCTTACTGTCATACTCACAGTTTGTTCCCGGAAATACCGGGATAAACACTGTCGGCTGCGCCAGCTTGTGACTGCAAATATGTACATCCGAAGTCCGGAACAGTCTTTCTTCTATTCTTTCTTCCGTGCTTGCCGCAGATTTGGTAGCAAACACTTCCTCCAGTGTTCCTTTCCATACCGCTTCCGCCTCTTTCAGAGAAATCTTTGCATGGCCATATACAAATGCCGGCTCCTCTGTTACCTCGCCGATCACTGTATATGTTACAGACAAGCTCTGCACCTGTTCTGCCGGAACCTCGGCAATCAGATCGCCGAACGCCGGTGCAAACGCATCTCTTGCATCCAGATTGTGTTCCAGTTTTACACCCAGCCGATTACCAAATGCCATTTTGCTGACAGCCGCGATAATTCCGTGACGATCCAAGGCATATGCAGAAACAATCTTTCCGCTTTGCATATCGTCATGGAATTTTCCGTATTGTTCCATCACTTGCGCATATTCCGGCAGATCATATTGATTTCTGTCGATATGAAGCCAGATCAGTTTATTTCCTGCCTGTTTCAATTCCGGCGTGATGATATCCTTCGCCTTTGCCATGTCTACCGCAAAGGAAACCAATGTCGGCGGTACGTCAATATCCCGGAACGTTCCTGACATACTGTCTTTTCCGCCGATCGACGGCAGACCAAATCCAAGCTGTGCGTCATAAGCTCCCAAAAGAGCTGCAAAAGGCTGACTCCACCGCTTCGGATCTTCTGTCATACGACGGAAATACTCCTGGAATGTAAATCGGATTTTCTTGTAATCTCCGCCTGTTGCCACGATTTTTGCAACAGATTCGGTTACCGCATAAACTGCTCCGTGATACGGACTCCAACTGGACAGGTATGGATCAAATCCAAAACTCATCATGGATACTGCGTCTGTCTTTCCTGTCTGTACCGGAACCTTTGCGACCATAGCCTGTGTCTCTGTCATCTGGTACTTTCCACCATGCGGCATCAAAACAGAACCAGCCCCGATTGAACCGTCAAACATTTCCACAAGCCCCTTCTGTGAGCAGACATTCAGATCTTTCAATGTATCCAGCCATTTTGCTTTCACATCTTCTACTTCTTCTCTTACAAAAATCGTATCTTCCATGGATGGGATATCAACCTCCACATCCGTTTCCTGATGTGCGCCGTTGGTATCCAAAAATGCGCGGGACAGATTAACGATTTCTTTTCCTCTCCATACCAATACCAGTCTCGGAGATTCGGTAACTGTCGCAACCTCCACAGCCTCCAGATTTTCCTCCTTGGCATATGCAAGGAACTGCTCTACATCTTTTGCATCCACAACGACTGCCATACGTTCCTGAGACTCTGAAATTGCAATTTCCGTTCCGTCCAGTCCTGCATATTTCTTAGGTACCTTGTCCAGATCCACTCTCAATCCGTCTGCAAGTTCACCGATCGCAACAGATACACCGCCTGCTCCGAAATCATTACATTTCTTGATCAGACAGCTCACCTCCTCGCGGCGGAATAAGCGCTGGATCTTACGTTCTGTCGGCGGATTTCCTTTTTGTACCTCTGCTCCGCAGGTTTCTATCGATTCTTCGGTATGCACCTTTGACGATCCGGTTGCTCCGCCGCATCCATCACGCCCGGTACGTCCTCCCAACAAAATAATGATATCTCCCGGATCTGATGTTTCTCGGATCACCGCGCGTCTCGGAGCTGCCCCAAGCACTGCACCGATCTCCATACGTTTTGCCACATAATCCGGATGATAAATTTCTTTTACCGCGCCTGTGGAAAGTCCGATCTGATTTCCGTAGGAGCTGTACCCCTTTGCCGCTCCCTGAACCAGCTTCTTCTGCGGAAGCTTTCCTTTCAGTGTCTCTTGTACAGACATCGTCGGATCTGCCGCTCCTGTCACACGCATCGCCTGATATACATAGGTACGTCCTGAAAGCGGATCCCGGATTGCTCCTCCGAGACAGGTAGCCGCCCCTCCGAAAGGCTCGATCTCTGTCGGATGATTATGCGTCTCATTTTTGAAGTTAATCAGCCATTCTTCTTCCACACCGTCTACCTCAATCGGCACCACAATGCTGCATGCATTAATCTCCTCGGACTCTTCCTGATCCTCCAGTCTGCCTTCTTTCTTCAATTTACGCATCGCCATTAAAGCCAGATCCATCAGGCAGACAAACTTATCCTCTCGTCCTGCAAAAATCTCGCTGTGGGTTTTCAGATAGTGCTTATACGTCTCCTCGATCGGCTCTCTTAAATCCCCTTCACCAAAGGTAACATTTTTCAGCTCTGTAGAAAAAGTTGTGTGGCGGCAATGATCCGACCAATAGGTATCTAACACCCGGATTTCCGTCATAGAAGGATCACGCTTTTCTTCTCCCCTATAATAATTCTGAATATGAAGAAAATCTTTGAACGTCATTGCCAGTCCGAGAGAATCATACAATTCTTTCAGCTCTGTCTCCGGCATATCCTTAAATCCGTCAAAAATTTTTACATCTTCCGGTTCATCAAATACAGTCACCAGTGTCTCCGGCTTCTCCATACCTGTTTCTCTGGAATCTACCGGATTGATACAGTGTGCTTTCACTGCTGCAAACTCCGCTTCTGTCAAAGCTCCTTCGAGCACATAGGTAACCGCTGTCTGGATCACCGGCTGTTCATCTTCTCTGATAAATTGCACGCACTGTTCTGCCGAATCCGCTCTCTGGTCAAACTGCCCCGGCAAATATTCCACAGAAAATACATGATCTGTATCCTGCTTCGGAAAGTCCTCAAGATAAAGTCGGTCGACAGGAGGCTCTGCAAATACACCGTTGCATGCCTTTTCAAATGTTTCTTCGGAAATATTTTCTACATCATAACGAATCAACACACGTACCCCTGTCACTGTCCTGATCCCGAGATAATTTTGGATTTCATGCATCAGTTCCTTTGCCTGTACGGCGAAGTCTGATTTTTTTTCTACATAAACACGTTTTACATCACTCATGTTCTGTCTCCTTTTCTGCACCCGTCTACGGTTTCTTCTACAATCCTATCATAATTATTCTGATAAGAAAAATTAATATAATTAAATTCATTCATTAGTATTTCTAATCATCTTTGGCGCCACTATACTCAACGCAAGAAAGATCAATACTCCAACAATAAAAATCCCTCCGATTCTAAGAACAAAATCATAAAACAATCCCTCCGGCAGCATTCGGATCATATAATCCTCTGCCGGATCGAAGATCCACAAATCGTTGTCAAAGAAAATTTCGTGAAATTTTACAAAAACCGAATTAAAATCCAATGCAACCCAAACGCCCAATCCGGCAAACAATACGGTCAAAACTCCTAACACAGCCTGATAACTTCTGCATAGCACGCGCAGACACGTTCTTCTATTTAGAAACAGCATGACTAAAACAGAAGCAAACAGTACCATCCCCGCTCCCACACGTATTTTCAGACCTCCCAGAAACAGTCTCTGCACTTCTTCCATATGAAAGCGGTCCTGCTCATTAAAAAAATCCTGACGGACTCCTTCTACTACAGTCACAACCCGAAGTTCTTCCCTGTCTCCCCGCAGATATGACATCATTTCTTCTGTCACATACATCGCATCCTCCATTTCCATATCCAGCTCTGATAATACGTCATATTTCTCATATTCACGCTCATAGTATCCGAAATCCGAATACATGGCAAGCTCAAATGCGGAAATCAAAAGGATCACTGCCACTGCGATCCCCGCAGCAATCCCTGCGCTGTAATCCACAATCTTTTTCATCAAAAACACTCCATTTCTTTTTTCGTTTATTGTACCAAATCTCGTTTCCGAAAACCACTCACTTTTCTCTTCTTTTTCTTCTGATTTTATGTATGATTCTGAAAAATATTTTGATTGCATTCTTATTTCTTATATCTTATAATGGATTTGATACTTATTAGGGGGTCTTATAATGGATATTAATTATGAATTATATAAAGTTTTCTACCACGTAGCTTCGACCTTAAGTTTCTCCGAAGCCTCTAAGCAGTTGTTTATTTCCCAGTCCGCCGTCAGCCAGTCGATCAAAACACTGGAGCGTAAGTTGGATCAGGTGCTTTTTATCCGCAGCACAAAACATGTTCAGCTAACACCTGAGGGAGAGATTTTACTCCGCCACATCGAGCCTGCCATGCACTTTATACGCCGGGGCGAGGCACAGCTTCTGGATGCGGCTTCTACAGGAGGACAGATACGGATCGGCGCCAGTGATACGATCTGCCGATATTTTCTCGTTCCCTACCTGGAGCGCTTTCACCGGGATTTCCCGACGGCACATATCAAAGTGATCAACCAGACCTCTATCAAGTGTGTAGAGCTTTTAGAAACTGGACAGGTAGATCTGATCGTAACCAACTATCCGAATACCTATTTGAGCAACGTTTCTTCTATTCATAAGATCAGGACATTCAAAGACGTCTTTGTCGCAGGAAATTCTTTCGAGCAGTTAAAAGACCTGACGTTAAGCTACGAGCAGCTTTCTGAATATCCGATCCTGATGTTGGACAAAAAAAGTACGACCAGTGAGTTTCTTCATCGTCTGTTCCAACAGCATCATCTGGATCTTGTTCCCGAAATCGAGCTTACAAGCAACGATCTGCTGATCGATCTGGCACGTATCGGACTTGGTATTGCCTTTGTCCCGGACTTCTGTATCTCGGATAAAATGAACGACTTATTCATCGTCAAAACTGAAGAAGAACTGCCCGAGCGGGAACTTGTGATTGCTTACAATGAACAGATCCCACTGACCAAGGCAGGAGAAGAATTTTTAAGCTATTTTAAATAAATGATAAAACCGCCCGTTTGCAAAAACTCCTGTGCCTTCTGCAAACGGACGGTTTTTCATTCGTCTATTCAATTGTCGCAATACGCATCATATTGCTTGCTCCACTCTGTTCTTTCTGTACATTCGGAGACGGAATCCCCGCCGTAAGCACTACGATATCTCCCGATTCCACATATTTCTTGACAGCCGCCAATTCTATCGCGCCTTCGCAAATATCATCTGTGGTCGTAAATTCCAATGATTTCAACGGGATCACTCCCCAATACATCGACATCCGGCGCAATGTACGCTCGTTCGGCGTAATCCCCAAAATCCGCTGTCTCGGACGCAAATTTGAAACAACTCTTGAGGTCGCTCCCGATACGGTCGGTATAATGATACATTTCGCATCCAGATTTGCCGCAGCCACGACAGAAGAATATCCGATCGCGCTGGACAGATTGGATTTCAAATGATCCCCTGCCTGCTCGATCATCTGATCATAATCAAGATGCTGCTCCGTATTCTGAATAATATGAACCATCATTTCCAAGGCTTCCATCGGATATTTTCCCGACGCTGTCTCTCCCGACAGCATCACCGCATCCGTTCCGTCATAAACTGCATTTGCCACATCTGTCACCTCAGCTCGTGTGGGACGTGGATTCCGAATCATAGAATCTAACATCTGTGTTGCCGTAATAACGGTCTTAAAATTATTATTGCACTTCTGTATGATCATCTTCTGCAGATACGGAACCTCTTCTGCCGGTATCTCTACCCCCAGATCTCCACGGGCAACCATAACTCCGTCTGCCGCACGGATGATCTCGTCAATATTCTGAATCCCCTCTGCATTTTCCACTTTTGCAATGATCGGTGTATACGGCGCGCCCAGTTCTTTCAGATATGCCTTGATCTCCAAAACGCATTCTGCATTTCGTACGAAAGATGCCGCAATAAAGTCGATCCCCTGCTCCACGCCAAAACGGATATCCTCTTTATCCTTTTCGGTAATAGCCGGAAGGCGTACGGGCACATTCGGAACATTCACACCCTTTCGCTCTCCAAGTTCTCCGCCGTTTAAAATCTTACACACAATTTCCTTTTCGCGCTTATTGATAACTTCCAACTCAATCAGACCGTCGTCGATCAAAATCCTCTTCTCTTTGTCTACATCCTCCACAAGTCCGTCATAGGTAATGGATACCTTTGTCTCATCCCCGATCACATCCTCTGTCGTCAAAATGAATGTGCCGCCTGTCTCAAGCATTACTTTTTTTCCGTCTTTTAACAGTCCTGTACGGATTTCCGGTCCTTTTGTATCAAGCAAAATCGCCACATTCTTATGCTCTTCCTCGCGAAGCTGCTTTAACTGATCCATACGTCCCTTATGCTCCTGATGAGAACCATGAGAAAAGTTAAAACGCGCCACATCCATTCCGGTGCGTATCAAACCTCTCATAATCTCTCTGTCATTGGTTCTCGGACCCATTGTACATACCACTTTTGTCTTTTTCATTTATGCTCTCCTTCTGATATATTTGAAATCCCTATTTGACATGCTCATGTGTAAACAAATGCTCCTGACAATACTCAAAATTCCCATTACACTTAGAACAAAACCGAAATTCCAGAGACGGATCATCCAACTCCGTTCTTCCGCAGACCGCACAACGATGCTTTGCTCCTCCTGCATAGGTCATATGAGGCGCTCTTGTCTGCTTCTGAAACTTCCGCTTTCTCATTTGCTGCTTCGGCATATACGGTTTCATATTTCTGCTCGATAAGAAAAATACAATAAAATTGAAAACAGATGCCAAGATCGCAATTCTTGTATACATATTTCCGTTGATTAATGAATACAAGATCATAACCGCATATACCAGCGCCATCCATTTCATTTTAATCGGCAGAATGAAATACAACAACACCTCCATATCCGGGTAACTCACCGCAAACGCAAGGAAAATCGACATATTAATATAATATGTGCTGAAAAACATTCCGTATCCTACCGCATCTACACCAATAATGGCATAAAGCAGGAAGGCTCCCAATACCGTAAACAAAATCCCCGAAAAAATATACACGTTATAGCGGAAAGCTCCCCATGTCTGTTCCAATGCTCTTCCGAGGGAATAATAGAAAAACATCATAATGACTGTCGTCAAAATACTTCCGCTCGGCGGGATCAGTACCCATGAAACAATCCGCCATACCTGACCCCTCAAAATATAAGCCGGCTCCAATGTCAGCCAGTTTAATAACCCCGGCATAAACATGTACACCCCATAACCGATCACATAGCCTCCGATCAGATACATTGTTAAATTGTGGATCGCATAACGTCCAAACTTTCTTTCTAACTTATTCAACCAGTTCAACTGTCCTCTTTCTCCTCTTTTTTAATCTGAATCTGCTTTTTTGCATATAGATAATTGTAGCGTCCGGCTGTTTATTTGTCAAACATATTGTGTTTTTAAATATCTTGTCGTATAATGTAAAAAGTTGTCAATCCGACAACTGCACACATATAAATAGGAAATAACGGAACTATATTTTTTATAAAAAGGGATGATGAATCTTATGAAATCTAACGAATTACATACTTTGGGAATCGATATCGGTTCTACCACCGTTAAAATAGCGGTATTAAACAGTGACAACGAGGTTCTGTTCTCAGATTACGAACGACATTTTGCCAATATTCAGGAAACTCTCTCTGATCTTTTAGGCCGCGCCCTGTATGCGCTCGGCTCAATCCGCGTATCACCGGTTATTACCGGCTCCGGCGGACTGACGCTGGCGAAGCATCTGGGCGTTCCTTTTGTTCAGGAGGTAATTGCGGTATCTACCGCCTTGCAGGACTATGCACCGCAGACAGATGTTGCAATCGAGCTCGGCGGCGAGGACGCCAAGATCATATATTTTGAGGGTGGAAACGTCGAACAGCGTATGAACGGCGTCTGCGCAGGCGGTACCGGATCTTTTATCGATCAAATGGCGTCACTTTTACAAACCGATGCTTCCGGCTTAAACGAATATGCCAAGCATTACCGGGCACTTTATTCAATTGCCGCCCGCTGCGGTGTATTTGCAAAATCCGATATTCAGCCGTTGATCAATGAGGGAGCTGCAAAGGAAGATCTTGCCGCCTCCATTTTTCAGGCTGTAGTCAACCAGACGATCAGCGGTCTTGCCTGCGGAAAACCGATTCGCGGTCATGTCGCTTTCTTAGGCGGACCGCTTCACTTTTTATCAGAATTAAAAAACGCTTTCATCCGCACACTGAATCTGGATGAAGAACATATGATCGCGCCAAATCATTCTCATTTGTTTGCAGCCATCGGCTCTGCCCTGAATTCCAAAAAGGACACTCCGGTTGCATTGCGAACGCTTCAAGAGCGTTTAGCAGACAAGATTCAAATGGAGTTTGAAGTGGATCGTATGGAACCGCTTTTTTCATCAACCGAAGAATATGAAACATTTATTGCACGCCATGATCGACACCAGGTTCCTGTCAAGGATCTTGCCTCCTATCGCGGAAAAGCTTTTTTGGGAATTGATGCCGGTTCCACGACAACCAAAGCAGCATTGGTAGGTGAAGACGGAACACTTTTATATTCTTTCTACCACAATAACAACGGAGATCCACTCGGCACAACCATTCATGCGATCAAGGATATTTACAGCCGGCTTCCGGAAGGTGTAAACATTGTGCACTCCTGCTCCACCGGTTACGGAGAAGCGCTCATTAAAGCCGCACTTTTATTGGATGAAGGTGAGGTCGAGACTGTTTCCCACTATTACGCCGCTTCCTTTTTTGAGCCGGATGTGGACTGCATCTTAGATATCGGCGGACAGGACATGAAATGCATCAAGATCAAAAATCATACGGTAGACAGTGTACAGTTAAACGAAGCCTGCTCCTCCGGCTGCGGCTCCTTTATAGAAACCTTTGCAAAATCTCTGAATTACTCTGTCGAAGACTTTGCACACGAAGCCCTATATGCGGGAAATCCGATCGATCTCGGAACCCGTTGTACCGTATTTATGAATTCAAAGGTAAAACAGGCACAAAAAGAGGGCGCATCTGTTGCGGATATTTCCGCAGGACTTGCCTACTCTGTGATCAAAAATGCGCTGTTTAAAGTTATCAAGGTATCAGACGCTTCCGAATTGGGCAAGCACATCGTTGTGCAGGGCGGAACGTTCTACAACAATGCCGTTTTGAGAAGCTTCGAAAAAATTGCCGGATGCGAAGCGATCCGTCCCGACATCGCCGGGATTATGGGCGCTTTCGGCGCCGCGCTCATTGCAAGAGAACGCTATGGCGAATGTAAGGGAACTACCATGCTTTCTATTGAGGAAATTGAAGCATTGGAGTATTCTACTACCATGACAAAATGTAAAGGCTGCACAAACAACTGCCGCCTGACGATCAGCCATTTCAGCGGCGGCAGACGTTTCATTACCGGAAATCGCTGTGAACGTGGTCTTGGAAAGGAAAAAAGCACCAACAAGCTGCCAAACCTGTTTGATTACAAATTTCATCGTTACTTTGACTACACTCCGCTGGAAGAAACAGAAGCCAAATATGGAACAATCGGTATCCCACGTGTCTTAAATATGTACGAGAACTATCCGTTCTGGTTTACCTTTTTCAACACATTGGGATTCCGTGTTGTGCTCTCGCCTGCTTCCACCAGAAAAATATATGAACTTGGAATCGAATCCATACCAAGCGAATCCGAATGTTACCCTGCCAAGCTTGCACACGGACACGTACAATGGCTGATCGATCAGGGGATCCGGCACATTTTCTACCCCTCGATCCCGTATGAGCGAAACGAATTTAAGGATGCAAACAATCATTATAACTGTCCGATCGTAACCTCCTACCCTGAAAACATAAAAAACAATATGGATGCAATTATCCATGGAGAAGTAGATTTCATTCATCCGTTTTTGAATTTTCAAAGCGAAGAAACCATTTCTTACCGCCTGACTGAAGAACTGTCGGAGAAATTTCACATTTCCGCCGAAGCGATCCGCCGGGCAGTCCATGCCGCATGGGAGGAACTTGCCTCCTGCCGCGAAGATATGCGAAAAAAAGGTGAGGAAACCATTCGTTTCTTAAATGAAACAGGCAGTCGGGGAATCGTCCTCGCCGGTCGTCCTTATCATATTGACCCGGAGGTGCATCACGGACTTCCTGAGCTGATCAATTCCTACAATATAGCCGTATTGACCGAGGATTCCGTTTCTCATTTGAATCCGGTAGAGCGTCCGCTCAATGTAATGGATCAGTGGATGTATCATTCTCGTCTGTATGCGGCGGCAAATTATGTAAAAACCACAGAGAACTTAGATTTGATCCAGCTCAACTCGTTCGGCTGTGGTCTGGATGCGGTTACGACCGATCAGGTCGCCGAAATTTTGACAAATTCGGATAAAATCTATACCTCCTTGAAAATTGATGAAGTCAACAATCTGGGGGCTGCCAGAATCCGTATCCGCTCTCTGCTCGCAGCAATCCGTGTCCGCGAACAACAGACAGACGGACGGGATATCCGGCCGTCTTCGATCGAGAAGATACCTTTCACCAAGGAGATGAGGGATACCTATACGATTCTCTGTCCGCAGATGTCACCCATCCATTTTGAACTGTTGGAGCCTGCGTTCCAGGCAAGCGGATATAATATCAAAATACTACCGAATGACAACAAGCATGCGGTAGATGTAGGTCTGAAATATGTAAATAACGACGCCTGCTATCCGTCTTTAATGGTAGTCGGACAGATTATGGACGCCATTCTCTCAGGCGAATATGATACAGATCACCTTGCCGTCATCATCACACAGACAGGCGGTGGCTGCCGTGCTTCGAACTATATCGGATTTATCCGAAAAGCTTTAAAAAAAGCCGGCTATGCAAATATTCCAGTGATTTCCCTGAACCTGAGCGGATTGGAAAATAATCCGGGCTTCACGCTCACGCCGACACTTGTCATGCGAGGAATGTATGCCGTTGTACTGGGAGATATTTTTATGAAGTGTGTCTACCGGATGCGACCTTACGAAACTATTCCGGGTGAGACAAACCGGATCCACAAAAAATGGACCGCGAAATGTAAGACTTTTTTGACAACAGGATTTCCCTCCCGACGAAAATTCAAAAAGCTTTGCGCCGACATCATCCGAGATTTTGACCGGATAGAACTTCTGGATATCCGAAAACCACGCGTCGGTGTGGTCGGTGAAATTCTTGTCAAATTTCTTCCGGCAGCAAACAACTACCTCGTAGAACTTCTGGAATCAGAGGGAGCAGAGGCAGTTGTTCCCGATTTACTGGATTTTATTCTTTACTGCTTCTACAATCAGAACTTTAAAGTTTCACATCTTGGAATGAAAAAATCCAAAGCGCTGCTCGGCAATCTGGGAATCCGGGCGCTGGAATGGCTTCGTGCTCCGGCAAATGCGGCATTTAAAGAAAGCACACACTTTGCCCCACCGGCTAAAATCGAAGATCTTGCGAAAATGACTTCTGAAATCGTTTCTCTCGGAAACCAGACCGGAGAGGGCTGGTTTCTGACCGGAGAAATGCTGGAACTGATTCACAGCGGCGTAAACAACATTGTTTGTACCCAACCGTTTGCCTGTCTGCCAAACCATGTCGTCGGAAAAGGGGTGATCAAGGAGCTCCGCCGACTTCACCCGCAATCCAATGTGGTCGCGATCGACTTTGATCCGGGTGCCAGTGAGGTAAACCAGTTAAACCGTATGAAACTGATGCTATCCACTGCAAACAAAAATTTGGAAAATACGGAAAACAATTAAATACCAGTACATAAAATCCCGCGAATACCATGTTGTACAGAGATATTCTCACTTCACATAGTGTTCGCGGGATTCTTTCACTCTTCCTGATCAGTAACTCCGGATCTTATCATCCTCGTCATTTCTTGTATTGACGATCTTTTTAATTACTACATAATATCCGTAAGTATCATTTACTTTTATATACACCCGGTCGTTCAGTTTTTTACCGAGAATTGCTTTCCCAAGCGGAGATTCAATACTGATCAGTCCGTTGATTGAACTCCCCCGTACAGAGGTTACCAGACGGTAGGTTTCTGTCTCGTCGTCGTCTTCGATATATAGTTCTACCGTATTGTTGATCCCCACTTCATCATCCTCGGAAGTATCGTCTACGATAACCGCCGTTTTCAGCATTCTTTCCAGATAACGAATCCGGCTTTCATTTCGATTCTTGTCTTTTTTTGCTGCATGATATTCAAAGTTTTCACTCAGATCACCATGCGCCCGTGCCTCCTTGACAGCCTCGATCGCCTCTTTCCGCACAACCAGCTTCCGATGCTCTATTTCTTCCTGTATTTTTTTTACATCACTTTTTGTCAGCTTATCTCTCATGTTGCTCAATCCCTTTCCAAAACTCTTCCATTTTCTTTTCTGCATCCTCCAGACGGCACTGTCCGATCTCTGACCATTCCCTTGGAAATATATCCTGATATCGCCTGCTTAAAAATCGCTCGTCCAACAAAAGAATGACTCCCTTGTCTTTTTCCGTCCGAATGACCCGTCCGGCCGACTGTAATACCTTATTCATACCCGGATACAGATAGGCGTAATCAAAGCCGGACATCTTCTTTTTGTCAAAGTATCCTTTGATGATCTCCCTGTCATTACACACCTGTGGAATCCCTGTTCCGATGACCACAGCGCCGATCAGACGATCAGCCGTCAGATCGATCCCTTCCGAAAAAATTCCGCCCATGACGCAAAAGCCGACCAACGAGCAATCCCGCGATTCTTCAAATGTCTCCAAAAAAACTGCTCTTGCTTCCTCACTCATAGACTGTGACTGTACAATACACTCCGTTTCCCTTAACTGTTCCCTTTCCTGCTTTTTCCGAAACTGTTCATATACAGCTTCCAGAAACCGATAGGACGGAAAAAACACAAGATAATTTCCTTTTTTACTTTGAACCGTATGCCAAATATAGTCTGCAAATCTCTCATACATATCTACACTCCGCATGGTATACTTTGTGCTTACATCTGTCCCCAGCAAAACCAGACGATTTTCGGGTGGAAAGGAAGATTCTGCATATACTGCATAATCTTCCTTATCCCCACTCAGCAGCTTTTTATAGTATTGGATCGGCAGGAATGTTGCCGAAAAGAAAAC
>CAUWKK010000053.1:0-13935 GCA_963559385.1 uncultured Schaedlerella sp.
GCTATATAATGATAACTTGCCGCTTCATGCCTACAACTATAAAAGAACTCAACATAAATATAACATATTTCTTCGTATCGAACAGTATTTCTGCCTAAAAAACCAGCTCCGATCGCTCAGAACTGGTTCCTCTGTCTCTTATTTTTCTTATACCGGATATGCTCCGTTTTCTGTATCGGCTACTTTTGCATCCACTTTTGTCTGCTGTGCTTCACGATATTTAAAGAAATCTGTAGCCACCTGCGGGAACAATGCATAGCTAAGCACATCCTCATCCTGCTGGCTCCACTGAGCACACTCTTTACGAAGTGTTTCCAACTCATCCGGGATCAAATCCGCCGGACGGCAAGTGATAACCTCTGCGTCTTCTCCGATTACTTTCTTCTGTACTTCCGGGTTAAATGGTTTTACAGTCGCGCCGTATTTTCCGGAGAGAACATCTTTGGTCTCCTTAGTTGCCATTTTATAACGCTCACCCATAAGCACATTAAACACAGCCTGTGTTCCCACGATCTGTGATGAAGGAGTAACAAGCGGCGGCTCTCCAAGGTCTTTCCGTACCCGCGGCACTTCTTCCAGTACATCATAGAATTTGTCTTCTGCTCCCTGCTCTTTCAACTGGCTTGTCAGGTTGGACAGCATACCGCCCGGCACCTGATACAGAAGTGTCTTGATATTCACACCCAAGTTCTTCGGATTGAGCAATCCACTCTCCAACGCTTCGTCACGCAACGGACGGAAGTAATCTGCGATTTCCGCCAAAAGCTGCTGATCCAGACCCGTATCATACGGTGTTCCCTTAAACGTCTCAACCATAACCTCCGTTGCAGGCTGGGATGTTCCCAGTGCAAACGGAGACATCGCTGTGTCAATGATATCTGCACCTGCCTCTACACCTTTCAGGTATGTCATAGCTGCCACACCTGATGTATAATGGGTGTGCATTTCAATCGGAATCTGCACTGCTTCTTTTAATGCAGAAATCAGCTCTGTTGCCTTATACGGAAGAAGCAGCCCTGCCATATCTTTGACACAAATGGAATCTGCGCCCATATCTTCAATTCTCTTTGCGAGCTCTACCCAGTATTCCAGAGTATAAGCCTCGCCAAGCGTATAAGACATTGCAACCTGTGCATGCGCCTTTTCTTTATTTGCTGCCGTAACTGCCGTCTGTAAGTTACGCATATCATTCAGACAGTCAAAAATACGGATAATATCTATTCCGTTTGCAGCAGATTTCTGTACAAAATATTCTACCACATCATCTGCATACGGACGATATCCGAGGATATTCTGTCCGCGGAACAACATCTGCAGTTTTGTATTTTTAAATCCTTCACGGAATTTACGAAGTCTCTCCCACGGATCTTCCTTTAGGAAACGCAGAGAAGCATCAAATGTCGCACCTCCCCAGCACTCTACTGCATGATATCCGACCTTGTCCATTTTTTCTACGATCGGCAACATCTGCTCTGTTGTCATACGGGTAGCGATCAAGGACTGATGCGCGTCACGCAGAATTGTTTCTGTAATCTTAACCGGTTTTTTTACCATATCTGCCATTTTATTATCCTCCATTTTTATTTCACACCGAAGATTGCCATAAATGTTCCGGCTGCTACCGCAGTACCGATAACACCTGCCACATTCGGTCCCATTGCATGCATAAGCAGGAAGTTGGTCGGGTCAGCCTCGGCTCCGACCTTCTGGGAAACACGAGCCGCCATCGGCACCGCAGATACTCCGGCGGAACCGATCAGCGGATTCACCTTACCGCCGCTTAGCTTGCACATAATCTTACCAAACAGCACTCCGGCCGCCGTACCAAACGCAAATGCGATCAGTCCGAGGAATACGATTTTCAATGTATCCCAATTCAAAAATGCTTCGGCACTGGTAGTCGCACCTACGGATGTTCCAAGAAGGATAACTACAATATACATTAGCGCATTGGAAGCCGTTTCTGTCAGTTGTCTTACGACACCGCACTCTTTGAACAGGTTACCAAGCATCAGCATACCAACCAGTGGAGCCGTTGTCGGCAAAATCACACAAACTACGATCGTAACTACGATCGGGAACAGGATTCTTTCCAGCTTGGAAACCGGACGAAGCTGATCCATTTTGATCTTCCGTTCTTCTTCTGTCGTCAGAAGCTTCATGATCGGCGGCTGAATGATCGGCACCAGTGACATGTAAGAATAGGCTGCCACAGCGATCGGTCCCAAGATTGCAGTCTGCTGCAATTTTCCTGCCAGGAAAATAGACGTCGGTCCATCCGCTCCACCGATAATGGAAATTGCTGCTGCAGCCTTGTCGGAGAATCCCATTGCCATTGCCCCGAGATAAGCTGCAAAAATACCGAACTGCGCTGCCGCACCCAAAAGAAAACTCTTCGGGTTTGCGATCAACGGTCCGAAATCTGTCATCGCTCCAACTCCCATAAAAATCAGAGATGGCAGAATAGACCATTCATCCAGCACATAAAAATAGTAAAGAAGTCCGCCTGTTCCGTTTGCCGCATCTTCAGCATGCAGCATAATATCCGGATAGATATTTACAAGCAGCATACCAAATGCAATCGGTACAAGCAGAAGCGGCTCAAAGCCGTGTTTGATTGCTAAATATAGGAACGCACACGCAACCGCGATCATAATCAGATTACCAACAGTCAGATTCATAAAAGCGGTCTGTTCAATGAGGTTTCCTAATGTATTTGAAATATATTCCATTTGTCAGACCTCCCTGGAAACTAGTTTAATGTAGCCAGAACCGCACCTGCCTCAATCGCATCACCGACTGCCACATCAATACTTGCAACCGTTCCTGCTTCCGGAGCAACTACCGGAATTTCCATTTTCATTGCCTCGATAATCACAACGGCATCTCCTGCCTGTACGCTCTGTCCGACATTTGCTTCAATTTTAAACACTTTACCCGCCGCACCTGCTTTTACCTGAATGCTGCCTGCACCTGCCGCCTTCGGAGCTGCTGCCGGTACCGGCGCCGCCTTAGGTGCCGCAGCCGGAGCCTTCGGAGCAGTCGGAGCTGCGCCTGCACCCTTCTCTTCTACTGTTACATCATATACATTGCCGTTCACTGTAATTGTATAATTTTTCATCACTGAATTCCTCCTGAATTAATTCCATTTATTTGATTTTCTTCTCTTGATCGAACGAACCACAAATCCATCTGTCGAAGTTCCTTCATAAGCCGCAATCGCAGCTGCAATCGCCGCAGTCAGTTCACTGTCGTCGGAAGCATTGATTTCTTCTGCCGATACCGCAGCCGGTGCCGGTGCAGCAGCAGAAGTTGTTTCCGGCGCTTTTTTCTTCTTAAACTTCTCTTCAATTGCAGGAATATACTTAAAGAGTGAAATAATAAATGAAATGAAAATCAATACTATAAATACAGTTCCCATTCCCAATACAGTATTCAGTCCTGCCTTTGTCAAAATCTCTCCGAGAGAATAATCCGCGTTAACGGTTATGCTTTCCATGTTCATTTTCTCATCGAAAGCAAATTCGATATTTCCGGTACGGTCTGTACAGGTAATCGCTGTTGTCAATACCGCTCCCTCGTTTGTCTCCTCAAACTCATATCCCCCATGTTCCACAAATGCTCCGCATTCTTTCACACCTGCATTCCATGCATCCAGCATGCTCAAAAAATTCTCTCCCTCGATCGGAAGCCCGGACTGCATCAACATCAGATTCAATTCCAAATCAGACATATCACGGAATGCATCCAGATCCGCCTCGCCCATACCGCTGAAATTCATAATAATCGCATCCGCATACTGTTCCATGGTGGATTTGTCATATACTGTCTGCTCTGCCGTACTTCCGCAGCCTGCCAGACCGAATACGAGAACGAGGATAAGTCCAACTATACTAAATTTTTTCTTCACTTCGCCTCACCTCTCTAAACCGTGCCGTGTTTTTTGCCCGGACGGTCCTCTCTTTTTGTGAATAGCATCTCAAATGCACCAATCAGGTATTTTCTTGTATCAGCCGGCTCAATGATCGCATCCACATAACCTCTTCTTGCCGCGGATAACGGGCTGGACTGCAGTTCTTTGTAAGCAGCGGCTTTCTCTTTCAATGTCTCTGCATCTGCTTCCGCATACATGATCTTAGATGCCAAAGTTGCGTCCATCATACCGATTTCTGTATTCGGCCATGCATATACCAAATCTGCGCCGAGAGACTTACTGTTCATTGTCACATATGCGCTTCCGTATGCCTGTCCGACGATTACATTTACTTTCGGAACTGTTGCACTTGCAAATGCATAGGTCAGTCTTGCAATGCTCTTCGCCATATCTTTTTCAGATTCCTTTGTCGCCTCAAATCCGGTCACATTGGTCAGTGTCAGTACCGGAATAGAGAATGCGTCGCAAAAATTGATAAAATCAGTTGCCTTCTTGCATCCGCCAACCGTTAAAACCTTATCAAAGGATTCTGCGTTTCCGTCTGTATCGTAGATTTTCGAGCGGTTTGCAACAGCTCCGATCGTCATACCATTCAAACGGATAAATCCGGTCACCATTTCTTTTGCATAATTTTTCTTTGTCTCAAAAAACAAATTGTTATCAGAAATAGTTGTCAGGGCAATCCCTGTATCTTCAGATGCATTTTCCAGATCCGCACATACGCGGTTCAGATCATCCAGACACTCGTCATAGGAAAGATCGTCCTCGTTATTTGCCGGGATCATACAGATCAAAGAACGGATTTCCCCAAGGATCTCTTCCTCTGTGCCGATGCCGTCTACCAAACCTGCGGTCCTGCTCTGATACTCTGCTGTAGAAGTATCGCATCTGGAAACCTCATTTCCCTCCAGAGCGTTTGGAGAATTAACGAACAGCTTAGCGCTCTTTTCTTCCATAAATGTAAAGTCCGTCAATCCCGGAATAACTGCAAGCCCGCCGCCGCACATGCCGAAAACAGCAGTGATCTGCGGAATCACTCCGGACGCCATTGCCTGCTTAAAGTAAAGTTCTCCGAAAGCTTCCAGTGCATCTGTCGCCTCCTGAAGTCTCAGCCCCGCACAGTCTACCAGACCGATGACAGGCGCTCCCATTTTCATCGCCATATCATAAATATTGGCAATTTTCTTTGCATGCATCTCTCCGACAGTTCCCTTTAATACAGTTACATCCTGACTGTATACATACACAAGGTTTCCGTCAATCACTCCATATCCGGTAATCACACCGTCAGACGGAGTTTCTTTTGCCTGCAGGTTGAAGTCCGTGCTTCTTGCTGTAACAGCTCCACCGATTTCAACAAAGCTTCCCTCGTCAAGCAAAGCGGCAATTCTTTTGCTTGCTGGGTTTCCTGTTGCATTGTAGCTCATACCTTAGTCCTCCACATCATATATTTTTTATAAATAATCCAAATTTCTGCCAATTATATTATAGCTCACCCGTTTTGAAATTTCAACGAATAAATAAAGAAGAGAACGGACATTTCCATTACCACTATGGTTTGCACGCTCTCTTCTTACTTTCCTCATAATTCCCCAAAAATATTTTTTCTATTTCTGATTTCGATACTGCACCGGGGTCATTTCATACATTTTCTTAAAAATACGGTTAAAATGCTCCACATTTTGATATCCGACAGATTCTGCAATACTTTCTACGGTTGCATTCCCACTCTTTAACATGGCTCTCGCTTTCTTCATACGGACCGCCTTTAAAATATCTCCGAATGTCATCCCTGATTTTTCTTTGATATATTTCGATAGGTAAGGTTTGGAAAGGAAAAATTTTTCTGCCAGATCTTCCAGAGTTACCGTTTTATAATTTGCATAAATATAATTTGTAATCTCCAGTATTCTTGCATCCTTGGACACATTCCGCTTCTGAACCTCTTCCAATTTGTTGACCGCCACTTCCAATGCTGCAATGGACGCTTTGATAATATCGGCATCAATGCCGACTCCCCAGTAGGTCTTTTCCTTATCTACGATCCCCACATAGGCGACCGCTTTTGAGGAAGAACCTGTGGTCAATGAATGTTCCTCGTAAAATGCCAGTTCATATTCAATATCAAAGTAATGCTTTAATGCATTACTCACTGCATCCAAGCGGCCGTTTCCCACACCTGTGATATTTCGCCGATCGCCGGCATGCGTGATCACCGCCTCAGAAACGATGCCGTCCTCCTGTTTAAAATGGCAGGTATCAATGGTAAAGATACTCTTTGCATTGATGTAGTTATCCTCAAAAATATGGTAGACCCAATCAGCCGTGAGCTCCTTGTGTGCCTTGTCAGATACATCTTTGACCAGATATCCCACCTGCTCCCGCATCTTCTCCGGCAGACTGATGCCAAAACTCTGCTTCAGAATGTAATTCACTCCGCCTTTGCCGGACTGGCTGTTGATCCGAATGACATCCGAATCATATTTTCTTCCCACATCCTTCGGATCGATCGGCAAATACGGAACCGTCCATTTGTCACATTCCTTTTCTTCTCTCCATACCATACCTTTTGCGATCGCATCCTGATGCGAACCAGAAAATGCAGTAAATACCAGTTCCCCCGCATATGGTTGCCGAGGAGACACTTTCATTCTCGTTAGCCGTTCATACACTTCACAGATTTCACTCATATCGGAGAAATCCAGTTCAGGGTCTATGCCATGGGCAAACATATTCATCGCAAGCGTGATGATATCCACATTTCCGGTACGCTCTCCGTTTCCGAATAATGTCCCCTCAATCCGATCGGCTCCCGCAAGCACACCAAGTTCCGCATCACTGATGCCGCAGCCTCGGTCATTGTGCGGATGTAAAGAAAGAATTACATTGTCACGATACAATAAATACTTATTAAAATATTCCACCTGACTTGCAAATACATGAGGCATGGCAATCTGTACCGTCGTCGGTAGATTGATGATTGCTTTCTTATCCGAAGTCGGCTGCCACACTTCCAGAACTGCATTGCATACCTCCAACGCATACTCTACTTCTGTCCCCGGGAAACTCTCCGGACTGTACTCGAACGTAAAGTTCCCAACCGTCTCTTCTGCCAGTTCTTTCAAAAGCCTTGCTCCTTCAACCGCAATCTGTTTGACCTGCTCTTTACTTTTACGGAATACCTGCTCCCGCTGAGCAACAGAAGTTGAATTGTATACATGTATAACTGCATGTGGTGCACCCTTTACCGCCTCAAATGTCCGTTTGATGATGTGTTCTCTTGCCTGTGTCAATACCTGAACCGTAACATCCTCCGGTATCAGTTTTTCTTCAATCAGAGTACGCATAAAACGGAACTCTGTCTCAGAAGCAGCCGGAAATCCAACTTCAATCTCCTTGAATCCAACTTTTACAAGAAGTTTAAAAAACTCAACTTTTTCTTCCAAGCTCATAGGCTCGATCAACGCTTGATTTCCATCGCGTAAATCTACACTGCACCAAGTCGGAGGCGTTTGAATATAGTCCTTTTTCACCCAGTCATAGCAATCGACCGGCGGCATAAAATAAGATCGCTCATATTTTTCAAAATTCTTCATAACTACTTCTCCTTATATTTTATCAACTCACTTGTCGTATTTTATCTTTGTTTATACTAGCATATCCAAATTTGGTTTTGTAGTGAAGAATTTAATCATTTTTATTGATGTTTTTTAATATGCCATGTGATTTTTCACCTAACATAAAAACATTTTTATCATCCGTCCCAAACACCATGAAAAGTCACGACATTCAACAGTCTCCGCTGCTATCACCGGATAGGTATACAATACCTCCTCCCCCAAAAGAATCCGAACACTTCCCACCTTTTCGCCTTTTTCAACAGGCGCCTCTACCTGTTTTTTTGCAGTTCGCTCGATACAAATTTCCTCGTCATCCCGAAGAAGACGTTTGACCTCTACAACTGTCTTTTCTTTTTTCCCGGGAACAATCTTTTCTTTTGGAAGCTGCACTTCCACTGCCACATAAGACTTTCCGCTCAGAGCATCCCCCGACGGAATCCCTTCTAATGCTTCAACCGGATCAAAGCTTACTTTCTGATATATATTTTGATAATGAAAATGCTCCATTCCGTAATTCATCAGTTTTTTTGTATCAGCCCATTTATACCCCTTGTTGTTCGGCCAGCCGCAGGCAAGCAGCGCTACTACAAATGTTCTCCCCTGACTTTCCAAAGCTCCGACATAGCAATATCCCGCATCAGAAGTAAATCCGGTTTTCCCCGACAGCGCACCTTTCATCATGTTTAAAAAGGCATTATGATTGTTGCAAGAATAACTGTGTACACCGCTTTTATCCGAAAACTGATATGCAGGCGTTCTCGTGATTTCCAAAAACATACTCTTCTGTGGTGAATCCATAATGCAATATTTCATGATCCGCGCCAAATCTTCTGCGGTCGTATGATGTACCCCTTTTTCATCTGTTTCATCCAGTCCGTTTGGAGTAATAAAGTATGTATGCCCGCAATGAAGTTCCTTTCCTTTTGCATTCATCATATCTGCAAAGCCCTCTACGCTTTGCCCGATCGTTTCCGCAATCGCAACTGCCGAATCATTGTGCGATTCCAACATCAACGAATACAATAAATCTCTCAAGATAAACTCCTGTCCCTCTCTCATCCCCAGTCGCACCTCCGGCTGTGCTGCGGCATTGGCACTGACAATCACGGTTTCATCTATTTTCCCGCTTTCCAGCGCCAATATACAAGTCATAATCTTCGTTGTACTCGCCATTGCCCGCTCTTCCTGTCCGTTTTTTGCAAATAAAATACGCCCGCTGTCTGCATCCATTAAAACTGCAGCCTGGGCGTATAATCCTGTCGGCTCTTGAATTTCTTCCGATGAATTTTCGGCATATACCTCGAGAACCACACCCCCGGCAGATACCTGTATCATCAGACACAAACTTACCAGAACCATGATCCACTTGCTTCTTTTCTGTTTTCTCCTCTTCATCCCTATCATGAAAACCTCATAAGCATTCTTATTACTTCATGTATATGCTCCCACTCCTATTCAATATACTACTTTATATATCCAGCTTCAGCTGCGCCTCATCTTCTGCCTCTTCCTTGAAATGTTCCACCTGCTCCGGGTTCAGGGTAGGAAGTTCGTCTAGCGATTGTACGCTGAAACGGCGTAAAAATTCCTCTGTTGTTCCGAACAATAACGGTCTTCCCGGAGCGTCTAATCTTCCGACCTCTTCAACCAAACCGTACTCAACCAGCTTATTGACCGCATGATCCGATTTGACTCCTCGGATTTTCTCGATCTCAAGCTTTGTTACCGGCTGCTTATACGCAACGATCGATAATGTTTCCAAAACAACATCCGTCAGCACATACCGCTTTGGCTGTTTTGCAATCCGAATGAGATATTCATATGCTTCCTTTTTAGTGCACATCTGAAACGCATCATCTAGCTCAATAATATGTATTCCCCTGTTTTCCGTTTCATATTCATCCATCATATTATAAATCATTTTTCGCGTTGTTTCTTCATCATGTTCGATCGCAGCGGCAATTCTGCTCAGTTCCACAGATTCCCCCATAGTAAACAAAATCGCCTCGATAATCCCCTGTAATTTTTTAATCTCCATTATATCTATCAATCCTTTTCCCCTTTTTGGCAGTATCCACATATTTTACGCAGTCTTACAAAAGCGAATCTATCATAATCTCTCCAAATGTTCCTTCCTGCGCCACCCGGATCGCCCCTGTCTTCATCAACTCCAGAATTGCCAGAAATGTCACAACCACATGCATTTTACTGCTTTGTTCTTC
The DNA here is from genome assembly GCA_963559385.1 of uncultured Schaedlerella sp. Classification (GTDB taxonomy): domain Bacteria; phylum Bacillota; class Clostridia; order Lachnospirales; family Lachnospiraceae; genus Schaedlerella. The sequence continues at coordinate 9,777 of CAUWKK010000053.1, forward strand.
CAAAAGCTGACGAAAACAAAACCTTTTATGGGTTTTCGCATACTCTTCTACATAGGTCATTTTCATTGGAAGCGGTACTTCTTCCTTTTCAATCTTCCCGAATTTGCTTCGTACCGGGTCGATCTTATTGTCCTGCCGCTTCATAACATCCCGAAAAATCTGATTCAACTTAGAAAGTGTCAGCCCGTCCAAAAGCGCATCCAGATCCACCGGTTCTGTATATTCCAATACCTCTTCCGGAACTGTCGGCTTCTTGAACATCACCAGCTCCGCATCTGACTGACGGTCTTTCAGTTCATATGCCATATATTTATACATTTTATATTGAAGAAGCTGTTCCACCAATTCTGCGCGCGGATCCTCTTCCTCGCCTTCCTCATTGACTTCTTTCGGGAGCAGCATTTTACATTTAATGTCCAAAAGTGTTGCCGCCATAACAAGAAACTCACTCATTATATTCAAATCTTCCCTCTGCATATTCCGAATATATTCCATATACTGGTTTGTAATCTCCACGATCGGAATATCATAGATATCTATTTTATTTTTATCAATCAAATGGAGAAGCAGGTCCAAAGGACCCTCAAACACTTCCAGCTTTACAGGAATACCCATTTCTCTATTCTCCTATTTCTCCGAAAATTTCTAAAACAATGACTTCCGGCACATTAAATAATCTGAAATTAATCGTATGCGTTCCAAGTCCCCGACTGACAATGATTGATTTCCCATCTTCTTGTGTCATCTCTCCGGAATACTTCGGAAACAAACACACCTGTGGCGTAATCACACCCCTCCACCCCGGAATACGTACAATACCGCCATGCAGATGCCCTGATAACACCAGATCCGCCCCCCATTTTTTATATGCCGGATAATATGCCGGATTGTGAGCCAGTAAAATCTGAAAAAGTTCCTCTTCTCCCACTGTTCCCACTTTCTTTGTCACATCCTCCGCAACCACCGGGTAATGACGGAACTTTTTATACGTTTCCATCGGCAGTTCCACTCCTGTTATTTTGAGAGAAATTCCGTTCAGTTCCTTTATTACAGACTCATTTTCCAAAAAGTGCACGCCTGCTTCCCGAAGTTTTTTACGATAAACTGAAAAGATCGACCCGTATTTCTCGGTATTTTCTTTCACTCGCTGTTCATGGTTGCCGTTTGCATAAAAAACCGGCGCAATCTTGGGAAGCTCACTCACAAAATGCAATGCAGTCTCCGGCAGTCTCCCCGGCTTTCCTACAAGCATGTCGCCGCCGATCAAAATCAGATCCGGTGTTTCTTTTGCGATCGCATGTAAAAGTCGTTCGTTCTTTTTTCCATATTTATGGTTGTGCAGATCGCTCAGAAAAATAATTTTCGGCGCCTTTGCGCCTCCCTGTATCTTTTTCGTATGTACAGAATAGTGTGTTACTTTAAAATCCCACTGCTCTCGGATACTCTCCGCACATATAAGCGCAGCCCCAAAAACACCTGTCATTACTATATTAAATAATCTCATTCAGATATTACTCCGTTTTTTACATTTATTTACATGATGCCTTTATGTCCCTAGCATCTTTACATTCTATTTATCCTATCATTTTTTTATGGCAAAGTAAAGAATCTATGCACGGAAGCATTTTAATATTTTTTGCAAATAGTCGAAAAATCCGGCTCTTTTAATATTTTCATCTGCGATTACATCAATTTTACCAATTTCCTTTTCATTTAAAAAATATGTCATATTTCCAACTACGTCACCTTTCTTCACAGGAGCTTTCACAGGTTGTTTTATATGCAGTTCCTTTGTAATTCCCGAAAAATCAGCCTCCGAAGTATCTAAATAAGAAAATGTATTCTCGTATACAATCTCTAATTTTTCTTTTACCCCACCTTCTACTTCTATATTTTTTAATTTTTCCGGCGCTGTATCTTCATAAAGTCTGCATTTGCCAAATCCATAATTTAAAAGAGCCGTTGCATCCCGAAATCTTGCTTTGGAATCTTCTGCTGCCATAATGACGGCAATCAATTCAATATCTTCCTTTTCTGCTGTTGCCGACACACAAAATTTCGCTTCCCCCGTAGAACCTGTTTTTAACCCGGTAGCATACGGATACTGACGGACCAGTTTATTTGTATTGGAAAGACCAAATTCCGAACTCCCCTTATTGGTAGTATGTGTAATATTTTCCATCCAAATCATACAGTAATCCCGAATCCGCGGATATTTTGTGATTAATTCTCTGGACATCAACGCAATATCTCTTGCTGTAGTCACATGCCCCTCAGCGTCCAATCCATTACAATTAACAAAATTGGTGTGTTCCATTCCAAGTTCTTTTGCCCGTTCATTCATCCGGGTAACAAACTCTTCTTCACTCCCACATATGTACTCACTCATAGCCACACAGGCATCGTTTGCACTTGCAACAGAAATACATTTTAACATGGTATCTACCGTCTGCGTCTCTCCCGGTTCCAAAAATACTTGAGAACCGCCCATGGATGCGGCAAATTCCGAAGTAGTCACCTCGTCTTCCAGTTTGATCTTCCCACTTTCCAACGCATCAAAAATCAAAAGCATAGTCATTACTTTTGTTACACTGGCAGGCGGTCTTGCAGTATCCGCATCCTTTTCATAAATCACTTTTCCCGTTGAAGCTTCCATTAAAATTGCCGAAGGTGCGCTTATTTCAATCCCCGCATTTCCTTCATCCGACATTCCCATATCTTTTCCTTCTTGATTATCAGAATCCTCCTCTGCAATCTCTCCATTTTCTTCCTGCAAAACCACCTCTTTTGCAGACATAGCATACACATTTTGCACACAGAGCATTACACATACAAGCAACGTAAGCATTTTCCTCATAAATCGCACCCTCTGTTTCTTTTTCGTCTGTTACTAATATAGTAAATCAAGAAAAGATTTAGAACCTACATACTCTTGATTTTTAAGCCTTGATAGCGTAATATAGGTATCGGTTCTATTGATTCAAAGAACAAATATGGGGAGAATAAAATTTATGGCAATTCGTACATATTATCATATTCTAGGGGTTTCCAGAGAGGCAACCCTCGAAGAAATCACTGCCGCAAAAAATGCGTTGGCAAAAGTTTATCATCCGGATGCCAATATGAATAGCGGCATAGATACAACTGCATACATGCAAGAAATTCTGGAAGCATACCGCATACTTTCCAACCCCGAAAGCCGCGCAAGATATGACCGCAGATTAAGCGGCGGCAGCACTCGTGTCTTTCGTACATTTACAATGAAAGAAGAAAACACCACAACAGAAGACACACCTTCCTTTGTTACATATTGGGCAACCGCCGGAAAATTAAACGAAATCGTAGCAAAGAGCGCACAACTATTGGAACAGGCCTCCAAAAACGAAAGCCTGTCACAAAAAATATTAAAAAAAATCGGGAAAAGCACAAAATCAGAAATTGAGCTGCATAAACAACTGGAACAGCTTTCTCTCCAAGCATTGACCCATATCAGCACATTAAAAAATGCGGATATCCCGATGGATTACTGGCAGGCTGAGTCCATGAATTGGATTCTGGTACATTGGAGCAAAAATCAGCAGTTGGATTATCATACCTTGTTCGCACAATACGATGCTTTTCTCAACCAAAACAAATCAAGCACAGAACGTTTGAAACTTCATACCCAAAACAAACAATTTCATCACCAATTGAAAAAACTGCTGACGTACGCTCTATAAGCGTCGTCTGCAGTCTTCCAACAGAGCTTCGCACCCCGCCTTTACATACTCGTAGGTCAGGTCAAAATCACCTGTATACCACGGGTCGGCAATATCTCCCGGCTTCCCTGTAAAATCCAATAACCGACAAATCTTCTGCTCCGGATCCGAAGATACGATCCGCAGCATATTGTGAATGTTCATAGAATCCATTCCGATCAGATAATCATATTTTTCATAGTCTTTTTTCGTCATCTGTACCGCACGGTGCGGCAGTATCGGAACGCCCTCCTGTTTTAATTTCTGTACGGTTCCATAATGCGGCAGACTACCGATTTCCTCTCGGCTTGTAGCTGCGGAATCGATATGGAACCGGTCGGAAAGACCTTGTTTGTTTATCATATCTTGAAAGACAAACTGAGCCATGGTGGAGCGGCAAATGTTGCCGTGGCAAACAAATA
>CAUWKK010000054.1:0-13028 GCA_963559385.1 uncultured Schaedlerella sp.
AAATATTCGCTCATCAATAACGCAGAGAAACCTACGGCAGTTCCGACTTCCAGAACGCACATAGGTTTTTGCACACTCAAAAGCACTTTGAGAAAGCTTTGCATTTCTTTACGTATGATCGGTACATTTGAATCCAATGCCTCTCTCTCGATTGCTTCCAATATTTCACTGTTCTCTGTCTCCATAGAATTGATGAACGTTACAATCCGTTCGTCTACTACCATATTCTACACATCCACATCCATAATGATCGGAATGATCATCGGTCTTCTCTTTGTTTTCTTCCAGATAAAATCATTCATCGTATCACGGATCGTCAGCTTGATCTTATTCCAGTCTGCATATCTGCCGGATAGACATTTATCCAAACTCTCATATACGACACTTCTCGCTTCCTCCATAAGTCCCTCCGACTCGCGAACATACACAAATCCACGAGATACGATATCCGGACCTGCTAACAGACGATTTGTTCCTTTCTCCAATGTCAGCACAACAATGATAATACCGTCTTCTGCCAAATGCTGTCTGTCACGAAGTACGATATTGCCTACGTCGCCGACTCCCAGACCGTCTACCAGAATTGCTCCGGTGTGTACCTTATCTACTACTTGTGCAGACTCGTTGTCCAAAGACAAGACATCTCCCGACTGCAAAATAAAAATGTTCTCTTTCGGAATTCCCAAATTTTTCGCAATCTCAGAATTCGCTTTCAAATGCCGATACTCACCGTGAACCGGAATTGCATATTTCGGCTTTACAAGAGAATAGATCAGCTTCAGTTCCTCCTGACACGCATGACCGGACACATGTGCATCCTGAAAAATAACATTGGCTCCTTTTGCAGACAACTCATTGATGACCCTGGATACAGATTTTTCATTTCCCGGAATCGGATTTGAACTGAAAATAATCGTATCATTCGGCTGGATCGTCACCTTTCGATGCACATCCGCCGCCATACGGGACAATGCCGCCATAGATTCTCCCTGACTTCCGGTTGTGATCAACACCATTTTCTCCGGCGGATAATTCCGCATCTCATCAATCTCGATCAAGGTATGCTCCGGTACATTCAGATAACCAAGTTCAGAAGCCGTAGAAATGATATTTACCATACTGCGTCCTTCTACGACAACTTTTCTTCCATACTTATAGGCCGAGTTAATAATCTGCTGCACACGATCTACGTTTGATGCAAAAGTTGCAATGATAATCCTTGTATTCTGATGCTCTGCAAAAATATGGTCAAACGTAATCCCCACAGTTCTCTCGGACTGGGTAAAACCTTTTCGCTCCGCATTGGTACTGTCTGACATCAATGCCAAAACACCCTTTTTCCCGATCTCGGCAAACCGCTGTAAGTCAATCGCATCACCGAATACCGGTGTATAATCCACTTTAAAGTCTCCGGTATGCACAACGATTCCTGCCGGAGAATAAATTGCCAACGCAGACGCATCCTGTATACTGTGGTTTGTCTTAATAAATTCAATCCGAAACTGCCCCAGATTGATCGACTGTCCGTGACGCACTACTTTTCTTCTCGTACTGCGAAGCAGATTATGCTCTTTCAGCTTGTTCTCGATAATCCCCATGGTCAGCTTGGTCGTATAGATCGGGAGATTCAACTCTTTTAAAACATAAGGCAATGCCCCGATATGATCTTCATGACCATGTGTAATAACAAATCCCTTCACTTTCTCAATATTGTCTTTCAGATATGTGACATCAGGAATAACCAGATCGATTCCCAACATATCGTCTTCCGGGAATGCCAGACCGCAATCCACGACAATAATACTGTCTTCATATTCAAAGGCAGTAATGTTCATTCCAATCTGCTCCAGACCTCCCAACGGGATAATGCGCAGCTTCCCTCTATACTCTTTTCTCAAAAATTTACACCTCCATTACATCTCTATATCAATATCTTCCAACAGTTCTTCAAATACTTTTGACACTGCTTTTAATTCCGTATCATCTTCTACGATCTCATACACACTGTCACTCTCTTCCTTTGCACTCGTATCTTTCAGAATCAGACATTCTGCATCATCTTCCTCAGAATCTGTAACGAGTATGTATACGGAGCCGTTGATCGTAGTCTGTTCCAGCACATAAAATTCTACTGCTTCACTCGTATCTTCAAATGTAAACTGAATTTTCTCCATTTTTTACACTCCCTTTTTCTATTCCTATGCAGTTCCTACAAAGAATCCAGATACCCCTGCAAAATAAATACTGCCGCAATCTTATCTACATATTTCTTTCTTTCCTCTCGCCGCACACCGCTTTCTATCAGCGTACGTTCAGCCGCAACTGTTGTCAAACGTTCATCCCACAGCACAACTTCAATGCCTGTACGGCGTTCAAGCATTTCTTTAAATTCCAATGTTTTTTCCGCACGTTCACCAATATCATTATTCATATGCTTTGGAAATCCAAGCACGATCCGCTCCACCTCATACTCCCCGATCAGTTCCTCAATCCGGGCGCAGGTGCGGCGCAGCTTATTTTCTTCCTTGCGCGTAATCGTCTCAATCCCCTGTGCAGTTACACGCAGCGCATCACTGATGGCAACTCCCACAGTCTTGGTTCCATAGTCCAATCCCATAATTCTCATAACTGATTATTCCCATGAATTATGCTGAATATACGATTTTAACAACTCTTCTACCAGTTCATCCCGCTCCACCTTCATAATCAAGCTTCTTGCTCCGTTATAACTGGTTACATATGTCGGATCTCCGGACATAATATAACCTACGATCTGGTTTACCGGATTGTATCCTTTTTCTTTCAATGCCTTAAACACGATTTCCAGAATATCTTTTGCGGAAATCTGCGGTCCCGGTTCTACTTGAAAGAACTGTGTGTTACTTAAATCACTCATTTTTTCTCCTCCATTTTTCTAATCCCAAAATCCCTACTTATCATTCTAATATAATCCCGGATAAAATTCAACGAATAATTTGCGCAAACATAAAGTCCTGCACCAAGCTTGTCCCAATTTCACAGTTTACTGATTGGTTTTCCAGATTTTCTTCTGATTCTGTTACTACTCTGATGTACTCCTTTGTATGTCCTGTCCAATACTCTTTTCCGTCCAGAATGATACGTTCTTCTATCAGCACATCCACCGTTTTCCCGACAAAAAAAGCTTCATATTCTTTTTTCTTTTTGCAGCCCAATTCGATCAGCACATTACTCCGCTCTGATTTGACCTGCTCCGGTATCTGATTCTCCATAACCGCAGCCTTTGTTCCCTCTCGTTTGGAATACTTGAAAATATGTGTCTCGTAAAAATCCACCTTATCCACAAATGCTCTGGATGCTTCAAATTCTTCTTCCGTCTCCCCCGGAAATCCAACGATCACGTCTGTTGTCAATGCCGGATATTCAAAATACTTTCTTAAAAGCTCACATTTTTCATAATATTCTTCTGCCGTATATCTTCGATTCATCCGACGCAGCGTTTCGCTGCATCCACTTTGCAACGACAAATGAAAATGCGGACACAACTTCGGCAGCTCTGCGATTGTTTTTGCAAACTTTTCGGTAATGATACGCGGTTCCAGTGACCCCAGACGAATTCTCTCGATCCCTTTCACTTCATGCACCTCAAGTATCAGCTTCAAAAGATCTGTATCTTCCAAATCAATGCCGTAAGAGCTTAAATGGATTCCCGTTAATACAATTTCTTTGTAGCCATGCTCCGCAAGCTCTTGTACCTCCGCCAGCACATTCTCCATACTGCGGCTTCTCACCCTCCCCCTTGCATAAGGTATGATACAATAGGTACAAAACTGATTACAGCCGTCCTGCACCTTAATATAGGCTCGGGTATGTTCTCCCGCCTTTGTAAGCTGCAATTCTTCATATTCTTTTGTACGATTGATATCAATGACTTCCTGCAGCTGTTCCGTCGCCTCTTCCGCTTTTTCAATCGCTTCCTCCTGCACTTCCCGACTATATTGCTCCAGAATAGAGATCAAATCCTTCTTTTTATTATTCCCGATCACAATATCGATGCAGGGATCCATTTCTCCATGCTCCGCCTGTGCCTGCACATAACACCCTGCCGCAACAACAATCGCTTCCGGATTCATTTTTTTTGCCCGATGTATCATTTGCCGCGACTTCCGATCAGCAATGTTGGTCACTGTACAAGTATTGATCACATAAATATCCGCCCCCTCTTTGAACGGAACAATCTCATACCCCGCCTGTTCCAGCATTTCCTGCATTGCCTCTGTCTCATATGCATTGACCTTGCAGCCCAAATTGTGCAATGCTACTTTTTTACCCATATGTTTTCTCCTATCATTCTCTTCCACATTCCTGTGCCCGGTAATTGTTTCCCTACTTTTACTTTCTCGCACTTTTCCAGTCGGCTTTCTTGACTTTTACGTTCGTATCTCGTAGAATAAGCGTAGGGCTTTCGCCCTGACAACTTAAACTTGATCAAGGAGGACTATCATAATGAAAACCGTACAGATTTCTTTAAATTCAATCGACAAAGTAAAATCATTCGTAAACGAAATCACAAAGTATGATAATGATTTTGATTTAGTGTCCGGCAGATATGTAATCGATGCAAAATCTATTATGGGAATTTTTAGCTTAGATCTTTCTAAGCCAATTGACCTCAACATTCATGCGGACGGAGATTTGGACAGCATCCTTGCTGCTCTCGATCCATACATTATCAAATAATTGCTTTACTTATGATATTGATTACTTTGAGGCTGTCTCTTTCGAGGCAGCCTCAATTTCTCTTATTTTACCTTGATCACTTCTACTGTATCAATTGCTTCCTGTACCAACGCATCGATTTTCTCTGTCAGATTCAATTCCGATTTCTCGATTCTCTCCAGATTCGGCTTTGTAACCGGATGTTTTGCAACAAAAATCGTGCAGCAATCTTCAAACGGCTGTATCGATGTCTCATAAGTGTCGATCTGTTCGGAAATCGCAACAATATCCCGCTTATCAAACCCGATCAGCGGACGATATACCGGCAGTGTGCAGACTGCATTTGTCGCCGCCAGACTTTGCATTGTCTGACTTGCCACCTGACCGATACTCTCTCCCGTGATCAATCCGAGACAGCCGTCTTTCTTTGCGAAATGTTCCGCAATCTTCATCATATAACGGCGCATGATGATCGTCAGCTCTTCATGTGGGCACTTCTCATAAATATAAAGCTGAATATCTGTAAAGTTCACCACATGAAGCTTGATCGGTCCTGCATACTTCGATACCAGCTTCGCCAGATCTACCACCTTTTCCTTGGCACGCTCGCTCGTATACGGCGGAGCATGAAAATATGTCGCTTCCAGTTCCACGCCACGCTTTGCAACCATATATCCTGCCACCGGACTGTCAATTCCTCCGGACAGCAAAAGCATAGCACTTCCATTCGTTCCGACAGGCATTCCGCCCGGTCCCGGAATGATTTCCGAGTACACATAAATCTCTTCCCTGATCTCCACGTTCAGACGAATGTCCGGGTTGTGAACATCTACCTTCATTTCCGGATAGGTTTCCAAAATCACCTCGCCCAGATCACAGTTGATTTCCATGGAAGTTTTCGGATAAGATTTTTTACTTCTTCTCGCCTCCACCTTAAATGTCCGATTCTTATCGGGATACATCTCATCCACATAAGCCGCCACATCCTGCTTTAACTGTTCAAACCCCTTGTCTTCCAGCCGGACAACCGGACAAATCCCAACAATACCAAACACCCGCTTCAGGCTTTCGATCGTTTCCTCATAATCATACTCGCCATTACAATCTACATACACTCTTCCATAGGACTTGTGTACATAAAAATCACCGTCCACATCCTTTAATGCAAAACGCATCTGACGTACCAGCGCATCCTCAAACAAATACCGGTTTTTCCCTTTGATACCGATTTCACCATATTTAATCAAAAATGAATGAAATTTCATATTATAATCTCCTTTTATCTGCTGTTCGTGGTCCGCCTGAACAAACGGCGGTGTTACACTGTTTTTCTGATCAATGTCTTGTATATTTACGAAGCATCGGAACACAATTATATAGTGTTTCCAATGTATAGTCAATTTCTTCTTTTGTTGTAAATTCTGACATACTAAACCGAAGTGTTGCATCCAGATATTCTCTTGCCGCTCCAATGCCTTTCAAAACACCGCTGATTGCCGGATGATTCGATGCGCAGGCAGATCCTGAAGATACATAGATTCCTTTTTCCTCCAATGCATGTAATAATACCTCGCTCCGTACTCCTGCAATTCCCACACTGATGATATGTGGAGCGCTGTTCTCATCCGTTGTTCCGTGAACAGTGATATGCTCCAGTTTTTTTAAGCCCTCCAGAAAATACGCCTTCAATTCCCGCATCATCGCCACCTTCATATCCAAATCCTGATAGATCATTTTTGCCGCCAATCCCAGACCTGCGATCCCCGGTACATTTTCTGTGCCGGAACGGATATTTTTCTGCTGTTCTCCTCCATAAACAATCGGTACGATCTTTACTTTTTCTCCAATATAGAGAAAGCCCATTCCTTTCGGACCATGAATCTTATGCCCGCTGGCAGAAAGCATGTCGATTCCCAATCGCTTTGGATAAATATGATATTTTCCAAATCCCTGCACCGCATCTGAATGAAACAGGATCTTCGGATTATACCCCTTCACGATCTGTACGGCCTCTTCGATTGGCTGTACAGAGCCCACTTCATTATTGACATACATCACAGATACCAGAATGGTATCCTCACAGAGCGCCTCTCTCAGCGCTTCCGTCTTAATCCTGCCGTTTGCATCCACCGGCAGATATGTTACCCGAAATCCCTCTTCCTCTTCCAGATGACGCATGGTATTCAGAATTGCCGGATGCTCAATAGAAGACGTGATCAAATGATTTCCTGCGCGCCGGTTCGCTCTGGCTGCTCCGATCAGAGCAAGATTATCACTTTCCGTTCCTCCCGATGTAAAAAAAATCTCTTTTGCATTGACTTTCAATATTTTTGAAATAATTTCTTTTGCCTCTTTGATGTAATGCTCTGCATCCACACCTTTTCGATGCATAGACGACGGATTCCCGTAATCTTTACACATGACTTTATACACCAGTTCGCCAACCTCCGGATAGCACCGTGTCGTTGCCGAATTATCCAAATAAACTTCCATAATATCCACCCTTTTCTTCTTTTCCTATATACATACACAGACGATATGCAAATGAGGTACTATAACAAAACTCCCTCTTCTTTATTATATGAATCTACGGCCTTGTCTGTCACCTTTCTATAAAAGATCATTGCACTCCAACTGATACATCAAGATCGACAAAACAACAATACCCGCAGTTTCCGTCCGTAAAATCCGTTTTCCGAGAGAAACCGGCAGAGCGCCACATTTCTGCGCCTGCATAATTTCCGTCTCTTCAAATCCCCCTTCCGGACCTATAAAAATACCTACGGACTGTCCTGTCAGAACGGATTCCATCGCCTGTCTGGTCACTTCCATCCCCTTTGCTTTCTCATACGGAATGAGCAGAACATCCAATTTTTGCGCATAACTTAATGCTTCCGCATAACTCATCACAGCATGAACCGCCGGTACAAGAGAACGTCCTGACTGCTTTGCTGCGCCCTCTGCAATAGCATTCCAACGCTGTACCTTTTTCACAGCCTTTTTTTCATCCAATTTTACAACTGCCCGCTTTGTCATAACCGGAACGATTTCATAAGCGCCCAGTTCTACCGCCTTCTGAATAATCAGCTCCATTTTGTCACTCTTCGGAAGTCCCTGAAAAAGATAAATTTTAGCTGGAAGTTCAGCTGCATCCGCTTCCACATCTTCAATCCGCAAATTCACGCCTTCCTCTGTGAATCTCTCTAACACACACAGATAACGTAGTCCGTCTCCGTCACTGATTTCTGCCTTTTCCCCCGGTTTCATCCGCAACACATTTTTCATGTGATTTACGTCTGCCCCGGTAATGATCACTCTTCCATCTGCTATCTGAGACGGCTCCACAAAAAAATGATGCATGGTTTCGATTCCTTTCTACTATCTATGTATCTATGCATTTTTTCTTGCTGTAACAGATACCCACTCACCCTGATACGTTACTTCCAACACTTCAAGCCCTGCCTGTTTCACTGCCTCTACAACCAGCTCTTCTTTATCATCGATAATTCCGCTGGTGATATAAACTCCCTCCGGTTTCAATTGATTTACGATCACCGGCGTCAGTTCTACCAGTACCGGAGCCAGAATATTTGCCACAACAATGTCATACTTTTCATACCCCACCTTGTCTTGAACTGCTTTATCATCAATGATATTACCGATCATGACCTCATATTTGTCTCTTTCAACCTGATTCACTTCCATATTCTCATGGGTTGCGTCAATCGCGCACGGATCCAGATCCGTGCCGACAGAATATGCCGCGCCGAATTTCAACGCAAGCATTCCGAGAATCCCACTTCCGCAGCCCACATCCAAAATCCTTGTATGCGGCGTCACATATTTGCGGATCTGACGGATGCAAAGCTGCGTCGTCTCATGCATACCGGTCCCAAATGCCGTACCCGGATCGATATGAATAACCAGCTTATCACGATCCTCCGGCTTTACATCCTCCCAAGACGGAATGATGAGAATATCATCCACATAAAACTGATGAAAATACTGTTTCCAATTATTTACCCAGTCAATGTCTTCTGTCTGGGATTCCTCGATCGTACATTCACCCAAATCCATAAACTCGGACATTTCTTCTAATTCCTGTTTGACATTGGCAAGCAGCTCGTCCATCTCTGTTCGATCCATCTCGGAATCCAGATAGAAGCTCAAATATGCCACACCGTCATCGACCTCAGTCTCCGGCAGAATATCCACAAACATCTGCTCCTTGTCCGCAGCGGTAAGCGGAACCTTATCCTCTATCTCTACCCCTTCTACACCAAGATCCGCCAATATACTGCTGACAATATCTTCCGCCTCTGTTGTTGTTTTTAATCGAAATCTATTCCATTTCATAGTCACTTTTTCCTTTCTTCATTCACTTATTACAATCTTTTTATCTTTTCTACAGGATGTCCAAATCCTCCAAAGTTCCTTTTTTCACTGTCTGCCGCATCGGTCTTTGTCTCACCTGATTCCCCAACTGATAGTCCAATTCCTTCACGGATCTCGACTCTTCATTCCTGCCGCAAGGTTCTCCTGTATATCCGCCGGCCGCATGAGAGCAGTCCCCACCTGCACTTCTCGGACGCTCATTGCAGATCTCTCCACTCTTTCCGCCTGTCTTACGGCAAAGATAAATTTCTCCGATTTCCATTGCCTTATCCATCGCCTTACACATGTCATAAACCGTCAAAAGAGCAACGCTGACTCCGGTCAGCGCCTCCATTTCTACTCCGGTCTTTCCGGTTACCTTTACGGTACAATAGCAATAGATCGAACATTCCTCCGGCATCATTTCAAAATGAACCCGGCACTTCGTGATCGGAAGAATATGGCACATCGGAATCAGTTCTGCGGTCCGCTTTGCTCCCATAATCCCGGCAGTAGTTGCAACACCGAGCACATCTCCTTTTCCGATCGTTCCTGCCGCAATCGCGTCATATACCCGGCGGCTGACCGTAATCTTTCCCGCAGCCGTCGCCTCACGCACCGTCTCTGCCTTATCCGTCACATCCACCATGACTGCTTTTCCATTCTCATCAAAATGTGTCAGTTCCATGATACGTTCCCCTCTTTTCCGCTTTCTTGTTTTTCACAGGCTCTGTTATGCCCCAAGTTCCAAACTGTTATCAATATCTTTCTACATTATAGAGGGAATTGTATTCTTTTACAATATTTGTTTTCAATTTGCCACCCCTTGATTTCTGTGATATTATTTTTATAAAATGCTTGGGTGAATAGATCATAATCCACATTGTGCTTGCACATAAGTGGTTTTATGCCTTTATGACCCGCCACAAAATTAGGATGAAGGAGAGATGAGTGTATGAAAAAATACCTTTCTGGTTTTCCGGCTTTTTTGCTGGCAATTACACTAATGGTAACATCTATCGGCTTTCAGGTGTCTGCCGCCCCGCAAGCGCCCGAACCGGAGGTCATTCCGACAATTGACGAACCCACTGACTATACCGCGTCAGAAGAAGATATTCAGGCTGTCCTGGAGTCGCAGATTGCAGCCGCAAGCCTGCCCGGCACCAACTTTGACGATATTTCCGCCGATGCGTGGTACACGCCCTATGTCGAATATGTAATGAACAAAGGCATTATGACTGGAAAAGGCAACAACATCTTTGCTCCGGCAGAGATCATCTGCCGGGCGCAGTTTGCTACTATCCTGTACCGCCTGTCCGGTTCTGAACCGGTAGGATATAACAACCGTTTCCCGGATGTGCCGGACGGACAGTTCTACACCACGCCCGTACTCTGGGCCGCGCAGGATGAAGTCAATATCATCAGCGGTTATGAAGACAGCGGGCTTTTCGGTCCAAACGATATGATCACGCGCGAGCAGCTTGCAGTCATGCTCTACCGCTATGCAAAATACCAAGGGCTGGATACCAAAACAAGTACAGAACTGGATGCGTTTCCAGATGCAGATGCCGTCTCCGCTTTCGCCGAAGATGCTATGAAATGGGCAGTCGGCATCGGAATCATCACAGGAGACAATGGACTTCTGAACCCGCAAGGCGGTTCTGCCCGCGCTGTCTGCGCAGCCATGATCCAGCGTTTCTGTACCAAGCTGCTCCCCGAAGAGCTTCCTGACGTAGAAATGAACGCCTCTGTCAGCCAGATCACGCTGACACCGAATGAACTTGATGACGGAAGCTTCTGGATAAAGCTTGACGGTGTGACCGCATCTCACGACATTCAAAAAATTATCGTAACCGTATGGAATCAAGATGACCAGAGCGATATCGGATATTATTATGCAGAACCGCAGGAAGACGGCTCTTACGGATTTTCCGCAAACGTAGCCAACCACGGCTTCCATTTCGGTACCTATCATGCCTCGGCCTTTATCTTTATGGAAAACGGAATACGCCTGTTTGGCGGACAGGGTTCCGGAGAGATCAACAGCACTGCCGCAGACTATATGTACCAAACCGCCCAGAACTATTCCAGCGGCACAAATTATCTGATACTTGTTGATACAACAGCCTGCAAAACCGCCGTATTCTACCGCAACGGAAACTCTTGGGAGTATTTATATTTCTGGCCATGCGCTCCGGGAACGCCTGACACACCTACCGTAAAAGGCGTATTCAGCGTAACCTCTTTAAAGATGCCCGGTTTTTACTCCTTCGGTTCCTATCAGTATTATGCGACACAGTTTTACGGAGATTTTCTCTTTCACAGTACCACCTTTAATACCGACGGTTCGGTACAGGATGACCGTCTGGGTATGCAGCTGTCACATGGCTGTGTACGCCTGTCTTTGGAAAATGCCAAATGGATATATGACAACATTCCTGCCGGAACAACCGTTTATATTTACTAATCTCCTTTCCCCGTAAGCAGTTACAGAACTACACTCTGCTTACGGGGATTTTTCTTCTTTTCCGACAATCCATTTCCGCAGCATCCACAGGCAGATTAAATTCGGTATCATCATCAGCAGGTTAAACAGATCTGCGATTCCCCACACCATATTGAGCGGCATTACCGCTCCGAAAAGAATAAAACAGATATACAGAACCTTATAAACAATCCTGCCCCGTCCTTTCCCCAGATACCGCACCGCACATTCCCCGTAATAGCTCCAGCCTATAATTGTCGCAAAGGCGAAGAGTACGAGCGATACAGACAGCATTTCACTTCCCAAAACAGGTAAATTAGAAAATGCCAGAAAGCAAAGCCGGTTTGCCTCCGCCTGCTGATATAATTCCGGTTCTTTCAGCATACATCCGACGATTGCAATTCCCGTCACGGCACACATCACCACGGTGTCCCAGAATACGCCTGTCATAGACACAAGTCCCTGCCGATACGGCGACTGTGTACGTGCCGCTGCCGCCGAGATCGGAATCGAACCAAGTCCTGCTTCACTTGTAAAAAGTCCTCTGGAAATCCCGACGCGAAGACCTTCCATAACAGCCGTTCCTGTGATCCCTCCGATTACCGGCTTCGATGAAAATGCCGATTTGACGATTGCCTGGATCGTCTCCGGAAATACCTCCCGGTTCTCCCAGATCAAGAAAAAACAGCCTCCTAGAAAAAACACACTCATAAAAGGAACAAGACAGGTACACACCTTTGTAATCTGTTCTGCTCCTCCCAGAATCACAATCCCGGCAAAAAAGGCAAGACAGACCCCGACATAACCGGAAGACAATCGCACCTGCTCCGTAACCGCAGACACGATCGAATGCGCCTGTACACTGCTGCCCATTCCAAAAGACACAAGCACCGCCGCCACCGCAAAAACGATTGCCGCGCTTTTTTGTTTCAAGACCCCTTCCATTATATACATAGGTCCGCCTGCATAAGTTCCGTCCGCCTGACATACACGAAATTTTACGGAAAGATAACATTCTGCATAGCAGGTAGCAATTCCGAAAATACCTGTCACCCAACACCAGAAAACCGCCCCCGGCCCTCCGATTGCAATTGCCGTAGAGATTCCGATAATATTTCCCGTCCCAATCGTTGCGGCAAGCGAGGTTGCGAGCGCAGAAAAGGGTGAGATATTCCCCTCACCCTGTCCGTTTTTCGAAAAACTCATATATATCCCCTGCGGTATCTTTTTCTGAATAAACCGCAGACGAATCGTGAAATAGAAATGTGTTCCAAGCAGCATAAGCAGCATCGGCGTCCCCAGAGCCATTCCCTGAACCGCTTTGATCCATGCGTTCATTATGTCATCACTCACATTTTATATGTTATCATTTTATATATATGAGAAAGTTTTTTATTTCATGCCCGTGCATAATTCGGATATCATTGCATCGAAAAAAGTCAGATCCATCTCGCTGACGGCTCCCGCCGTA
>CAUWKK010000055.1:0-12377 GCA_963559385.1 uncultured Schaedlerella sp.
AGTTTAAAAACGTAGACAGTAAAGCTACCCAAGATTTAAGCGCTTACTTTACAAATGCTTTATTTTATAAATCTCGCAGGAACTGTATCGACATATTTTCTTGCATATAAAAGAACACTCATCATGGCTGATCAGAAATCATATGTGATTAATTTGGTTGATGGGTTTATGTATTTCGCAGTTTCTGGAATACAGGTATTTTGTTTGTTTGTATTCAAAAATTATATTGTTTACTTGTTTATCCAAGTAGGAAAAAATATTCTTTCTAATTTGATTCTTTCTATAAGGGCTGATAAGTTATATGGCAAAATTAATAAAGTGGCTAAGATGGAACTTATTGAAGAATATAATAACCAAATTGCAAGTTATGTAAAAGATATCTTTCTTTCTAGGATAGGCGCTACCGCTTTTTATGGAACAGATAATGTTATTATATCTGTTTTTAAGGGATCACTTCTGGCAGGATATCTTTCAAATTATACAATGATAACCACACAGCTTACCAATGTGGTAAATCAGTTACTGGCATCACTTCAAGCAACATTTGGAAATTATATCTATTCTGGAAAGTCGAAGGAAGAGCAGCAGCAGATGACTGAAAATTATTTCTGTGTGAATTTCTTGATAGGCAATTTTTGTTTTATATGTTTTGCTCTATTAGCTCAGTCATTCGTTAAAGTATTTTTTGGGGAAAGGTTGCTTTTAACTTTTTCTACTGTTATGTGGCTTGGAATTAACCTTATGCTTTCTATATTGTTGCAACTTCCGTCGCAAGTCTTTATTATTTATAAATTATTTAATTATGACAAACCTATAATTGCTGTTTCAGCAGTACTAAACATGATTATTTCAATTGTGCTAGTTAACAAGCTTGGGATTGATGGAGTTCTCATAGGCACATTTGTAACTTCCCTGATATACCTTTTCTCACGATTTTTTATTATAAGTAAATATGTATTTTATACCAAATATATTCACTATTTGAAGAGGATTGTACTCTACTTTTTGATATCTGCCGTAAGCTATACAATCATTTGGCTTACATACAAGAATATGGAAGGCGGCACTAACTTGGAGTTATTAATGTGTGTAATTATCGTACCACTTTTATCTATTTTTATCCCCTCAACGTTTTTAGCTTTTCACATACTTTTTTAATAGACTTAAGATGCCTACATGTATTAGCTTCACTTACAGCTATTAATTTATACGCAGGAAATTGTTCTTGAATAAATTTTTCACTTGCATATGCAATAGCGTGATCTCCTAGATTTCCATATTCTGGTTCCATTAAAAGAAATGCCTTCTTTTGTCCCTTATATCCCGCATATAAAGATATATATTTCTTCCCCGAAAAAATATATATCCATTCATACCATGTTTTTTTATAAATATAATTATATATTTTATTCTTTATCCTATTTACTATTTCCATTAAAAATCATCCCAAATACCTTTTTTATACCATTTTCTCCGACATTTCCATAATGCAAAATTTTATTTTTGAAACGAATAAATCTTTTCTTTTTTTCAGAATATTGCTTATTAGAATTCTTTAATTTTGAAGAAAAGAACATCCTGATATCCTCCTGAAACCAATGTTCCCCATCCAAAGTAATGCGATCACGTTCTTCTGCATATATAGGTCCATCTAATTCTGGTATATCTCCACCCCCCGCCAAAAATGCATGTCCGTTAAAACAATGCGGCTGTCTACATTCACATATAGCTCTAAATTTAATAGGCTTATCCACATTAAAAATTTTCCCAAGTACATCCCCTCCATAGCATTGCCTGTATACACCTGATTCCAAATCCACTGCCAAACTCCATAATCCAGCATAGCAGAACTCATTTCTCTTTTTATTAAACAAAGATATTTTAAAGTTAAATAATTCCGAATCAAACACCGACCATATTTTTTTATATTCTTCTCGCGAATATTTTGTTAATAACGCTATTGTTTTAGTACCTTCATCTCTCGCAACCGTAACATGAGGTAAAGCTCCAAAATGCTCCATAGAAAACTGTTTTATTTCATCAATGTAGGGAACCAATTCATCATGTGGAGTTATTTCAATGCTATATGAAATTCCAGATTTTCTTGTTTTTTCCACATTATCTAAAAAATCTCTCATTTTCCCTTTTTTTAATAATTCAAGATAATGAAATGAAAATTTTATAAAAAGGTGCTTTCTACAGCTATCATCTAGTTTCACAATTAATTCATCAAATTTCTTTGAAAGTGTTCCATTTGTAACGATATCTGCATAATGCCCCGATTTTGTAATACAATAAACCAGTTCCACCAATTCTGGGTGCAGCATCGTTTCACCTGGAGCACATAAATTAAAATATGCTAATCCTCCTAATCTTTCCACTGAAAAAAACTTGATAAACTCTGATGGATTAACTGCCAACGGCTTTATACCTCCACCATAAACGTCTTCATCCACATGATGGCTTAGATAACAATACTGACACCTAAAGTTACATGCATGAACTGGTATATAACATGTTAAAAATTTACTTATCTGATCCATAATATTTCATTCCTTATTTTTCATTTTAAGTAGTTTTTTGAAAAAAGCCGGCGAGATAGCATACAAAAACATTTCTATTTTTACTTTAGCAATTAGACCTTTGCTATTCATTATTTCATGCATATTTTTTATAATAAATCTTCTTAAAGCTACCACATTTTCTTTTTGTTCTTTATCTGAGAAAAATGCTTTTTTAATAAAGCTCATATAATACGTTGCATAACCCGCCATTAATCTGGAACATTGTTCCTTATCCAATATTTTTACAGCATTTTCTTTTACATAATCTATTGCATTTATTAAATCAATATTCTTTACAGAATATACTCTATTTGTAATGGAATCCTGTCTGGTTCTATAAAAATATAAATCACTATGTAAATAACATATAATCTTTGCATTTTTGAAAATCTTAAAGGTAGTTTTTATATCTTCAAAAAACTCACCCTCTGGATATCTTATCTTCTCAAACAACTCTTTCTTGTAAAGTTTATTCCACGCATAGCATTTATAACCATAATCGTCTAACAATCTAGATATTGCCTCTTCCGATGTAAAAACATTAACTTCATTTCCGCATTTCTCTACAGTTTCTGATGATGAGAAATCACAACACACTACATCTGCATTATTTTCTTTCATACATTTATGCAAATTTTCAATCATATTTTTTCTAGGAAAATCATCGCTGTCAATAAATGAAATCAACTCTCCCAAAGCTGTACTAATTCCTGTATTTCTTGCACTTGATAACCCACCATTACTTTTATGAATTACCTTTACTCGTTCATTATTTTCTGCAATACTATCACAAAGCTTTCCTGATCCATCTGTACTTCCATCATCAACTAATATAATCTCTATATTTTTATAGGTTTGATTCGAAATTGCTTCAAAACATTCTTGAAGATATTCTTCGACATTATATACTGGTACTATTACGGATATAAGTTCATTCATCCTTTTTAACGCTCCTCACTATTTTACTTTGTAACCAACACCATTTCACCATACTCTATAGGATTTTGCGCTGCAACCTTAACGCTAAGTTTGATAAACTTTCTTATATTTTTTAGCTATTTCCTTAATTTATCATTTTATATCCCCAAAAATATCTTCTTTAAAATCTTGGTTTTCCTTAGTAAATATTTTGAAACATACAAAGCTATATAGAATCCACCAACAAACATAGCAATACATACAACAACATAGTTCATACTGTTCTTTATATTTCCAACTAATTTTCCCATTACAATACATCCAGTAATATTCTTATGTTTTATAGGTATCGAAATTATTGAAAGTAACTTCGAATTAATTTTTCCGGCTTTAAAGGCTTTATTACTTAAATCATCATCCAAAATTTTTCTTATTAAAATACGCTTACATTCTCCGTCGCTTATAGATATTTCCTGTACACATTGCACTAATCGAGAAGCGTAATATCCATATATAGTCGAAAGAATCTCATTGTCATTAACTTCCCAGTGTTCATAAACTCTAAGAATATGCTCAAATTGTTCTTTTCTTTTTTTATATAATAATCCATCAAATACCGTTGTAGTTTCAGATCCTTGTCTAGACCTAAAGAAATGATAACCAGCAGAACTAGAAATAGCTACGCTGTCAATATCCATTATAACCTCCATGTTAAAATGCAAATCATCCCATTTTAGATCAGGAAATTTTAAACCTTTATTTCTTATATAGTCTGCTCTATAAAGTTTATTCCAAGGCACTGCCATCATCATATTATCAAAATACATATGCAAATTTTTTCTAACCATATCTTGGTTAAAATAAACCGCTTCTTCTACAGAGACTGAATAGGTCTGACTTCTCCCCTGTTCAAAGTATTCCATCGTGTAACCTGAAATAACCAGTTCCACATTAGTTCTTTGTGCGAGGTCATACAGTTTTTCTAAGTATGTAGGCTCAATCCAATCATCCGAATCCGGGAAATAAAAATATTCACCACTCGCTATATCAATCCCCGCATTCCTTGCACTTGGTGCTCCACCGTTTTCTTTATGAATAACTTTAACCCTCTTATCTTTTTGTGAATAGTCATCAGCAATGCTTCCACAAGAATCTGGTGATCCATCATTTACAATTATTAATTCAAAATCAGTAAACGTTTGATTTAAAATACTATCCACACACTTTTTTAAAAAATTCTCGACTTTATATACTGGTGTAATTACGCTAATTTTGCACATATTAATTTCCTTCTTCCCTCCCCCTCACACCGCACCATTCTGTTTCACAACTCCCACCACGGTCTTCCACAGGATCTTCACATCCATCCCCAATGTCCATTCCGTAATGTATTTTGCATCCAACGCCACAACTTCTTCAAAATCTACAATGTCGCTTCGTCCGCTTACCTGCCACATTCCGGTAAGTCCCGGTTTCATTGCCAGCCGTTTACGGTGTGTTATTTCATACTGTTCATACTCATCCACGGTGGGCGGTCTTGTCCCCACCAGACTCATATCTCCTTTTAACACATTCCAGAACTGCGGGAATTCGTCCAGGCTTGTCTTCCTCATAAAGTGTCCAATAGGAATGATGCGTGGATCATTCTCCATTTTAAACATCAGTCCGTTCATCTTATTCTGCGCCATCAGTTCTTTTTTCCGCTCTTCCGCATCCGGATACATGGTACGGAATTTATAGATTTTAAAACGTCTCCCATTTTTTCCCACACGCTCCTGGGAAAACAGAATTGGCCCAGGTGACTGTTTCTTGATGACCGGTCCGAAAATACAGTAAATCACTGCTGCAATTATCAATCCTACAATTCCGCCGCAGATATCCAACAATCGCTTAAAAAACAGCTGTCTCGCCGTAGCAATTTTCATTCCGGAAGAAAGCACCGTGAAATCTGCGAAGTTATGAATGATCCGGTTGTGCAGACTAAAACCAAACTGCACCAGGTTGATATGAACCACCAGTCCCATGCTGATCAGGATATTGGACAGCCGCTCTGTTTCCTCATCTTTTCCCGGCAGATCAATAAATATTTCATCCACGACATGTTCCTGTACATAGGAAAGAAGTTCACCGTACTTTGTCACCACCGGCACATAGGCAATCTCTGTTCCCACCGGTTCCGAATCTTCATAGACAATGCATCCATCCAGACGGTAGCTACGGTAAGGCTGGTCTAATCCTTTGATAACGTTTTCCAGCCGTTCTCTTTTTGCAAGTACCAGCATCTTCCGAAATTCTTTCCGCTCCCGAATCCGGCGTCTTACATTCCGCTTCCAGAGCAGCCGGGTCAGGCAGACCAGTATGACACTGACCGGAAACATTAACAGAACAACTGTTCTGGAAAATGCATCCGATTCCTTAATCACAAACATCCAGACGATCAGCCCGACATTGACAAACATACAGTGAAAAAACACCTGTTTTATTTCCATCAGATATCCTCTTCGGATAATTTCCTGATAGCTGCTTAAAAAAAAGGTTGCACAGATACTCAGTGCCACAATAATCAATGCCATGTCTCTGTATGGATCCAACAGGTTCATCCGGTCCGGTATTCCATGCCGCAGCAGATAAGAAATCGCAAATGCTAGTTCCAAACCTGCTATATCCCAGATCATAAAATCCAGATGTTTCATCCAACCTTTCATCATCTTTTTATACATCTTTCGTTCCCCCTGCTTATTTCCACCTGTCCAGACGTGCCCAGACTACAGATAATTTTTTCAGAATGTTTTTCCCTTCTGGAAAACCGCTCTGAAAAAACTATCTTTTTATCAAGGACCGGTATGAGACATTTGTTCCATACCAGTCCTGATGTTGTTCAGCTTTCTGAAATTACTTCCAGTCACCTGTTTTCGGAGATTTTACTGTGCCGTCATTTCCTGACTGTGCAGCAGCTGTGTTTCCACTAGCTGTGTTTCCGGCAGCCGGTGTCTCCTCACTTACTGCAATAATTGTTGCTGCAATTCCTGCCGGTGAGAAATTCTTGAAGTAACCGGTGATTGTCTTATTTGCATAGTCTACAGTAACTTCAATCACTTCCCATTTACCCAGTTCAGAATTGTAGTGAAGAATCTTGACATTCTGCCAGCTCTCTGTCAGATTTGGAACAGACAGTGTTACTTCGTAACCCTTTCCGTCCACATACTGAGCATCTCCCTGCTGAATGTCAAAGAAATTTCCCTGAAGTTTTTGGTCATCTTTCAGCTCTTCTTTCAGCTCTGGCGCTTTTTCCAGAAGTGCATCCAAATTTCCATCCTTTTCAGCTTCCTTCATTGCATCAGAAGTTCCAGGAACCTTCTTGTCAAGTTCCTCATATACTGCTTCCGGAATCTTACCGACTACAGCATCCTTGGATGTTACATCAGTGTTTGCGCTTCCTGCTGCAAATACACTTACTGCCTGTGAAACTACCAGTGTTGCCACCAGTAAAGCTCCCATAAGTTTCTTTTTCATTGGACTCATCCTCCTTTCCTTAATTTTCTATAGATACCAGTACAGCTTGTACCAGATATCTCGAACTCTGGTCAACCCCGTCACAGGTTGAAAGTGTGATGATCTTATCTTCACTGGTCACTTCCATTTCTGTATCAATACACGCGTTCATATCCCGCATACTGAAAATGGAGTTTAGATACTCCTGATAGACCTTCCGGTCTTCAAAATCAAAGCTGTGAAGAAGATGACGATCATCGTACAGGTATGCCGCAAAAATCCTGTAAGTACGGATTTCCCCCGGAAGATAAATGATAACCTCCCGATTTGCATCAAAAAATGCCCTGTCTGCATATTCATGAAGATCTCGAAACATCCTTCCGCTTCTCATGTTATGCCCATAAAGAACGGTATGAGGATCTTCAAAATCTGTATCGTTATAAGTTTTCTGTGTGAAGATGGCGCCTTCATCGCTGGCTTCACGATCAATGTTATGTGTCAGATAGAACAAATCATCTGTCTGGCTCTGTAAAACCGGATAATCAATATCGGTTCCCGGAATCCGGATCCACGCATACGCTTCCGCATTCTGTTGTTTCAACGCATGAAAATCAATCGGTACCGCAACTGTATCTTCCTCTTCCTTCACGGTTTCTTCCTGATTTACAACCTGCTCCCTCACTTCCTGATAGATATCCTCTGTCTCTTTTTCTGCCTGGGAACGATGATGAATCCAGAATCCTGCGGCAGCAGCACATACTGCCACGACAGCAATTCCGGCAATCACTGATTTCTTCTTTTTTTTCATAAACTCTCTCTACTCCTTCTCTACATAGAACGTCTGCATGATCTGCTCATATAATGCTTTGTCATCCACATAATATTCATCGAACATCTCACCCTCAACACCTTCTCCCGGCACGGTCCATGTCTTTAAATCTCCACCGGTCATAGCGCCCTCCATCAGTTTCACAAACTGATCTGTACTCATATTCGTAACCATGTATGGTTCCATATCCAGATACATCTGTGAGATGAAACCCGGATTCTCAGCAAAAGCCTGCTCTGCCCTGAGTGCATACTGTCTCAGGAACTCCTGCTGACGCTCCAGACGTTTGATCGCACTCTGGCTTTTTGTAATATCTCTGTACCGGACAAACGTCTCTGTATTTTCCTCATTTAAAACGATCTGCTGTCCCTGAGCAAACTCCGGGAATTTCTCCTGTAGACTATCATTCGGTACTGTCACCGTCATTCCTCCCACACTTCCGATCATGACAGGAATCCCATCCATACTGACAGAGCAATATCCTTGAATGGGAATACCGTAAAGCAGATTGGAAACTGCTTTCTTTGTCAGATTACAACTCTGGTCTTTTCCATCACCATATCCATATGACAGACTGATATGGTTCTGATTTGTTCCAAGACTTTCTCCGTTCTTCCCAAAAATCTCAATTTCTGTCATCGTGTCTCTCGGAATAGAGATCAGTGTCATATCGTTTTTCATCCGATCCCAAGTCACGAGAAACAGTGCGTCCGCCTGCCCTGCATCGGCCTGCCCTGCTTTTGTTTCTGTCTGCTCTCGTTTATCGATTCCCAGAAAAAGAAAATTACTCAGATGTTCATTGTAAACATACTCTTTTCCATTCCACGTCACCACTCCGGGTTTCGATGTCCCCCCCTGTGTCTGCTCCGCCTCGGATGCTTTTCTTTGTTCCTCTTCTCTTTTCTGACTATTTTTACCAACTGCTAAGACGGTTGCTCCAATCAGAAGTACAACGATCAAGGCAGTCGGAATCAACCAGACCGGTTTCTTCTTTTTCTTTTCGTTTATCATTATTTCTTTTTCTGCCCTTTATTCTTTCTATAATAGTAACCATATTTGTTGTAATATTTATCTTTTTTGGTATCCACTTTATTCAGAACAACCCCCAGCAATTTGCATCCGGTCTTTTCCATCTGCTCCTTCGCCTTCTGCGCAACCCGGTAACTGACCGCCTCACATTCTACAACAAACACAACTCCGTCGCACTGTCTCGCCACTACAGCGGCATCGGTCACGCTCCGAACCGGAGGTGTATCAATTAATATGTAATCATACTTTGTCTTTAACGCCTCGATCAGGCTTCCGAACACTTTCTCCTCCAGAAGCTCGGACGGATTCGGCGCTGCCGGACCTGACAGTATAATATCTACATTTGGAAAGTTCGTATTATAGATAATTCTCCCCGCATTTACCTGTCCACTCAGAAACTGCGAAAGCCCCTGTGTTTTCTTCTGTATCTGATACCGGCTTAAAAGGGCTGATTTCCGAATATCTGTATCAACAAATATCACTTTCTTGTTCAGATTCCCTAACTCTTTTGCCAGCTGCATCGTAATATCACTTTTTCCTTCATTTGGAAAACAGCTGGTAAACAGGATACTCTTAATATCCTTTCCGATATACTGAATATTCGTTCGGAGTGTTTTGATAGCTTCTTCATAGAAATAATCCTGCTTACGTGGATCGATCAGTTCGATTGTTTTATCTGTCATCTATCTTCACCCCTTTTTCTTTTTCATTTTTTTCAGACCCTTTTTCTTTCTTCCGTTTTTATCCATATTGATGTAATCTTTTCGGTCCGGTACACTTGCCAATGTCGGCAGCTGCAGATATTTCTCTATATCTTCCTCTGTCTTGATCGTATCGTCCATTACGACATACAGTACGGTAACGCCGATACTCAGCGCAAGACCGATTGCAAGACCGATCAATGCATTTTTCAACAGATTCGGACTGGTCTGTTCCTTTGCGATCTCTCCTGTTTCAATAATTTTCGGCGGAACCACTTCCATCTTATCTCCGATAAATTCAGACGCTACATCTGCAAGCTCATTGACAATCTCCGCCGCCGTTTCTGCATTCTCATCTGTCACACTGATTTCGAGAATTCGTGTATCTGTCGGATTTTCTAACGTTATTTTTTCTTCCAGTTTTTTATAGTCCAGTTCCAGATCCAGATTCCCGATCACTTCCTCCAGAACCGGACGGCTCAAGATCAGAACTTGGTAATCATTTGTCAACTGAGACCCCATCTGTAGGTCCGCCAACGACGCCAGCGTTGTTTCTTTCGTCAATACAAGCATACTGGAAGTGGATGTATAAATCGGTGTAATAAAAAACTGTGTAACCGCACATGCCAGACCAAGCATGATCAAACCCGACACCAGAATTACTATTATTTTCTTTTTAATCGCATAAAAGATTTCCCTAAGATCAATTTCAATCTCATCCTCATTTGTCGGTCCCATTCTCTCAATTCCTTTTCTTCTTTACTTATATCCTGTCATTTTTTATAATCTTTTCCGCATTTTTGTAACAAAGATCCATCAGATATTTTCTGGTCAGATGTCCGGTCATCCATTCCATCGCTTTTTCTGTCTCCGGACTTCTTTCCTCTGTATTGTGCATATCCGTTCCAAGCAGATGGACTACTTTCTGCTTTAACATCTTCCGACACCATCTTGTTGTCTCATTGTGCCATTTTCCTCCCACCGGCCGGTAATTCATCTGCATTCTTGCACCGGTGTCGATCAGCTCCTCTACCCGTCCCGGCTCTCGCAAAGCGCCATACCGCTCTATGTGAGCTACAACCGGTGTATATTGTGATGCTAATACCTGTCTGATACTGCGGAACAATTCCGAATAAGATACTGTTGGTAAAAATTCCAACAGTATATACCTGCTGTCTGCCAGTGAAAGTACCGCATGACTTCGAATCTGTTCCATGCTATATGACGTACACAGAATCTCATTCCCCGGAAACACCTCAAACTTCGGATCTATCCGTTTCCTTGCAACCCTCTCCAGCTTCCGGCACAAATTCCGTACCTTGTCTGGTTCCACATTCGGAAAATGCTCCGAGCAGTGAGGTGTGGCGATTACCTTTCGGAATCCCTGCTCTGCTGCAAGCTGTAACATTCTCATACTTTCTTTTCCATCTGATGCACCATCATCGATCCCCGGAAGGATATGACAATGTATGTCGATTTTCTTCATATTAATATGATTTCCTTATACATTTACCTTCTGCTTTCCATCTTTTAAAAGTACTCCCCAAAAATCCCTCTCACTCTTACAACTCCTGATTTATCCAGAATATTATACCCCCCCCCGTAATTTTTTGTCAATATTTTTCGACATTTTAGGCTTTATGTATCTTTTAACACCAATATTCCCTTATTTATTTGTGAAAAATTATATATGCTTCTCTCTTTACAGGAAGCGTAAAATTATTCATTCTAAACAAAGTTTTAATATAGAAAAGGCAAAAAATTACAGCCAGACTTCGAAAAATCTGACTGTTGGTTTAAAATACTTCCTTTAAATTTAAGATAATATCTAAAGAAACAGAGGATACATCTATTCCAATCCCCCATAACTTTCCGGATCGTTTATATTTACAAAAACATTTTCCGGCGCAGCATTTTCACTGACGTCATATCCAATCTTTTCCAAAAATCTAACTACACTTCCTTTCCCTTCCGCAATTTCCCATTCTATCACATCAGTCAGATCCGTCGCATAAATTCCCAGCAACGGTTCTATATGGTTTCTATGCCGTATGACTCGTACCTGATTTCCATTCCCTTGTATCCGGCTCTGCCGAAAGTCTCTGATCAATCCTCTCAACACTCCTACTGTAATCAACGGAACATCCACTGTAATTACCAGGCTGTATTCTCTCCTTGTCTCTCGAAATGCAGCTTCCAAACCTCCCAGCGGTCCTCTCTGTGGATATCGGTCTTTCACGATCCGCTCCGAACAGGTCTTGCCCCTATAGCCAGATACCATGATTTCCTCGATTCCCAACTGCTTTCCTTTCTCAATCTGTGTCTGAAGAAATGTTTTTCCCCGGTATTTCAAATCTGCTTTATCGCATCCCATACGGCTGCTCAGGCCACCCGCCAAAACAGTCATGGAAAGTCTGATTTTGATAAAATAACAGTCTAAGATAAATTCCGCAATCTCTTCACTGTTTTTCAACTCCAATACCGGAACTGTTTTATCCGGCTTCTGCTTTACCGGAAAATCTGCCGCAATTGCCATTAATCGGTGATCCGCACATACCTGTTTTTCTGAATTTTCTTTTCGCATCAGTTCAATTTTCGGATAATCACTGTATTTGAATCCCTCCAGGAGAATAATGTCTGCTTCCGGAAAGCATGCTGCAAGAATTTCTTCTGAAACTGCCTCCTGCTGTTTTACTACCATATATTTTGTCCCGGAAAATACAGCTGTTCCATAAGCTCCCGCCTGAAAATGGCGATATGTATCTGTTCCCGGCACATCCGGCTCAAAGTCATGTCCGTCATGTTTGATTGTCGCTGTACGGAATCCATATTTTTGAAACACCG
>CAUWKK010000056.1:0-11623 GCA_963559385.1 uncultured Schaedlerella sp.
GAAACTGTAACCGGAGAGTACCGGAACATGAAACTGGAATCCCCTCTGTTCTCTGTGGTGGATGTTGTGGACGAGGGAAAGATTTGTGCTACCTTTGGCATCCGGAAGAAAACCGAAATGGAACTGGCGATCGAGCAGCTTCAGCGGCAGCAGGCAGAGACTAATGCAAGTCAGGAAGTTCAGGACGGTGCAATTATGGAATTAGCTGGAATGGTTGGAGGTGAAGTGTAATGGTAAAATTTTATGTGATGAAAATCAAAGACGGCGTGATCACGGTCGAAGATGTACCGGAGCTGTGGAAAGCAAAGGTTGAGGCAGAGCTGAAACAGTAGAGAGGGTGTGAAAAAATGGAAATCAGAGCAAGACCGTGATGGTCTTTTTATTTTGAAAAAATTTAAGAAAGGACAGGCATATGATACAAGAATTATTGAGTATATGTGGTGCGATAAGTATTGTTGGGGGAGCAGGGGCAATTGTTGTTAAACTTGTTGCGCCGGCATTTAGGTTATCCAAAAGAGTCGATCAGTTGGAAACATACAACGATAAGGATTATAAGAGATTGCAGTCTCTGGAAGAGATGCAGAAGCAACAATCGAAATGCCTTGCAGCAATGCTGAATCATCAGATTACAGGGAACGGTATTGAAAATATGAAGAAAATCAGAGATGAACTTTTAGAGAGCATCATCGACAGTTAAAGAAAGAAGGTAGAAGAATGAACATGGAAATTTTAATGCAGTATGTAACGTATTTGCTTATGGCAATTGGTGTGCTGGCGTTTCTGACCAGCCTCATCACGCAGGTTATCAAGGAAATGCCCGGATTGAAAAATATCCAGACAAACGCAGTGGCGCTTGTGGTTGCACTTATTATTTGTCCGCTGGCGGTAGTGATCCTGTGCCTGTATTTTAATATTGTGATAATCTGGTACTACATAGTCGGAGCCGTGATCGCATCGTTTATTGTTTATTTAGTTGCAACCGGAGGTTGGGAAAAAGTTGTGGAGATTTGGCGGCGGACGAAATTTAATAAAAAGAAAAATTAGAGAAGTAAAATAACCAGGGGGCGAGTGATCGTCCTCTTTTTTTGTACCGGTACAAACACCGGAAGAAAGGAGAAACTTATGTTATTAAAAGAAGTAGCAGCAAGATTATTTGAACATTTGGTAGATCACGATTGGCATGGATACAGCTGGATCAGCCGTTGGGGAGACGGGGAAGGAACCTGTGATATTGTGATCAATGGGAAAACCTATCATTTGGAGCAGGGAGACAGAGATTGCAGTTCTGCGATCATCAGCGCTTACGAGGCAGCCGGCATCAGCTGTGGCGGCGCAACTTATACCGGAAACATGAGGCAGTGCATGTGTGCGACCGGTAATTTTATCTGGCATCCGATGTCCAGTGGATACATTGCAAAGCGTGGAGATATTTATCTCAATGAAGCAAATCATACCGCTATGTGTATATCTGCTGTGCCGGACATGCTCGGGGAGTTTTCTATTAGCGAGACAGGCGGAACCGACGGAGCAGAGGGAGACCAGACCGGTTACGAATCTCACAGAGGCGCATACTATGATTATCCGTGGAATGGTATTTTGGAGTGCGTTTGCACAGCTACAGACGGAGCGGATAGCGGTCATGTGGATACGCAGGTGATTGTCAATGCGACTGTACAGGATAATTCCGGTGCTGATTACATGCGTCTCAAGTTCGAGTGCGTAGATGATGCAGAGCAGATTTACAGAATCACAGACAAAGAAAACGGTTATTTTATGACCGCCGCCGCAAATGCAGCGAATGCCAACGTAGATTTTCGGAGCTTTAGCTGCGGAAAATATCAGATGTGGAGGATGCTTAAAAAGCGTTATCTTAAAGCTGACTACACCATGTTTGAATGTGTTGCAACGCCGGGGCTGTATCTTTCTGTGGAAAACAATGGTATCGGCGGAAAGAACAATCTGAAGCTCTATACAGATCTGCATAACATGCAGCAGAAGTTCTATGTGCGCGAAGAAAAAGATATGCATACATTGGTGATCCATGCATTTAGTGGAAAATGTATATCTGCAAAAGCATAAAGATATCCCCGGAGTTGAGAGGCTCCGGGGATATTTAGGTGTATTAAAATCTTAAATCGGTAGAGTTTGAACCAGGAGCAACTTCATTGGAATCAGAGGGAAAGGGAGTTGTTGTTGCGTCTCTCGGAAAAGACAGTGGATATGTTCCATATACTGCATTTTCTGCAAAACAGAGCTATATTGAAGAGAATCCGGACATAATCCAGGGAACAACAAATGCACTGCAAAAGGGAATGGACTATGTACAGAATCATACACCGGAAGAAATTGCGAAAATCATAGAGCCCCAATTTCCAGAGACAGATTTGGAAACAATCACAACAATAGTGACCAGATATTATGAACAGGATACATGGAAGAAAGATTTGATATTTGAAAAAGAAAGCTTTATGTTGCTGTGTGATATTCTGGAGGAAGCAGGGGAGTTAAGTGAAAGACCGGAATATGAGGAACTTGTGGTTACAAAATTTGCCGAAAAGGCAGCACGATAAAAAACGAAAATGTGATAGAACGAAAATATCGGGATTTCACAGAATATTATATGTTTGTTTACAATCCGTTCAAAATTGCATCATACATTTTACACAAAGGGACGATATACTAAAGATGTTCAAAGAAAAGAACACTTTTTCATAAACTTTTTCCCCCTTGAGTCACAGCAATGTGGCTCTTTTCCTTTTGGAAAGAAAGACAATTATGGAAAGACAATTATCATAAAATGCTTGCTATATAGTTTCAAATACTATATAATAACAATATCGAGGTGATAACATGACTATTGATTCCGATAATATATTAGAGAGCATTCTGGAGAGTTTGTCTAAAATTGATTATATCCATTCCACAGACATTCCCAATATTGATTTGTATATGGATCAGGTTACCACTTTTATGGATAACCGTTTATCCTCTACCAAACGTTATGAAGAGGATAAGATTTTGACAAAAACGATGATTAATAATTATTCCAAGAACAATTTGCTTCCGCCGCCGAATAAGAAGAAGTATTCAAGAGAGCATATTCTTGTGTTGACCTTTATTTATTATTTTAAAAACATTCTTGCAATCAAGGATATTGAAACTTTGTTGAAGCCTTTGACCGAGCAATATTTTCAGACTGAAGATAAGTTAGATTTGATTTCTGTTTATGAAGAAATCTGTTCGGTAGAAAAGGCACAGCTTCCGACACTTGTCGAAGAAATGAAAGCTCTTTTTGCCAGAGCACAGAGTTCGTTTCCGGATGCACCGGAAGAACAGAAGAAATATTTGCAGTCTTTTTCGTTAATCTGTAGCCTGGGATTCGACGTATATGTTAAGAAACAGATTATTGAAAAACTATTGGATGAACTTCCGGAGTTTCAAGAGACTAATAAGAAAAATTAATTTTTTAAACCAAAAACACGTCTAGTTTAAAAGGATTACAACAAGACGTGTTTTTTATTGTTGCTTTTTAAATTTGAAAAACAGGAATTATTTTTCTTCTTCAATTCGGTTAAATACCATGTCATATCCGTCATTTCCATAATTTAAGGAACGATTTACACGGCTGATCGTTGCGGTGGATGCACCGGTTTTTTCGGCAATTTCAAGATAGGTCCTCTTTTCCCTCAGCATCTTTGCTACTTCAAACCGTTGGGAAAGAGACAGCAATTCGTTAATTGTACAAATATCCTCAAAAAACGTATAACATTCTTCCTTATCTTTCAGACTTAATATTGCGCTAAAAAGATAGTCTACGGACTCGGTTCTTATTTTCTTACTCATAATATAGTTCTCCTTTGTCACTCAATGACTATTTAATATTTTAGCACACTAAATTCTTAAAGTCTACCTTTTTATAGAATTTTTATAACAATTTAGATATGGTTTTAGTTTTTCAAAGTCGGTTGTCACGATCAGCTCTTCCGGGAAGCGGCATTCCTTGAGAACTTCTTTTACATAGCAGAAATTTCCTGCATCCGCATCTACATGTGCATCACTTCCTGTAGTAACCGGTACCTCGTACTGTTTGCAGTATGCAAGCATCGTCTTGAGGTTTTCATGCGTTCCCTGACGAAAACTTGCCGGGCGCAGGGAAGAGTTATTCAGTTCCAGAAGAGTGCCGGTTTCTTTTGCGGCTTTTACGATCGTTTCATAATCTACCGGAAAACGGCCGTCATCCGGATGCCCGATGATATTGATATAAGGCTTTTTCATTACCTCCAGATAGGCCTGTGTATTTTCTGCTTTGCTGTGTTTTAATCCATAGCATGGAATATGAATGCTTGCAACTACGATATCAAGTTCTTGACATACGGTTTCGGGAAGATCTATAGAACCATCCGGAGCCATAATATTTACTTCTGCTCCGAAAAGCATGCGGACACCTTCCATTTCTCTCGGGATTACATCAAGATTTTGAAAATAGTATAAACCACAGGTTCCGGGCATCTCAGGGGCATGCTCTGTCAAAGCCAGAGCTGTCAGATTTTTCGCTTTTGCCGCACTTGCCATTTCACGTATTGTACTATATGCATGTCCGCTCATCAGACTGTGAGCATGTGTGTCAGCTACAAAATGCATTATTTCATTACCTCCGTTCTCTGTTTTGTGTGTCAATTATATCATATAAATGAGGAGGAGTACAGGCGGTGGACGGAGACTGGGGCATGTCTGATATGGATTGTACCGGAACTCAGCACAGCCGGACCTGTTTGTTTTCTGAAATAAATGAAGAATAGGTTGACAAAAAAGAACATGTATTCGATAATAAAAAGAACACGACAGATTATTGTTCGGATAATGATAAGGAGACAGAGAGTTTATGAGTATATACGACACACTGAATGAACAGCAGAGAGACGCTGTATACCATACAGAGGGGCCGCTTTTGATTCTGGCAGGGGCGGGATCTGGAAAGACACGTGTGCTAACGCATAGAATCGCATATTTGATTGAAGAAAAAGGTGTTAATCCATGGAATATTCTTGCGATTACATTTACGAATAAAGCGGCAGGGGAAATGAGAGAGAGAGTGGACAGTCTGGTGAGCTTTGGAGCAGAGAGCATCTGGGTCAGTACCTTTCATTCTACCTGTGTGCGAATTTTACGCCGTTACATTGATCGTCTGGGATACGATACAAATTTTACAATTTATGATGCAGATGACCAGAAAACGTTGATGAAAGAAGTATGCCGCAGACTTGATATAGATACCAAAATATATAAAGAAAGAAGTCTCCTGAGTGCGATTTCTTCGGCAAAGGATGAGATGATCACACCGTCGGAATTTGAATTGAATGCATCGGGGGATTTTGGGAAGCAGAAGATTGCAAAGGTATATTGGGAATATGAGAAACAATTGAAAGCCAATAATGCGCTTGATTTTGATGATCTGCTGATGAAGACTGTTCAGTTGTTGCAGACCAATCCGGATGTGTTGGAGTCTTACCAAGAACGTTTCCGATACATTATGGTTGATGAATATCAAGATACAAATACGGTGCAGTTTAAGTTTGTCAGTCTTTTGGCGTCGAAGTACCGAAATCTTTGTGTAGTGGGGGATGATGATCAGTCAATCTATAAGTTTCGGGGGGCGAATATTAAAAATATTTTGAATTTTGAACAGGAATTTCAGAGTGCAAGAGTGATCAAGCTGGAACAGAATTATCGTTCCACAGGTAATATTCTGAATGCAGCCAATGCTGTAATCCGTAATAATTACGGCAGAAAGGATAAAACACTTTGGACGGATAATGGAGAAGGGGAGAAGATACATTTTCGTCAGTTTGATACCGGATATGATGAGGCGGAGTTTGTTGCAGAAGAGATACAGAAAACGGTAAAGCCGGGTGGGAGCTATCAAGATTTTGCAGTTTTATACCGGACAAATGCACAGTCTCGATTATTTGAGGAAAAATTTATCGCATACAATATTCCTTATAAGATCGTAGGCGGAGTCAACTTTTATGCACGAAGAGAAATCAAGGATCTGCTAGCATATTTGAAAACGATTGACAATGGGCAGGATGATCTGGCGGTTCGAAGAATTATTAATGTGCCAAAGAGGGGAATTGGGTTGACGACGATTAATCGAGTTCAGGAATCTGCAGCAGAGCGTGCGATTGGATTTTATGAGGCGTTGTTGGGGCTAGATTTGATTCCGGGAATTGGGAGGAGCGCATCGAAGTTAGATTCATTTGTCGCATTGATCGAATATTTTAAGAGGCAAAGCGAAAATAGCAGTCTTTCCGATTTGATGAAAGAGATTATCGAAAAAACCGGATACATAGAATCATTGGAAGCGGAAAATAATGAGGAGGCGCAGTCTCGAATTGAAAATATTGATGAATTGCTGAGTAAGATTGCGGCTTATGAAGAAAGCTGTGAGAACGAGGACATCCGACCGACTTTAAGTGGTTTTTTGGAGGAGGTAGCGCTTGTGGCGGATATTGACTCTCTGGATGAAGAGCAGGATTATGTAGTGCTGATGACGCTGCATAGTGCGAAAGGGTTGGAATTTCCGCATGTGTACCTGGCAGGTATGGAAGATGGACTGTTTCCGAGCTATATGACGATTACTTCGGATAATCGGGAAGATCTGGAAGAAGAGAGAAGACTTTGTTATGTGGGAATTACAAGAGCGGAAGAGGAGCTTACCGTAAGCTGTGTAAGACGGAGGATGATCCGCGGAGAAACGCAGTATAATAAAATGTCCAGATTTTTGAAAGAGATTCCGTCTGAACTTTTGGAACGTGGTGGGATGCATTTTGAAGAAGACACAGAGATTCCAAAGCAGAAAGCGTTTTCTCAGGCCAGACAGGTATTTAGGCAACAGGCATTTCAGACATATGCAGCGGCAAAACCGGCAAAGCAGTTTGGAACCGGTGGTCGGAAAACATTGACTTATGAAGTCGGAGACAGAGTGTGCCATATCAAATTTGGGGAAGGTCTGGTGAAAGACATTATAGAAGGCGGAAGAGATTTTGAGGTGACGGTCGAATTTGATACTGCGGGAGTTAAGAAAATGTTTGCGTCTTTTGCAAAACTCCAGAAAGTGTAGTGGTTCTAATCAATGGAAGTGCGAGAATTTGTGAAAAATTGGTATAAAAAATAGAATTTAGTAGTAATCTGAAAATGTTAGTGTTATAATATACAGAAAGAAAAGCAGACGAGTACATGGGAATGACGGTATGAATCTGTATGACGTTTCATGTACCGGAAGGGCAGAAAGGACGGAGCATATGAGCAGAGTAGAAGAATTAATTGCAGAAACTAAATTAAAAGATCTCTTGAATAAAAAGGAAGAAGAAAAGCAAAAAAACACGATCATCTGGATTCTTGCAATCATAGGACTGGTAGTGGCCATTGGGGCAATTGCATATGGAATCTACAAGTTCTTCACACCGGATTATCTGGAAGATTTTGAAGACGAGTTTGATGATGATTTCGACGATTATTTTAGTGAAGAGGATCAGATTTAAGGAACCTGTAGGAGTTTGACGGCTAAGATTATGAAGAGCAGGATACAGTAAAGAAAGACTGTACCCTGTTCTTTTCTGTTGCCGTGCTTACAATAAAACAATTCGGCGAATTGTTCTGGACCGGAGAGGATTAAAAGAAGTTATGGGAGAATGTGAATGAAAAAGAAACAGATATTTGAGGGAATTATCGAGAAAGTGGATTTTCCGAATAAAGGCAGGGTATATGTTCCGGAAGAAGATTGCTATGTAACTGTGAAAAATGGGATTCCGGGTCAGAAGATTCGCTTTATGATCAATAAATTTAAAAGAGGGATGGCAGAAGGGCGTCTATTGGAGGTGTTGGAATCATCGCCGTTAGAAACAAGGGAGCCAGTCTGCGGTCAGTTTCCGGCATGCGGAGGTTGTATGTACCAGACGATGGGATATGAAGCCCAATTGGAAATGAAAGCACAACAGATGAAAGATATAATCAAAGGGGCGGTGATTGCAGGGCGAACATATGATTTTGAAGGAATCAAGGCAAGTCCGAAGGAGTTTGCTTACAGGAATAAAATGGAGTTTTCTTTTGGGGATGAGTATAAAGATGGACCGCTGTCTTTAGGCTTGCATAAGAAAGGCAGTACATATGATGTGCTGACCACTGCGGATTGTAAATTGGTACATTCCGATATGACAGACATTTTGCAGTGTGTATTGGAATATTTCAGAATGATCGGGGCATCTTATTATCGAAAAATGCAGCATATTGGATATCTCAGACATCTGCTTTTGCGCCGCGGAGATACAACAGGGGAGATATTAGTCAATTTGGTGACAACAACACAGGAAGAGTATGATCTGCAGCCTCTTGTGGAGAAACTGCTTTCGTTAAATCTGAAGGGGAAGATTGTCGGCATTCTTCATATATTGAATGATTCGTTGTCGGATGTTGTGCAAAGTGATCAGACACGGATTTTATACGGACAGGGCTATTTTTATGAGAAGTTGTTAGATTTGGAATTTAAGATTACGCCCTTTTCTTTCTTTCAACCCAATTCACGAGGCGCTGAAGTTTTGTACAGTACTGTGCGGGAATATATCGGAGATATCCGAGATATGACCGTATTCGACCTGTTTAGTGGAACCGGAACGATCGCGCAGGTATTGGCTCCGGTTGCGAAAGAGGTGATTGGGGTAGAGATTGTCGAAGAGGCTGTGGAGGCGGCTAAGGAGAATGCTAAGCGAAATGGTCTGAACAATTGCCGCTTTATTGCAGGAGATGTGTTTCAGGTATTGGATGAGATCGAGGAGAAACCGGACGTGATTATTTTAGATCCGCCGAGAGACGGAATTCATCCGAAGGCATTGCCGAAAATCCTCGATTATCAGGTGGACAGAATTGTGTATATATCCTGCAAGGCAACAAGTCTGGCAAGGGACTTGGCGATGATACAAGAGCGGGGATATGAGGTGGTGAAGTGTGTGGCTGTGGATCAGTTTTGTCAGACAGTCCATGTGGAGACGGTTGCAATGCTTTCCCACAAAAACCTGATAGTGTAATCAATGTAAAAGTCGAGTTTGGCGAAGGCGAAGGTAAAGTGCCTTTGGACGCAATTGCAGAGCGAGCAAAGAAATATCAGCCGAAGTCTAAAATTACATATAAAATGATACAGGAGTATGTGGAGAAGAAATATGGATTTAAGATACATACCGCTTATATTGCGAAGGTAAAGAGGTCATTGGGATTAACAATGTATGATGCGCCTAATGCAGTAGAAGAATTGAAACAATCGAGAAAACGTCCACCGAAAGAAAAGATAGAAGCAATAACAGATGCACTTAAATATTTTGAGGTAATCTAATGGATGAAAAAATTTGCCAGATTGCAGAACAGATAGCCCAATTACATCAGAAAGCCTATAAGGTTTATTTGCCATTGGTTGAAGATGTGTGTAATAGAAGTGTGTCAGAAGAGGAATTGTCACACTTGCTTGATTACTTACTGGATTTTGCTTGTGACGAGAAAATACCGGAGTTGTATAAAAGAGTGTGTAGAAGGTATTTGTATATATATCCTGGCTGCATTAAGACTTATATTGAAGCATATCGAGAAATGTGGGGAGAGAAGGATACTTATGGCGAAAATTGTTAAGGAGGCTATCCATGCAAAAGGTATTGACATTGGAATCTATACTACAAATTTTGAAAATGAATTTATTTCATTAACTGATATTGCAAAATATCGAAATGAGGATGACCCAAGATTTGTGATTCAAAACTGGATGCGCAATCGTAACACAATCGAATTTTTAGGTGTTTGGGAAGAATTACATAATCCGGATTTTAACCGTGTGCAATTCGAGGCGGTTAAAAATGAGACGGGATTAAATTGTTTTGTCATGACACCGACAAAGTGGATTACACAGATGAATGCGATTGGTATTGTTTCAAAAGCAGGACGTTATGGCGGAACATATGCTCATAGCGATATTGCCATGTCTTTCGCAACATGGATTTCTCCAGAGTTCCAGTTGTATATTATGAAAGACTATAGGTGTTTAAAAACAGACGAAAATAGTGGGCTATCTTTGAATTGGAATTTGAATAGAGAGATTTCTAAGTTAAATTACAGGATACATACAGATGCAATTAAACAAAATCTGATTCCCTCGGAATTAACACCTGCACAGGTGGCGTATACCTATGTCAATGAAGCAGATATGTTGAATTTGTATATAGCAATGGCCGATCGGTGGATGGAGAAATGATGAACTGTATACTGGATAAAAATACTTCTGTAGCAGATTATGTATGGCTTCCTATTCGCTTTGACGGGGAAAAGTATACATAGACTGGCGGGAGTCATGAACAATAGAAGAATTTGAATAAAAGAAGAAAGTCTTGAGTCGCAGTTGTGATTCAAGGCTTTTTTGTGTATACTGAAAGAAATTGCAGAAGGGAATTGGATGAGTATGTTATTGTTGTTGAAAAACACACCTATATTGAGTATACAAGATAACGGAGAATGCAGAATTTTGGATTTTGACAGGCTGCCGTTTGCATTGCGTAAAAAGGATGTTACTTTCGTAGAATTTATGGAATGGGCATCGAATCGAACATTATCAATCGGTCGAAGCTATGCAAAAGAAATTCTCAATGCAATGCGCTTATCGCAAAACAACCGATATGCAATATGCAAAGCCTGCCGGGGGCTTAGTCTGGAGGATTCTTATTGGATCCGTCAGGACGAAGATGAGAAAACATGGGAGGAAGTAAATTTATTTCAAAATCCTCTTTCGTTATTTGTTACAGAAATTTCTCTGTCGGGAAGAACGATTTATCATCAGGAAGAAGCCAAGGCAAGGAAAATGATACATACACCGGAATTGACTACATTGGGAGCAAGTGCGAAGGGGTGGATCCGACAAGGAGAAGACTTGTATCTCCATAAGATAGGGAAGTATGAGATACCCGCAGATGAAATCCTGACTGCGCTTCAGTTGGACCATATCCACTATGAAGTCTCTAAAATGAATGAGATCATGTCTTACTTGACGGAAGAAAGGCGTGAGTGGATAGAGAGTGTGGGAGACAAGATTGTAAATTCAAAGCTTTTTACATCGGAGAACCTGGCGATGGTCACATTTGAGGAATTTAAGATATTTTGCGAATTCTATGGAATGAATGCGTATAAGGAAGCTGAGAAGATCGATCGGAAATCTTATTTGGAGATGCAGATTGCGGATTATATTTTAAATAACAATGATCGGCATGAACAGAATTGGGGCTTTTTGATGGAAAATAGCAGTGGGAAAATAATCGGCTATTGTCCTTTGTTTGACCATGATCATACATTCGGAAATTGTCAAAATGTGATGTCACAGACAACAGAAGAAATGCTTTCCTTATACGAAGCGGCTGTAATCGCGCAGAACGAACTGAAAATGGATTTTCGGGTATTGGAGAAAATGAAAAAACCGGAATTATTGAGCGAACAGCAGTGGAAAGATGTTTTAAAGAGAGCAGAAAAACTAAATAAATGACAATGGGGGCTGTCGCACTAAATAATTAGTGCGCAGCCTCTTTTCTATGCAAAAAATTAC
>CAUWKK010000057.1:0-11495 GCA_963559385.1 uncultured Schaedlerella sp.
GTGTCCGACTGTCAGCCGCCTAAATGATTGCACAAATCTTCTAATGATTGATACAAGTGTTCAGTGTCACCCTTGTCTCTGTTTGTGCTTCGGATTTTCGCAGATTACACGAATACTACCTTTTCTACGGATAATCTTGCATTTTTCACAGATTGGTTTTACTGATGATCTAACCTTCATGTCAAATCCTCCTTCCATCCTTGCTGAATCCTTAGGTTACCTTGGCATTTTAGGGCACACCTCTCCCCAAAAATGACCATTTCATATTGTAACACCAAATCTCCCGCAAAGTCAATACTTTTTTTATTTATCTCTCCATACGATACGACCTTTGCTCAAATCATACGGAGACATTTCCAGAGTCACCTTATCGCCCGGCAAAATCTTGATGAAATTCATGCGCAGCTTTCCGCTGATATGTGCCAGAACGATATGACCGTTCTCTAATTCCACCTTAAACATTGCATTCGGCAATTTTTCAACTACGACTCCTTCTATCTCGATTACGTCAGCTTTTGACATACTAAATCCTCCTGTGCACTCTGCACTTTTTACTTCCTTGTTTTCTTGCTCGATATTTTTTCTTCTTATTTTAAGAAATCCTTCACAGCCTTTTGGATCACTGTGTCATCCGTTACAGACGCACAGCGCACACAACAGACAGGCTGTATATGTTTTCTTTTCTTTTTTTTCGGACGGCAGACAGGTCTTGATCTCCCGTCCGCCAGATATACATATTCATCATCGACAGATATTATGACATATATACAGTTTTTATCATGCCCTGCCTTCGCCTTTGCAAGCATTCCAGCTTCCAGTTCCATGTACAATTTCTCCCAGATTTATACCGGTTCACAGATTAACCTAAGATCTTTACAATCTCACCGAAAACATCTTCGATATCAATTGTTCCGTCTACTTCTCTGAGAATTCCGGCTTTTGTATAATAATCGATCAACGGCTGTGTCTGATCATGGTATACGTCAAGACGCTTTTTTACTGTCTCCGGTTTATCATCGTCACGCAGAATTAGATTACTGCCGCATTTATCACAAATATCTTCTGTCTTTGTCGGTGCGTATACAATGTGATATGTTGCTCCGCAGCCCACACATGCTCTTCTGCCCGACATACGGTTGACAATATTTTCATCCGGCACTTCTACATTGATCGCATAATCTACTTTCTGTCCAAGTGTCTCAAGAGCTTTATCCAAAGCTTCTGCCTGTGGGATCGTACGCGGAAAACCGTCCAACACATATCCATTTTCACAATCGTCCTGCTTTACCCGATCCACTACCAAATCAACAACCAATTCATCCGGAACGAGCAAGCCCTGATCCATATATGTTTTGGCTTTCTGACCGAGTTCTGTTCCGTTTTTAATATTCGCACGGAAAATATCTCCTGTAGAAATGTGTGGTATTCCATATTTCTCTGCAATCTTTTTTGCCTGAGTTCCTTTTCCGGCTCCGGGAGCTCCTAACATAATAATCTTCATACTATCCTCCTAATATGACATTAACCCGTTGTACTTTTTCTATCCGAAAAAGTACAGCGAGCTAAGTATTTCTTTTAGTATCCCAGGAAACTATTCTTCATAGAATTCCCCTTGTTATTCAAGAATCCTGTATAATTACGAACAAGCATCTGTGACTCGATCTGTTTGATCGTTTCAAGTACAACTCCTACAATAATGATGAGTGACGTACCCCCGAAGGAAACATTCGCGCCGAACACACCATTAAAGAAGAATGGAATCACCTGTACGATCACCAATCCGCAGGCACCGATAAAAATAATATAATTCAAAATCTTTGTCAGATATTCTGTAGTCGGTTTTCCCGGACGAATTCCCGGAATGAATCCTCCGCTTTTCTTCATATTGTTTGCAATTTCCAACGGATTAAATGTAATCGATGTATAGAAATATGCAAAGAATATCGTAAGAATAATGTAAAATACAAGTCCGATTGAATATATTAAATTGTCAGGATCACACCAGTTATTAGAATTTAAACCACGAAGAATCTCACTTCCGATCCCGGTTCCCTCCCCTTTTCCGAGGAAAGAAGCGATAATGATCGGCGTCTGCATCAATGAGGATGCAAAGATAACCGGGATAACTCCTGCGGTGTTTACCTTTAACGGGATATGTGAGGACTGTCCGCCGTATGTCTTTCTTCCCTGGATCTTCTGAGAATACTGAACTGCGATCCTTCTCTCACCACCCTGCAAAACAATGACAAATACAACTACTACAAGCAGGATCAGGACAATGATTGCCGCCGCAAGCAGTCCCTTTGCCAATGTCTTTCCCTTAATAAACTGTGTATACAGCCTTACCAGATCTTCCGGCACACGGGAAATAATATTAATCAGCAAGACAATGGAAATACCATTTCCAACACCTTTTTCTGTAATACGCTCACCTATCCACATAAGGAAAGCCGACCCTGCTGTCAGTGTACATACTACAATTGCAACATTTACAAAATTGTACTCTACAAGAAGCCCCTGACGTCCGAATCCGACAGACATCGCTGTGGATTCGATCAATGCGATCGCTACTGTTGTATACCTTGTAATCGCTGCGAGTTTCTTTCTTCCATCCGCTCCGTCTTTCTGCATCTCTTCCAGTTTCGGAATTGCGATCGTCAAAAGCTGAATGATAATGGAAGATGTAATGTATGGTGTAATACTCAGTGCAAATACTGAAAAGTTTGTCAGCGAGCCCCCGGTAAATGAATCCAAAAGGTTGAATGCATCACCGGTCTGATTCGCCAAAAAATTCTGAATAAACGTTGGATCCACCCCTGGTGTCGGCAGTTGGGAACCGAATCTTACAACGATAAGCATCAAGAATGTATAAAATAATTTCTTACGGATATCATCTATCCTAAATGCTCTTCGTACTGTCTCCAGCATTAGATCACCTCTGCTTTTCCACCAAGTGCCTCAATCTTTTCAGCAGCTGCTGCGCTGAATGCGTTTGCCTGTACTGTAAGCTTCTTGGTTAACTCTCCGTTTCCAAGAATTTTAACGCCGTCTCTCGGATTCTTAACGATACCTGTTTCGATCAGGGTTTCTACAGATACTGTAGCTCCGTCTTCGAAAATTTCCAGCGCGCTTACATTGATACCTACGA
Source organism: uncultured Schaedlerella sp. (assembly GCA_963559385.1). Classification (GTDB taxonomy): domain Bacteria; phylum Bacillota; class Clostridia; order Lachnospirales; family Lachnospiraceae; genus Schaedlerella. Next base: position 3,149 of record CAUWKK010000057.1, read on the forward strand.
TATTTTTAGAGTTTCTGTTCGTAAACCCTCTTTTCGGTATTCTTCTGTATAAAGGCATCTGTCCACCTTCAAAGCCCGGTCTTGTGCCGCCTGAACGAGCTTTCTGACCTTTATGACCTTTACCGGCTGTCTTACCGTTTCCTGAACCATGTCCACGGCCTCTTCTGAAATTATCACTCTGCTTTGCACCGTCTGCCGGTCTCAAGTTTGATAAGTCCATGATATTACCTCCTTATCTGTTATGATTATGCTTCTTCTTCAACTTTCACTAAATGTCTAACCTGCTGTACCATACCTCTAGTAGCTGCATTATCCGGTAATACAACTGTTTTGTTCAGCTTCTTCAGTCCCAAAGCTTCTACAGTCTTTCTGTGCTTTGGTACGGCACCGATGGTAGACTTTACAAGTGTAACCTTTAAATTTGCCATTATAATTACCTCCTATAATTAGCCCACAATCTCTTCCACTGATTTACCGCGAAGTTTAGCAACAGCTTCCGGAGTCTTCACGCTCTTCAGACCCTCGATTGTAGCAAGTACTACATTCTGCTTGTTGTTAGAACCCAGAGATTTTGTACGGATATTCTTGATTCCTGCTAACTCGATAACCGCACGTGCCGGTCCTCCGGCAATCACTCCGGTACCGTCCGGAGCTTTCTTCAGCAGAACTGAAGCGCTTCCGAATTTACCGATAACATCATGTGTTACGCTCTCATTCTCATCCAATGCAACTTCAATCAGTTTCTTTGCTGCATCTTCTTTCCCTTTACGGATAGCTTCCGGGATTTCAGTAGCTTTTCCTAAGCCTGCACCAACATGGCCTTTACCATCGCCAACAACTACTAAAGCTGTGAATCTCATGTTACGACCACCTTTTACGACCTTGGTAACACGCTTGATTGATACCACTTTTTCTTCTAACTCTAACTGGCTAGCATCAATACGTTCCTGTCTCATTAATGTGTTCTCCCTTCCTAGAAATTCAACCCAGCTTCTCTTGCTGCGTCTGCCAATGCCTGAATTTTTCCCTGATATATAAAGCCGCCTCTGTCAAAGACAACGTCTGTAATACCTTTTTCTTTTGCTTTCTCAGCGATAACTTTTCCGAGATATGCTGCCGCATCAACGTTGTTGGTTTTCTCAAGCTCTGCTTTCACGTCTTTCTGAAGAGTGGAAGCTGCTACAAGAGTGTTTCCAACTGTATCGTCAATAATCTGTGCATACATATGATTATTACTTCTGAACACAGCCAAACGTGGTCTCTCAGCTGTACCGCTGAAACGGTTACGTAATTTCATGTGTTTCTTTCTACGAACTTCACTTCTTGATTTTTTACTAACCATTTTCACACCCTCCTTAATTATTTCTTACCAGTCTTACCAACTTTACGTCTGATCACTTCATCAGCATACTTGATTCCCTTGCCCTTATATGGCTCCGGTCTTCTCTTGTCTCTGATTTCAGCTGCGTACTGGCCAACTTTTTCTTTGTCGATTCCTTTAACGGTAATCTTGTTCTGTCCTTCCAGAACTGTCTCAACACCTTCCGGATCGATCATCTCTACCGGATGAGAATATCCAAGGTTCAGTGTCAATTTGTTACCGGATTTCGCTGCTCTGTAACCTACACCGTTTACTTCCAGAACTTTCTCATATCCGTTCGTAACACCAACAACCATGTTGTTGATCAATGTTCTTGTCAGACCGTGAAGTGATTTCATCTTCTTCAGATCGTTCGGTCTTGTAACGATTACTTCTTCGCCTTCCTGCTTGATTTCCATTTCTACCGGAAGCTCTTTTGTCAGAGTTCCCTTAGGACCTTTTACGGTCACTACGTTATTTTCTGCAATCTCAACAGTAACACCTGCCGGGATTGTGATTGGCAGTCTTCCAATACGTGACATACCTTCGTCCTCCTGTTAACTTAGATTTTCGGAGCGGATGCTTGTGTCCGCTCTGTTTTCAGTTGCTTTCGGGAGTTGCTCTCCCCAGACCGGTTCTGTGCGCCTAAGCGCCAGAATCAAGGAAGTTCTTCTTGCTAAGCTCGATAATACCTCGCTAAGCGCCAAGAACGACCTCGCACTAAGTTCAAGCTGCGCCTTTTGGCTTGCTTTCACTAAGTTGTTTTCGGTCTACCAGATAAAGCAGAGTACCTCTCCGCCTACGCCGAGTTTTCTTGCTTCTTTATCTGTGATAACACCTTTGTTTGTAGATACGATAGCAGTACCGAGTCCGCCAAGTACCTTCGGCATATCTTCGCTGTTCGCATATACGCGAAGACCCGGTTTGGAAATTCTCTTCAGACCGGAGATAACTTTCTCATTCTTATCAGCACCGTATTTCAATGTGATATGAATGGTCTGGAAGCTTCCGTCTTCTACGATATCATATTTTGCGATATATCCCTCATCCAGAAGAATATTTGCGATTGCAATCTTCATTTTGGATGCCGGCACATCAACTGTATCATGTTTAGCAGTATTTGCATTACGGATTCTTGTAAGCATATCTGCAATTGGATCGCTCATTGTCATTTGGATGTATCCTCCTTCTATAAATTCGTTGTAATCAGGGAAGTTCTTCTCGCTAAGCTCGGCAAAACCTCGCTAAGCTCCAAGAACGACCTCGCACTAAGCTCAAGCTTCGTCTGCGACTCGCTTTCGCTAAGCTGCTTTCGGTCTACCAACTAGCCTTCTTAACTCCCGGAATCTGACCTTTGTATGCCAGTTCACGGAAGCAGACACGGCAGATACCATATTTTCTTAAATATGCGTGTGGACGACCACAAATTCTACAGCGGCTGTATTCTCTTGTGGAGAATTTCGGCTTGCGCTGCTGTTTGATTTTCATAGATGTCTTTGCCATGATTTCCCTCCTTAATTACTTTGCAAACGGCATATTGAACTGTTTCAGAAGTTCGCGGGCTTCTTCATCAGTCTTAGCGGTTGTAACGAAAATTACATCCATACCTCTTACTTTGTCTACCTTATCGTACTCGATTTCCGGGAAAATAAGCTGTTCCTTGATTCCAAGTGCGTAGTTGCCTCTTCCGTCAAATGCATTCGGGTTCACACCTCTGAAATCACGTACACGAGGAAGCGCAAGGTTGATCAAACGGTCAACAAACTCATACATTCTCTCGCCTCTCAGTGTAACTTTACATCCGATCGGCATACCCTCTCTGATTTTAAAGTTCGCTACAGAATTCTTTGCTCTTGTTACAACTGCTTTCTGTCCTGAAATCTTCTCAAGATCAGCGATTGCAGATTCTAACACTTTTGCATTTTCTTTTGCTTCGCCAACGCCCATGTTGATAACAACCTTATCAAGCTTCGGCACTTCCATTTTATTTTTATATCCAAATTTTTTGATCATTGCTTCAACGATCTCATTCTGATATGTTTCTTTCAGTCTACTCAAGTTTAAGGACCTCCTTCCTCAAATTAGTCTTCGATCACATCGCCTGTTGCTTTTGCAACGCGGACTTTCTTGTCTCCATCCATCTTAAATCCGATTCTTGTAGTCTGTCCTTTGTGAACATACATTACGTTAGAAATATCAATCGGTCCTTCCTGATGAACGATACCGCCATTCTGATTAGCCATGCTCGGTTTTGTGTGCTTTGTCAGCATATTAACTCCTTCAACCAGAACTTTTCCGTCTTTTTTATTTACAGCAAGAACTTTGCCTTCTTTGTCTTTATCTTTTCCGGCGATCACTCTGACCGTATCACCTTTTTTAATCTTCATAGTTGACATTCTTACGCACCTCCTTACAGTACTTCCGGAGCCAGAGAAACGATCTTCATGAAGTGTTTCTCACGAAGCTCACGAGCTACTGGTCCAAAAATACGTGTTCCACGTGGGTTCAAATCATCTTTGATGATAACTGCAGCGTTCTCGTCGAATCTGATATAAGAACCGTCTTTACGACGAGCGCCTTTTACAGAACGAACAACTACAGCTTTAACAACATCACCTTTTTTAACAACGCCGCCTGGTGTTGCATCTTTAACAGTTGCAACGATCACATCTCCGATGTTGGCATATCTTCTTGTAGAACCGCCAAGTACACGGATACAGAGCAGCTCTTTTGCGCCTGTGTTGTCGGCTACTTTAAGTCTACTTTCCTGTTGTATCATGCAGGTAAACCTCCTTTAATCTCCTCACAAATGTAAAGCAATTATTTTGCTTTCTCTATGATTTCTACAAGTCTCCATCTCTTATCCTTGGACAGCGGTCTTGTTTCCATAACTTTTACTGTATCACCAACGCGGCATTCATTCTGCTCATCATGAGCTTTCAGCTTATAAGTTCTCTTTACGATTTTCTTATACAGCGGATGCTTTACGTGGTCCTCTACTGCAACAACGATTGTCTTGTCCATTTTATCGCTGACAACCTTGCCTGTACGGGTTTTTCTCAAATTTCTTTCTTCCACAGTTGCTACTCCTTTCAATCAGTGTATATCGCTTTCAGCCTACCGGTCTGCTTCTGTGATCAGAGTCTGGATACGTGCGATATTTTTTCTTACTTCTTTGATTCTGCTTGTGTTATCTAACTGATTTGTCGCATTCTGGAATCTCAAGTTAAAAAGCTCCTTTTTAGCAGCTACTAATTCCTGATTCAATTCCTCTACGGATTTTCCTCTTAATTCGTTTACAAATGTATTAATTTTCACTGTTATCACCGCCTTCTAATTCTGCGCGAGAAACGATTTTGCATTTGCAAGGTAATTTGTGCATTGCAAGACGCAGAGCTTCTCTTGCTACTTCTTCAGATACGCCTGCAATCTCAAACATTACACGACCTGGCTTTACAACTGCTACCCAGTACTCCAATGCACCTTTTCCGCTACCCATACGAGTTTCTGCTGGTTTCGCTGTTACCGGCTTATCCGGGAAAATTTTGATCCAGACTTTACCACCACGCTTAATATAACGTGTCATAGCAACACGGGCTGCTTCGATCTGGTTGGAACGGATCCAGCACGGCTCTGTTGCAACAATACCATATTCACCATATGAAATCGTGTTACCTCTCAGGGCTTTACCTTTCATAGTACCACGAAACTGTTTACGACGTTTTACTCTTTTTGGCATTAACATTATTTATCGCTCCCTTCCTTGTTACCTTTAGTCGGAAGAACTTCGCCTTTGTAAATCCAAACCTTTACACCGACTTTTCCGTAAGTTGTGTCAGCTTCTGCGAATCCATAATCAATGTCAGCTCTCAATGTCTGAAGCGGAATTGTTCCCTCGCTGTAGAACTCTGTACGAGCCATATCAGCTCCGCCGAGACGACCGGATACGGAAGTCTTCACACCAAGTGCTCCGGCTTTCATTGTTCTGGACATACAAGATTTCATAGCACGTCTGAATGAGATACGATTCTCAAGCTGCTGTGCAATATTCTCAGCTACTAACTGAGCGTCCTTATCCGGTCTCTTCACCTCTTTGATATCCACGATAAGCTTCTTATCTGTAAACTGAGCAAGCTCACCTTTTACTTTCTCGATCTCAGCTCCGCCTTTACCGATTACAACACCCGGTTTTGCTGTATAAACGATAATCTTAACGCGGTCGGAAGCTCTCTCGATCTCAATCTTGGAAATTCCGGCACTGTATAATCTCTTCTTCAAAAATGTTCTGATTTCATGGTCTTCCACCAGATTGTCTGCAAAATCTTTCTCTGCATACCATTTGGAATCCCAGTCTTTGATAACTCCGACTCTTAAGCCATGAGGATTAACTTTCTGTCCCATTATTTTCCTCCTTATCTTTCATTCAGCACAATCGTAATGTGGCTCATTCTCTTTTCGATTCTATAAGCTCTACCCTGTGCTCTCGGTCTGATTCTCTTCATTGTCGGTCCTTTATTTGCATAACACTCTTCAATATAAAGGTTCTCGGCGCTCATACCGTTGTTGTTTTCAGCATTTGCGATTGCTGATTTTAATAACTTCTCGATCACGCTTGAAGCATATCTTGGGTTGTATGCCAAAATACCAAGCGCTGTCTGTACATCCTTGCCTCTGATGGCATCTAATACAAAACAAGCTTTCTGAACAGATACTCTAGCGTAGGAAATCTTAGCTGACGGTCTTGTATCTCTCTGCTGCTCATTTCTTTCTCTCTTGATTTGGGATCTATGTCCTTTAGCCATGGATGAACCCTCCTTTCAAAACGTTGTTTATTATCTAACTTTGGACTTCTTCTCGTCTTTTCCGTGACCTCTGTATGTTCTGGTTGCTACGAACTCTCCGAGCTTGTGTCCAACCATATCTTCTGTAACATACACCGGTACGTGCTTTCTTCCGTCATGTACAGCAAATGTATGCCCTACGAATGACGGGAAGATTGTAGAACGACGTGACCATGTCTTAATAACTGATTTCTCACCTGCAGCATTCATAGCGTCTACCTTTTTCAGTAAGCTCTCGTCTGCAAATGGTCCTTTTTTAAGTGAACGAGCCATAGGTTCTAACCTCCTTAAATCCTAATTATTTGATTGCCTTACCATCTCTTCTTCTTACGATCAACTTGTTAGAAGATTTATTTTTCTTACGTGTCTTCAGACCAAGTGCCGGTTTACCCCACGGAGTGCTCGGACCCGGACGGCCGATACCGGTCTTACCTTCTCCACCACCATGCGGATGGTCATTCGGGTTCATAACGGAACCGCGAACTGTAGGTCTGATACCCATATGACGTTTGCGTCCTGCCTTACCTATATTGATCAGGTTGTGTTCTCCGTTACCTACAACACCGATGGAAGCTCTGCAAATAATCGGAACCATTCTCATCTCACCGGACGGAAGTCTCAGTGTTGCGTATTTTCCTTCTTTCGCCATTAACTGAGCGCTGTTTCCTGCGGAACGAACAAGCTGTCCGCCTTTTCCAGGATAAAGCTCAATGTTGTGAATCTGTGTACCAACCGGGATTTCAGAGAGCGGCATGCAGTTTCCTACACGTACTTCTGCTTCCGGTCCATTCATTATGGTCATTCCGTCTGTCAGTCCTGCCGGAGCAAGGATATATGCTTTCTCACCGTCTGCATAGCAGATCAAAGCGATGTTGGCGCTTCTGTTCGGATCGTACTCGATGCCGATCACTGTTGCCGGAATTCCGTCTTTCTTTCTCTTAAAGTCAATAATTCTATACTGTTTCTTAGCTCCGCCTCCGCGGTGTCTTACTGTGATTTTACCCTGACTGTTACGACCGGCTTTTCTTTTCTTGGAGTCTAACAGAGATTTCTCCGGAGTTGTCTTTGTAATCTCAGAGAAATCAGAACCAGTCATCTGTCTTCTGGAAGGTGTATATGGGTTATATGTTTTGATTCCCATTACTGTCTCTCCTTTCATTTGCTCAATATTTGTTGTCACGCTTTTATGCGTATAAGTGATTGATATCATATACTGCAATAGATATCAGGTTGATATCTGGTATTGTAAGGAATATCAGGTTCCGTGCGCCTAGGCTCAAGCTTCGTTTTCACTCGCTTTCACCAACGCTTGGGAACGGTCTCGACTAAAACTCGACCTGCGCCTTCGACTTGTTCTCGTTAAGTCTACAGACCCTCGAAAATCTCAATATCTGCACTGTCAGCTGTAAGCTGAACGATTGCTTTCTTAGTTTTAGCTGTCTTACCGAACTTGTAAGTTCCGCGAACTCTTTTGTTCTTTCCGTCCATGTTCATTGTGTTGACACTTTTAACCTTTGTGCCGCTGAACATTTTTTCTACAGCTTCTTTAATCTGAGACTTGGTAGCTTCTGTATGAACCAGAAATGTGTATTTCTTGTCAGCCATAAGCTCCATGCTCTTCTCGGTGATAACCGGTTTCAGGATCACGTCATAATACTGTACGTTAGCCATTATGCATACACCTCCTCGATTGCTGCAACACAAGCCTTAGTTGTGATTACTGTGTTGTACTTCAGGATGTCAAATACATTGATCGTGTTTGTCTTTGCTGCCTTAACGCCTGCGATATTTCTTGCAGAAATCTCTGCATTCTTGTTATCGTCTTCAAGCACAACCAACGCCTTATTTACATTCAGGTTGTTCAGAACTTCCTGGAATTTCTTTGTCTTGATCTCATCGAACTTCAGCTCGTCAATAACGATGAACTTGTTCTCTGCCACTCTGGATGTCAATGCAGACTTCAGAGCCGCTCTCTTTTCTTTCCTGTTCATTTTGAAAGAGTAATCTCTCGGTGTCGGAGCAAATACCACTCCACCACCTGTCCACTGCGGAGCTCTTGTTGAACCCTGTCTTGCATGACCTGTTCCTTTTTGTCTCCACGGTTTTCTTCCGCCGCCGGAAACTTCAGAACGTGTCTTTGCTTTCT
>CAUWKK010000058.1:0-11156 GCA_963559385.1 uncultured Schaedlerella sp.
CGGACAAACGGTTTTCAAGACCGCCTCGTTATGACCACTTCGATACCTCTCCAAATATTCAATTATACGTTCTTTGACGCAAGTGATATTTTAGCACACATAACATCAAACGTCAACCACTAATTTAAACTTTTTCACTCCCGCCCCCGGCCAACCTTTTGCCCCCTCTGTTCCCACCGCTTTTTGCTGTTTTTTAGTCGCAGTATTTTCAGCCTCCCTTTTAACGTTTCGCAAATACTTCTCCTATTTCCAAATCCTCAGGTGTGGTAATCTTAATATTTCCATAAGAGCCTTCTACTAACCGAACCGGATGCCCGATCATCTGTTCCACTACCATTGCATCATCCGTCACATCTTCCCGTCCAGATTTGAGCAGACTTGCATATGCGGCTTTTACAAGCGCAGTCTCAAACACCTGCGGTGTCTGCACCAACCAAACAGTCTCCCTTTTCGGAGTATCTGCTACAGTCCGATTTTCATCCACTATTTTAATCGTGTCTTTTACCGGCATCCCAACTACACAGGCACCGCATTTTTCCACTTCATCATAGGCACGTTTGATCATATTTTCATCTACAAAAGGACGGGCACCGTCATGGATAAACACGTACCCTTCCTCTCCTATTTCATTTAGCGCATTCCACACAGAATGAAAACGCTCTGCCCCTCCGGTCACAATATGTCCTACCTTATTAAAATCATATTTCTCCACAATCTGCTGACGGCAATATTTTTCATCCCCGCTTCCAACTACAAGGCAAATATCATCGATGATTTCTGATTGCTGAAATACTTTCAGTGAATAATACAGCACCGGTTTCCCTGCCAAAAGAAGATACTGCTTCTGTATTTCACTTCCCATGCGCTTTCCGCGCCCCGCCGCTAGCACGACCGCCGTACATTTCTTCTTCATTCTGTCATCCCCACGTTTCTTTTTCTCCATCAAATCCGACTCATCTTTCGCCTAATTTCAAATTCGGCACAGCGTTCAGTTCCCAACCATGTCTCGTTCCCGCAAGATATTCATAATATGCTGCCGCTCCGATCATCGCCGCATTATCTGTACAGTAAATCGGAGAAGGATAATAAAATGGGATATTTCTCTCTTCACAAGCCCGCTTCATCCCCTCTCGCAGCGCGCTGTTGGATGCCACTCCACCCGCAATCGCAAATTTATGAGCGCCAAACTCTTCGCAGGCACGCATTGCATTTTCTACCAACACATCCACCACCGCTTTCTGAAAAGACGCTGCAATATCTGCCGGATCATAGCTTTCCCCTTTCATCTGACATCCATTAATATAATTCAGCACAGAAGATTTTACTCCACTGAAACTAAAATCATATGGAGAATCCTCCATGTGCGCCCGCGGGAATAGAATCGCATCCGGATTCCCTTCCTTAGCGAGACGGTCTATCTTCGGTCCTCCCGGATATCCAAGTCCGATCGCCCTTGCCACCTTATCATAGGCCTCGCCGGCCGCATCATCACGCGTACGCCCAAGGATCTCGTACTGCCCATACTCTTTCACCCGCACCAAATGCGTATGCCCTCCCGACACCACAAGGCAAAGAAAAGGGGGAGCCAAATCCGGATGTTCAATATAATTTGCCGAAATATGACCTTCTATATGATGCACGCCAATCAGCGGCAGCCTTCTCGCATAAGCGATCGCCTTCGCCTCTGCCACGCCTACCAACAGTGCCCCTACCAAACCGGGGCCATAAGTGACGCCGATCGCATCAATATCATCCAATGTTACATCCGCCTCATACAACGCTTCTTCAATCACTTGATTGATTTTTTCAATATGCTTACGAGATGCGATTTCAGGAACAACTCCGCCATACAGCTTATGCAGGTCAATCTGTGAAGAAATGACATTTGACAACACTTCTCTTCCGTTATGCACAACCGCAGCCGCAGTCTCGTCACAGGAGCTCTCAATTGCAAGTATATTAATATCTTGTATTTCTCTCATAAAATATGCCTTTCTTTGCTCTATCGAAGACTACCCGAAACCCCCATTGAACTTCGAGATCAATCTTCAAATTTCAGTTCCACCGACTTTTTATCTTTTCCCGCCTTTGCTGCAGGAAATATTTCCCGCACATCATCCATATATTCATCCGCATAGGTCAGCGACGGACTATAATGTGTCAGCCAAAGCTCCTTTACATCCGCATCCCTGGCAAGCTGTGCCGCCTCATAAAACGTCATATGCTTATATTCCACTGCCTTAGAAGCTTTCTCCTTCTCGCCGTACATTCCCTCACATATAAACAAATCAGAGCCTTTTGCATTCTCTCGGATCGAATTCGTTGGACGGGTATCTGTCGTATAGGTCAGCTTAATCCCTTTCCTCGGAGGTCCCAATACCATTTCCGGCGTCAATCTGCGCCCCTCATACTCTACTGTTTCTCCTTTTTGTAAATGCTTCCAATATACCTGTGGGATTTCAGCCTCCAACGCACGCTTTGGATCAAACTTTCCTGCACGATCAATTTCCAGTGTATATCCATAACAAAGTACATTATGATTTACACGGAACGCTTTTAACCGATACCCATTCATCATAAAACTTTGCTCCGCTCCCTCAATCTCCTTATAGATAATCGGAAACGGCAGCTCCGGTGCAATAACACGCAGCGCATTTACCACTCGCTCCAAACCCTTCGGCCCGATCAAAGTAAGAGGCTCTTTACGATCTGCATTTCCCATAGTAAGGAGTAGCCCTGGCAAGCCACTGATATGATCTCCATGATAATGCGTAAAGCAAATCACATCAATCGGCTTAAAGCTCCACCCCTTTTCCTTAATCGCAATCTGTGTTCCCTCTCCACAGTCAATCAGCAGACTGCTGCCATTAAATCTGGTAAGCAATGACGTCAGCCACCGATATGGCAACGGCATCATCCCTCCACAACCAAGTAAACAAACATCTAACATATCATCCCTCTATTTCCGCCGGTATCAAAAAGCTGTTCAATAGTTCATCGTAACATTTTTCACACAAATCAAAGCAATGCCTCTCTCCGTCTTTTTCTGAAAAATATCCCCACGTATGAGCAACAGAAAAAACTCCTGACCGCTCACACCCGTTCGATACCGCTATTTCTTTTCCACATTTATTACAGACAATCTTCTGTACTTCCTTTATCTCTTTTTTCTTTTCCTGATATTGGCGCATCCTCGCCCTCCTGTAAAATAAGGCTCATCAGAACCGCATCCTCCTCCGGATCCTCATAGAATCCCGGACGCACCCCGTCCTCTGTAAAGCCATGCTTTACATAAAACAACTTCGCTGTACTGTTGCTGCGGCGCACGTCCAAAAGAAGCTTCTGAATCCCTCTTTCCTTCCCTGTCTGTTTCAGTTTTTTGATTAATTCACTTCCGACGCCTTGCTTTCTGGCTTCCTTTAATACCGCAATACGGGCAATATCTGCCTCATCAGCGGCTGCATAAGCTAACAGATAACCGATCCGCCTCCCTGCCTTTTCAGCAGTCAGACAAATTGTCTGCTTATTTTTCACCGTTTCCAAAACCGCACGTTCACTCCATGCATCCCCAAAAATCTGATGCTCCATTTCAGCCACAGCCGCAGCATCCTCATAATTCATCTCCCGAACAACAATCCCAAATTTCTTTTCTCGTTCTGCACGTTCTCGCTCTGCCTGTGATACACGCAGATAATCCGGGCGATGCTCTGCTGCACTCTCAAACTTCCCTGCCTTATAATATTTGATACCAAGTGCACCGATAACCGCTGCCCTCTGCCGATTCATATAGGCCGGCGCAAATGAATACGGCACTTTCAAGCCTGCTTCCAAAGCATTTGCATAGACCGGAACTCCGTCTCCCAAAAAGACAACTGCTCTCCCGTAATTATTCAGCCGACGGATCAGTTCTTCCACCGAAATCGCCATTTGCATCTTCATAACTTGAAAAACAGGCTCTCGCAGATACACCCCTTCTTTTTCACCTGCCTTTTTAGAAAACGTATACATTCCGGTATACACCTGATTTCGCCTTGCATCCATGATCGGACAGATGATATCCTCACAACCATACACGTTATACGCTAATCCGTCTACTGTCGGAATGTGAAGCAGGGGTTTACCAAGCGCAAGTCCAAGTCCTTTCGCAGTCGCAGACCCGATACGCAGTCCGGTAAACGAACCCGGTCCTCCCGCTACTGCAATTGCATCGATCGTCTCCAGATCCATCTCTGTCATTTTCACCATCTCGTCAATCATAGGCAGCAATGTCTGCGAATGTGTCTTTTTATAGTTTAATGTATATTCTGCGATTGTCAGTTCATCCTCTACAATCGCCACCGTAGCCGTCAGCCCCGAGCTGTCAATTGCCAGTACTCTCATACTCAGCCTCCAATTTTTATTTTTCTTCCACTATGATCCTGCGGTAATCAAACCCCTGTTCCAAATCTTTCTCTATCTTGATTTCTGTACGGTGTATGGGCAGAATTTCTTCAATCAGATTTGCCCACTCGATCAGAGAAACACCTTCTCCCAGCACATAGTCGTCAAATCCGACCTCATCCATTTCCTCTACATCTCCGATCCGGTATACATCAAAATGATAGAACGGAAGCCGTCCGCTTTCATACACTTGTACAATAGTAAATGTCGGACTACTGACCGCCTCTTCAACTCCAAGTCCACTTGCAAACCCCTGTGTGAACACGGTTTTCCCGACACCCAGATCACCGGTAAGAGTAAACACCTGCCCCGGGGACGCCATTTGTCCAAGTTCTTTCCCGAACCGAAATGTCTCCTCCGCACTCCTTGTTTCTATTATCATATACTGTCACTTCCCATTGCTCATTTATTATATCACTCTATTTTCTCATAACAACCCTGACTTTGCAAACTTTTTCTCGAAAGTGCCGTTTCCCCACCGTTTTCTGTTTTTCATTTCATAAGATATTCGTGTCAAAAAATGCCCCAAAACAAAAATTTGTTTCAGAGCATTTGTCAATATCATGATTCATTTCAGTGTTCCTTTTAGTGGTGGAACAATCGGATTCCGGTAAACGCCATTGCCATACCATACTTGTTGCACACCGCAATCACATGATCGTCTCTTACAGAACCTCCCGGCTGTGCAACATATTTTACACCGCTTTTATGCGCCCGTTCAATATTATCTCCAAACGGGAAGAATGCGTCAGAACCAAGCGCCACGTCCGTCAGCTTATTCAGCCATTCCCGCTTCTCTTCTCTTGTAAACACTTCCGGTTTTACCTCAAATGTGTTTTCCCATACGCCGTCCTCCAATACATCCATATATTCCTCTCCGATGTACAGATCGATCGCATTGTCTCTATCGGCGCGTCCGATTCCGTCTTTAAACCGAAGACCAAGTACCTTCGGAGACTGGCGCAGCCACCAGTTATCCGCTTTCTGTCCGGCAAGACGAGTGCAGTGGATTCTGGACTGCTGCCCTGCCCCGATACCGATCGCCTGTCCGTCTTTCACGTAGCAAACAGAATTAGACTGTGTATATTTCAGTGTGATCATTGAAATCGCAAGATCTATTTTAGCCGCTTCCGGAATCTCCTTGTTGTCTGTTACGACATCAGAAAAGAATGCATCGTCAATCTTTAACTCATTTCTTCCTTGTTCAAAGGTAATTCCGAACACTTCTTTATGCTCCAACGGATCCGGTACATAATCCGGATCGATCCGGATCACGTTGTAATTGCCTTTTTTCTTCTGTTTCAGAAGCTCCAATGCCTCCGGCTCAAACCCCGGCGCAATAACACCGTCAGACACTTCTCGCTTGATTAATCTCGCAGTATCAACATCACACACATCTGACAATGCAATAAAATCCCCGAAAGAAGACATTCTGTCTGCGCCCCGTGCTCTTGCATATGCACAGGCAAGCGGCGAGAGTTCTCCCAGATCATCCACCCAGTAGATCTTTGCCAATGTTTCCGTCAGCGGAAGTCCCACAGCTGCCCCCGCCGGAGACACATGCTTAAAGGATGTTGCCGCCGGAAGTCCGGTTGCTTTCTTCAGCTCGGACACAAGCAACCAGCCATTGAACGCATCCAAAAAATTAATATACCCCGGGCGTCCGCACAATACCTCGATCGGGAGGTCGCTTCCATTCTGCATATAAATACGAGACGGTTTCTGATTCGGATTACAGCCATATTTCAATTCTAATTCTTTCATGATCTCGCTCCTAACCTTTTACTTATTCTTATTTACAATTCTGCTCTCATAAGCACCCGTTTCAATATCAATATAACGAACAAACAGAGAAACCTTATTCTCCTCATTCAAGCTGTTCCACAAAGCATCTGTAAACACTTCGATATCATCCGGTAGGGAAACCAACTTAGGCTCGCCCTCAAAGCTCGGGAGCGGATTGCCGTCATGCATATAGGTATGAATGAAACGTCCCTCACCTGCCGCCGGATTTTTATAGGAAAATGTAAAGCGCTGACAGCTGTCCGGATCACCGTTATTACTCTTCAAAATAGACAGTGCATAATTATATACACCTTTCTCCACATGCATCACACCGGAAATACGTGGTGTATAGTTCGGCGCATCCGGTTCAAACTCTCTGGAGCGAAGCGATTGTTCAAAGGTCAATTGATTGTCAAGTCCCTCATAAATCGTATCTGTCTGATCTCCGTTGGTTACAATCGTTTTATTGCCGAGCACACGCACCGGAGCATAAATGATCAGACTCGGATCGGTCAGCTTAGACGGATCAAATGCCTGTGTGCGAATCCCTTCTCCTTCTTCCACAAACACACGGTTCCGGCTGTTCTCGCTGCGGCCCATGATAAAATATGCCGCGACCGCTTTCGTTCCGTCCGAACTTTTACCGAGGATAATCCCTCTTCCCGGATATGCATTATTCTTTAATTCCTGTTCAATGGATAACAGCTTCATAGATAGTTCTCCTTTTGCTCTGAAACATCACTGTTCTGTATTTTCACAGTCTCATTATAACATTCCTTTTTATAAGTTCAACTAAAAAGGAAACTTCTATTCTGTAGTTTTTCTAATAAAAATTGATTAGGACTCCCCTCAAAACCGCTCCATGAAAATCACTAAGAATGTCGTCTTGTATAAATTTTCAAACACCCCCAATAGCTTGCCGTCACTGCCAGAAGAGAAATCACACAGCCGATCCCAAGCAGCTTCCACGGCCCCAGCGCCACAATCTTTTCAACCGGAACATTCCAATATGCAAGCACATACGTAAATGCAGTCACAATGACCATAACAAGATACGCGATTGTTCCTTTTTTATTCCCCAACCAAAAAAACACCAGACTGCTGATCGACAGCATAAAAAGTGATGCGACAATGCTCGCCAGCCAGAGCAGAACCGCTGTTTTTATATCCATAGCCCGATTTCCGACGCCATACCACAGAAGCATTGCGGCAGTAAACACAGAACAGCCTGCTGTAAACAAAAAACTGTCAATAAATCTCGCCAACACAATTTTCTTCTTACTGATCGGATAGGTAAGAAGTATATCATCAAACCTAACCAGCTCATCCTGCTCTATCGCAAATTCCAGCACGCTGACCGAAGTCATCGGAATTGCCATAGTAACCATTAGCATCAGCATGTATTCATCTGCCCCCAACAGCCACACAAGCAGCCAGCATAAACCCAGACCAAATACCGTATTCACCAGATTCTTCGGTACACAAAATGAATCGTAAAAATCTTTTTGGATAATCCCCCACATAATCACACCTCACCTTTCACATAAAACAACATAATATCTTCGATCGACGCCTTCTCCATTTCCAATTCCGGAAATACATTCCGAATCTCACTCTTATTTTTCACCAACACCTTATATTCATAAGCCTCTTTTTTGAAGGATACGATATCCTCATCCCGCAACGTATCAAAAAAATCCTGTCCGCAATGCAAAATCCCATAATTGTCCTGAATTTCATCATAGGTTTTTACAAACTGTAATTCCCCTTCATGGATAAACGCAATATAATCTGCTATTTTATCCAGATCACTTGTAATATGGGAAGACAACAGTACTGTATGGTTCTCCTCCACCGTAAACTCCCGGATCAACTCCAATATCTCATCCCGGAAAATCGGGTCCAGTCCACTGGTCGCTTCATCCAAAATCAGCACCTTAGGATCATGGCTGAACGCAATCGCAAACTCCAGTTTCATTTTCATTCCCTTAGAGAACTTTTTCAATTTTTTATCCGCCGGAAGCTGAAACCGTGTCAGATACTCATTATATTTCTCCATATCCCAGTTTTGATATATTTTAGACAAAAATTTCCCAATAAATTTCGGTGTGTATTGCAGACTGTAGTGGCTGGCATCAAAGATAACCGCAATCTCTTCTTTGATTTTCCTTTCCTCTCCCCGCATATCCTTCCCCAAAATCTTCACCTCATCATAATCAGAGGTTATCACCCCAAGCAAAGACTGCAACAGCGTAGACTTTCCGGCGCCATTAGCGCCAACCAGTCCCATTACCGTTCCTTCAGGTATATTTAGTGTTATATTTTTCAAGGAAAAATCTTTGTATTCCTTGGACAAGTTCTTAATTTGAATCGCATTCTCCATTCTGTCTCCCTCTCTTTTGATTCTTTTCAAAAATTATGATTCTTCCTGCTCCCGATACAACAAGTCCAGTGTTTCCTTTAAAGCTTCCAGAGTTACATTATTCTGTCTGGCAATCTCACTAACCTCACTTAGAAGCACTTCAATTTTCCGAAGATTCTCCTCGCGAATGAACTCTTGATTCTGCGCAGAAACGAACGTTCCTTTCGCCGGAACCGTAACGATAAATCCATCTTTCACAAGGTCATCGTACGCTCTCTGCGTCGTAATCACACTGACATGGAGTTCCTTTGCCAGTTTCCGCATCGAAGGCATGGAATCTCCGGGTTTCAGTTCCCCCTTCATAATCATCCCCTTGATCTGGGACGTAATCTGTTCATAAATCGGTTTCCCACTTACATTGCTCAAAATAATTTCCATACGTTTTCTTCCTGTTTAAATATTTCAGAGAGCCGGACACCTGTACGCTGCCGATAACAGGAAGTCAATTTACAGCAAAACAAATCTCCGATCCACTCTGATGTCTCCGGAATCTGTGCACCAATCCCGAACCTGTACTTAAGCCACAAGTACAGTATATACTATTCTATCTATACTGTCAATACTGTATATATACAGTATTCATTTTCCTCTTACGAATTCAATCACATGTTTCATTTTTTCATCAAACTGTTCATAAAAATCTCTGTCGAAATCGTAAGACTTTCGATAAAATACATAAAGTAAACTCAAGCCCGTCTGCCTTACAGCATTTTCATCGCCGCTCTCATGTACTTCTTTTCCGACTTTTTCCAAGAAATCATGCCATTCTAATACAAACCGCTCATATTTTCTCAAATTCGGAATCCCAAGCCATTTATTGATCTTCACTTTTGTTCTATGCGCTTTCTTGCACTCATGCACTTGATGAAAATATCGAAAACCTCCGTTTTCATAAATCCGCCCCAGCGGAAACAGTCTGCAAAATCCCGGACGAAAAGCATGAATCTTACACCGCCCCTCATCACTCAAAAAGACACACCTTTCCCATTCACCCACCATGTTAAGATGCGGAAGGATCAGGCCGTCCACAATCCCCAGTCCGATCACCTCTTGCCCCAAAGTTCCACCACCTAACAATGCATCAAAGCTGCATCCCAGATTTTTTGTCAACTGATAGATATCATAGGGATCCAGAAGAATAGACTCCCCCATCCCCTCACAACAGTCTGAGCAGCCGCTGCAGTCATCACATCCCATTTTCACCATATCATTAGAGGTATATAACTTCCCATCCGATACTTCATTTATATCCAGTTCACGTCTCATTTTTATCTCCTCTTCTAGCAAATTTTGTTTCTTTTTTGATTCTACCATACACCACTGCAAATGAGAATCAAAACTCCCCAGAACCAAAGTCCTGAGGAGCTATAAAATCTTTTGAAATTGTATGTTCCGAAAACGTTTACAAAACTAAATCTGCAACGTCTACGCACTTGATTTGTAATTCACACTTCAATTACGATTATAATATACCATACGCATCTGTAAAATACTATTTATTTTTTCCTTTCCATAAATCTATTTGTCAAATTTCAGAAAGATTATAATAGCTATTTTTCATCAGTAACCGGTTCACACCATATATCTTTGCATTCTGTAAATGGCATTTCAAGGAAGAATCTGTAGTACCAGAAGACATCAACGCCACTACCGCAATAATGCTTCTCATCTTTACATCAATATCCTGATTGTTCCAGTTCTCTCCAAAAAGGACATCATCATTGAAATGAGCAAACTGTGGTGCAAATTCCCCTAATGCATTTCTTCCTGCTGTCTGCACATTTTTTTCATGTACTCCTCTCCAATCTTATAATGTTCCTGCCCATTCAGCAGTTTTCTGTTTAGTTACGTTATTAAATATCTTTCCTTCTGCAATCGCACTGTCCGGTGCAGAAGTCTGCAGTTCTCTTACCGTATTTCCAAATCCGCTTCCTCCGGAAGCAGCAAACAATGTGATCTTTTTACCTGAGAAATTATATTTTTCCAAAAAAGTATTTACGATTGTCGGTGCTACATACCACCAGATCGGAAACCCTAAAATAAAATCTTTCCCAAACCAATTTGCAAGTATTTTATTGTTCATCTGGCTCAAATTGATCCGGATAACTGTCACTGCCCTCATATCCGCATACACCCATTCTTGGAGAATTACAAACCGGCAATAAAAATTCCGGTTCATAATCTTCTCCCTCTTCATCGTTTTTTGCCTCTAAACACTCATCGCACCAAAAAGGCTCTCCTTCATAATATCCTTCTGGATTAACCCCTTTCGCCTCATTTTGTTCGCAGTTACTACAAAGAATTTTAGGAGGATTATTTCTTGATAAAATTACAATTTCATTATTCTTTTTTCTCCATCGCGACAGCTATGTATATTTAATACCAATTCTGTGGTTGAACCAAAATCATATTCATATAAAAAGTTATCGCCGACATCTACAACGTCTTTTAAGTGATAATTCATATTTCTGGAAGGTATTCCCCAAAAAGCATCCGTATCCGGATTGCT
>CAUWKK010000059.1:0-11147 GCA_963559385.1 uncultured Schaedlerella sp.
ATCATATTCTAATATTTTTCCGGTAGACGCATCGATCATATATCCATACTCTAAGCCACCCTGACGGAAGTCTACTTCATATTCGGCTCTTCCGTCGTCGTAGTCAAGTGTTCCTTTTACAAATCTTACTTCGGCTTCCTCTAAATCTGCGTGCTGCAGGGCAATGGCTTTTGCCTCGGCTTTGGTAATGTAGCTGTCTGTATTGTTCGGCATTGCAAATGCGTTTAAAGAGAAGAATAGGGAAGAAATTCCTATGGCAAAAGAGCAGATCATTAAATTTTTTTTCATAATATAGTCCTCCTAAAAAAAATAGTATAATACCTTTTACTATATTATATGAACTATAGTATAGTTTGTCAAGCTATATTATAAATGAATATAAAAAGGGTTAAAAAAGAAGTATTTGGAAAAGTTATTCCTCTACACGAGTCAATGAGAAAATAAATTCAGTGCCGACCCCTTCGGTACTTATGACGTTAATATGCTCATCGTGTGCCAGAATTGCCTCTTTTACAATGGAAAGCCCCAATCCGGTTCCTTTTTTGTCTTTCCCACGGGAAAGATCGGATTTGTAGAAGCGTTCCCAGATTTTATTGAGATCTTTTCTGGGGATTCCCATTCCATTGTCCTTGATTGAAATGAAAATTTTATCATTTTTGCGGACGACCTCGACAATGACAGAGGAGTCTTTTTCACTGAATTTAATCGCATTGTCCAACAGGTTATAAAGAACCTGACGGATTTTTCGTTGATCTGCATAGACATAAGTTGTATCAGGAAGAAGGAGCAGTTCGATAGAAATGTGTTTTTCAGTACAGATTCCTTCGAAGGATGCTGCTGTGTGTTTGATCGCCTCCTGAATATCGAATTTAGTCTTGTTTAATAAGAGTTCTTTTGTATCAAATGCATTGAGGGTCAGAAGATCTTGTGTCAGATCGGTCAGCCGTTCGGTTTCAAAGAGAATGATTTTTAAATATTTTTCATGCAATTCCGGCGGAATCGTTCCGTCCGCGATTGCGGCCGCATATCCTTTGATCGAGGTCAGTGGGGAACGAAAGTCGTGAGAAACGTTTGCTACGATTTTTTTCTGGTAATCCTCCATATCTTTTAATTGGGAAGACATGTAATTCAGCGAGGCAGAGAGATATCCGATTTCATCATGGGTGTAGATCGGAATTTCGTAGTTTAGATTGCCGGACGCGTACTGGGTAGCCGCATCGATAATTTTACGCAGTGGACGGTAGATGAAAAAGTGAAATCCGAGCAGGATCAAAAATGCCAGAGCATATACGACGCCAAGTGTAATATAAACGGGAAGCATCAGTCCGGAGACGTCCTGTTCAATTGTAGAAATCGGTTTGTGTATTAAAAGGTAGCCTTCTGTGCGGAAGCCTTTGATGACAGGCGCCATGACGGTGATCATATCTTCTTGAAAGTAATCGTGGTAAGTACCGACGATATATTGACTTCCGGCAATTTCGGCAGGATCGAAGTCGGATATAGCTGCCGGTGCAGCTGTATGTTCTGTGTTAGATGCCGTGATCAGAGTTCCGTCTGCCTCTACAAACCAGAGCGAGGAATCCAGATAGATCTGCATGGCATTTAGTTGGGCATGCACCGACCAGGAAGTGGTGCTTTCCTGAAAATAAGAGGGCAGATAGTTCGTTGCGATTAAGTTGGCTTCCCGGTAGAGGTTCTGGGAAGTGTTTTCCTTTATTTGATTTAATAAAAGCTGATGCCCTAGGGTTGCTGCCGTAAAAAGACTTAAAAATCCAAAGGCGATGTATAACCAGATGAATTTCAGGTACAGTGTATTTTTCATGTCAAAATCCTTTATCGAGTTTCAAATTTGTAGCCGATGCCCCAGACAGTACTCAGACTCCAGTCTGCATGATCCTTGATTTTTTCACGAAGCCGTTTGATGTGAACGTCTACTGTGCGGGTGTCGCCGATGTACTCATATCCCCAAATCTGATCCAGAAGCTGTTCTCGTGTGAAGACCTGATTTGGCGAGGAAGCGAGGAAATATAATAATTCCAGTTCCTTGGGTGGCATATCTACAGGGTGTCCGTCACAGGTAACGGAATAATTGGTCAGATTAATCTCCAGATTTTCGTAGACAACACGCTTAATATGATCTGTCTCTTGCGGTTCCGGTTTTGCGGACTGATAGCGCCTCAGCACGGCTCGGATGCGGGCGACCATTTCTTTGGAATCAAAAGGCTTCATAATATAGTCGTCTGCTCCCAGTTCCAGTCCCAATACCTTATCAAAGACCTCTCCTTTGGCGGACAGCATGATGACCGGAGTGGGAGATTTAGCGCGGATTTCCCGACATACTTGATAGCCGTCGATTCCCGGAAGCATCAAGTCCAGAAGAACAAGATTCGGACGGTAGGAATCGAAGGCTGTGAGGGCATCTTCTCCGTTATATACCATTTTTGTATCAAAACACTCCTTATTCAGATAGAGTGAAATAAGCTCGGCGATGTTTTCGTCATCGTCTACGATCAAAATTTTCTGCTTGTTCATAGGATCTCCTTTTCTATGAAAAATTTACGATTGTCACACCGGCATCTCCTTCGCCGAATTCTGCCAGATGAAAGGATTTTACATGTTTCTGACGGCGCAGATATTCGTGGATGCCTTTTCGGAGTGCGCCGGTCCCCTTGCCGTGTACGATGCGGACGCTGCTCAAGTGGGAAAGCAGGGCGTCATCCAGATATTTATCCAACTCTGCGACAGCCTCGTCTACGGTTTTTCCCAGAAGATTGAGTTCCGGACTGACAGACATGGATTTGCTCATTTTAATCTTGCTACCTCCGGTTTGTTTCGTGCGTTTGGCAGCATATGGATTTTGCTCATCTATGATCTCCAGATCGGAAATATTGACCTGCGAACGGAGGATTCCCATTTGAACCGTGACGTTTCCGCGGGAGTCCGGAAGGGAACTGACAGTTCCGGTCAGATTCATACTGAGTACCCGGACGGATTCGCCCAGTTTGAAGTCGGACGGCTTGTGTGCTTTCTTTGGCTTCTGCGGAATAAGCGAGGATTTGGCGGAAGTGTCTTTAATCTTCCGGCGCAGACGTTCCCGCTCTTTTTCCATCTCGGCTGCGGAAATTCCTTCTTTTCCGAATTTGCGGAAATTTTTCATAGTTTCGTCTGCCATTTCCTTTGCTTCTCTTAGGATTGCATTGGCTTTTTCGTTTGCCTCCCGCAGAATACGTTCTCGCTGTTCTTCTAGTTTTTCCTGCTTGTGAAGGGCTTGATTTTTCAGATGTTCTACTTCGCGCTTATAACTCTTTATTTCATCCCTCTCTTTTTCAATTACACGGCGGCTGTCTTCCAGATCTCCGAGCAGATCTTCGAAAGAAACATCGTGTTCGGACAAACGGGTTTTGGCATCCTCAATGATGTAATCCGGCAGTCCGAGCTTGCCGGAAATTGCAAAAGCATTACTTTTTCCGGGAACGCCGATGAGGAGGCGATATGTCGGCTTCAGGCTTTCGACATCAAATTCACAGCAGGCGTTCTCTACGCCGTCGGTTGTCAGTGCATAGACCTTTAATTCGCTGTAATGCGTGGTGGCCATGGTACGGATTCCTTTTGTATGCAGATGCGACAAAATCGCAATCGCCAGTGCGGCGCCCTCGGTGGGATCGGTTCCGGCTCCCAATTCATCGAAGAGAACGAGGGAATCCTTGTCCACATCCTTTAAAAAAGATACGATGTTTGTCATATGAGAGGAAAATGTACTCAGACTTTGCTCAATGCTCTGTTCATCTCCGATATCGGCATAAATTTGTTTGAATACTGCAATCCGGGAACGGTCTGCCGCAGGAATATGCAGACCTGCCTGTCCCATGAGTGTGAGCAGACCAACTGTCTTGAGTGATACCGTTTTTCCCCCGGTGTTGGGACCGGTGACAATCAGAAGAGAAAAGTCCTCTCCCAATGTTACAGTGATAGGAACAACGTTTCGGGCATCCAGAAGCGGGTGCCTTCCCGAACGAATGTGGATTCGACCGTCTGTGTTTAAGAGTGGGCGGCTTCCGTTCATGGAATAGGCAAGCTGTCCTCTTGCGAAAATGAAATCCAGATCGGTGAGTGCGCGGTAATCTGTACGGATTTCCTCGATATATGCTGCGGCATCTTCGCTCAGGCGGGCGAGGATAACCTGAATTTCTTCCTGTTCCTTTGCGTAGAGCTCTTTTAAGTCGTTATTGAGCTTTACAACAGCCATGGGCTCGATGAATAAAGTAGAGCCGGTGGAGGATTGGTCGTGGATCATTCCGGGAACCTGCCCACGGTACTCTGCTTTGACAGGGATGCAGTAACGTTCTCCGCGCATTGTGATGATCGGGTCTTGCAAATATGTTCGAAGAGAGCCGTTCACCAACGTATTCAGTGTACTGTGTACCTTATCATTGAGTCCGTGGATACTTCGACGGATATGCTTGAGTGCGGCGCTGGCATCATCGCTGATTTCTTCCTCACTGATGATACAGCGTTCGATTTCATTGCTCAGCAAGGTGAGCGGTTCCAATTGTTCGAAATAAGCGTCCAGACAGTCGGCAGCATCGTCCTGGGTCTCATGCCGGCCGTAGGCTTTGGCACGGGCGGCTGTTTTTAATACTTTGCAGATGCGAAGAAGCTCTCCGCTTCCAAGTGCTGCGCCGATTTCCAGACGTTTCATAGATTCTTCTACCGGAAAGGCATCGCTAAAAGAGATGCGTCCTTTTTTGACGATGCGTGTGAATGCTGCGGCGGTCTGCTCCTGTGCAGTGTCGATCCGCTGAGGATCTATCATCGGTTTTAAACGACGGCAGAGCTGCTTGCCGCGAAAAGAGGATGCCTGTTCTTCCAGCATGGTAATGATTTTGTTATATTCTAATTTGGTTAATGTTTTTTGATTCATAGATAATCCTTTTTAAATTCTTTTTAAGTTTCCTCTCTATTCTACTCTATTTGCTCCATTATGAAAAGGATAATTATTGAAGAATTCAAGGGAATCGGTTATACTAAAATTCGGAGGAGAAATGCCTATGCAATATGAACACGATTCAAAGCTGAAGCCGGAAGAAAGCAGAGAAGAAAACGGAGTTCAGAGCGAACAGGACAGGAACACAGAAGAAACGTTTTCTTTTTTGAAAGAAACGATAAAACCCAAAACAATAAGCAGGGAAAAGTTGTTTGTACAATTTGCCAGAATGGCGCTGTACGGGATGATCATCGGATTATTTGCCTGCTGTAGTTTTTTTGCGCTGAAACCATGGGCGCAGAAAACATTTGGTAAGGAGACGGAACAGGTCACGATTCCTGAAGATGAAGAACTCCCGGAGGAAGAAACGGCGGAAAATCAGTCGGCAGAAGAGTCTCAGATCTTAGATGTCAATAATTATGAGCAGATGATGGACAGTCTGTATATGACGGCAAAGGAAGCAAAGCGGAGTGTGGTATCTGTTCGGACAGAATCGGAAACAGATTGGATGGAAAAGCAGGGCAGGACAAAGCCGAATGAGAATTGCAGCACCGGCATTATTGCGGCAGATACTGGACAGGAATTGCTGATTTTGGCTGATAATGCAGTGTGCGGTGCGGGAACTAAGTGGGAAGCGTTGCTGGCAGACGGGAGCAGTCCGGAGGCAGCTTTAAAAATACAGGATAAGAACAGGGGACTTGCTGTTTTCAGTGTCTCTAAAAAATTAATTTCAGACAGCAGCGGGAATCAGATCCAAGTGGCAAAGCTCGGAAACTCTAATGTTGTGACACAGGGAGACGTTGTGATCGGTCTTGGAAATATGTTTGGATATGAAGGCGGTCTTGGATATGGGATTGTGAGTTCGGTAGAATACAACAAGGTGTTTTCGGACGGACAATGCAGTGTGATCGCAACCAATATAGAGGCGGCGCATGGGGGAACCGGAATTCTGGTAAATCAGAGCGGAGAAGTGATCGGACTGATCCGCCAGGGAATCTTGAATGCGGCAGAAGCCGGCAATGACGAGGTGACGGCAAATGCACTTGCAGTCTCAGATTTAAAAGCAGTGCTGGAACTGATGCTGAACGGGAAAAAAGTGCCTTATGCAGGGATTTATGGCGTAGCGGTAACAACGGTAATTTCCAAGGAACAGGAAATTCCTGAGGGACTTTATGTGACACAGGTGGAGAGCGATTCTCCGGCAATGGCATCCGGGATCCAGAACGGGGATGTGATCCAGCGAGTGAATGGGCAGGCTGTAACAGGAATAACCTCATTTGAGACAGCGCTTTTGGAAACTACGGCGGGAGATACTGTGGAAGTACAAGGACAAAGGAGAGGTTCGGGCGGTTATGTGGATGCGACCTTTTCTTTGAGCGTGGGAAGCCGGGAATGACCGGAGAAGTGAATGAAAAACAGATTGGAAAGAGGATAAATAAACGATGAGATATATTAAAGACTTACATGAAGGCGAGACGATCAGAAATATTTATTTGTGTAAAGGAAAACGTTCGGCGGAAACACGAAACGGAAAGCCGTATGACAACTTGATCTTACAGGATAAGACAGGTATACTGGACGGAAAAATATGGGATCCGAATTCGCAGGGAATTGCGGATTATGAGGAAAAGGATTTTATTGAGGTTGTCGGCGATGTGATTACATACAATAACAATCTGCAATTGAATATCAAACAGCTTCGTAAGGCGTCGGAGGGAGAGTATGATCCGGCTGACTATATGCCGACCTCAGAGAAGAGCGTTGATGTGATGTATGAGGAATTGCTTGGATATGTTCAGGGAATTTCTAATCCGTATTTGCGGCAGGCAGTGGAATATTATTTCGTTCGGGATACGGAATTTATTAAAATGTTTAAGGGACATTCTGCGGCGAAGACAGTACATCACGGATTTGCGGGCGGACTTTTGGAGCATACGTTAAGCATACTCCGTCTGTGCGAATATTTTGCAGGGGCATATGAGATCATCAATAAAGATTTGCTGATCGCATCTGCGCTCTGTCATGATATCGGAAAAACAAGAGAACTGTCCGCTTTTCCGGATAATGATTATACGGATGAGGGGCAATTGCTTGGTCATATCGTGATCGGTGTGGAGATGTTGAGCGAGGCAATCCGCACGATTCCGGATTTTCCGCAGGTGCTTGCCAATGAATGGAAGCACTGCATCATTGCACATCATGGAGAATTGGAATTTGGTTCTCCGAAAAAACCGGCATTGGCGGAGGCAGTTGCGTTGAATCTGGCAGATAATGCAGATGCTAAAATGCAGACCTTAAAAGAAATTTTCAGAGATAAAAAAGGAACGGACTGGCTAGGATTCAATCGATTGTTTGAATCGAATCTGCGCAGAACAAGTGAAGTGTAAAAGTGTAACAGAAAGCTGTGGAATTGTAAGAGCGCGCAGCATAGCAGTTCGAGAAGAGAGCTTTGTGGGGCTTTTGCTCCCGGCAGCATACAGAAAAGATATGAGGGCATCGGTTCGATGCCCTCATATGATAAGGGACAAAATAATAAAAAATAATAGATAAGGAAGAAACAAAGCAGCAGTAAGGCGGATTTGTGGATAGGAAAATGGATATGCAGAAAAATGATACGGTGATCGTAAAGATTGAGGATATAGGGGTGACCGGTGAGGGAATCGGAAAAGTGGACGGCTATACGCTGTTTATTAAGGATGCGGTGATCGGAGATGTGGTCGAAGCGAAGGTAATGAAAGCAAAGAAGAATTATGGGTATGCACGTTTGATTCGAGTGGTAACTCCGTCCAAATACCGAGTCGAGCCGAAAT
The DNA here is from genome assembly GCA_963559385.1 of uncultured Schaedlerella sp. GTDB lineage: Bacteria > Bacillota > Clostridia > Lachnospirales > Lachnospiraceae > Schaedlerella. Next base: position 7,795 of record CAUWKK010000059.1, read on the forward strand.
GCAGATTTGCACGAAAATGCGGGGGCTGTCAGATTCAGGAAATGTCTTATGAACAGCAGCTTATTTTCAAACAGAAAAAAGTATACGACAATCTTGAGCGGATCGGTGGATTTGCCACAGAGCATTTGGAAAAAACAATGGAACCGATCGTAGGAATGAAAGAGCCGTTTTATTACCGGAATAAGGCACAGTTTCCGTTTGGAACTGATAAGAACGGCAATCCGGTGACAGGATTTTATGCGGGGCGCACGCATGATATTATTGCAAATACCGATTGTGCATTGGGCGTGGCAGTCAATAGAGAAATTTTAGAGTTGATACTGGATTTTATGGAAAAGCATCGGATTTCTCCCTATGATGAAAAGACGGGGAGCGGTCTGCTCCGTCATGTGTTGATCAGGTTCGGGTTTGCAACAAAAGAAATCATGGTTTGTTTTGTGGTCAATAAAGAAAAAGGGAAAACGGAATGGATTCCGTATCAAGAGGAATTGATCGGACAATTGTGTAAGATACAGGGGATGAAAAGTATTTCTGTAAGTCCGAATACGAAGCGGAGTAATGTAATTATGGGGGAGTCTTACGAGGTTCTCTGGGGGCAGGGATATATTACAGACTATATCGGAACAGTGCAGTATCAAATTTCTCCGCTGTCTTTTTATCAGGTCAATCCGGTACAGACGGAAAAGCTCTATAAACTTGCGCTTGCTTACGCAGGCTTGAAGAGTGGGGAGGAGAAAAAGGCGGTTGTCTGGGATCTGTATTGTGGAATCGGAACAATCTCACTTTTTCTGGCACAGCAGGCACAGCAAGTTTACGGTGTGGAAATTGTTCCGCAGGCGATTGATGACGCCAGGAGAAATGCAAAGATTAACGGAATTGAGAATACAGAATTTTATGTGGGAAAGGCAGAAGAGATCCTGCCTGCATACTATGAAAAATATACAAGGGAGCATCCCGGAGAGACGGCACGTGCAGATGTGATCGTAGTAGACCCTCCGAGAAAGGGCTGTGAAGAGTCGCTGCTCAAAACGATGTTGGACATGAAACCGGAGCGAATTGTGTATGTGAGTTGTGATTCTGCGACGCTGGCTAGGGATTTAAAATATTTATGCAGTAGCGGGGCATATGAGCTAGTGAAATGGAGAGCGGTTGATCAGTTCCCGATGAGTGTGCATGTGGAGACGGTTGTACTGCTTTCCCACAAAAAACCTGACAGTGTAATCAATGTAAAAGTCGAGTTTGGTGAGGGTGAGGGCAAAGTGCCGCTTGATAATATTGCTAAAAGAGCAGAAGCGTATAAGCCAAAAGAGAGAGTTACCTACAAAATGATAAAGGAGTACATAGAAGCGAAATATGGCTTCAAGGTACATACCGCATATATTGCGGAGGTAAAAAGGGATTTAGGCTTGCCGATGTATGATGCTCCTAATGCAGTAGAAGAACTGAAACAGCCGAGGAAACATCCGACGGCAGAGAAAGTGGAAGCGATAAAGGACGCTTTGAAGCATTTTGAGGTGATTTAATAGTCATAAGCGTATCATTAGAAATAGTGGTACGCTTATTTTTTTACCCCTATTTACACATTTGAGTACCCTGACCGTTCTTCTATATAATGAAGTCAAGAACGGAGGTGCTGACAATGAGAGAAACAAAATACCACGCATATCTGGATAGTGAGGAAAGAACAATCCTTTTACATAGCCTTGTGGAATTGAAAAATCAACTTATTCAGCAAGGCAGATATACAGACTGTGTTGATGAACTGATTGTCAAAGTCATAAACGCCCCTGTGAAGAAACTAAAAGTATTGGTGTAGGAGGTTGTGATGTATGACAAAGATTTTGCCGAGCTTGTGAAAATTGCAGCGGAGAAATTAAAAGAAGATACCGTTTATAAAATGCTCACACGCAGCGAGGATTATCAAAAAGAAAGCGACGAAAGGGATAAGGCGGAACGAAACTATGAACAACTTGATTTGACAATGGAACAGAGAAAGGTCTGTGATGTTTTTTTAGATTACAGAGATAGGCAGAGCTTGGAATACTCTGATTATTCCTATTTGGCAGGCTTATATGATGCGTTCCGTATCATGGCGGTCATTTTCCCCGACAGGTGGGATATGGAGCAGATACAGAAAGCCTTATCCTTAATTGAAAACTGAATATAGAAATGGATACATAGCCGATTGGTGTAACAGCCAGTCGGCTTTCTTGCGTTCAGAGCGAAGTACATAGGAGCCTGTGGCTTCACGGCATCCCGTAACAAACTCCCATACAAGAGTCTGGGTCGCAAGCCATTTCTCATCGTCTGATCCAGACAGATTTCCTCGGTTTCCCTGATACCCATAGAGCAGGGCAAGCCCAACTGCTTTTTTCTGGCTTCCCGAAAGAGCGTTCCATGCTTCGGAAGATGCTTCTTTCAGGGTGTTGCCCGTTTTTAGCGGTACACCCGGCTGTAAACAAAATGCTGTGTCGCCATCCACAAACATACGGTATTTATAGTCACCCGTACCGCCTGCGATATAACCGTTGATGTTGGCACTTGAATTGTACCTCATTGCATTTCCGTTCCCGTCATAGGTGTGTGAAAAGGAAACCGTACCAACATCTCCTACGGCTGCAAAGGCTGTGGTGTCAGGCAGTACGGAGAATACCGTAACCGCAGCCATCACAACCGCCGCAGCCTTTTGGAATATTTTTTTGAATTTCATCATTTACCTCCTGTTGATATTGAAAATAGATATTGCCTGCTAACCGAAAAAAGCCGCCCTCTGGCAGCTTATTGTTTTTCTTTTCTCGGATAGTAACTGGCAGTATTAAGGGGGAGAGGTGTGGAGAGGGGGAAAGCGAAAAAAAAGGCTATCCCCCCAAGCAGACAGACCTGTCCCTTGATGTGTGGCTATCGTTCCTGTGCCTTGCTTCTTTGCAGATGGCGGTTATAAAACTCCAACGCCTTGACCACAAAATCGGATTCTTTCCCTTTGGGTACAGATTTGGGAATGAGCTTGGTTATCCTTTCATCACGGAAGGCAGGCTTTTCTCTCTGGTTCGGCTTTTCTTCTTCCATAATGGAACTGATAACCCCATCTGTCAGCTTGCCCTCCTGCATATACTTTTTCATTTTGATAGCCTGTGCAAGTGAGGGCGTGGCGTCATTATATTCCATCGCTTCAAGCAGAGTATATTGCAGTTCCTCGGAAAGATAAGAAATTTCCACCGCAGGGCGGAACGCAATCTGTCGTTCATCCACCATTTGCAGAATTTCGGGTACAAGCTCGGTTAAGCGGATATAGCGGCGTATGCGGTCACTTCCTTAGAAATGTTCGTGCGTGGCATTACCATTGTCATTAAAAT
>CAUWKK010000060.1:0-10650 GCA_963559385.1 uncultured Schaedlerella sp.
ATAAACATCGCATCCCCAAACGAGAAAAACCGATACCTTTCCCGAACTGCTTCCTCATAGGCTTCCAACACATGCTCCCGCCCCGCCAGAGCCGCAATCAGCATGATCAGCGTAGATTCAGGCAAATGGAAATTCGTGATCAAGCAATCTAACACCTTAAACTTATATCCCGGATAGATAAAAATCTCTGTCCAACCACTGCAAGCCTTCAGATGACCGTCCTCTGCTGCCGCAGATTCGATTGTACGGCAGCTTGTCGTCCCGACACAGATTACGCGGCCGCCTCCTGCTTTCGCTCGATTTATCTTTTCAGCCGCTTCTTCGTCAATCTGATAAAACTCCGAATGCATATGATGCTCTGTCACATTCTCCACTTTGACCGGTCGGAACGTTCCCAAGCCTACATGAAGCGTAACTCGTGCGATATCCACACCCTTTTTTTGAATTTCTTCCAGAAGTTCCGGGGTAAAATGCAAGCCTGCCGTAGGCGCTGCCGCCGATCCTTCATGTGTTGCATAAACCGTATTATAACGGTTACGGTCTTTCAACTGATGCGTAATATACGGCGGAAGCGGCATCTGTCCGAGCCGATCCAGCACCTCTTCAAAAATTCCCTCATAACGGAACTTTATCAAACGGTTTCCCTCTTCTACGATACCGATCACTTCCCCGATCAAAAGTCCGTCTCCGAAGCTGACCTGCGCCCCGATCTTCATTTTCTTTCCCGGACGCACCAGTGTTTCCCATACATCATTTTCTTTTCGTTTCAGAAGGAGTACCTCGATCTTCGCTCCGGTTCCCACTCGCTCTCCGATCAGACGCGCCGGAATCACTTTCGTGTCATTGATCACCAGACAGTCCCCCGGATGCAGATACTCGATAATATCTCTGAATACACGATGCTCCCTTTCTCCCGTCTCCTTGTTCAATACAAGCAAGCGGGAAGAAGAACGGTCTTCCAACGGATCCTGTGCGATCAATTCTTCCGGTAAGTCATAATAAAAATCACTTGTTTTCACTCTGCTTTCCTACTTTCTCAATTCAATCCCCATGCTTTCCAATGCGCCCAGTATCTTTTCCATTGCAACAGACACATCCGACTCCTCCAAAGTCTTATCCTTCGCGCGGAAAACGATAGAGTATGCAACAGATTTAAAGCCTTCTTTAATCTGCGCACCCTCGTACAGATCAAACAGTGCATAGCTTTCCAGGTATTTTCCGCCCTTGGCAGCTATGACCTCTTCAATCTGTCCCACCAAAATTGTTTTCGGCACTACCATGCTGATATCACGTGTCACTGCCGGATATTTTGCGATTCCGACATATTTTCTGTCAAACGTAGCGTATTCCATGATCTCCGGCATATCGATCACAGCCACATAGGCTCTTTCCCCGATTCCATACATATCGGCAACCTCAGGATGCACCTCTCCCAGATATCCCACAATCTTTCCGTCGTAAATGATATTTGCCTGACGTCCCGGATGCAGATACGGTTTGCCTGCACTCGGATCATATTTTTCTTTTCCTGTCATGCCAATCTTCTCAAAGAATTCCTCCACGACACCTTTCATCGTAAAGAAATCTCCCTCGCCGTACATCCCCAGCGTAAGCTGCATCCGTTCTTCCGGCAGCTCAGTCAGCGGAAGTGTCTTCGGAAGATAAATATTTCCCAACTCATAAAGTCTCGCATTTTTATTTCTTCGATTGTAGTTTGTTGCCAAGGAGGTCAGCATTCCGTTTAGAGAAACCGTTCTCATAATACTGTAGTCTTCTCCCAACGGATTCATAATCTCAACTGCTTTCCGCAAATCGGAGTCAGCCGGGATCAGCAGCTTATCAAATACCTTCGGGCTCTCGAAGGAATAGGTCATTCCCTCACTGAATCCACAGAATTCTGCGATTTCACGCGCAATCTGTTCGATTCTCAGTTTATAGGACAGCTTTCCTGCTGTTGCCTCTCCACTCGGCAATGTCGTCGGAATATTATCATATCCGTAAAATCTTGCCACTTCCTCTGCCAGATCCGCCAAACGGAACAGATCGTGGCGGAACGTCGGTGCGATCACCTCTTTTGTTTCTGCGTCATATTCCAGATCAATTTTCTTGAAGTATGCAAGCATCTGCTCTTCGGAAATGTCTGTTCCGAGCATGGTATTGATCTCTTTTGCATCAAACGGTACACGGACAGGCTCTTTTACCTTTCCGTACACATCGACAGTTCCTCCGACAACCTCTCCGGCTCCCATTTCCTCTACAAGCTGACATGCCCGGTCAATTGCCGCCTTGGCATTGTTCGGATCCAATCCTTTTTCAAACTTACCGGAAGCATCTGTACGAAGCCCGACACGCTTACTTGACTTACGGATATTCACACCGTCAAAGCAAGCCGCCTCAAACAGCATAGTCTTCACATTGTCTGTGATCATGGAATTCTCACCTCCCATGATTCCGGCTATCCCAATCTCTTTTTCTCCATCACAAATCATCAGAACATCCTGATCCAGTGTTCTTTCCTGTCCGTCCAAGGTAACAAATGTCTCCCCGTCTTTCGCATTCTTCACGATGATCTTCTGTCCTGCGATCGTCTCCAGATCATATGCGTGCATCGGCTGTCCGTATTCTTCCATAACATAATTTGTGATATCCACCAGATTATTGATCGGACGGATTCCGACAGATGCCAATCTTCTCTGCATCCAGAGCGGCGACGGTCCGATTTTTATATTTTTCACCACTCTTGCACAATAGCGCGGACAAAGATCCGTATTTTCCACAGAAACCCGAATATAATCATTGACGTCCTCATCATTTCCTGTCTCTGTCACAACCGGAGGTACAAACTCCTTGTCAAAAGTAGCCGCTACCTCACGGGCAATACCGATCACACTGTAACAATCCACACGATTAGAAGTCACCTCATATTCAAATACAACGTCATCCCTTCCCAATGCCCGAATCGCACTGCTTCCAACCTCTGCATCCTCCGGGAAAATATAGATGCCATTTTCCGGCGCTTCCGGATACATATTAGTATCAGAACCCAGTTCTTCAATGGAACACATCATACCGAAGCTTTCTACCCCTCGGAGTTTTCCTTTTTTAATCTTGATCCCTCCCGGCACCTTCTGTCCCGGCTCATGTCCGCCCGCTACACGTCCGCCGTCCAAAACAACCGGAATCTTTGCTCCCTCAAATACATTTTTCGCACCTGTTACAATCTGTACCTTCTCCGCACCGATATTCACCTGACAAACAACCAGCTTATCTGCATCGGGATGCTTTTCAATCTTATCAATCTGACCGATAACGATTTTCTCCAAATCAGCATCTAACTCTTCAAAGCCTTCTACCTTTGTTCCCGACAATGTCATTGCATCTGTATATTCCTGGGCTGTCACATCCAAATCCGGGACATACGCTTTTATCCATGATAATGAAGTATTCATATATTCTATTCCTCTCTTTCATTTACGTTTGATTTTTTCGTTCCGCTCGCACAGAAAAGTAAATGCTCTCTTTGTTCGCGCTTCCTTTTCTTTGTGCTCGCTAGAATTGTTTTAAGAATCTGATGTCATTTTCATATAATAGTCTCATATCATCAATCTCGTATTTTAACAGTGCGATACGTTCCAGACCTACACCAAACGCAAATCCGCCATATACCTCCGGGTCGATTCCGCACATTTCCAATACATGTGGGTGAACCATGCCGCAGCCGAGGATCTCGATCCAGCCGGAACCTTTGCAGAAACGGCATCCTTTGCCGCCGCATTTGAAGCAGCTTACGTCTACCTCTGCGCTTGGCTCTGTAAACGGGAAATGATGCGGACGGAACTTTGTCTTTGTCTCCGGTCCGAACAGTTCCTTTGCAAATTCTGCCAAGGTTCCTTTCAGATCCGCAAAAGAAACGTTTTCCTTTTTATCAATGACAAGCCCCTCGATCTGATGAAAGGACGGAGAATGTGTCGCATCCACTTCATCGGAACGGAATACTCTTCCCGGTGCGATCATACGGATCGGAAGCTTTCCCTGCTCCATGACACGCGCCTGTACCGGAGAGGTCTGGGTACGCAGTACGATATCTTTATTGATATAAAATGTATCCTGCTCATCCTTCGCCGGATGGTCTGCCGGAATGTTCAGTTTCTCGAAGTTGTACAGATCGTACTCTACTTCCGGACCTTCTACCACTTCGTAGCCCATTCCGATAAAGATACGCTCAACCTCTTCCAGAGCGATCGTGTTCGGATGCCTGTGTCCTACGTTATTCTTCTTAGAAGGCAGTGTTACGTCAATCACTTCTGCCTTTAACTGCTCTTCCCTAAGCGCCTTCTCCATATTTGCCTTTGTTTCCTCCAGCGCTTCTTCTATTGCCGCTCTCGTCTCATTGACAAGCTGACCGACCTTCGGACGATCCTCCGGGGCAACTTCCTTCATCCCCTTTAAAACCGCTGTCAGTTCTCCCTTTTTACCAAGATACTTCACACGCACATCATTTAATTTTTCCGGTGCGTCTGCTTCCCCGATAAGCGCAAGTGCTTCACTTTTAATCTGTTCCAGTTTTTCTTTCATACCCTTTCTCCTTTCAGATTTCACATTTCAACCTTTTTAACACAATAAGCAGAAGCAAGCTGTTCGATGTTGGACATTCGCCAAGTTCATTCTTATGCAAGCATAAATGACCTTTGCTCATTGTCAACACAAAAAAAGACTTCATCCCAACAAGGGACGAAGTCATATTCGCGGTACCACCCTAATTCCCACAGCAATCACTATGGACACTTCAGAATTGCGTAACATGCAATCATACGGCACTTCCTAATCTATCATGTATGATACTTCAAAAATGCAGCTAACGTGGGAAATTCGATCGTCATCTGAACTAAAGAGAACTTACAGCCGGTGATTCTCTCTCTCTGATAGGAAATGAGTCTCTACTATACACGATCATCGCTTTTGCTTTTATTCATTAAAATTTCTCAAACATACGTCTTTATTTTATCACAAGCAAAAGGAATGTCAAGAACTATTCTTGATTTCAACGGTGCAAATTTGCTGTAAATTCTTTTTCCAACATTTCCTACTATGCCAGATCTGTTTTATGAATATCTCCTGAAATAATATTTATCCAACATCGCATTGATCTCTCCGCCGAGAAGAATGACATACATACACATATACAGCCACAGCATGATCAAGATCAGCGTCGTCATACTGCCGTACATCGTAGAAAATCCCCGGAATATATACAGATACATTGAAAACAAAAACGAGATCAGCTGCCAGCCTCCGGCTGTAAACACCGCTCCCGGAAGCTGCCGTCTCCATGTCGTTTTCATCCCCCCGCCCCGGTTTGGCAGAAAACGATATACCACATCCCAAAATGCCGTCAGAACCAGAAATGTTACAACTGTACGAATCCGAATCACAAAATCCACCACATGCTGCATCAACGGTACATGCTCGCTGATCATTGCACCAATGCTGTTTCCGAATACAGACAAAAGCAATGACAGTATGATCGCCAGAATAAAAATAACTGTATAAAATGTAGCACGGATGCGCAAATATAAATAATTTCGTGTTTCCTTATTCTCATATGCACAGTTCAAACCTGAGGTAACAGAAAGCACACCCTTTCCTGCAGACCACAGCACCACCAAAACAGAAATGGAAATCATGGATCCGGACTGTGCATATGCCTGTGCAACCAATGAACGCACCAGACCTTCTACCGATGACGGAAATACCTGCGTCACCGCATTCTGTACATCCGACATAGTAACCGGCGTATATTGCACCAGAGCCATGAGCAGCAGCAGAATCGGAATCAGAGACAACACAAAAAAGTATGCCGCCTGCGCTGCATACGCCCCTGTATGATGAGAATTGATGATCCCCGTCACTTTCATGATTTTCTGTTTGAGTTGTATTCCCTTATTCATTTTCCTGCTCCATACAACGATTTTCCATTCTGATTAAGGTAAAAGGCAGCTGCATCAAGCAACTGCCTCTTTTCTCTTTTGTAATAGCCCAAAATGCCGTTCCCTGTATTTTGACTCCTAGCAGCCAGCTAGGTGGGTAACCGCATCTGTTTTTCTGTCTTCCGCTGCAAAATCGACGGCCTGACATATTACAGAGATATAAGAATCCCGTTTAAAGTAATGTAGGTTCAAAATAACAGGGGTATCGAACATCTCAGGTTATTTCCTGTTAGTATTATAACTCATTCATGCCCATTTTACAACTACTAAATCATATGCTTATGCAGTGTAAAACCTCTTCCTTTTACCTCGTTCACCTGACTGATGACCATAAATGCCTTATCATCAATCTCCATGACAAGTTGGTTCAGCTTCGGCAATTCCCGGTTAGAAACAACCGTCATTACCAGAAATCCTTTGTTGTGAAGATATCCCGATTCGGTCCGATAAAGCGTCGTTCCTCTGTCCAGTTTCTGATGAATCATAGTATTGATTTCCTCATAATGCTCGCTCATGATCTTCACTTGCATCTGGCTTTTTCCCGACAACAACACTTTATCTACAAGCACTGTATAAATCATCACAAGCAAAATGCCATACAGGCTTTTCTCCGTATCTCGAAAAAACATTTGCCCGATCAGTATCAGAAAATCAAACACATACAGCCCCACCGAAACAGGTAAACCGATTTTTTTATTCAAGATCAGCGGCGGAATATCCATACCTCCGGTAGACGCTCCGGCTTTTATCACCATACCGATTCCCACACCGATCGATACCGCCGCAAAAATTGTACACAGCATCGGATCATCCGTCAATGTCTGCATCCATTCAATCTTTTGCAAAGCCCCCAAAATAACCGGAAAGTAAAATGTGCTGATCAAAGATGTCAATGCAAAGGCTTTTCCGAGGATTAAAATCGCCAGCAGAAACATCACCGTATTAAACACTGCCGCAAATAATTCAATCGGAAGTCCCAGATAATGATTTACGATCAGCCCCAATCCTGTCGTTCCGCCTGTCACCAATCCTGTCGGCAATACAAATGCCACAATTCCTGCGCAGTAAATTGTATTTCCGAGCAGCACAAAAAATATTTTCTTCCAGTTAAACACACTTTTCAACTCAGCCGTCATACGCTATCCTCTCTGGTTCATCACATTACTCCGATAAATTCTTCTTAAAACGCAAGAAAAACAGGCATTGTGACCTGTTTTTCTCTCATGTAGAACAGTATAGCATTTTTTTCAAAAAGCGCAAGTATTTCCTTAATAAAATCTCGTGCATTTTCGGTTCGGATATGGTATAGTTACACTTATACTTTATCGGGCTTATCAAATCCGATTTCTATATTTTTAACAAAGGAGTCCTGTTTTATGAAAATAAACGAACTGGGACTGGTCTATTTCAGCCCCACCGGAACAACAAGAAAGGTCATTATGGAGGTTGCCAGAAATATCGATCTAAAATCCATTTCTTTTGACCTTACCATTCACAAGGAGAAGAAACCGTCTATGCAGTTTAAAAGCAATGATTTTGTTCTCTTTGGAATTCCGGTATATGGCGGACGTGTTCCCAAAACCTTTTTAGAATATTTTGAAACCTTAAAGGGAGATAACACCCCAGCGGCACTGATCGCTACATACGGCTGCCGCGAATATGAGGATGCGCTTCTGGAATTAAAAAACGAAGTAGAAAACCGCGGCTTCAAGGTCATCGGCGCAGGCGCCTTCCCGGTGCAGCATTCGATCGTCCGCCAGATCGGCATGAGCCGCCCTAACAAGGCAGATTTAAAAGTGATCGCCGATTTTGGGATTCAGTTGAACCGTAAGCTTCGTAGCGCAGAGAATTTTGATGATGTGGACATTCAAGTTCCGGGCAACACCCCTTATAAGAAATACGGCACGATTCCTCTTGTTCCGAAAGCAGACATTAGTCTTTGTACCGAATGCAAAGCATGTGTCAAAACCTGTCCTGCCGGAGCAATCTCTGTAGAAAATCCGAAAAAGACAGATAAGAAGAAATGTATTTCCTGCATGAAATGTGTGTACTCCTGTAAACAAAAAGCCCGTTATGTCAGCAATATGAAGTTGAACATGGCTCGCAGGAAGCTTTCAAAGGTATGCAAGAGCGATAAACAGGCTGAGATTTTTATATAAAACCTTTTTTGTAACATACCACATCTCACCTAACGAAAAAGCGATCGTACTCGAGTAACAAATAGAATACTCTTGTATAATCGTCTTTTTATTGCTATATGAAGTCCGATAGACTGTTTTAAATCAGTACGGAAGACTATACCTTTATTTATATCAACGATCTCAGCCACATGTCCGCCAATATCGGCCAGACTGCAACAAAAAGCATGGCGGCGTATCCGTTGTCACCTACTTTTCTAGCGACATATACTCCAACACTTCTTCCGTTGCTTCCTTTCCAAGCAATGCTTCAAACGATCCGCGATGCGCATGCTCTCCGGAGGTAATCACAGGGTAAGAAAAAATCGCAGAATCCGGTCTGTTAGAAATATCTGCGTACTTTAAATTATCATCCTTTATATCTTCAAAATGTACGCAAACGCTTCCGCACAGGTGCCCGCCCGCTGAAAATCCACAGACTGTCAAGTGATTTTCCAAGATATGAAATTCTTCACTATTTGCACGGATATAACGAATTGCTCTGGATAAATCTTTCATCGGTTGATCTTGCAGCGGAGCCATACCAAAGAGATTTGTCGTATACGTACACACAAAAGCGTTATAACCTTTTTTGTAAAACTCCAATGCCACCAGCTCCCCCTCCGTCGGAGATACCATACAATATCCTCCACCCGGAACAACCAGTATACATGGTCTTTTTTCAGTATGCTCATGTAAATAGCTGACAATATTGGGAATGAACCCAAATGCCAGAGGATACTCATATTCTCCCTCTTCCCAGAGATTATACCTTTCAGAAATCATCGCGCTGCCTCCTTCTATGGTTTTCCCTTTCTTTATCCTACCACGGGATGATGGGTAAATCCATAGAAAAAACGGATGCGCTCAACGCACATCCGTTTTCATCTTCATTCCGAAGTTCTCTTTATTTAATTCTTACAGCTGCGGACCTGCGGAAACAAGTGCCTTACCGGCTTCGTTGCTCTCGTATTTAGCAAAGTTCTTGATGAATCTTCCAGCCAGATCTTTTGCTTTCTCTTCCCACTCTGCTGCATCTGCATAAGTATCGCGTGGGTCAAGGATGTTTGTATCTACTCCCGGAAGCTCTGTCGGCACTTCGATGTTGAAGTACGGAATCTTCTTTGTCGGAGCGTTCAGGATATCTCCGTTCAAGATTGCATCGATAATTCCACGAGTATCTTTGATAGAGATACGTTTGCCTGTTCCGTTCCATCCTGTATTTACAAGGTAAGCCTTTGCTCCGTTTGCCTGCATCTTCTTAACAAGCTCTTCTGCATATTTTGTCGGGTGCAGTTCAAGGAATGCCTGTCCGAAGCATGCAGAGAATGTCGGTGTAGGCTCTGTGATTCCGCGCTCTGTACCAGCCAGTTTTGCAGTAAATCCGGACAAGAAGTAGTATTCTGTCTGCTCCGGTGTCAGGATAGATACCGGCGGAAGCACTCCGAATGCATCTGCGGACAGGAAGATTACATTCTTCGCTGCCGGAGCTGCGGATACCGGACGTACAATTTTCTCAATGTGATCGATCGGATAAGATACACGTGTATTCTCTGTCACGCTCTTATCATCAAAGTCGATCTTTCCGTTCTCATCCAATGTTACGTTCTCAAGAAGAGCGTTTCTCTTGATTGCATTGTAGATATCCGGCTCAGACTCTTTGTCAAGGTTGATAACCTTAGCGTAGCATCCGCCCTCGAAGTTGAATACTCCGTTGTCATCCCAGCCGTGCTCGTCATCACCGATCAGAAGACGCTTCGGATCTGTAGACAATGTTGTCTTACCTGTTCCGGAAAGTCCGAAGAAGATTGCTGTGTTCTCTCCGTTCAGGTCTGTATTTGCAGAACAGTGCATGGAAGCAATGCCCTTCAGCGGCAGATAGTAGTTCATCATGGAGAACATACCTTTCTTCATCTCTCCGCCGTACCATGTATTCAGGATAACCTGCTCACGGCTTGTAATATTGAAGATAGCTGCTGTCTCTGAGTTCAGACCCAGCTCTTTGTAATTCTCAACTTTAGCCTTGGACGCATTGTAAACAATGAAATCCGGCTCGAAGTTCTCCAGCTCTTCTGCTGTCGGCTGGATAAACATGTTCTTAACAAAATGTGCCTGCCAAGCTACTTCCACAATGAAACGGATTGCCATACGGGTATCTTCGTTTGCTCCGCAGAATGCATCTACAACAAACAGTCTCTTATTAGAAAGCTCTTTCAGAGCGATTTCTTTACATGTATCCCAAGCTTCCTGAGATGCCGGCTTGTTGTCATTCTTATATTCGTCAGATGTCCACCACACAGTATCTTTTGAATTCTCGTCCATAACGATAAACTTATCTTTCGGGGAGCGTCCGGTGTAGATACCTGTCATAACGTTAACCGCACCAAGTTCACTTTCCTGACCCTTTTCAAAACCTTCCAGCTCCGGTTTCGTCTCTTCTTCAAATAACAGTTCATAAGAAGGGTTGTAAACAATTTCTGTGGTTC
>CAUWKK010000061.1:0-10450 GCA_963559385.1 uncultured Schaedlerella sp.
CATCATTTCCTTCGGAATCAGAGATGAATCCATAACCTTTTTGGTTGTTAAACCACTTTACTGTACCTGTCATTGTGTTGCCCTCCATAAAAATAAAAAAATAATAAATAACCTATCGACGAAAACTTGCGTCGATACTGTGATAGCGTAGCATATTTAACAATGAAAGTCAACGGATTTCTTGAGGAATCCGTAAATTTGTACAAAGTAAACAGAGAAAAGAGAGAGGGAGATTTTTTCGTCATTGTGTTTTTTAAGAAATCAGATTAAAATAAAAATATATTACTAATAAGGAAATCACCGTAATGGAAAAATGAAGGAGGTAAGTATATGGAGATGTTATTTGATGTACGAAGAGGTTCTCTTTATAATTCGGACACATCCTTTTTGGCAGAGGTCGGTTATAAGAGGATATCTTCTACAGGGGCTGTTTTTTACTTTTATGAAGACCCGGAACTTGTATTTCCGCTTACAGTGTTTTTTCAGCCTATGGGGGAAAAGTACGATAATATTTCTTTTGCCTATACGCTGACAGGATGCATAAGAGACAAGGACGATCTGGGAGAACTCTGTTATAAGGCGACAGGAACGGCAGAGGGAATACCGGAGTTCCGGGATGACCTGCGGGTGGATGTTTCTTTTCCGGTTGAGATTAAAACCGAGGATGGACGCAGTATAGAGGGAACGGTGACCGATTTAAGCGCCGGTGGGTTTATGTTTGTCTCGGAGGAAGAAGTGCCTTTGGAAACAGAGGTGTCTTTTATGCTTCCGCTTATAAAGGCTGTGTATATTACGGGGGTGATCAGACATCGGCGTCCGACCAGACAGAAAGAGCATAAGGGATATGGCTGTCAGTTTGTGAAGCTGACGCCGGCAACTGAATCGGCGATCCGTGGGTTTGTATTTCAAGAGGAGCTGATCCAGAGAAGAAGAAAAGTCACTGTTTAGGTTCGTTGACTTTATAATGAAAGGAAAGAACAATGCTGACAGACTGGTTAAAAAAACAAAAGAAACGTTTGATCATAGGGAGTATTTTGGCAAGTTTTCTTTTAGCTGTATTTGTAGTAAATACGGTTATTATTTATCACAAATTAAATGTGACAGAGAGAGAAGATGTTTCGGACGGAAATCATAAACAGGCAAAGAATATCGAGGATCATTTGACGTTTAACAGTATGATTGTTAAGGCTATGGCTGATAACTTTAGCGAGATGCCGGAACATTTATTGACGAAGGAGTTTATCGATAAAAAAGCAGAAGAGGCAGACTTAGAGAAAATAATCGTAGTTGCAAGCGATGCGTGGCAAAAGAATAAGAAGGTTGCAGACGGCGATCTGGTCATAAAGCAGGAAGATATTCCGGAAGATATATGGAATAAATCTACGGTTTTTATTGTGAATAATAAAAGTTTTGCTTTTTCAGCTCCTGTTTGGAAAGAGGGAAAGGCAGAGAAACTGGTAATCGGAATTGAGGATTATGAAAATCTTCTTAATTCCTATGAGCAGGAAGTAAAATGGAAACAGGGCGTTCAGCTTCTTTTGGACCGGAAGAGCGGACAGGTCTTGATGCTTGCGAAGGACGAAGAAAGAGAGATTTCTCCGCTTGAAATCGAGAAACTGAAAAAGACATTAAAAGCGATAAATTATGAAGAGAACACATATGAAGACAACGGGATTATTTCATGTGTGCCGATTGAGGGAACGGACTGGGTACAGGTGTTTGCCAAAGAAAGCAAGGTGATCCGGGATGTGTTTTCACCGAATATTCATATTTATTTTTTGCTGATCGTAGCAGAAGCGATTCTGTTTCTATTTTTCTTTTGGGCAGAAAAAAAGGAAACAAAGAAGAGAGAAGAACTCGCCTTAATAGATCCGATTACGGGGGGATATAACAGAGAGGGATTTTTGCGTTTGGGATATAAGTATGTTCATCAGTATGGGAACGATGTATATACGATCGTGTGTTTGGATATCTGTGAATTTCGGAGAATCAATGAATTATGGGGGGAAAATACCGGAAACAAACTTTTATGTTTTGTTTATCGGATGTTGAAAAAAGGTCTTGGTGAAAATGAATTGGTATGCAGAAGCAGTGTAGATAGATTTCTGCTGCTTTTCAAAGAAAACAAAAAAGAAAAAATTTCAGAGAGAATTGCGGCTTACATGAAGAGGATGAATGGGATCATCGGACAGATGCATGAGGGCTATGAACTTGGATTTTATATCGGAGCCTGCCAGTTATCCATGGAAGAAAACATCGTGACGGCAATCAGTAACGGAATTTATATGAGTAAGCAGAAGCATGAAAAAAATACGTGTGTTTTTTATGATGAGGAAATTGCAAAGAAAATAGACGAAGAGTATGTATTGAATGGTTTATTTGACGAATCTCTGAAACAGCATGATTTCCAGATTTACTTTCAGCCTAAGGTCTCGGAAAAAGGAGAGGTCAAAGCAGAAGCGCTTGTACGCTGGATACATCCAAGGAAGGGTATGATTTTTCCGGATCGATTTATTCCGTTATTTGAGAATAATGGGAAAATCTGTAAGTTAGATCTGTATATTTTTGAAGAGGTGTGCCGTATACTGTCCGAACGGATAGCAGACGGACAAGATCTCATCGAGGTTTCGGTCAACCTTTCCCGTGTTACATTGAGACAATTGGGGGAATCCATTGGGGAAAGGTATAAAGAGATCAAGGATAAGTATTCCATACCGGACGGCGTACTGGAAATTGAGATGACAGAGACAGCGATGCTTGACAGAAATCAGATTAGTTTTATCCAGAAGGTATTAAAAAAGATCCGGTCCTGTGGATTAAAAGTCGCATTGGATGATTTTGGTTTTGCTTATTCCTCCCTGTCTATACTGAAATCATTTGAGGTAGACACAATTAAATTAGACAGAAGTTTTTTTGTAGAAGAAACCGCTAAATCGAAACGGATTGTCGAATATATTATCCGGCTTGCCCACAGTCTTGATATATGTGTTGTGGCAGAGGGAATCGAAGAAGTCGGACAGACAGAAGAATTGTGGAGATACGGATGTGATTTTATTCAGGGATATGTGTATTCAAAACCGGTTTCTTTAGAATTATTTGAAAAATGGAGAGGAGAATATGCAAAGCAAGAGTATTAGAAAATCGCTGCCCCGTTTGGCAACTGTGGTAGTATTACTTTTTTTGTCATTGCTTATTCCTGTGAATATATTGATCCAGCTGAATACCAGACATAATGCTCAAATGGAGAGTACAAGGCAGATGTTCGGTCAATTAAAGCAGGCGATCCAGACAAACATAAAGGATATAGAGAACGAAAAGCAATTGTTTAAAAACAGGTGTATCCGTTCTGCAGATACGGTTGCCTATTATGTAGAATACAATCAAGAGGCAATCCATGATATCAATATCACAAAAGAACTGGCAAACAGATTGGAAATAGATGAAATTCACTATTTTACACCGGACGGAGAGATTTTTGCAGGAACACATCCGGAGTATTACGGACTTAAATTTGATTCGGGTGAACAGATCGGTTTTTTTAAGCCTATGCTTCAGGATCATACATTAAAGCTGTGTCAGGATATCATGCCGAATACGGGAGAGGGAAAAGAGATGCAGTATGCCGCCGTATGGATGGAGAACGGAAGCGGAATCGTGCAGATTGGTATGGAACCACGGCATATCCAACAGGAAATAGAGGAGAAAAGTTTACAGAATATTGTGGATAAAATGCCGTTTGAATTAAATGGTTATCTACATATTATCGACAAACAGACACAAAGGGTTGTGGCATCGACAAAGGAAGATCTGTTGGGAGAAATCATGTACGAGGACGAACAGGCGTACAGTAATTATAAGAATACAAACTTAAAACAGTATCACGATAAGTACAAGGGAGCGTGGTTTTGTGTCTATACCAAAGTGTATGAAGATTATATTCTTGTTCGTTCGTATAGATCGGCGGACATCTTTGCGGAAATCTTGAAATCGACAGGTCTTGTGCTGATGTATATTGTTTTGGGCTCTGTGGGAGTTATTGCGATCATACGTTGGTATATCCGTGCGAAACTGATCAAAAACTTAAATGTGATCATATATGAACTGAAAAAGATCGGAAGCGGAAGTATAGAAAGGATTGAGGTTAAGACACATATTTCCGAGTTTGACGAACTGCTGATGTATATTAATCAAATGATACAGAGTACAAATTCCAGTTGGAATAAACTTGTATATCTCATGGACCGAGGAGAACTTCCAATCGGAATCTTTGAAAAAAACATATTTTACGAACGTATTTTTGTCAACGAACGATTAAAAGATATTTTGTGTCTGCGCGAGCAAAACGTATGGTCTTCGGAACGAATGGCGGAGCAGTTGGAAAAGATATTTGTCCGGCTTGAAAAGAATGTTGTTGATAAGGCCAATCATGTGTTTGCCTATGAAAAGGATGGAATTATCAAATATCTGCATATGGAGAAGTTGATAGACGATCAGAGTACTGTTTATTATGTGACGGATATGACCTCTTGGTGGAGGGAATTTCACGAAGTAAAAGAGCAGGTTGAGATTGATGAACTTACGGGGCTGTATAACCGCAGAGGCTTTTATGAAAAAGTGAATCAGTTATTCGGAGCTGTGCAGGAGAGAGGGTATGCAGCCGTTGTCATGGTGGATGCTGATAATCTGAAGAAGATCAATGATTGTACAGGTCACTATATGGGGGATAAATATCTCAGACTTATCGCCGCTTCCTTGAAAGAAGCGGCAGGAGAGAACGGTGTCTGTGCCAGACTCGGAGGAGATGAATTTGTTGTTTTTTTATATGGATTTTCAAAACTTGAGGATCTGGATGATGTAGTGGAGCATATGAAGGCGGAACGAGGAAGATTCTTTGCGAAGATACAGGAAAATATCAGCTATACACTTCAGTTTTCTATGGGGGTGGCAGTTTACCCGACGGAGGGGCAGGATATTCATACGTTGATGCGGTTTGCCGATCAATCCATGTATCAAGAGAAAAAGATCCGTAAAAGTTGTAGGGAAACCTATGTAAATGAGATGTTTCAGCAGCAGAGTATACCGCAGGAAAGAAAATAAAAGAAAAAAGAACAAATGTTCCCGTTTTTGTTGAAAAACGAAAGGAGATGTGATAAGATAAGGGAAAGAACAAGTGTTCTTGATTTTGAGAAGTAAGGAAGTGCGGTTATGGAACGGATACAGGCGCAGATGTCTGTGTATAAAAAACTACAGATTTTGTCAGATGCGGCAAAATACGATGTTGCCTGTACGTCCAGCGGAGTGTCGAGAAGGGGAGACGGCACAGGGATGGGAAATTGTCAGGCTGCCGGAATCTGTCACAGCTTTTCAGCGGACGGCAGATGCATTTCTCTTTTAAAAATTTTATTTACAAATGAGTGTATTTTTGACTGTAAGTATTGTGTGAACCGTTCTTCCAATGATGTTGTCCGGGCATCCTTTACACCGGAGGAGGTGTGTACACTGACTATGGAGTTTTACCGGAGAAATTATATCGAGGGATTGTTTTTAAGCTCCGGTGTGATGAAGAGTCCCGATCATACAATGGAATTGATCTATGCGACGCTTTACAGACTGCGGACAATCTGTCGGTTTCAAGGATATATTCATGTAAAAGCAATTCCGGGAGCCGATGAAGAACTGATTCGCCGTGTCGGATTTCTGGCGGACAGGATGAGCGTGAATCTGGAACTGCCGACAGCAGAAAGCCTGCGCCTTCTGGCGCCACACAAGACGAGGAAAAATATTCTTGCACCTATGCGCTTTGTGCAGAATACTATGAAAGAAAATAAACAGGAGCTTATGTTGTATCGGAATGCGCCCGGCTTTGTTCCGGCGGGGCAGAGCACCCAGATGATCGTCGGGGCGACGCAGGAGTCAGATTATCAGATTCTGAATGTTGCCGAATCTCTTTATAAGAAGTTTGATCTGAAACGGGTATTTTATTCAGCCTTTATCGCAGTGAATGAGGATAAGGCGCTTCCTGCGCGTACCGGCGGGGGACCACCGCTTTTGCGGGAGCACAGGCTGTATCAGGCGGATTGGCTGCTGCGGTTCTATGGGTTTGAAGCCAAAGAGCTGTTGGATGAAGAGAATCCGAATTTTAATTTGTTTTTGGATCCGAAGTGCAACTGGGCATTGAAGCATTTGGATCAGTTTCCGGTGGAAGTGAATCGTGCAGAGTACGATATGCTTTTGCGTGTTCCGGGAATCGGAGTGAAGTCGGCATTACGGATTGTAAAGGCAAGAAGAATGGGTGTTTTACAGTTTGAGGATTTGAAAAAAATGGGAGTCGTGTTGAAACGTGCGCTTTACTTTTTGACATGCAACGGCAGGATGATGTATCAGACAAAGATCGAAGAGGACTATATTATGCGGAATCTGCTCAATACAAAGGAGAAGCTGCCTGATTCCGTCCGAGGGATGACGTATCGGCAGTTATCGCTGTTCGACGATCAGAATTTTACGGAAAAGCGGGTGAGGGACTTAGGATGAAGCGGGTATATATATGCAGTGATACGATTACCGGGATGTTTTCGGCGTTTTATGATGCATGGAAGGAACGGCGAAATGAAGAGGTAGGGATCAGGCTGAGGGGAAACATAGAACAGGAGCTGTTTTGTGAATATACGGAGGTACAGGAAAATGAACGAAAAGCAACAGCAATCGAGAAGCTGATCCGAAATCACATGGGGGACAGCGTCTATCACGACATCTATCACGCACTGCTTTCGGAGCATGCGGCTAAAGCAGAGGCAGTGTTTCGTGTGATGCAGGCCTCCCGTATGATAAAGGACAGCAGAAAGATCATGGAGCATTTGAGTAATCCCGATGTGGCGAAGGTTTTTGAACTGAGCAGAAATGTAAGTAATGAGGCACATCGCTTTTTAGAGTTTATTCGTTTCAGGGAGTTGGAAAACGGTGTTCTGTATTCCGGGATCAATCCGAAGAATCGAGTGCTGACTTGTATGGGGGATCATTTTGCCGATCGCTTTCCGCTTGAGAACTGGCTGATCTATGATAAGGCACACAGAGAAGCAATCGTACACAGAGCGGGGTATGTATGGGTTTTCCTCCGGGAGCTTGATCTGAATCTGGAGATGACAGAGAAGCTGTCTGCGAAAGAATATGAAATAGAAGAGCAATGGAAGGGGTTCTTTGAAACGATTTCCATCAAAGGACGGGAAAATCTGAATTGTCAGAGAAACCATTTGCCTTTGCGCTTTCGTTCTGATATGACAGAATTTTCAAAAAATACTGTATTCATATGAAAAATAGTGTATAATAAACATAATTATTCGGCACAGGCTGGGGCATATGAGTCTGGAACTGTGCAAATATGCAGCAATGATCTTATAATCCGTGCATAGGAAAGAAAGGAGGAGAAATGGAGTATATGGGTTTTGTGTGGCTGGGGCTATTGGTCATTTTTCTTCTGATTGAAATGGCAACAGTCGGTCTGGTAACAATCTGGATGGCAGGCGGAGCGCTTGCGGCTTTGATTTTAGAACTCGCAGGATTGAGTTTCTGGTGGCAGATTTGGGCATTTCTGATCGTATCTTTTGTTTTGCTCATATTTACACGGCCGTTTGCGGTGAAATACATAAATTCCCACCACGAAAAAACAAATTATGAAGAGATTATAGGAAAAGTGGTTAGAATAACAGAGAGAGTGGATAATCTGAAAGAAACAGGAACGGCTGTCATAAACGGTCTTGAATGGACAGCAAGGGCAGAGCGGGACGAAGAGATCATAGAGCCGGGAGATCAGGCAGAGGTGGTTCGGATTTCCGGAGTAAAGGTGATTGTTAAAAAGAATGAGGAGAAATGATTATGGTAGGAATTATAATAGCTGTTGTATTTTTGATTGCAATCGTAGTTTTCATATCTTGTGTAAAGATCGTGCCGCAGGCACATGCATATGTGGTTGAACGTCTGGGCGGATATAAGGCAACATGGAGTGTCGGAGTGCATCTGAAGATGCCGATACTGGATCGGGTGGCAAGAAGAGTATCTTTGAAAGAGCAGGTGGTAGATTTTGAACCGCAGGCAGTGATTACCAAGGACAATGTAACCATGCAGATTGATACGATTGTATTTTTCCAGATTACAGATCCGAAGAAATATGCCTACGGTGTGGAAAGTCCGATTACGGCAATTGAGAACCTTACGGCAACGACGCTTCGTAATATTATCGGGGATCTGGAACTGGATGAGACGCTGACATCCAGAGAGACGATCAATGCAAAGATGCGGACGATCCTTGATATTGCAACGGATGAATGGGGCATCAAGGTAAATCGTGTCGAACTGAAAAATATTATGCCGCCGAAGGCGATTCAGGATGCCATGGAGAAACAGATGAAGGCAGAACGAGAGCGAAGAGAGGCGATTCTCCGGGCAGAGGGAGAAAAGAAGTCCACGATCCTCGTAGCAGAGGGAGAGAAAGAATCTGTGATTTTGGAAGCGGAAGCATCCAAACAGGCTGCAATTTTGAAAGCAGAAGCCGAGAAACAGCGGAAGATCAAGGAAGCCGAAGGACAGGCAGAGGCAATCCGAACCGTACAGAAAGCGACGGCGGAAGGAATCGAATTTATTAAAGCGGCGGGAGCCGACCATGCGGTTCTGACGATTAAGAGCTTGGAGGCATTTGCAAAGGCGGCAGACGGCAAAGCGACGAAAATTATTATTCCCTCTGAGTTACAGGGGATTGCAGGTCTGACAAAGACGATTGCAGAGGTAGCAGGTTCGGATATCGGGGAATAATCATATATGGAGGAACAAGTGATCAGGCTCTCTGTCCGCAATCTTGTGGAATTTATTTTAAGAGAGGGAGATATAGACAATCGTAAAACGGGCGGCATGGAAAAAGATGCCATGCTGCAAGGAAGCAGAATCCATCGCAAGATCCAACGGCGAATGGATTCTGCTTATTGTGCAGAGGTTTCGCTAAAAGAACGATTCTCATGTACGGGTTTCCTGCTTCAGTTAGAGGGGCGGGCAGACGGGATATTCCAAGAAAATGAACGAACCTACATAGATGAGATCAAGGCTGTGTATCGAGATCTGAATTATATAGAGAAACCGGTAGGAGTACATCTGGCTCAGGCAAAATGCTATGGGTATATATATGCGGTTCAGAAAAAGCTGAAAGCAATCGGTGTGCAAATGACCTATTGCAATATCGAGACAGAAGAGATCAAGCGCTTCAGAGAAGAATATACAACGGAAGAGCTGACGGTATGGATGGAAGAACTGATCGGTCAGTACGAAAAATGGGCAAAGTTCCAATTGGATTGGAAAGCGGTGAGAAATGAATCGATCCGGAGAACAGAATTCCCGTTTCCGTACAGAAAAGGGCAGAGGGAGCTGGTAGGAGCCGTATATAGAAGTATTTTGCGTAAGAAGAAGCTGTTTATTCAGGCGCCTACAGGAGTGGGGAAAACAATGGCGACCGTCTTTCCGGCAGTGCGTGCAGTGGGAGAGGGATTGGGGGATAAGATTTTTTATCTGACTGCCAAAACAATTACAAGGACTGTGGCTGAGCAGGCATTTCAGACATTGAGGGAGCGGGGACTTAAATATAAGGTCATTACGCTGACGGCGAAGGATAAAATCTGTTTTTGCGAAGAGACGGAATGTAACCCCGATGCATGTCCTTATGCGAAAGGTCATTATGACAGGGTGAATGATGCAGTGTTTGATCTGATTACCGATGTACATGAGTTGTCGAGGGAAGTCTTGGAGAAGCAGGCGCGAAAATATAAGGTTTGTCCTTTTGAAATGACATTGGATGTAGCCGTATGGGCGGATGCTGTTATTTGTGATTATAATTACGTGTTCGATCCGAATGCCCATTTAAAACGATTTTTTTCCGAAGGTGGTGAAAAAAATTATTTGTTTTTAATCGATGAGGCACATAATTTGGTGGAACGCGGAAGAGAAATGTACAGCGCCGAGCTTTATAAAGAAGATGTGTTAAATATCAGACGACTGGTGAAAACAGAGGATGTGAAGCTGGCAAGGCGGTTGGATGAGTGTAACAGGCAAATGCTGGAATTGAAAAGAGAATGTGAGGATTATCGGATTTTAGACAGCGTATCTCATGTCGCATTAAAACTGATGAATGTTATGGGAGAGTTGGAGCGGTATCTGGAGGAACACCCGCACAGTGACAAACGTGAAGAAATCCTGAACTTTTATTTTCAAGTACGGGCATTTCTGAATATCCATGATATTCTGGATGAGAATTATGTGATCTATTCCGAACTGCTGTCGGACGGCCGGTTTCGACTGAAGCTTCTGTGCGTCAATCCGGCGGTGAATCTGCAAAGCTATCTGGAGCAGGGAAGCAGTACGGTTTTCTTTTCGGCAACATTCCTGCCGATCCAATACTATAAAAAGCTGCTGAGTG
>CAUWKK010000062.1:0-9362 GCA_963559385.1 uncultured Schaedlerella sp.
CATCTCGCTGACGGCTCCCGCCGTATATAAATCATAAAAAGAACGCAATAGGGAATGCAAGCACTCCCTACTGCGTTCTTTCCATGATTTATGCACAGCTTGTAGCTTTTTCAAATTGTGAGTTATACAGTTCTGCGTAGAATCCGTTTTTCGCGATGAGTTCGTCGTGATTTCCTTGTTCGATTATGTCTCCGTCTTTCATCACCAGTATCATATCTGCATCACGAATTGTTGATAATCGATGTGCGATCACAAAACTGGTTCGTCCTTTCATCAGTGTGTCCATTGCTTTTTGTATCTGAATCTCAGTTCTGGTATCAACCGAACTGGTTGCCTCATCTAAAATCAGTATCTTAGGATCGGCAAGTATCGCTCTGGCAATCGTCAAGAGCTGTTTTTGTCCCTGTGATACATTGCTTGCCTCTTCGTTCAATTCCATATCATAGCCGCCCGGTAATGTCTGTACAAAGCGATGTACTCTGGCTGCTTTTGCCGCCTCGATCACCTCTTCATCCGTAGCGTCCAGCTTTCCATATTTGATATTATCCCGGATACTTCCGTGAAAGAGCCATGTATCCTGCAGCACCATGCCGAACATCTGACGCAGCTCACTTCGATTGAAATCTTTGATATTGTGTCCGTCTACCAGAATCGCACCGCTGTTTACATCATAAAAACGCATCAGCAATTTTATCATCGTCGTCTTTCCTGCTCCTGTCGGACCGACGATAGCGATCTTCTGTCCCTCTTTTATCTTCGCCGAAAAGTCATTGACAATAATCTTATCTTCATTGTAGCCAAAATGCACGTGGTCAAACTCCACATTTCCGTTCAGCCCCTCTACCGATACCGGATTCACAACTGTCACATCCTCTTCCTTTTCCTCCAAAAATTCAAATACCCTCTCCGAAGCCGCCGCCGTAGACTGCAGCATATTTGCCACCTGAGCCACCTGCTGGATCGGCTGTGTAAAGTTCCTTACATATTGAATAAAAGACTGAATATCTCCCACTTCAATTGTATTCTTGATCGCAAGAAATCCACCGAGAATCGCAACTCCTACATATCCGAGATTGCCGACAAACTGCATGATCGGCATCATCATACCGGAAAAGAATTGGGATTTCCATGCCGATTCATATAACCGATCATTGGTTTCCTCAAAAGTCTGTATCATATCTGCTTCTTTATTAAACACCTTGACAATATTATGTCCGGCATAAACCTCTTCCACCTGTCCGTTCACATCTCCCAGGTATTCCTGCTGCCCGCGGAAATATTTCTGAGAACGTTTCATAACCGTAGAAATCAATCCGATAGAAACCGGCAGGATCAAAAGCGCTACCAATGTCATAAGGGGACTGATCGACAGCATCATCACAAGCACACCGATGATCGTTGTCACAGAAGTAATAAGCTGTGTCGCGCTCTGGTTTAGACTGTGTCCCAGCGTATCCACATCATTTGTAACTCTGGAGAGCACTTCACCGTATGTCTTTGTATCAAAATAGCTCATCGGCATGCGATTGATTTTTTCAGAAATCTCTTTTCTCAGACGATACGTTGTCTTCTGCGATACTCCCGTCATAATCAGTCCTTGAATAAAAGAAAGCGCCGCACTTACTACATAAAGTCCCAATGCAAACAGAAGGATTTGTGCAATCTTTTCGAAATTCATTCCGGCACCGCCGGATACCTTGCTGACCAGACCGTTAAATATCTCTGTCGTCGCCTTACCGAGAATTTTCGGTCCCACAATATTAAAAACAGTTCCGCCGATCGCAAATATTGCAACAAATAACATTTGAAGTTTAAATGCACTCATATACCGGATCAGCTTTCTCATAGTTCCTTTAAAATCCTTTGCCTTTTCTCCGGTTCCCATACCATGACCGTGTCCCCCCATCGGCCCCCGTCTATGTGTGTGTTTCTCACTCATTGCCGTCCGCCTCCTTTCTGCTTTCCTCCGCCGTCTGTTCCGCCTCTCTTAGTCCTGCCTCTAATTCTGCTTCTGAAAGCTGTGATTCCGCAATCTGACGATATACCTCACAATTCCTCAGCAGTTCACTATGCGTTCCGATTCCGGCAACCCTACCGTCATCCAAGACAATGATCTGTTCCGCATGAAGAATCGTACTGATCCTCTGTGCCACGATCAACACGGTACTGTCCGCAGTCCGTTTCTTAAGCGCACTTCTAAGCGCCACATCCGTCTTGTAATCCAATGCAGAAAAGCTATCATCAAAAATAAAAATATCCGGGTGCTTTGCAATTGCCCGAGCAATAGAAAGACGCTGCTTCTGTCCGCCCGATACATTTGTTCCTCCCTGTGAAATGGAACTTTCATACTTCTTATGCTTTGCCTCAATAAATTCGGTGGCTTGAGCAATTTCAGCCGCCTCCTTCATTTCTGTCTCGCTTCCCTCCACATTTCCAAACATAATGTTCGATGCAATATTTCCGGAGAACAGCACGCCTTTCTGCGGCACATATCCCAGTTTATCCCGAAGTTCGTGCTGCTGCAGCTGACGAATATCGATTCCATCCAACGTGATCGCACCCTTTGTCACATCGTAAAATCTCGGAATCAGATTGACTAACGTAGATTTTCCACTTCCGGTACTTCCGATGATCGCCGTTGTTTCTCCCGGCTTTGCTTCAAATGTAATATCCTGCAGAACCTCTTCATCTGCCCCCGGATAGCGGAAGGACACATGATCAAATTTCAAAATCCCTTCTGTCTTTTCCGGAAGTCTCTTGGGCTCCTTCGGATCACGGATCAAGGCTTCACTTGTTAACACCTCATCCACACGTTCCGCAGCAACGGCTGCTCTCGGCAACATGATCGAAATCATACAGATCATCAAAAAGCTCATAATAATCTGCATCGTATACTGGATAAATGCCATCATATCTCCTACCTGCATCTGTCCGTCATTGATGCCGTTTGCACCAACCCATACGATCAATACAGAGATTGCATTCATGATCACCATCATAACCGGCATCATAAACGTCATCGCTCTGTTTACGAATAAGTTCGTTCTTGTCAGATCCCGATTTGCCTTGTCAAACCGCTCTTCCTCATGTTTTTCTGTACTAAACGCACGAATCACCTGCAAACCAGTCAAGATTTCTCTTGTAACAAGATTCAGCTTATCTACCAGCTTCTGCATGATTTTGAACTTCGGCATTGCCACAACGAACAAGGTCAACACCACCAGACCAATCAAAAATACTGCTAAACCGATAATCCATGACATCGATACATTAGTTTGAAATACCTTATAAATACCTCCGACCGCCATAATCGGCGCATACAGCACCACTCGGAGCAGCATTACAAGCAATAACTGGATCTGCTGAATGTCATTGGTGCTTCGTGTAATTAACGACGCGGTAGAGAAATGATCAAACTCATTATTCGAGAATCCCACCACTTTACGGAACACATTACTTCGCAGGTCTTTTCCCGCAGATGCCGCCACTCTGGAAGCCAGAAAGCCTACCAACACACTTGCCAGCATTCCGAGAAATGCAAGAGCTGTCATTTTGCCTCCTGTGCTTAAAATATAGCGGATCTGAATAGAGTCCACATCCATGCCCAGATTTTCATAAGCAGCCTTTACATAACTGACAGCTGCCTGTTCTACGATCATATCCGGCATATCACTCATCTTCTGATGCATCTCATCCACGATTGTCTCGATTTGTTCTTTCGGCAGCATTTCCAGAATCTCAAACATATCCATAGCTTCCAAATTCATTTGTGGCATCGCCTCTGAAAGCTTTTCTTTCATCTCGGCTTCAATCTTTACTGTCTCTTCACTTCCGGAAGAAAACCCCTGCGCAAGCAGCATCGGAAGCCCCATGATCTCTGTCAGCTCTTTCTGTAATACTTCATCCTCCTCTGCGTTTTCTTTCAATACGAAAGCCGTTTTGTCATAAGAACTTTTATCCGGTTCATATGCCTCTGTTACAGTCTGTCTGTCCCCTTCATCGGTCACAAACAGCAATACTCTGTTTATATCTTCCTCTGCAATCGCCCGCGGAACCGTCTCATCAATTCCGCCCTGCTGGATTCCCACATTGACAATGTCGGATGTATAAGACGGCAATGACAGGTCACAATATGCCTGAACAAACAACACCGCAAAAATAAGCAGCACTGCTTTCCAGTACATACGCAGATACTTTAATAATTTTCCCATAATATTTTTCCTTTCTGTTTACTCTTACTAAAATTCGAAAGATGCCCGAACAAAAGTCTTCTCTTTTCATTTAATAAAACTTAACGAGACATCGTATTTCCTATAGCACGAAAAAAGTCCGGTTCTCTTCCCTCTGTCAGATTTTCGCGAACCTGGAGCAGCAAACGCTTAAACAACAGCTTTTCTTCTGTACTCATCCCTTTCAGCACTCGTTCCTCCATCTGCATTGTCGCCTCCCGGATGTGCCGTAGATATGTTTTGCTCTTCTCTGTCAGACGAAGACGTAAAACACGCTGATCTTCCGGATCAGGGGTTCGTGTAATATATCCCAGCTTTTCCATTTTCTGAATCGCCGTTGTAATTGACGGAGGTGTCAGATTCAACTTTTTTGCCAGTTCCTTCTGAGACAATTCTCCCTCCATACTCAATACGATCAGAATTCCCGCCTGCCACGGTTTCAAATCATATGTTTCAAATGAATGCTTTGCATAGCAGCCGCTTAAATGTGCCACCTGACTTAGTATTCCCACCAACGGCATATCTTTAAAGTCAAACTCCGTTCCCATCTTTTCTCCTCTCCGTTTTCCAATCCTCATTCGCAGATACGTTTACAAACCACCCTTATATTAGTTAGACAACTAATTATTAGTTTATTCATATCATCCTAAAAAGTCAATATTTTCTCCTATAATTCACTATTTTTTCATAATTATCGCCAAAATTTAATTAGGTAATTAATTATATTGATGCCTTTATGTCCAAACATCACTATACAAGCAAAAGGTGCGTAAAATCTCACTTCTTTGATTCTACGCACCTTTGCTTCTTCTATTTATTCCTCTTCTTCGTCTTCCTGCCGATTCACAACCGTAACATTTCCCGGTTTTTTCAACGTTCTGACGTTAATTCCATTGACTTCAATATGATCATCCACCGCAATTACAAGGCATTGTCTTCCGTCGATTTCTCGTGTCTCGATCAGGTCAGACCGTTCGGGATTTACCTTGATAATAATATCCGGTGTCTCGATATTAAATTTTCTCGTCTCCGCAATGTTCGCCGCCAACAGAGATACTTTCTCTCCCGCAGCCGCCTCATATGTCTTCTCAAAGTTCTCCATTTTCTCCGCAGACACTCCGCTGCTTTCAAATATTTTCTTTACATCCGTCTTATCTAATACAAGCGGTTCCGGTTCCTCCTTATGCTCTTCAATTAAATCATTCAACGTCTCGTGAATATTGCGGACTGTCTCATAATCACCGTCTTCCCCTAATGTATCTTCGATGATCATTTGGAACGTCTCTTTCTGCGTATCCGCAGACATCGGCATTTTTGCCCCCAAAAGCCGGTCGATAAGCTCCGGCTGCAAATCTTCGGATTTTTTTGTATAATACAGGACGCCATGAATATCCATGCTCCGATCGGTAAACGCCGGAAACAAAAACCCCCTGTCCGGCATATCCACGATCCAGTCACGCACCCGGTCTTCAATCCGGTTATCATCTGCATTATAGCAAAGCCCTGCCTTAGACAACGCTACCGGACATATACTGCAAAGCAGATATTCATATACCGTATCAGAAGCATCATACATCTCCAGATCATCCGATGCTTTGCCCGGAACATCATACATTGCATGGATCAACACAATATAATAATTTTCATCATATATGTAATTCTCAATAACCTTATCATAGAACTCTTCCAGCAGCATATCGTCTTCTAGCTTGCTGTTCCGCAATTTCAGCAGAAACTCCTGTGTTCCCCCAGGCATTTCCTGTTCCAGCGGAAATTCCATATTCAACAAATTCTTTCCGATCGTCCCGGATAAAGTCTTTTTGAAAATATCAAAATATTTGAATCCCTCTTCTTCAGGCAGTGACAAAAACGCTTCTTTTGACTGCATTTTTTTATTTTTTTCATGATCTACATAACATCCGCAAATCCTTGTAATTGCACAATTTGCAAATGAAAATTGCTTGCGGATTTCCAATACTTCTTTCTTATTCATACTCGTTCCTCTTTCCTATCGTCATAAATCCCAGTTTTATTTTACAACAAACACTGCTTAGAAAAAAGCATTGATTTCTTCTCCATTCTATGCTAAACTTCTTTCGGATTCAAAATTTGTAAAATCGAATGAACCATGTTCTGTCATCTGCCGCCGGGTAGATGAATTTCAGACATTCGTATTCCAGCCGGTAGGCCCCATACGACATCGTTATGTTGTATCAGCAGGCATGGAACACGGATGTCTTTTTTTAAGAAATAAACACGTTTACATAAGAAGGATTACAAAGGAGACATACTCATGCAAAACATTACCAAACTATTTTTTAAATATGTATCTGCCAATGTTCTCGGTATGATCGGACTGTCCTGCTACATTCTGGCAGACACCTTTTTCATCGCCAGAGGTGTCGGCGCAAATGGTCTGACTGCACTGAATCTGGCAATTCCGGTCTACAGCTTGATGAACGGTCTCGGCTTGATGATTGGTATGGGAGGGGCAACCCGCTATTCCATTTCCAAAGGAACCGAAGATTCCGCCCTTCAGAAACAGATTTTTACCCAGTCATTATGCCTTGCCCTCTTTTTGTCTTCTGTTTTCCTGATCCTCGGAATTACGGCGGCAAAACCGATTTCGCTCCTTCTCGGCGCCAATGCGGAAACCTTGCAATTGACAACCTCGTATCTGAGAATTTTGATGATATTTACACCCTTTTTCATGTGCAACAACCTGCTGATCTGTTTTGTCAGAAACGATGGTTCTCCACAGCTTTCCATGCTGGCAATGCTGACCGGAAGTTTTTCTAATATCATCATGGACTATATTCTTGTCTTTCCACTTCAACTGGGAATGAAAGGAGCCGCACTCGCTACCGCCGCCTCTCCGATCCTGAGTATATTCGTGCTTTCACTGCATTTCATAAGAAAACGCAATCAATTTCATTTGTGCCGCATTCGACCTTCCTTGAAACGCACGCTCGATATCTGCGCTCTCGGTGCTTCCTCGCTGGTCGTTGAGGTTTCCTCCGGAGTCGTGATGCTGATTTTCAACCTTTTAATCCTAAGGCTAAGCGGCAATATCGGCGTGGCTGCTTACGGAGTCATTGCCAATATCGCACTGGTCTTAACCTCCATGTACACCGGAATCTCTCAGGGGGTACAGCCTGTTGTCAGCCGGTGCTTTGGAAAACACGAATATCGACAGATCCGTCAGGTTCTTCGCTATGCGTTTATTACCTCAACAGTCCTCGCCGTGATTTCCTACATTATCACCTTTGTCTGGGCACAGCCGATCGCCGCCGTCTTTAACAAGGACAATCACCCGACACTGAATGCAATCGCCGAAAACGGAATGCATATTTATTTTACTGCATTTCTCTTTGTGGGAATCAATATTATCACAGCAACCTTTTTAAGTTCCACAGAGCATCCAAAAGAAGCCTTTTTACTCTCCGTCTTTCGAGGGTTCATACTAGTAATTCCGCTGGCTTTTTTCCTCTCGTTCCTGCTTGGGATCAATGGAATCTGGCTGACACTTCCGATTACAGAATTGCTTGTCACGATTCCCGCATTATATTTTATTCGGAAAACCGTCCGACAGCTTTCCATATAACAACATTTCAAACTAAAAAACTGCTGCGAGAATCAAAGCCGCTGCAGTTTTTTTGTGGTTTTCTTTCTTTTCTACTTTTTATGATGTACCTCACATGCTACTGATGCAGTCTGTGCCGGTCCGTCCAACAGATTCCCCTTATAATCATATCTGGAGCCATGGCACGGGCAGTCCCAACTCTTTTCTGCCGGATTCCATGCAAGCTGACATCCCAGATGCGGACATTTCAAAGACACAATAAAAAGTTCTCCTGTCTCCGTCTTGTATACACCGGCCTTTTTTCCTCTATATTCCACCACGCCTCCGGTTCCCGGACAAATGTCTTCCAATGTCTCTTTGGGAAATGTAAATCTTTCTTTTGCCAGATTTACAACTGCATATTTCCCTTCCTCCAAAAATGTCTTAGCCGATGCAAGCAGATTCGCTCTCTGCGGTGAAAAAACATCCGCGTATGCATTCTTTCGTCCACACATCAAATCTGTCAAAATCATTGCGGCTACCATAGAAGTTGTCATCCCCCATTTCTGAAATCCGGTTGCCACAAACCAGCCTTCGGTCTTTTTTCCGAACTGCCCAATATACGGAATTCCGTCCAATGGCATACAATCTTGTGCAGACCATTGATATAAAATCCTCCCATGCGGAAAATATTGTTCTGCCTTATGATACAGATAATCATACGGATTTCCCAGCTCTCCGTCACCGGTACGATGACTGCCCCCGCCAAGCAGCAATATATTTCCGGATTGGCGGAAAGACAGACCGTCCTCCTCCACTCCCAGATACATTCCCGCAAGCGGCAGTACATTCGACAATCCCAGTACATAGCTCCGCTCTTGATGCATCCGCAGGAAATAATACCCCGGACGCAGTTGAAACGGATAATGCCCCGCAAACACGATCTGCTCTGCCTGTACATTCCCCCGATCCGTTACAAGCAGATGCGGTTCTGCCCGCAGCACCTTTGTCTCTTCATACACTGTTATTTTTTCCGCCATTCTCTGCAAGAATTTCAATGGATGAAAGCTTGCCTGTCCGGTAAATCGCAGAGCTGCCGTTACCTTGAACGGCAGCTCTGTTTTCTCCGTCAATGCTGCCGGCAGATTCAACTCCACCGCCGCCTTATATTCATCTCTCAGACTTTTACCCTCTCGCATTGCATATAGATATGAGGCCCGCTCCTGCCAGTCACAATCGATGCCATATTTTCGGATCAGTATCCTATACCGTTCAACAGCCTCTTGATTAGCATCTGCATACTGCTGCGCCTTCTCTTTCCCGACAGACTCTATCAGCTTATTGTAAATCAATCCATGCTGTGATGTCACCTTTGCCGTCGTGTTTCCGGTCTGCCCGCTTCCGATTCTTTCCGCTTCCAATACAATGCACTTTCTGCCCGCCTGCTCCAAAAAATGTGCTGTCAATATCCCAGCCAAACCACCTCCGATAATTGCCACATCTGTTTTTACATTTCGGTTCAACGGAGCTCGTTTTGTAATTGCAATTGTGTCTCTCCAAAGTGATGTCTG
>CAUWKK010000063.1:0-9269 GCA_963559385.1 uncultured Schaedlerella sp.
GCAACATAACCTTTTTCCTTCCATGCTTGTGCTGTGATTCCATCCTGCAATGGTTACTTTCTTCTTCCTTTGCCCGGATCTCATCTGTCTCTTTTTCCTCCGAATTCTCTTTAGAACTTTTTATCGTGACATTGGGTTCTGCTATTTTTTCCGTTGCTGTTTCTTTTGATTTTCCACATCCAGTCACCAAAAAAAGACTCCCTGTGACAATTAAAATTCCTGTTAAAAATTTTTTCTTTTCCACTGCTCCTTCATCATCCTTTCTACTCTATTCTGTCGGCACACCTCCGGGAAATACCCAGCCAATCCAACCTTGATGCCCCTGACACACTGCCGTCTGCCAACTGCACCAGTCTTCTAACGTTTGAATGCTAAGATATCCCATATTATGTGCAACCTTTCCATCACCAATATAGATTCCTACATGCCCATAATCTGCTCCATCCGAACCCGATCCCGAACCGCACACAATGGCTCCCGGAGGAATATTTTCCATGCTGGTGGAACCCGTACTTCTGTATGTATTCCACATATCAATTGCGTCCCCGTAGGGAATCACCGGCGCTCCTGCCGCTTGATAAACCCCCGTTACCCACGCAGCACACCATCCCGGTTTACATGGTTTAGTACCGGTGTTGCTTTCTGCCACATCCACAATCCTCTTCATTGACGGAGTGACCACACCGTTATAGGAACCTCCTCCAAGACCGCTTTTATATTCCTCATAAGTCATGTTGTCAAAACGGTAAAGATTATAAGTGTCCATATGAGTGACACATCGATCTACATACGCACTAGATGTTGACCAGCCTCCAAGCCAGACTCCACGGATAAAAAGTCTTGCATCTTCTTTTGTATATTCCCCATCATTTTCATTGATATACGGAGCCACCTGACCTGCATATGGATCTCTTGTAAGCATCCATGTCCTCTGCTTAATACAGGATACATAATCCCGATATACGGCAAACCCTGCTTCAATTGTGATATTATCTCCGTTGACTTCTTCTCCAGTCTGCATATTGACTGCTCCTGTTGCAAATGGATCTGTGCTGAAATATTTAATACCGAATATATTCTTATAATCGTATGCTAATTGAGACAATCCCTTCCCGCTTTCTCCTCCCGGACCGTACAAACCAAAGCCGGACTCTGCGATTACCTGTGCAATGCCTGTCGAAACCGGAATACCCGCTTCTTCCTGCTGTTCAAAAAGACATTCCATCATATCCTGCGTAATAAATGGGGGCAGATTATATCCGGCAGAATTAGACGAGGTGATTGCTGTTAAAATAGACGTAAAAATCACAACAACAGTACAAACCAGAACAACAAGCGGAAGCACCGTTGAGATTACAGCTACAAGTGCAGTCAGCAATGTGCTGACCATGTGAAGCGCAATTCCTGCCAGTGACGCAATCGTGGCAGTAACTGCAGCAGTGGCATACGCAACCGGTTTAGGAAGATTGCCAAATGCTTCCGATTCCTGCAATTTCTGTTGTGCCTGTTGTACCGCCATTGCCCTTGCAGTCAATGATTCTTGCAACTTTTCTGCTGCTTTTTTTCCAGCAGTAATTGCAAGTCCTACTCCACTGCTTTTCCCTGCTGTTTTCGCCGCTCCTCCGACGGAAGCTGCAGATGTTCCTTTCGCTGCCCCCCCTGTCGATGAAGCTGCCTGTGTTTCAGAAAAAGATTTTCCGGACATCGCCTGTACTGTTTCTCCACTCTGTGTATGAAAGCCTCCTTTCTCACATGATACTTCCCTTGTTTCTGCTCCTGTTGTACGATGTGATCCTCCTTGATTCCCTCGTATTTGTTCTGTGCGTTCCTTTCCTGATTCTTTTGTTTTGAATGAGTTCTTGGACTTTTCGTATATATGACTATTCCTTTTTATCCCTGCAAGTTCCTGTTGGATCAGTTCTTCCCGAAACACCTTTCTTACGTTCTCTTCTACCTTTTGCTGTGACTGATGAAGACTCGCTTCCTTGAGTCCACGCTTAATAAATTTTGCCTGTCTATGAGCAGAAAGACGATTCCATTCTTTCACCTCTTTCTTACTCATAAACTTTGTCGGATCAATTCCTTTTTCTCCCTCACTTTCATAATCCTCCTGCTCATTTCCAAATGGATCCAAGCTATTCTTTACCAACTGAATTCCTCTTTTTGTTGTCTGAATGCTTTCTTCTAAAAGCTTCAGATTCTGTTGTTTTATCTCCCTGATTTCCATTTATCCAACCTTTCGATATCTTCCCTCTCTTCCGTCTGTACGAAGCAGATTTTGATTCACAAGTTCCAAAAGTAATTCCTCTGCTTCTGTCTTACTCATACCACAAAGCTGTATCACATCCCAAATATCTATTGGAGACATCTCAGCAATTTCCAGCAGCTCCGAAACACTCACTGCTGACACATTCGGTATTTTTAATAACTGTTGCTCCTCGGTTTCTTCCCTTTCATTTAAAACAATATTTTTTTCCTCTGCTTTCTCTACTGTCAAAGATTGACTTTCTTTTGCCTTTTCATGGAAGTTCGTGCTGAATGCTCCATAAAGGGGATTATCTTTTCGGATACGGGCACTAAAAAGTACCACTTTTTTATTCCATACAATAATCCCCTCTCCCTCTCTTCCTGACTCCAATGCTTTATATTCTTTTGCACTCAGTTGTTGAATGGCAGCTAGACTCTGTGCATCTACGCCCCCCTGATCCAAAAAACATTTATACGAGCAATTCTGAAACATTTCCGTCAATGTCGGGTTTGCCAAAGCTGCGGTTACATTCTGCATTGCCATAGTTACAATGCCTCCAAACTTTCGGAATGTAATCACCGCATTGTTTAACATTTCTGCAGATCCCGGTTTCTTAGAAACGACCTGTGTTTCGTCCACGATCAACTGCGTGGCTTTCTGCAGTTTTTTATTGTAGTCCATCCGGGCAGACAGATAATGCAGGATCGTCACCATGACAGCCTCCCAGTTATTTTCCGGAATATTCACCATGCCAAAACCTACCAGACGGCTATGAATTTCTATATTGGAGGGGTGGGCGAGCATGTCACAGCTTCCGATCGTATACTCTTCCAGACAGTTATAAATCTGACGGATGATTTTTTCATCATGTGCATTATCTACCTGCTCCAAATCAATCTTAATTTCATCCCGAAGCCAGATAAGCGTAGGCTGCTTTTTTAACTTCTTTTGTGCAAATACCTGTTCAAACATTCGCTCTGTACAACGACTGATGACAGAATCATGTTCCTGTGTTACATCAATGTTTTTCATTGCTGCAGCGCATAAACTCTTTGCATATTCTGTCTGCTTTGCAACAAACTGCCGTTTTACTTTCGGATCTGCACCAAACACCTCCGCAGACACTTCAAAGCCGTTCAAGTAGATCTCGGATTTTGGCGTCAGATCATAATAAATACCATGATAGGAATTGATAATACTTTCAAACTCATTTTGCGGATCGATCACTAAAATATCATCGTCTGTTGAGATCAACGTCTGTGCAATATCTGTTAATTTAATCATCATCGATTTCCCACTTCCAGAAAATCCAATAATGATTCCATGCGGATTTGGCAAGGTCTTCCGGTTTCCGATAATGAAACGCTTTGTAGTCCGGTTCATCCCCAGCATATGCCCACCGGGTTCTATGATATCCTGTGCGTGATAGGGTTGAAACGCTACCAGTGAGGAAGATAAAAAGAACCTCATGTAATCTACCTGTCTGCCGCCAACAGGAAGTGCCGTATTCCACGCCTTAAGCTGCCGGAAATCACAAGTTTGGAACACACATCCCTCTTTTCGTCCGATCGCTTTTATTTCCTGTACACGCTCTGCCAGAACTTCCTCTGTATCTGCCGTAAGAATCAAAAGAAGATTCATAAAATATCCTTTTTCATCATTATCATCCACTTGATCGATATACCCCTCGATATCATCTTTCCGTCTCTTTTTACTGTAAGAGGGCTGTGTAACAATTTGTCCTGCTTTTTGTTTTTGTTCTAACTCCGCCGCTATTGCCTGTTCATTATTCATTTGTACAGCGACCAACTTATCATTCACAACATCTGTCTCCACCGGTGCAAAGTCCATCGTCAAAACAGAGGGATATGCCATGTTGGTCAATGACCGGATAAACGTATCCGAATCAATCGATTTCCGATATTTCGCCCCAAACAACACAGAAATATAGGTATCCCCCATAACCATAAAATTCCGGTACTGTTTAATTCCATTCGGAAGAATATCGTTTTTCCAGCTTCTTCCCTTTGGAGATTCCCCCGGAAAGGAAATACACTCCTGTTCTTCCGGTTTCCCCGGCTGTGTAATCGCCTGTAATGCACACAGCCGTTCTCTTGCATCCAATTTTACAATCCGGCTTCCCCATATCGCAAAAGCATCCATGATCGTATTTTCCAATGCATTCAGATAGATCTTCGCATTTTCTTCCGAATCTGCTTTGGCGGTGACTACCAGATAACGCATCGTTGTGATATTC
This sequence comes from uncultured Schaedlerella sp., assembly GCA_963559385.1. GTDB lineage: Bacteria > Bacillota > Clostridia > Lachnospirales > Lachnospiraceae > Schaedlerella. The sequence continues at coordinate 4,506 of CAUWKK010000063.1, forward strand.
AGATTTGCCTCTTCTATTGCATCTTCCTGCCACCTATGGATCCCTTTTGCAATATCCGGATAAACATCCTTATTCTTCTCGGAACGGATGAGTTTTAGAAATTCCTCCATGTGCTGGTACTGATTTGCCATTGTGATCTTAAAATTCACATTCATAGAATTTAACCATTCCATCAACTCCAAGAGAAAACTTTTCTGCTCACTTTTATTCTTGTTAATATAATTGATGTCTTCAAATAAATAGCAGCGGTCATATAAAGCCTGTTTCTTTTTCGGCTCGATCTTAAAAATTCCATTTTTATATGCCTTATCTATATTCAATGCCTGACATACTGTTTTGGGTAGTTTCACAATCGGCTGTGTCTGTTCTTTTTTCGCCGCAAATGCCCTGTTTCCGTTTAATACTGCCATTTCTTATCTCTCCTTTCCTTTGTTCTTTAGCGACGTTCCACCCCGCATTGTAAATACATTTTCCGTCTCCTGATATTCTCCTGTTTCTGATGCCAGTTCTTTTGTCTTTCCCATATATTTCAATTCCTTTAACAATTGAAATACCGTCATACCCTGATATTGGTAGATTCCGATACCTCCGATCAGAAGCATAACCGGCAGTCCTGCATATACACAGAGATTGATCGGTATTCTGGTAAAATACCACAGGAGCACATCCACAACTGCCGTAGCAAGTAGTGCGATTGCTCCTGTAATCATTTCTCTGTGAGTCAGTCCTTTCCAACCGGTGATTCGAAACTCCTCTTCAAAGTTTTTGTTCATTTCAATCTTCATTTTCATCCTCCGTTACAAATTGAATGACTTATTTAAAAATGGTCCTACTCCTTTTACCATGACTGCCATAAGGATCATGTACAGAACAGACTGCATTGCCTGCACAAATCCGTCAAAGTTCTGCGTAAACGTATCTTCCGGCAGATTAACCCCTCCGATCAAACGCCCCGTAATTGATATGACCAATGCAATTGCAACGATCTCAAAGGCATTGGTTAAAAAGGTCTTAATCCATGCTACGGCACTTGCGTCCACTCCTCTTCCTCCTGCAAGCGTCGGCATTGCAAGTGGATAAAATATGATCAGCAGATATAATTTGATATACCGTCCGTATAATGTCAGGAAGATCATCACTGCACAAACAACTGCAACAAGAAAATACCCGAAGCCAAACAGCCACCAGAACAAATGAGCTCCCAAGTCATTGTCATTGGTAAAAAAGTCCGGTGCATCAAAGCTGATCACCTGTCTTGCAAGCAGGGAGGCCATTTGGAAAAACGTGCGGATAAACGTTAATCCGGTCTGTAGCAGTGCATTCACTGCTACAAGCCGGATCATTGCCTCTACGCACATCTCCAACGTAAGATTTTCCTTTAAATTGGAAATGGAACGCAGAAACCCAATCATAAAGAACAGATTCAGACAGACCACACCAATTCCCAAAGCCCACGGATACAGTATTTCCGTAACAAATTTCCACGCATCCGGTGAAAATTTCTCTGGTGATTCACTGATCAATCCGGTTGACAACTGCATAATCCATACCCAAATCCACTTAGCCGCTTGGAAAAACGGACCGTAAAATATTTCATCAAAAAAATCTAATACATATTCCGGCATAGTTCTTTCTCCCTAATTTATTGTCCGACTCCCATTGCAGCAGTGATCAACGGTAATATCTGAGGTCCTAACGTTGCAACAATTCCAGAACCTACACGCTTAAATGCCATAGACTGCGCACCACCATCTTGTGTATTAAGTGCCATAGCCCATTCAAAAAGCCCCCATAATAAAAGCAACGTACCGATTGAACTTACAATTGCAGCAATAATTCCCACGATTACATTAAAACCATTTGTTACAACTGCTGCTCCGTCTTCACCCGCAGCAAAAACAGGCATGCAATATGTGATTGCCAAGGCTGCTGTTATTGCTGCTCCATTTGCTACTATTTTTAATTTCTTATAATTTTCTGCTCCTATAAATTTCTTTCTCATGTCTTATTCCTCCCCAATATGTAAAATTTTCACTCCAATGAATACCAAAAGAATGATCGTAAGCACCATAGCACTAAAAAATGCCAACCCTGTAAACACCGGATTATACTTTTGTACAATGAATGCCACAATAATCCCTGCGATAATGCCAATTACAACTGCAAGAGCAAGCCATGCTTTGATTTTCCAACTATTTCTTCTCATATGTTCTCTCCTCTTTTCCATGCCGAAATTCGGCATACATCTATTTTTCTGTCAATGCGGTTCGTTTCCGAATTTCTTTTTCCAAAATGGACTTGATTACCCTTTCACACGCTTCCGTCTGATCAGATAAATACTGTAACGTTGTCTCAAAATCTTTGTATCGACTGTTTTCCAGATAATCCAGTGCAGCCGGAATCCTTTTCCCGGCTACACCCTTTTTCCACTTCTCCTGTAACAGGAGCAACATTGCCTTAATATCCCCCGTTGCGTCATAAGCAGTCTCAATCGCCTGGATTACCTCCGCCGGATACGATTTTCGTGGAAGTTTCCTGCAATAAAGCGGGATGCGTTCGGATTCTTTCAAAATCATCAGGCATACTCCTGATGTGAGAAAACAACCTCCTGCAATACAGGCTAAAAGAAGTCCTAAATAATGATAGGATGTCATAACCATTCCCCCTCAATTCTTTATTCCTGCCGGAAACAGTCTGCAATTTCCTGTACCCGTTTCATCAGCTCATATGCTTTCAACTGATTTGTAAAATATCCAGTTGCATACACTTTCTTCTCCGACTCATCGTATCGAAACTGTACACCGGGAAACTTCTCATTATACATTTCCAATTGCTTCCGTAATCTGGAGCTGTTTTTCCGTTCCGCCGAAATGTCAAAAGTGGAAGGCTCCATAAATAGGAAATGATAGACAAGACCTCTGCCTTCTCCATACAAGAGTTCCCCATCCTCCGAGTGCCGGATCTCCACTCGCTCAAAGTCTGATCTGTTTTTTGTCAGATAGGACTTTAATACACTCGCTGTCAGTTCCTCCTCTGTTTCCCGTTCCGGTTCTGTATCTTCCGTTGCATCTACTTCCTTTTTCTCTGTATTCGTTTCCTTTTGTATCTCCTCCTGCCTTTTTGTTTTTCCATTTTGGATTGAACGAAGTTCAAGGATTTTTGCCAGCAACTTTCCTCTCTCTTCTTTCATATCCCATATCATACCCGTCAGTTTATTCCTCTCTTCCCGTAACCCCTGTATCTCTTCTTCTGCAAGAGCAATCTTCTGATGATGTTCTTCCACAGACACATAATCCGTTAAATCAGTAACCGGTCCCGGGTTCTGTAAAACACTTGCCATTTCCGGATCCATCATGGACAACTTATATTCATAATCTGCAGTCAGCCGTTTCAGACGCATTTCATCATTTCTTACCTGCTCAAGCTCCAGATTATATTTCATCATCAAGCTTTTTTCCTGTTCCTCAATGCGCTCACGTTGTTTTTGCACTTCTGCTTCTTGTTCTTTAACCGCACTGGAACGCTCGCACAGAACCTTTTTCTCTTCCTCCAGTTCTGTATGTTTTTTCTCAATCTCCTTTCGCCTCTCATTTAATTCTTCTTTTTCAGATGTGATCCGCTGTAAAAGACTTTTTAAACGATTCTCTTTTTCTTCAAATGCTTGCTGTCTTAATTGAAATTCCTTTTCACGTTCTGCAAATATTTCTCTCGTCTTCCGCAAAAAGTCTTCCGGGTTTTCAAACTCCATACATTGCATAGCTCTCCTCCTTATATTTTTCTTTGTCTTGCTTTTCGATAACACACAACGGTAATGACACCACTTGAACTCATTAAAAGTATGATATAAACAGCCATCTGCCAGTCCCTGTCTCCAGTTTTTGGAATCGGCATTGTTTCTTTCTGTACCGGTTCTGCTTCCGCCTGTTGCTTGGATTCCGATTCCTTTTGCTCAGAAAGCTGCACACTTTCCAGAATCGGCTCTTCCGGATTTTTTACCGGTTCTGTAACAGTACACGTCACCTCTTTTTTATGAACCTTTCCTTTCTGATCCACGTAAATATAAGTAATCGGGTATTTTCCCTGCTTGTCTGTATCTACGCTACTGATATCAATTGTTACCTCTTTCACCGCTGCATTGGTCTTTACTTCCTTAATTGTTTCCGGAAGGCTGTCTCCTGCTTGGATTGAAATATCTTTCACTCCCTGTATTTTGGGAATATTCTCTTCTGCCCTTTTAACCCCACCTCCTTTATTCAAAAGCAGGATTGCTCCGATTCCACAGATTACAAATACAACAGTCAATACTCCAATAACTATTTTTTTCATCCTGACCTCCTATGCCGAAATTCGGCATACATTTTTATCCAAAACAGGAGTTAGTTTCCCAGCTCCTGCATTGTGCCTTTGATGCTATTTTTTGATCACGTTATGAACGCTCGTCACATGGTTAAACCACTGGTAATCGTCCTTTGTGTTTGTAAACGTCACTTCCGTCCCCTCCGGTCTGGCTTTCACGTTTGCATTGGCATAGATTCCGAATACTTCCGCCTGACTTTCGGTTTCCCCTTTCGTTACTTTTACATTCCCGCCGTTTCCTTTTACGGATTCCAGCCGCCAACGGCTGACCGTCAGCTCCTCGCATTTATAATCGGTACTGTTCGGGATATCCTTAAACGTATAGGACATGAACACTTTCCCGTCCTTTGCGTTTGCTTTCACATACTCCTGATCAAAAGCAAAGGTGTGATAGAACGTATAGTCCTT
>CAUWKK010000064.1:0-9150 GCA_963559385.1 uncultured Schaedlerella sp.
ATTTTCCTCCCCGATTTTCCTGATCGGGGATTCTTTGCTGATATGCACGGTCATTTGATTGTATGGAATCTCGATGCCTTCTGCATCGAATGTCAGCTTAATCTCTTCCAAAAGCTTCCATCTGGTCGGCCAATAACCCTCGGTTTTGACCCATGCACGGATTCCGAGGATCACCGCGCTGTCTCCCAGCGAATCTACAAATACTTTCCATTCCTCGTCCTTGATGATCCGGGGATTATCTTCCAACATCTGTTCCAATAAATTTTTCGCCTTTTTCAAATCCGAGCCGTAAGAAATTCCGATTTTCAGATCCAGTTGCCGTTCTGCTTTTGCAGTCACATTTGTCAAGCTGTTTCCTGTCAATATTCCGTTCGGAATCACAATTGTTTTGTTATCGATCGTTGACAGCTTTGTATAAAAAACCTTGATTTCTTTTACCGTTCCTTCATTTTTATTCGTATCCTCGATAATGTAATCTCCTACCACAAACGGCTTCAAAAACAAAATCTGCACACCGCCTGCCAGATTGGACAGCGTTCCCTGCAAAGCCAATGAAATACCGACACCTGCCGCCGCAAACAATGCTGTAACAGAAGACATTTCGATCCCCAGATTTCCTGCTATGATCATAAGCAGTAGCACATACAGACCGAATTTCAACAACGAATCTGTAAACTGTGCCACTCCGGTATCCGCATTGCTTCGTTCAATCGAACGCCTCACACTCTTACGGATCACCTGGATCAAAAATCTTCCGATGATAAAGATCAGACATGCGATTCCAAGCCTGATCCCAAATGAGATCATATCCGGTATATGATCCTGAAGATACTGCATAAACGCATTCATTTCCGCTTGCACCTCATTGACAGAAGTTTCCGCCGACTCTTGTATCATCTCTGTTGTTGTATCCATTTTCAGCCTCCTTTAACGCAGAGCAAGAAATGCCGCCAAATTTCCTCTTTTGTCGCCTGCTGTCCGATGAGAATACAGCACCTCGCTATTACAATGCGTACAGACATTGGTCACAGCAATGTGCTCTTCCGCAATTCCCGCTTCTTTCAAAATCAATTCATTTGCCTTCCAAAGATCCAGTTGATATTTTCCATTCTCTTTCTGATAGAATAAATCCTTCCGATCCTGCCCGGAAAAGCTGCGCTCAAACTGTTCCACAACATCCCCGCTCACTTCATAGCAATCCTGACAGATCGACGGTCCAACCGCCGCCAGAATATTTCTCACATCGCAGCCATATTCCCGGCACATCCGTTCGATTGTTACCTTTCCGATCTTTCCGACCGTTCCTCGCCACCCGGAATGGCTCAGACCGATCACATGTTTCACAGGATCTACAAGAAACAAGGGAACGCAATCCGCATAAAATGTAACCAAACAGATTCCCGGCATGTTCGTCACCAAACCATCTACATCCGTATATTCCAACGGACGCATCATTCCCATTCCTCGATCCTCTTCCGTCACTGTCCGCACATTTGTCGTATGTGTCTGTTGGGAAAACACCATATCCTCGCACCGTACTCCGATTGCCTCTGCGGTTCTGCGAAAGTTTTCTCTGACACACTCCTCTTTGTCTCCCCTTGTAAAGCTCAGATTCATCGAAGCGTAGCAGCCCTCGCTCACACCTCCGAGACGCGTCGAAAAGCCATGCTTTACCACCCCCGTCTCTGCCAGCATCGGATATTCCAGATATGGGACCTCTCCTTTTACGATCCGCAAAACCTGTGATTCATTTTTATACTTTAAATCTATTTCCATAGCCTATCCCTCAAATGCATTTTTAATCAATTGAATCTTTTCCTTTTCAATCCCGATCACATCAAACCTGCATGGCACCTCTGCTAAACAATGCGTCATCAGATAATGCTGTGCCACATTTCGGATCGTTTTCTGTTTCTGCACGCCGACTGCTTCCAGAGGATTTCCTGCTCTGTGATTTTTTCGAAACTTCACTTCACAAAACACGAGATATTCTCCGTCTCGTGCAACCAGATCAATTTCACCAAACCGGCACCGATAATTATATTCCAGTATTTGATATCCCTGCTGTTCCAAATAATATCCCGTTGCCTGTTCATATACACGACCTGTTTTTCTTCGATTTGTCATGTCTCTCTTCATATTTTCGTCACTGCGATGACATCATTTTTATGATACAAAAGACTTGATAAAGCTCTGTCTGTGAATCGGGGAGGGGCCCAATTCTTTCAACGCCCGGATATGCTCCGCAGATCCGTATCCTTTATTCCGGGCAAATCCATATCCCGGCAAAATCTCGTCATACTGTACCATAAGACGGTCTCTTGTTACCTTTGCCAGAATACTCGCCGCCGCAATCGATACGCTTTTTGCATCCCCCTGAATAATCGGCACCTGCAGGCTTGTAACCTCCGGTATGGTTACCGCATCATTCAAGAAGACATCCGGCACCACTCCCAGTTGTTCGACCGCCTGCCGCATCGCTTCATAGGTTGCCTGCAAAATATCGATCTCATCAATCCGTGCAGGAGACGCCATGCCAACTCCTGCTGCCACCGCCTTATCCATGATCTCATCATAAAGCAGCTCCCGCTTCTTTGCCGAAAGCTTTTTTGAATCATTGAGGTACAAAATTTCACAATCCTTTGGCAATATAACAGCGCCCGCAACGACCGGCCCGGCCAGAGGTCCTCTTCCCGCCTCGTCGATTCCGCAGATATATGTACATTCTGCATATCGCCGCTCAAACGTTCGCATTTCCCACAGTCTTTCCCGCTCTTTCTCAAGCTGTTTTTCTTCTTTTTGATATTTTTTGATCAAACCTTGTACTCCCAGACGAGAATCCGCTGCATATTCCTCATACAGTACACTTCTGTTTTCCAAAGCTGTCTGCTCAAATTCTTTTTTTATCTCTGCAATGCTCTTACTCATGTCTGATCACTCCAAAGTCATTGACCGGCCAAATCCGGATCCACGCTCTCCCCAACAAATCTTCCCGGTGAAGGATCCCCACATTCGGATCCCTGCTGTCCGAGCTGTGATTTCGATTATCCCCCAACACAAAATATTCATCGTTGCCGAGTGTGATCGGCGTTTCTGCAATTCCCGGCGTTTCCATTAATTCGTTGCCGTAATGCTCCTCCAAAAGTACACCGTTGATATATACATAACCGTCCTTTATCTGTACAGTCTCTCCCGGCATTCCGATGATCCGCTTGATGTAATATGTGTTTTCTTTATGCTGATACGGGAATACGATGATTTCAAACCGCTCCGGCTCACGAAACCGATAAGAAATTTTATCCACGATCAGATTGTCCCCGTCATGTAACGTTGTTTCCATTGATTGTCCGCTTACCTTCGTTCTCTGTCCCACATAAGTAATGATCAGATACGTCACGCCGATAATAAGCAGAAAATACAAAATCCACCCAAGCAACTCTCTCAGAATGCTCTTTTCCTGTGAAGATCGTTCTTCAGACATCCGTTACTCACACCCCTTCTTCGGTGTCTCCAGCGTAATTCTTCCCAATCTGCCGTTTCGGAAATCATCCAGCAAAAGATTCGCCGCCTTCTCTACATCCAATTCATTCCCTCTCAGAAGACAATGTCTGTTCTTTGCAATTTCCCTCAGATTTTCAAATCCGTTTTCCGACTCCGTAATCTCATATTTTTCCGCAAGGATCCCGGTATATTCCTGTACCAAAAATTGTGTCAGCTCTGCCGCCAGTTCCTCCGTATGCAGGATCTCATCCTTGATCGAACCGATATAAGCGAGACGAAGTCCCACCGTCTGATCCTCAAACTTCGGCCAGAGGATTCCCGGTGTATCCAAAAGTTCTACGTTTTTATTTAACCGTATCCACTGCTTTCCTTTGGTGACTCCCGGCTTATTTCCGGTTTTCGTACATGCTTTTCCCGCAAGGGCATTGATAAACGTGGACTTTCCGACATTCGGAATTCCGACAACGATCGCACGTACCGGACGGTTTAGGATTCCGCGTTTTCGGTCACGCTCGATTTTTTCCTTACATGCTTCCTGGATCACCCCGTTGATCGACTTGATCCCACTGCCCTTTTTTGCATTGACCTTTACAACAGAATATCCTTTTTCCTTAAAATATTCCACCCAGGCATCATTCCATTTTTCCTCTGCCAAATCTGATTTATTCAGCAAAATCAGTCTGGCTTTATTCTTTCCCAATTCATCTATATCAGGATTTCTGCTGCTCACCGGAACTCTTGCATCCACAAGCTCAATGACCAGATCGATCAATTTCATATTTTCCTGCATCATTCGTTTCGCTTTGGTCATATGACCCGGATACCATTGAAAATGCATGATTTTTCTACCTCCTGTCCTAATCTTTCACAAATCCGAAATTTGAGCCAAAACCGGCAACAAACCAGACTTTTCCATAGATATCTTCTCTTTGAACATTTCCCACGTCTGCCATACGGCTGTCATCACTGCTTTCGTGATTATCTCCCAACACAAAATACTCGTTCTCTCCCAACTCGATCGGCTCTGCTGCCACTCCGGGACTACTAATATCATAAGAATAAATATCCTTTACGAGAACTTCTCCGTTTATATAGACCTGCCCTTCCTTGATCTGCACACGCTCTCCCGGAAGTCCAACCACACGTTTTACCATATAATGTGCATTTTCATTTCCGTTCGGCTTAAAAGCGATAATATCTCCACGTTCCGGTGACTTCGCATTATAGATCAGGCGATTCATAAGAAGAATGTCTCCGTTTTTCAGCGCCGGACTCATGGAATCTCCCGCATTGCTCACTCTTTGTCCGAAAAACAACACAAGTGTCAATGCCAACAGGCAGACCGCCGCGATTTCAATCCCCCAGCGTAGTATTTCCTTTGTCTGCAATCCTTCTAATTGTAATTTCTCTTTCGGAAAATAGAGCTTTATCCCGCCCTTTTTTCTGCGGTTCCGGTTCCTTTTTCTCATACCTGCGCTCTTTACACTCTGCTTTTTCAATTTTTTTCTTCGTTTTTTACGAAACTTCAAGTTCTGCATTTATCTGCCTCTCAATTCAAAACCTGTCCGCAAGTCCCGGCGCATAAGCGCTCTGTCTCTGCTGTAATATCAGAAAAGGGACAACTTACAAATCTGTAATTGTCCCTCTCGTTGTTGTTACTATTTTACTAATTCTTTTACTTTCGCTCTCTTACCAACGCGTCCTCTTAAGTAATTCAGTTTTGCTCTTCTTACTTTACCCATACGGACAACTTCAACTTTCTCTACGTGTGGAGAGTGAATCGGCCATGTCTTCTCAACACCAACACCGTTGGATGTCTTTCTGACTGTGAAAGTTTCTCTGACTCCGCCGCCCTGTCTCTTCAAAACAGTTCCTTCGAAAACCTGAATTCTTTCACGGTTACCTTCTTTGATCTTAGCGTGTACTCTTACAGTATCACCCACTTTGAATTCCGGAGCATTCTCTTTAAGCTGCTCTGCTTCAATGTTTTTAATAATATCGTTCATTGTGTGACCTCCTTAATCTTTGACGTTCTTAACACTCGCCTATTCGGTGTCAGAGGACCATCGCTCTTCTTTACACAAACAACTGTTTTATTTTATCATATTTCTTCAGAAGTTGCAAGTAATTTTTGCGTTTTCCACCACCGTTTTCCCTCGCAGGGATTCCAAAGTGAACTTGAACTATATTTTTTGTTCTGTCAAAATAGACAAAAGACTTGATTGGCAGAATGCGGGGCTTCCTTGTACCGCCGCTTCATTTGATATATATATTATACCATTTTCACGGTTTGAAAACAATCTGCATTCTGCCCTTTCTAAAATTCTGTGAAAATCGCACAAATCACCCTGTAGACAACAATAACTGTTCAATCTCTTCCTCAAAGCACATATCCGCAGTTTTCCACCCCAATGATTTCCGGTACATAGAATTAATCCTTGTTTCTATACGTTGTATTTCTTCCTTGCTATGTCCCCGGATCATTTCCCCTTTCGGTATAAACCGTCGGATAATCCGATTCCCATTTTCATTCTGTCCTCGCTCCCACGAGCTATAGGGATGTGCGTAATATATATCTACATTATTTTTTTCTCCCCATTCATGCAGTCGGGCAAATTCCGAGCCATTATCTGTTGTGATCGTTTTAAAAATCTCTTTAAAATGTATGCTTTCTTTTTTTAATTTTTCTAAGCAGCGATGTACCGATCGGACATTCTTCCGCCTGATCTTCCGCACAATCTCCTTTTTGGTCTTCCTTTCTGACAATGTCAACAACACATAATCCTCGACCGTATTTTTCCCGATCACACAGTCAATTTCCCAATGGCCAAACTCTTCTCTATCATTTATATTATCCGGACGCTGCGAAATACTGACACCTTTCAATCGCTTATGCTTTCTGTATGCTCTTTCTTTCCGAGGACGTCTTCTTACTTTCTCCAGAAGATCAATATTTTTAATCTTCAGCATATTTCTATCTATATAGGAATACAAAGTACCTACAGAGCAGACTTCTTTTTCCTCAAAAATACCTTTGTCCAATACTTCCGCTCTGATATCTGAAAAAGATTTCTTATTTTCTTTGACCTGCTTTTCCACATAAGAAATAAAAGGCCGACATGTTTCTATTTTGCGGGGCATTTTGCAACGTTTTCTGTTCTTTTCATATACAGCTTGTCCGGTATCTGAAAAATATTTTTCTTTTTCAAAATATCCGACAATGACTGTAGTTGTTCCCCGCTTCAATTCGTTTCTTATCGTATTGCTGGCCCGTCCCAGTATCTTACCGATTTTATAAGGGCTTAACCCCTCATCATTCAGCATAGCTATGCTTCTTCTCTCTTCATATGTCAGATGTGAATTCTTTTTTGTACTTACCTTTCCCATTACACGTTGTTATCCTTTTGTTTTTATTTTTCGCAGCACGATACTTCCGTTTTTACGGCATTCAAACTTATATTTATCTCCGTCTTTTATGCCTAATTCCTCTCTGATGTTTTGTGGGATTGTAATCGCCCCTGAATGAACTGTCATTATTTCCGTGTGAACCTTGCCTTTTAAAACCTCTTTTGTAACACCCGGAATCAATCCTTCCTCTATCGCAGCATAGATGGTCTGCGGACTGGAAGGGTATTTGTCAAACCCATGATTTTCTTCTTTCAAATGCTTTGTTATTGCCTGCGGGCTCATATGCTTTTCCAAAATTAAATAGGATATGTATCTGGCAAGCGTCTCATCTTTGCTGAGTTCTGATCCTCTTCGCACAAAGCTCTGCCGTCTTTTTTCACTGTAATCAGGATCATACACGCCGTTTATCGTTCCGCGCTTCAGCTCATTATAAACCGTTCCTTTACTCACATGGAGTTTTTCTGCAATGGCAATCTTAGTAAATCCTTTTTCCAACATTTCTTTCATATATAATTTCTGATAATGTGATAACTGTGCATACCCAGCCTGTGGCATAACCAAATCTCCTTCCCTATCTCCGTACCGAAATTCGGTACGCTCCATCAATATTTATTTTTTCTGGAATTTACATAATTTCCATTTCTTACACCGAATTTATTTTCTCCCACTTGTATCTTTTTATATCCAACGACTATTGATGTGTATAATGACAGAATATGGAATTGAAGTAACGATTCCAATTTCCTCAGATTGAAGAACTAAGCTTTTCTCATCAAAAGAATCTACTCTCCTCCGTACCGAAATTCGGTACGCTCCACCAAGATCTATTGTCACTTCTCTCCCGGAAACAATCTTTCCATATCTTTCTTCCCCAAAACTTCCGGAGCTATCGCAACACTATATGATATGAGAGCTTGAAAGAGTAAGACTCCAACACGGCACTTATAGCGTTCAGCTACTTCTTCCAATTTCAGTTCACGGATCTCATCCAGATAAATCTGTTCCACTGCATCTCGCTTCACAAAATTCGGATCACTGGTCTTCTTAATCAACAGATAAGGATGCACTTCTTCGTTTTCCAGAAAATAATCGATCATCCTCCGGTGAAAAGTGGTTCGCGGAATATCCATTTCCTTTACCAATATGTTTTCAAATTGCAACGCCGATGCAGTAACAGCAAATGTTGTTTTTTTTGTTTTCATAATCTCCTCCGGTATTAGTTCAATATCTTTTTCAATTTATCAATCAGCTTCGTATAATTTTTATATTCCGAATCAGTCAACGTGATTATATCACTCATATTATTCGTAATATTTTCTAGTTCCACATGCACTGTATTTCTGTCCAACTGCTTTTTCTCCAGCCTTTTCTCAACTTGAGCCTTTACCTCTGCCTTTGTTATCTTTTCTGAATCTTGCTGTTTTCTTTTCAATTGCCGAAGTGTTTTATTTTGCTCCTGTTCGTTCAAACGCAGCATTTCTTCTGCTGCAGATAAATCAAGCGTATCCTTCATAAGCATATTTAACAATTGCGGACTTCCCTTTTTTTCTACGGTTTCCATACGTGCGATCTGTCCTGTAGATACTCCCAACTGTCCGGCTAACAGATCACGCGTTGGTGTTCCTTTTATTTTAACCTGCTCTCCGTCTGTTAAATGCATTGGTAAATATTCTGCACCTGCTGAACGTAATGCCTCAATGATTTTTTTCCACTCCTGCATTTCCATCATTTTCTCGCCATCAGTTTTATCTCGATACTGATTTGTAGTCAAGATAGCAAATCGTTCTTTCATTTCTTTACCGATCGGAAGATCAATATCATCCAGTCCTCGAATAGTACACGGTACTTTTCCCTCAAATTTTTCCGGATATAATCTCTTATCCCTCAGAAGTCTGGCAGCACGCCAACGCCTCTCTCCTGTGGTTATCGTATAGACTCCTTCTTCATCTGCAGGAAGAACTATGATATTCTGCAGGATCCCCCCGGATAATTTTATCAGATCCCCCAATTTTTCAATTTGTGACATACTATACATGTTGTTGCTATTCGGGCGCAGCTTATCCATGTCTATATAAACTGTTTCCCCCTCTGTTACTGTACCGTTTCTTTCAAGTTCTTCTTTTTTATCGTCTGCAATACTTCCTGTCTGTACGAACTCCTGTGTTGCACCCCTGTCTTCTTCTCTTTTAAATTTCATACATATATCCTCCGTTTTTATTATAATATATTTATATTTTATAT
>CAUWKK010000065.1:0-9128 GCA_963559385.1 uncultured Schaedlerella sp.
TGATTGGGAGCGAAAAGCGCCGCTTGTGGCGCAAGGCTCCTGACCGGGCTTTTATTTTTGTGTGCCTATGTAATATACTGGGTTGAAGTATCTTGTAATAAGAAAATATGATAAAAAGGGGGCATATCAAACGGATATACTCCCCGAAAGAATCATATTATAAAGAAATGCTATACTTCCTAAATAAACAGGAGATCACTCCCGCAAGGCAAAGTCCGAAGAGAACGTTGTGCATGGAACCGAATACATCAAGGGCGCCCCGGATCCCTTTAAGAAATTCCATGGATTCCGGTATCCAGTCATGGACAAAAAAGGCGAGGTGGGAACTCAAGTAAAGCAAAACGAAAGAAAACAGTCCACGTCCCACATCTTCACGGTAAGGTCCGTATTCGTCGCGTACCCGTACTCTTGTCATTGCCCAGAGCATGGAGAGAATTTCGTAAAATATCAGTAAAGCGGCAATTGAAAAATAAGCAGCCAGCGTCATCGTGTAGGTATTTGTAGAAACCGCATTTTCAATATCTCCGTAAGGAGAACTTCCGCGAAGAAAATTGTATCCCATGAAAATCAGTATGGCGAGCATAAGGAAAAGTGTCAGATTTCGCAGAAGCATGCGGATCAGACTCAGAATCCGACTTCCTCCTTTTTGAATCGGAGCAGCAAGGCGTGTCGGATGGTGTCTATGCCGTCTCTTTGTACCGTGTCGTGGGGGATTGTAATACGCTTCGTCATAATCATCATAAGAATCCTCATCGTATGGATCGGCATAATCATCATAAGAATCGTTATAATTGCTGCCGGAAGTTTTTGCCCATGCGGCTTTATGACGGCTGTCTTGGCGGACAGGTCTTGTGGAGCTTAACTCATTGGTTTCAAAGTCTATTTGTGCTGTATCATAGTCAAAAGATAACTCGTCTTCATAAGTTACTTCAAAATCATCGTCAAAGTAGGATGCGTTTTTAGAATCAGAGCGCATGAAAAATCTCCTTTCTGCTGAAAATAGAAAATATAAGAATGCAGGTTCTGTTTTTCCAACGCTTTTTATAGTAGCCTTTTTTGAAGGAAAACACAAGGTAGGAAAAGAAAAATTCATAAAGTTCTAAGAAATGGTGGTATAATACATGTAATTTGTATGCATGTAAGAGAAACCGACAGGAGGAAAGTTATATGTTAGAAAATGTGGATCTGACCAAGAAAATGCCGAAAGAAGAATTTCAAAGAAAAATGCCGGAATTAAAAGCCTGTCTTGCGGGTCTGCAAAGGCAGTGTCGGGAACAGAATATCCCGGTGATGATCGTCTTTGAGGGGTACGGGGCATCCGGCAAGGGACTTCAGATCGGACAGTTGATCCAAAGTCTGGATCCCCGAGGATTTCGAGTGTTTACAATAAAGGAAGAGACAGAAGAGGAACGCATGCATCCGTTTTTGTGGAGATTTTGGAGAAAGCTCCCTGCATACGGGCAGATTAGAATTTATGATGGAAGCTGGTATAGGAAGGTGCTTATCGACCGGTTTGAAAAACGGACTAAAGAGGCAGAGCTGCCAAGGTGGTATCAATCGATTAATACGTTTGAAAAGCAGCTTACGGATGACGGGACATTGATTGTCAAAATTTTTTTAGATATCAGTAAAAAGGAACAAAAGCGCCGCTTTCAAGAGTTGATGAAGAGAGAAGAAACTGCATGGAGGGTTACAAAAGGAGACTGGAAGCGAAATAAAAACTTTGAAAGATACCAGAATTGTGTCGAAGAGATGCTTCGGCAGACGAATACAGAATATGCTCCATGGAATCTGATAGAGGCAACCGATAAACGCTATGCCGCCGTAAAGATCTATACGGCAGTGATCGAATCCATGAAAAAACAGCTTGCGCGTTACAAGCATCCGGGAGAGGAGAAATCGCAATTCGTTTCGATGCAGGAGGAAAAACAGAAATCGATGTTGTCAGAAGTGGATTTGAGCATGAACTGCTCCAAAGAAGCATATAAGCGGCAATTGAAAAAGCTGCAGACCAGACTGGAAGCACTGCATGGAGAGCTGTATCGGAGAAAAATTCCGATGATCATCGGATTTGAAGGTTGGGATGCAGGAGGAAAGGGAGGTGCGATCAAGCGTCTGACAGAGAAAATGGATCCGCGGGGATATGTGGTCAATCCGACGGCTGCTCCGAATGATATTGAAAAAGCACACCATTATTTGTGGAGATTCTGGAAGGATATGCCAAAAAACGGGCATATTGCCGTTTTTGACAGAACTTGGTACGGACGAGTAATGGTGGAGCGGATCGAAGGATTTTGCACGACCCCGGAATGGCAGCGAGCATATCAGGAAATCAATGATATGGAAAGGGAACTGGCAGATGCGGGAGCAATTTTTGTGAAGTTTTGGATGCAGATCGATCAAGAAGAGCAAAAGCGACGATTTGAGGCCAGACAGGAGAATCCGGAAAAGCAGTGGAAGATTACAGAGGAAGACTGGAGAAATCGCGAAAAGTGGGAGCAGTATGAAATTGCCGTCAATGAAATGCTGAACCGGACTTCTACAACGTATGCTCCGTGGATCATTGTGGAGGGAAACGATAAGTATTATGCAAGGATCAAAGTGCTTCAAACGGTCGTAAATGCGATTGAAAAACGGCTGAAAGAAAAGGAATGTAAGAAAGATTTAAAAAAATAAAGGAAATCACAAAGTTTTGTCGAATATATATAATGTGGAGGTTATTATGTATTATTCGGATGAGTTGATAGAAGAAGTCAGAATGAAAAATGATATCGTAGATGTGATTTCCGGGTATGTCCGCCTACAGAAAAAAGGGAGTTCCTATTTTGGACTTTGTCCGTTCCACAATGAAAAATCTCCCTCTTTTTCGGTCAGCAGACAAAAGCAGATGTATTATTGCTTCGGCTGTGGCGCCGGGGGAAATGTATTTACATTTTTAATGGAGTACGAGAATCTGACGTTTGTTGAGGCGGTACAGATGCTTGCGGATCGTGCGGGCGTGGAATTACCAAAAGCGGAATATTCCAGAGAGGCAAAAGAGCGGGCAGATTTGAAAGCTACTCTTTTGGAGATCAATAAAGCGGCGGCACAGTATTTTTATGTACAGTTGAAAAGCGAGCAGGGAAAGGCAGGCTATGCATATTTGAAAAATCGTGGACTGTCGGATGAAACCATTCAGGCATTCGGACTCGGATATTCCAGCAGAAGCGGTGGCAGCCTGTATCAATATTTGAAGTCCAAGGGATACCGGGAGGAACAGATCCGTCAGGCAGGCTTGATCAGCACGGATGAGAAAAACGGAGTGTATGACAAATTCTGGAACCGGGTCATGTTCCCGATCATGGATGTCAACAGTCGAGTGATCGGATTTGGCGGTCGTGTCATGGGAGATGCAAAGCCAAAGTATTTGAATTCTCCGGAAACACCGGTGTTTGATAAGAGTCGGAATTTATATGGATTGAATCGGGCGCGCGCTTCCAGAAAGCCGTATTTTTTGCTCTGTGAGGGATATATGGATGTGATCGCACTGCATCAGGCAGGATTTACCAACGCGGTCGCTTCGCTTGGAACTGCACTGACATCGGGACATGCCTCTTTGATCAAGCGATATGTGCAGGAAGTGTATCTGACCTATGACAGTGATGAGGCGGGAACCCGTGCGGCGCTCAGAGGAGTACCGATTTTAAAAGCGGCGGGCATATCGGCAAAGGTGATTCGAATGGATCCTTACAAGGACCCGGATGAATTTATTAAGAATCTGGGAGCCGAGGAGTTTGAACGCAGAATCGGCGAAGCAAGAAACGGATTTTTGTTCAGTCTGGAGATTTTACAGCGGGAATACGATATGGCGTCTCCGGAGGGCAAGACGGCATTCTTCAGAGAAGCGGCAAGGCGGCTGATCGCATTTGAAGACGAGCTGGAACGGAACAATTACATAGAGGCAGTGGCAAAGGAATACAAGGTCAGTGCGGAAAGCCTGCAAAAGCTGGTTACAAAAACGGCAATATCAGATGGACTTGCCAAGCCGGCAGAGCGTCCGAAATCTTCGTCAGACAAAAATGTTAAGAAGGAAGACGTATATCTTACGTCACAGAAGGTGCTGCTGACATGGATGATCGATGATGGGAAATTGTTCGGTGCGATCAGCAAATATATCAGTCCTTCGGATTTTACAGAAGAACTGTATAGAACGGTGGCAGAGTTTTTGTACAGCCAGTATGAGCAGGGAGAACTGAATCCGGCGAAGATCCTCAATCATTTTACGGAAGAAGAAAAGCATCGGGAAGCGGCATCGTTATTCCACACCAGAATCCGGGAACTTTCATCGAAAGAAGAACGAGAGCAGGCATTGTTGGAAACAATACTTCGTGTAAAGAAGCACAGCATTGACGTACAGACCAGAAATCTGGAGCCGACGGATATGGCAGGCCTGCAAAGGCTGATGAACGAGAAAAAGAAACTGACGGACTTGAAGAAACTGCATATTTCAATCGATTAAGGATAAAATAAAACAGGCTTGTCTATACTTTGGTATAGACAGAGGAAGGAAGGACACATGGAAGAAAACGCACAGAAATTTTTGGAACGGTTAAAAGATTTGGTTGCACTCGGAAAGAAGAAGAAGAGCATTCTGGAGATTCAGGAGATCAATGACTTTTTTCACGACATGGAATTGAATTCCGATCAAATGGAAAAGGTATTTGAATATTTGGAATCCAATAATATTGATGTACTTCGTATCAGCGGGGATGATGATGTGAGCCTTGAATTAGATGCGGATGTGGATCTGGATGCGATGATTTCAGAAGAGGATGATGTAGATGTAGAGAATATTGATCTTTCCGTTCCGGACGGTGTGAGTATTGAGGATCCGGTTCGTATGTATCTGAAAGAGATCGGAAAGGTTCCGCTTTTGAGTGCAGAACGTGAAATCGAGCTTGCACAGCGTATGGAGGATGGCGATGAAGAAGCCAAGAAAGAACTGGCGGAAGCGAATCTGCGTCTTGTTGTCAGCATTGCCAAGCGGTATGTGGGACGAGGTATGCTCTTTTTGGATCTGATCCAGGAGGGAAACTTAGGACTGATCAAGGCAGTAGAAAAATTCGATTATCACAAAGGATATAAGTTCAGCACATACGCAACTTGGTGGATCCGTCAGGCGATCACAAGAGCGATTGCCGATCAGGCAAGAACAATCCGAATCCCGGTGCATATGGTTGAGACGATCAACAAATTGATCCGTGTGTCCAGACAGTTATTGCAGGAATTGGGACGGGAACCCACGCCGGAGGAGATTGCAGAGGAATTGGACATGCCGGTAGAGCGTGTCCGTGAGATTTTAAAAATTTCTCAGGAGCCAGTTTCTCTGGAAACTCCGATCGGAGAAGAGGAGGACAGTCACTTAGGAGACTTTATTCAGGATGATAACGTACCGGTTCCGGCAGAAGCGGCCGCACAGACACTTTTGAAAGAACAGTTAGATGAAGTGTTGGATACCTTGACGGAGCGTGAACAGAAGGTATTGCGGCTTCGTTTCGGAATGAATGACGGACGTGCGAGAACATTGGAAGAAGTAGGGAAGGAATTTGACGTTACGAGAGAGCGTATCCGCCAGATCGAGGCAAAGGCGCTGCGTAAGCTAAGACATCCGAGCCGCAGCCGTAAGCTGAGAGATTATCTGGATTAGGAAGAGCTGAGACTGAGGACAGAAAAGAAAATATGGCGGAGAAAAAAGAGATGGAATTGTCAAAACGATTACAGGCGGTTGCAGCTCTGGTAACACCAAGAAATCGTATCGCGGATATAGGCACTGATCATGCCTATATCCCGATTTATCTTATAGAGGAAAAGCGATGTATGTCTGCTGTTGCCATGGATGTAAACAAAGGGCCTTTAAAGAGAGCAGAAGAGCATATACAAGAAGCCGGACTGGCGGAAAAAATCAAGGTGCGGCTCTCAGATGGTTTGGAAAAGTTAGAGCCCGGAGAGGCGGATTGTGCAGTGATTGCCGGAATAGGGGGCGGATTGATGATACGGATTCTTTCCGCATATCCGACTGTGACGGCAAGTTTACAGGAATGTGTGCTGCAGCCGCAGTCAGAGCTTGCAAAAGTACGGCGGTTTCTGTTGGAAAATGGATTTTGTTTTTTGGAAGAGGAAATGGTTCGGGAGGATGGGAAATATTATCCGATGATGAAAGTCATTCCTCCCGGAAGAATAAAAGAACCCAAAGCAGAAAGAGAAAACACAGCTTTATGCGAATGGTCAGAAACAGAGCTTAGATACGGAAAGCTGCTTCTCAAAAAAAGACATCCTGTATTGCAAGATTTTCTTTTACGGGAATATACTTTACATAAGAGGATTTTGGAAAGTCTGGAGACAAAAAGCGGCGAAAAGATTGAAAACCGAAAACATGAATTAAAAGAAGATCTGTACTATATTGAGAAAGGACTGGAATACTATGAATTGCAGAGAAATCACAGATAAGATCGAGCAGGTCTATCCGAAAAGCGCGGCGCTCGGATTTGACAATGTGGGGCTGCAAGCAGGGCGTGCAGAAAAAGAAGTAAAGAAAATCTATCTTGCACTGGATGCGACGGACGAAGTGATCCGGAATACGATTGCATGGAATGCGGATATGCTGATCACACACCACCCTTTGATCTTCAGTCCTTTGAAGGCAGTGACGGATGAGGATTTTGTTAGCAGAAGGATTTTGACGATGATCCGTCAAGATATTTCCTATTATGCCATGCATACCAATTATGACGTACTTGGAATGGCCTCTCTTGCAGAGAAAAAAATGCGTCTTCAGGATACAGAAGTGTTAGATGTGACTGCTGAAATCTGCGGGAAACCGGAGGGAATCGGGCGGATCGGAACTTTGCAAAGAAGCATGACACTGCGGGAGTGTTGCGAATATACAAAGGATTGTCTCGGAGTTGAGAAAGTAAAAGTGTTCGGTGAGCAAGACCGTCAGATAGAACGGCTTGCGATTTCTCCCGGTTCAGGGAAGAGCGCAGTAATGCCTGCCATTGAAAAGGGCGCAGATGTGCTTGTGACAGGCGACATCGGTCACCATGACGGTCTGGATGCTTTAGAGCAGGGCTTATGCATCATCGACGCAGGGCATTACGGAACCGAGTATATGTTTTTGGAAGATATGGAAAGTTTTTTTAAACGTTATTGCCCAGAGGTGTGTGTAAAAGCAGAAGAGAGGAAGATACCGTTTCAGATCATATAGGAGGAAATCATGGAAAACAGAATGTGTGTCGTACAAATCGGGGATGAGAGCAGAAGCTATGAGGCGGGAACAACATATCAGAAAATTGCAGAGGATTTTCAGAAAGCGTATGCGCATCGGATCGTGCTTGTGAATCTGAATGGAAATCGTCTGCAAGAATTGAGACGTACGTTGGAGAAAGACTGCCGGATTGGTTTTGTTACGACAGCAGACCAGATCGGGCATGAGACATATCGCAGGAGTATGAGTTTCCTTCTGGTAAAGGCAGTGCACGATGTGGGCGGACATGAAAATGTGGAGAGGGTCAGAATCCATTTTTCTGTCAGCAAAGGCTATTTTTGTACGATAGAGGGAAAAATCAAACTGGATGAGTCATTTCTTGATGCAGTTGCGAAGCGGATGCGAAAGCTGTGCGAGGCGAAAGTTCCGATCGAAAAGCGTTCTGTCCGGACGAGTGAAGCGGTGGAACTTTTCCGAAAGCATGGGATGCATGACAAGGAGCGATTGTTTGAGTACCGCAGAGTATCCAGTGTCAATATTTATACGATCAATGAATTTGAAGATTATTATTACGGCTATATGGTGCCGGATACAAGCTATCTGAATTATTTTTCTCTGCATTTGTATAAGGACGGCTTTGTATTACAGATGCCGACTGCAGAAGAACCGGAAAAGGTTCCGGAATTTTGTCCGCGTGAAAAGCTGTTTCACGTATTGAAAAAATCGGTGGAATGGGGTGATATACAGGATATCGAGACGGTCGGTGCGCTGAATGACAGGATCACGAAAGAGAATATGCAGGAAACAGTATTGATACAGGAAGCATACCAAGAGAGACAGATCGGTGAGATCGCAAAGCAAATTGCAGATCGTTCAGATGTGAAAATGGTTCTGATCGCAGGTCCCTCTTCTTCTGGTAAAACCACCTTTTCACACCGTCTTTCCATTCAGCTTCGTGTCAATGGACTAAAGCCGCATCCGATCGCAGTAGACAATTATTTTGTAGACAGAGAAAAAACACCTCGGGATGAAAACGGAAATTATAATTTTGAGTGTTTGGGGGCAATCGATACAGAGCGGTTTAATAGAGATATGAAAGCTTTGCTGAACGGAGAAGAGGTGTATCTGCCGATCTTCAATTTTAAGACCGGAAAGCGCATGGAATCTTCAAAACCGAAAAAACTGGGAGAACAAGATATTCTGGTTGTAGAAGGGATTCATTGTCTGAATCCGAAGCTGACGGAAATGTTGAATGAGTCTGATAAATTTAAAATTTATATCAGCGCATTGACACAGTTAAACATCGATGAACACAACCGAATTCCGTCTACCGACGGACGGCTGATCCGACGTATTGTGAGAGATGCGCGTACGAGAGGCACCTCTGCAAGCGGAACGATCGCTATGTGGAAGTCTGTGCGGGACGGAGAGGAGGAAAATATCTTTCCATTTCAGGAGGAAGCGGACGTTATGTTCAATTCTTCCCTGCTCTATGAGTTGGCTGTATTGAAACCTTATGTAGAGCCGTTATTGTTCGGTGTGGATAAAAATTCTCCGGAGTATGCAGAAGCCAAACGACTGCTGAAATTCTTTGACTATTTTGTGGGAATCGGAAGTGAATTTATTCCGACAAATTCACTGCTGAGGGAATTTATCGGCGGCGGATGCTTTCAAGTATAAGCTTAAAATAACAATGAAAAGTAATGAGAACAAGGGTACTGAAAAACTTCCATTTCCTAATAAGTGGAAGTTTTTCTTTATAGCATTTTCACGTATTTTTCAGTCCTTTTCGAGAAAGATTAAAAAAGCCACGGTTTATTCTATAGCCAATTCCTCTAATCTTGCTATTCGTTTTACATTTGCCGAATACATTTTTCTTTTTTTT
>CAUWKK010000066.1:0-8766 GCA_963559385.1 uncultured Schaedlerella sp.
CCCTGCCACTACAACATCTGCCTGCCCAGTCTGAATTTCCATTACCGCCTCTATAATAGACTGTAATCCAGAGCCGCACTGCCTATTTACAGAATACGCACAGGTTTCCTTGGGAAGCCCCGCCTTCAGACTAATCGCCCTTGCAACAAAACCATTTTCCGCCACCTGTCCAACTTGACCGATCACAACCTCATCCACATCTGACGGTTGTATCCCCGCTCTTTTCACTGCCTCTTTTACAACCATTGCCCCCATATCAATTGCCGAAATATCCTTTAAACTCCCACCGTAGCTTCCTACCGGAAGTCTGACTCCGCTTACAATTACTACATCTTTCATATTTCTACTCTCCTTTACTTAATCATATTTATAAAATCCTTGTCCACTCTTTCTTCCAAGCCGCCCTGCCTTTACCATATTCTCTAACAAAGGACAAGGTCTGTACTTACTATCATGAAAGCCTTCATAAAGCCCTGTCATAGTTGCCAGCATGACATCAACCCCAACAAAATCTGTTAATTCCAAAGGTCCCATCGGATGATTTGCTCCTAATTTCATTGCCGCATCCACATCCTCCGGTTTACACCCTTCCATAACCATAAATGCTGCCTCATTCTGCATCGGAACCAAAATACGGTTTACAATAAATCCAGGATACTCCGGCGCATCCACAGCCGTCTTTTTCAAGCTGACTGCAAATTCTTTCACCTTTTGATAGGTTTCTTCATCTGTTGCAAGACCGCGCACCAATTCTACCAATTTCATAACCGGCGCCGGATAGAAGAAATGAACCCCCATTACCTTATGCGGTCGTTTCGTCACTGCCGCCATTTCAGAAATACTTAATCCTGAGGTGTTAGAAACGATGATTGCTTCCAAGTCAGCCACTTCATCTAACTGTGTAAACACCGATTTTTTCAGTTCCATTTTTTCCGGCACCGCTTCAATAATAATTTCACTTCCTTTCACATCTTCCATTGCCCCTGAATATGTTATTCTGGCAAAGATTTCGTTTTTTTGTTCTTTGGTCAGACTTCCTTTCGCAATTTTCTTTGCAAATATATGTTCCATATTCGCTTTTGCTTTTTCGATTGCCGTTTCAAATACATCTATATTCTTCACTTCATACCCAGCCTGTGCACAAACCTGAGTGATCCCGCTTCCCATTAACCCCGCACCAATTACCGAGATTTTCATTTGTCTGTCCCTCCGTTTTAAACAATCATGCCTCCACCTACATTAATAACCTCCGAGGTAATATAAGCTGCCTCATCCGATGCCAAAAATGCCACCATATTTCCTACATCTTCCGGCTTACCGGCATATCCCGCCGGAATCCTCTGCATCATGCTCTCCCATGCAGCTCCGCCGTTGACTTCTTTCAACTTCAACGTCATATCTGTTTCTATGAATCCCGGACAAATTACATTGCATGTAATTCCTTTCCGCGCATTTTCTCTGGCTGCTGTTTTTGTCAAACCTACAACGCCTGCTTTCGCTGCTGCATAATTTGCCTGTCCGATATTCCCAAGCCAACTTCCAGAAGAAATGTTTATAACACGTCCGTACCCTTTCTCTCGCATATACCTTACAGCCTCCTGCGTTCCATAGAAAGTTCCCGTCAAATCCACATCGATTACCGTATTCCAATTCTCGACCGGCATTTTATGCAGCATTCCGTCACGGTTAATCCCCGCATTATTTACCATAATATCCAATGCACCGTATGTATCGATGGCAAAACGCACCAACGCCTGCACTTCCTCCTGATTTGCCACATTCACCACAAAGCTCTTTGCCGTTCCTCCTTCTGCTTCGATCAATGCTGCCGTTTCCTCTGCCGGAGCCATATCGGCAACGACTACCTTTGCGCCCTCCTCTGCCAGTTTCCGCGCAATCCCTCTTCCCAATCCTCTTCCGGCACCTGTTACGATTGCAACCTTCTCTTTTAATCTCATATCTGTTTCCCTCTTCTTTCTTTTTTATATTACAGAGTCTTAGCCGGTATTACCCGCTGCTCCATAGTTACCTTGTTTGCTTTTTCAAAATCATTTCTTTCATTCCGACCATGGTCTGATTAAATAAATTTTCATCCATCAGCTTCAGTTCTTTGCTTATCATCGGTTTGAAATCCATCAACTCTAGGACTTGTGTCTGAATGTCGATTCCCGGAGCAACCTCAATAAGCATTACACCTTCCGGCACCAATTTAAATACGGCCCGTTCCGTTACAATATAAACCTGCTGTCCTTTTTTTCTTGACAGCTTTCCATTAAAGGAATATTGCGCCACCTGCGATACCATCTTGCGTATTTTTCCTTCTTTGACAATTGTCAATTTATGATCATCAAATTTAAATTCACAGCCGCTTGCCGTAAAAGTTCCGCAAAACACAACTTTTTTTGCATTTTGAGTAATATCAATAAATCCACCGCACCCGGTACACCGCGGCCCCATCTTTGTCGCATTTACATTACCTTCTCCATCTAACTCTCCAAATCCCATAAACGTAACATCCACACCCGCGCCATTGTAATAATCCATCTGCTCGTGATGACAAATCATTGCATATAGATTTTGCCCGATCCCGAAGTCAATTCCTCCAGCCTGTACACCGCCATAGATACCGGACTCTACCGTTATCATAATATCATCATTCAACCCTTCTTCATTGCTGATATTACCTATCACATCGTTCGGAATTCCTGTGCCAAGATTTACAACACACCCCGGATACACCTCCTCTATCGCTCTGCGCCCGATAAATTTGCGAACACTCATCGGCAGAGGTTCAATTGCATTTTGAGGTACTCTTGACTGTCCGCTGTAGGATGGATCAAATACCCATGATGAGGTTTGTCTATGATCTACATCCGGATTATCACAGATAACAATACCATCGATAAACACTCCCGGAACGGTAATGCTTTTCGGATTCAGCGTTCCTGTCTGCACAACCCGTTTTACCTGTGCAAGCACTTTCCCTCCATACCTTTTCGCAGCCATAACCCCTGCTAGGACCTCCAGCTTCATAGCTTCCTCTTCTGTGGTGAGGTTTCCCATTTCGTCACATTCAGTTCCTCTGATAATACAAACATCAATCGGCTCTTCTTTGTAAAACATGTATTCCTCGCCATGATAGTTCATAATCTCCACGATATCCTCCAGTGATTTTGTCCGATCGTTCATTTTTCCACCTTCATACCTCGGATCTACAAATGTTCCGAGCCCGACCTTTGACATTTTCCCCGGAAGTCCACACGCCATACTCCTGTATAATTGCGCTATCTGTCCCTGCGGCAAACAATATGCTTCTACTTGATTATTCGCTATCATCTCCATCCATCTCGGCTGCAATCCCCAATGAGAACCGATAATCCTTTTCACAAGACCTTCATGTGCAAAGTGCTGGATTCCATCTTTTCTGTCACTTTGCCCACAGGAATGCAGCAGTGTAATTTCCGCCGGATGCCCAGTTTCTAAAAAGGATTTCTCAATCGCTTTTAATATAGATTCACTGGCGCTTACCAATGTCATTCCAATCGGACATACTGTCATTCCATCTTTGATATATCCCACCGCGTCCTCCGGGGTAATAAAATTTGCCTTTATCATTGCTCAATCCTCCATCAACATTTTTCTAATTGTAATTTTATCTGTTTTCCCATTTGGTGTTTGCGGTATGAAATCCACTCTCCTAATCTTTACAGGAACCTTATATTTCGCCATCCTTTTCTTCAAATACCTCTGGATTTCTTCCTCTTCGGGTCCGCCCTCGTCTTCTAGCTGTACGACTGCCGCCGGAACTTCTCCATATAGTTCATCCGGAATCCCCACTACAGCCGTATCACAAATCCCCCTCATACTGACAATCTCATTCTCTACGTCATAACACCATATTTTTTCACCGCCGCGATTAATCATATTTTTCTTACGATCTACTACATACAGATAATTTTCCTCGTTAAAATACCCTAAATCTCCCGTATATAGCCAACCGTCTTTCAAACTGTCGGCTTCCAATTTATAATAACTGTCTAATACGACACTTCCGCTGACTGCAATTTCCCCAACCTCTCCGTTCCTCAGCTCATTACCGTCATCATCCACGATTTTAAATCTGCTTCCCGGAATCGGAATTCCTGACGAACCGATATATTTACTGACGGCAGCATCTCCTGGGAAGATTGTGGCCGGAGAAGTTGTTTCCGTCAATCCGTAAACCGTATGGAATCGAGATTTCGGCAGCCATTTGTGAAGCCGTATCAATTTTTCTTTCATCATATTACTACTTCCACATGCAAAAGATGCCAAATTCAGGATCTCCGCAGTATGCTCCCCCTCCTGTATAATCAAGTTGAATACCGTAGGTGATGCATGTATAAAAGTAAAACCAAACATTCTAGCTTCCTTTACAATCCGTCTCGCATCAAAAAATTTATGCAGATACAGTGTTCCGCCGACACTTAAAAATAATCCAAGCAAAGCAACAATACCTGTAATATGATAAATCGGTGTAGCTATCACAGAAACATCTTTCTCTGAAATATGCAATGTCCTGCGATACACCTCGACTGCATGAATCATATTATAATTCTTGATCAATACCCCCTTACTCTGCGATGTAGTTCCTGAGGTAAACATAATAATTGCATCATCTTCAAAGGCTCCCCCTGGAATCTCCACCATTTTTTTTAAATGTTGTTCACGCTGTTTCCACCCTTTATACAATTCTTTATAGCCATACCATTGTTCACTTACAGACAACACCTGTTCCTCTTGATACACCACCGTAAACCAATCACTATAATCCGCATCGCAGAGAATAAGCTCAGCCTCGGCTCGTTTTGCTAGAGGGAGTACCTCAGCCTGTTTGAACTTGCTTGGAAGCGGTACCATAACCGCCCCCAACCTTGACAGTGCCAGAAACGCAACACAAAACTCTATCGTATTGTGCATCATAACCCCTACATGGGTCCCCTTTCTAACCGCTTTCTGCCAATATAAATATGCCGCCAATTCTTCACTGCATTCCAAAAGCTGCTTATACGTACAAGTGTGTCCCTCATCACTGATTAACGCTCTCTTTTCCGAATATACCTCCGTTGTTTTCTTCAGCGCTTCATACAACGTATCCGGTATTCCCGGAAAAGTATCGATCCACTTGGAATCTGATACTTTTCGTTTGACCATATCTCCGCTAATCTCAGAATTCCATAACACGTTTCCATCTATCATACACTTTCCCTCCCGTAAATCTTTCTTGAAACCATTTTTGATTTACGCAATCGTTTTCTCTATTCCAAATAATAACAAGAGCATTCTACTTAGTCAATGTTCATTTTTCATATATATTCTATCCTTTTTTTGTGCACTTTATATATTTTCTCTGTCCTTTCTTATTATATATTTAAACACCCTTTCATTATATATATTGCATAAATTTTACAACTTAATTTTATAATATATGAACAATTCGTATTGTTTTACATCTATTTTCTTGTGTTTTAACGAATTTTATGCTATTATTTATCACACAAAACTTACGGAATCGATTTCGTTATATTTTCCAAAATTACTGTTATCGTTTTCTATTCCGTGTATCAATTTCAAGAAAGGAGTATGAACATGAAAAAGAACGTAAAAATCGCCTTCGTAATCTTCAATATTATTTATTTTTTTGTAGATTACATCTTAGTCACAGTCCTTCCAAATCCGATTCTTTTTGGATGGCTGCCACTACAGCTTTGTATTCTTCTCTTTTTACCTGTACCGGCAGCTATTGTATGGGGACTTTACTTCAACGCCTTTTTCAAAACACAGGGGCATGTGAAGTAGCACACAATACTGGGAAACAATGCAAACACCAAAATATGAATGAGAAAATAGGAGGATTAACATGAAACCAGCAGTATTTATCGCTCTAGGAATTTTAATCTATGCCGTTTTCATCGTATGGCACGGATTTCGTTCCTTCAAATCCACCAGTGAATCTTCAGAAAAGTTTTTCACTGCTGACAGAGGTCTGAATCCCTTTGTACTCTTATGTACCACTTCCATTTCCGTATTCAGCGCTTTAGCTTTTTACGGAGCGCCTGCCGGAATCTATAAAGACGGAATCGGTTTTTATTCCAACACCGGCGGTATGGTAGCCGGCCTAATGTTTGTAATATTGGGATATCGTCTCTGGCTGCTCGGAAAGGAATATGGCTTCACAACACCTGTGGATTACTTACGTTCCAGATACTATTCCGAATCTTACGGTTTATTTGTGTCCATTATTCTAATCCTTTTTATCATCCCGTATGTCGCAATGCAATTAGTTGCGATCGGAGATGCTGTTGTTGTCACCACCGACGGCTTAGTTCCGTATGTAATTGCAGTCGCAGTCGGTACTATAGTTGTATCTCTTCACATTGTTGGAGGAGGTATGGGATCTGTCGCATGGATGGATACTTTTCATATGTGCCTTGGTTTTGGTACTCTGCTTACCTTAATTATCTATCTGACAATGCACTATTTCCCAAACGGAGGATTTGTGGAGGCAGTAGACATAATGAGACAAAACGGTACTTTCAGCATTCTCTCCTGCCCAGGTCCAAACGGTGCATTTGATTGGAAAGGCATGGTTGGAAACGCACTGACCGGAGCCATCGCAACTGTTGTATGGCCGCATATCTTTATGAGAACCTTTGTTGCTTCCAGCAAAGAAAACTTCCGTCAAATGTCGTGGGCAATGCCGATATCCTATGTGCTGGTATATACACCGATTGTACTTATCGGTGCAATCCTCGCTCCTGCAATTTTAGGCCCGGGATTTGCAGAACCGGATAACATTGTAGCGGTACTCTCTACAGAATATGCGCCGCCGTTCATTGCCTTTATCTCTTTGCTTTGCCTGTTTGCATTCGGCGTATCTACAGCCGACTCACTGTTGCTTTCTGCAAGTGCAATGGCCTCAAGGGATATTTACCTGCATCATGTTTACGAACTAAAAGGAAAAACTTCCGACCCTAAACAGGTTGTAAAATTCGGCCGTATCGTATTATTGGTTTTGATGGTGATCACACTGATTATTGTTGCAGTAAAGCCTGCATCTATTACAGACTATGCCTATAAACTCTCATCCCCATTCTTCGCGCAGATTCTTCCAGCCACCATGGCCGGTCTGTTCTGGAAGAGAGCAAGTAAAGAAGGGGCATTTGCAGGTACCGCAGCCGGTCTTATCGTTGCAATTATTTTCACTTTCTTTGTAACACCTCCGCTCGGATTTTCAGCTCTTATCTGGGCATTGGTTGTAAACACGATCATCCTTGTTGTTGTCAGCCTGTTTACAAAGGTACCGGAAGAAGTTATCGCAAAATATCACACACGAATTGATTCCATTATCTATTCCGGCGCTGAACTTTCTTCTCTGACAGATGCAACAATTGCTGCTGTGAACAATAAATAAAACAAATCACAGATTACATAACTCAAAAGAAAGGATGTTGAAATATGTTTAAATTTAACAAATCAAATCTGGCAGTAAAAGAAAACGCCGAGCAGGTACAGTTACAGGAAGTAGTTCCCGATACCTACAACTTGATCCCATTTCAAGTGTATAATATCGGCATCCTGCATCCAGATACATGGCATATTTTTATAAACCCGAGCAAACCTTTCGCCTTTTACGATGGCTTTGCTAAAATAGACCGTTCATCTGAAAAAACCTGTTCAGATCAGGCGTCCCTTGCATTACGGTGGGCAAAATTAAAAAAGGAAACGACTATCGATGAATATATGGAAGAAATCAAGATACAATATGAGAAGAAACAAAAGAAAAACAAACGGGATCGCTTTGAAATCCAGTCCATTGAACCAGTTGGAACACTCCCTCATAAGGCATACCTGATGATTTCTTCCATTCGGGCAAATCATTCTGTATACCGTGCTATGGGAAAGGAAGAAACAATCCTTTCCATGCAGCTTACAACCTATTGCGACATTACAAAACGACTGGTAATCGCAAGCATTGCATCTACGCCAGATGATTTCCAAAAGAAATTTGACACTTATAAGGAAATTCTTTTTTCTTTGACCTGTCACTGATCATTTTTTATATTCCTTTCTTCCCTCCCGAATATATATTCGGGAGGTTTTTCCTCCTCCGGCAGTTTTCTTTTCTGTAAAAATAAGGTATAATAAAATCATAGTATATGATTTTATCAAATAAATACGGTAGGTGAATCTTATGAAGAAACAGCCCTATACAATTTCCGAAGTTGCAAAAATGCTGAATGTCTCTCCTTCTACTGTTTCCCGCGCCATGAACAATACTCCGGGAGTCAGTGAAGGCGTCCGAAAAAAAATTCTTGATTTTGTAGATGAAATCGGCTATCATCCCAATACAATCGCACAAAGTCTGAGCCGTGGCAAAAGTAATATGATCGCATTGATTCTCGGTGATATCCGTAATCCGTTTTATACAAATCTGGCCTTTGGTATCCAAAAGTATCTGGATAATCACGGGTACATCGTTACGACCTTTAACAGTGAATATGATTACAAAAAAGAACAGCAGTTTATTCAATTTGCCATGCAGCATCACTATTCCGGAATTATTCTGGCAACTGTCAACAGTGAAAAATTTGATAAATTTTCAAAAAATATTGATCTTCCTGTTTTATTGGTGAACCGTATCACAGAACATTATGACGGCTCTCTTGTCGTAACCGATAACTTTCAGGCAGGTTATATAGCCGCACGACATCTTATTACTCTGGG
>CAUWKK010000067.1:0-8738 GCA_963559385.1 uncultured Schaedlerella sp.
TCCACCTGCTTTGCATGGAGTAAAGCTTTGTTTCGCTTTTGAGTATTGATACACATACAGATCACTTCTTTCTTCCTGATATGATAATCTGAGAGAAATACGGTTTAGCACTTCTCGTATTTTGTAAATGTATATTCCAAATCAAAGCAAGTCTGTTCCTCACTCTGATCTGTCATCTCCCATTCTTCCATGGAATCCAGATTCGGGAAATACGTGTCTGCCTCATAGGCATGATCGATCTTTGTAATATATGCGGTATCACAATGCGGTATCATCATCCGGTAAATACTCTCGCCGCCGATGATATAAATGTCTTCGGGATCATATTTCTGCAATTCTGCCAGAAGTTCCTCCTCCGTATGCACAATGATCGCATCTTTCACCTGATAATCTTTATTCCCTGTCAGAACAATATTGATACGGTTTTTGAGCGGAAGTCCATTCGGAAAACTCTCCAACGTTTTTCTTCCCATTACCACAACATGTCCATTTGTCTTTTCCCGAAAGAACTTCATGTCCGCCGGAATACTTGTCAACAGACGATTCTTATTTCCTATTGCCCAATTCCTATCTACTGCTGCTATAGCTTTCATCTTCTCTTCTCCAATCTGTTTTATACTGCTATCGGAATATTTTTAATCTGCGGGTGTGTTTCATAATGATCCAGTCTGATATCATCCGTTGTAAATTCATAAAAATCCTTAATCTCCGGATTCAGCCAGAATGTCGGCGCACTCAGCGGCTCTCTGGAAATCAATTCCCGGATCAGCGGAACGTGACGATCATAAATATGCGCATCCGCAATCACATGCACAAACTCACCAACCTTCATGTCACATACCTGCGCCAGCATATGCAGCAGCACCGCATACTGACATACATTCCAGTTATTCGCCGCCAGAACATCCTGCGAACGCTGATTTAAGATACCGTTCAATGTCAGCTTATCACTGTCTTTTTCTTTCGTTACATTAAAAGTCATACTGTATGCACACGGATAGAGATTCATCTCATGTAAATCCTGATGCACATAAATATTTGTCATAATGCGGCGGCTGTATGGATTGTTTTTCAGATCATAAATGACACGATCCACCTGATCCATCATTCCCTCTTTATACGAATGCTTTACCTGCATCTGATAACCGTATGCCTTACCGATAGAGCCGTCTTCATCTGCCCAGCTGTCCCATATGTGACTGTTCAGATCATTGATATTATTAGACTTCTTCTGCCAGATCCACAGCAGCTCGTCCGTACAGCTCTTAATCCCGGTGCGGCGAAGCGTAAGCGCCGGAAACTCTTTTGATAGATCATAACGGTTGACTACACCGAATTTCTTAATTGTATAAGCCGGAGTTCCGTCCTCCCACACCGGACGGACCTTCTCTCCCTCTGTGCTCGTTCCGTTTTCAATAATATCTTTGCACATATCGATAAACACCTTATCTGCGTAACTCAATTAATTGCCTCCTCTTTTTCTCCGATTTCTGCCAACTGTTCCCATATTCCTGCCCTAAAATCACATTTTCCGTTTTTTCATATAAATCAGTCATGGCTCAGAAATATTATACAGCACCTTTTCAAGCCCTCTGCCGAGCACTTCAATTTCTTTCTTACTCAATCCGATCGTCAGACGCTTATCCAGCTTTCTCCTGTCTGCATCCATTTTTCGCTGAATATCATACGCTTTCTCCGTCAGATAAATATTTTTCTTTCGTTTGTCCGACGCATTCGGAACAATGAGGATAAACCCCTTTTCCTCCATTCTTTTCAAAATGCCCGTAACTGTCGGATTTTTCAGACTGAGATTTTTTTCCACATCTCTCTGGTTCACTTCTTCCTTATTTGTATGAAATAAATAGTCCAGTACCGCACACTGCGAAGAAGTGATCCCCAGCTTTTTCAGACGTTCATTCAGTTCTTTCTCATAAATATTATTGATCTGCTTAACTGTAAAACCGATCTGATTTCCCCGCTT
Source organism: uncultured Schaedlerella sp. (assembly GCA_963559385.1). Taxonomy (GTDB): domain Bacteria; phylum Bacillota; class Clostridia; order Lachnospirales; family Lachnospiraceae; genus Schaedlerella. The sequence goes on from CAUWKK010000067.1 coordinate 1,982, forward strand.
TTCCATATATGACACCTGTCTAATACTCACGGATCACACTGCTGATCTCAATGATATCGCCCATTTCCTTCAGTACCCGGAGCGCATTTTTCAGATGCTTTTCTTTTACCTTTTCTGTTCCGATTACAAGCTCTGCATTTTCTGACTGCGCATTTTTCTGTACAACTCTTGTAATACTTACCTTATGGTTTCCGAACACCTGTGCAATCTGTGCCAGTACACCAGATTTGTTATCTACCTGCATCCGAAGGAAAAATTTATTTTCCACTTCGTCGAACGCCTTTACCGGAGTTTGATTGTAACAGGTACAATTGATCCGTCCGTTGCATCCGTATTGCAGATTTCTGGCCACATCGATCACATCCCCCATAATCGCGCTTGCCGTCGGCATTTCTCCCGCACCCCGGCCGTAAAACATGGCATCGTCTGCCGCGTCTCCATGAACAAACACGGCATTAAAGGAATCCCGAACCGATGCCAGCGGATGATCCTTATGAAGCATCATCGGATATACACCCGCTTCAATCCCTTTTTCCGTGTTCCGAGCTACACCGAGCAGCTTGATCACACTGTCAAATTCCTTGGCATAAGTAATGTCCTCTGCCGTAATCTTGGTGATTCCCTCGGTATATACATCATCAAATACCACTCTGGAATGAAACGCAATGGAAGCCATGATCGCCACCTTTCTTCCTGCATCCAGTCCCTCTACATCCGCTGTCGGGTCTGCTTCCGCATATCCCAGTTCAGTCGCTTTTGCAAGAGCTTCTTCAAATCCCATATTTTCTTCGAACATCTTTGTCAAAATATAGTTCGTCGTTCCGTTTACAATTCCCAGAACCTCTGAAATTTCATTTCCCGCAAGGCACTGCTTGAGGGGACGAATGATCGGAATCGCTCCCGCAACTGCCGCCTCAAACAGCAAATCACAACGGTGTTCTTCTGCCGCACTTAGCAATTCCCCACCGTGTACTGCCATTAAATCCTTATTTGCTGTTACCACATGCTTGCCCGCACACAAAGCCTCCAGAATCATCGTCCTTGCCGGTTCGATTCCTCCCATAACCTCAATGATAATTTGAATTTCATCATTATTTAAAATCTCCTGCCAATTATCGGTAAGCAGGCTTTCGTCAATTCCCTCTCTCTTCTTTCCGAGATTATGAACCAGGATCTTCTCTAATTTCATCTCTGCTCCGATTGTTTTTCCCATAACATCTGCTCTTTTTTGAATCAGCTTATATACGCCAGTTCCGACTGTTCCCGCTCCCAGTAATGCAACCTTTATTTTCTTCCCCATTTCTCGTTCCTCCTGTCTTATATTATATTCCATACTATCTAATTAAACTCTTGTTTCCTATCATAGCATAGTTTTAAAAATCTGGCTAGCATTATTCAATTCACGATGATGTGTGTCTGTCGGATTTTTTGCCTTCTATAAAATGTTGAGGTTTTATACAGGAAGCTTTATAATTATAAAAACAGCAAATAATTCCGTATATTTCAGAAACAGAAAAAGATATCCTTCTGACAAACACAGGAAGACAGTCGGAGCAAAATATGTAAATGGAGGACAAACGACATGAACGCAAAAGCAATCAAACAAATCGTTGACAAACAACGTCGCTTTTTCTATACCGGAAGCACCTTGCCCGTAGAATATCGTTTAACCGCTCTTAACAGGTTAAAAACATGTATTTTAAAGTATGAAAAACAGATCCATACTGCATTAAAAAGTGATCTGGGAAAAAGTCCTTTTGAGAGCTATATGTGTGAAACCGGACTTGTTTTAAGTGAATTGACCTATATGCTGAAGCACACGCGTAAATTTGCAAAAGACAAAACAGTACGGACTCCACTCGCCCAGTTCCATTCCAAAAGTTATCGAAAACCCTCTCCCTACGGTGTCACACTGATCATGAGTCCGTGGAACTATCCCTTTATGCTGACGATAGAACCGCTGATTGATGCGCTTGCAGCAGGAAATACCGCCGTATTAAAACCAAGCGCCTACTCTCCTGCCACAAGTAAGATCATTCAGGAAATCGTGGAAGAATGCTTTCCGCCGGAATATGTATCTGTCATACAGGGTGGACGGGCAGAAAATACCTGTCTTTTAGAAGAACACTTCGACTACATCTTCTTCACCGGAAGCCCTGCTGTCGGAAAAGACGTCATGCGCTATGCCTCGGAGCATTTGACTCCTGTTACGCTGGAACTTGGCGGAAAAAGTCCTTGTATCGTCGAAAAAACCGCCAACTTAAAGCTTGCAGCCAGACGAATTGTCTTTGGTAAATACCTGAACTGCGGACAGACCTGCGTTGCCCCGGATTATATCTACTGTGATGCAAAGATCAAAGATGCTCTGATCAAAGAATTGAAAAAACAAATAATCCGGCAGTTCGGACGCGAACCGCTCAAAAATAAAAATTACGGTAAGATCATCAACGAAAAACACTTCCTCAGAATTTCCGCTTTGATCGACAAATCCAAAACCGTTCACGGAGGGAAAAGCGACATCCGTACTCTACAAATTGAACCGACCGTTCTGGACGCTGTCACATGGGATGACGCAGTGATGCAGGAAGAAATTTTCGGCCCGGTGCTTCCGATCGTCACCTATGACTCGATCGGACATGCCGTGAAGAAAATCAATTCCATGCCGCATCCGCTGGCATTATATATCTTCACATCCAACTCCACAGTTTCCGAACAGGTCACCTCCATATGCGGATTCGGCGGCGGATGTATCAACGATGTAGTGATCCACCTTGCCACAAGTGAAATGGGATTTGGCGGCTTCGGAGAAAGCGGAATGGGCGCTTATCACGGAAAAGACGGTTTCGATACATTTTCTCATTACAAAAGCATTGTAGATAAAAAGACATGGTTAGATCTGCCGATGCGGTATCAGCCGTACAAAAAGCGACACGAAAAGCTGCTGAAAATATTCTTAAAATAGAATTGTCATAAAAAAGGAACTGCACTGTGCTGCCAAAGCTCTTACCGGCTCACAGTACCGTTCCTTTTTATTTTCTTCTATTTCCGCATCTTACAATGCGCCCGCACCGCCAATATGAAAAATAGCGGAATCTGGAACATCGCAAAAAAGACGAGTGCATACGGGATCCACATCGACCGGTTTCCGAGATGCAGGAACTTAAAATCGATCAATGCATACAGAAAGCTGTTTCCCATTCCGATTCCGCCGCCCGGCAGTATGCACTGCAGCCACAGCCCCAATGCACCCGGAAAGACCGCAGTTGCCAATACCGGCAGGAAACAAAATACCAACGCCACCGCCAGCGAAGAAACCGTGCTTCTCATTTTCGTAGATACATACAGTGCAAAACTGATTATTGCAAGGAACATCACAAGCCCGACTGCAAAGCACACCCACTGGGTTTCTCCGACATTTAAGTCCGGCAGGCTGGAAACAGAAAAAAGAAACTGCAATGATGTTTTTGTACTTTTCCAACCAAACAGCGTATTTGTAATCCCAATCCACACCGTCAGACAGAGCAAAAATGCACCGCCGCAGATAAGCAGCGCCGACCAAATCTTACAAACTGCCATTCTTCCGCGTCCATACTTCGTACAGCGTAAAATATCATCCGCCCCCGTCTGATAATCGGATGTAAAAACCGGAGCGGCAATGACTACACATAAAATCATAATCAAATAGGTCAATAACACTTGATAATCCATTGCATCCGAAGAAATACCTGAATAATAATGAAACGGTTTCTCTACTTTATCATACATTGCAATTGCCGTTTCTTGTGCCGCTGCATGATCCGGCTGCTCCATTTTTATAAGGGATTCCAACCGATCCGAAGTTTTTTCATAGTAACGTTCTGCTTCCTCTAAATCAATTTCCGCCAATGCAGGAGCCATACCTGTATCGGAATCTGCAAATACTTCCCGAATTCCATGTATATAATCCCAATAGGGAATCAGCATTTCCGTATCTGCATCCTCCGGCAACTCATATGTATCTTCGGCGCCATATTCCATGAGGCACTCCTGATATGCCGCAAGTGCCGTCTTTATCTTCTCCGGTGTCACCTCTCCCTCTATATCATCCCGTATTTCCTGCAAATAGGTGACGGCAGTTCTCCCCGTCAGTTCCGTCTCTCTTCCCTGTTGATCGGTATAGCGAACAACCTGAAAGGTCACCGGAATATATGCCAGCAAAACCGAAAGCAACAATGCTGTAGCAAGCAAAATCCATGTCAGTCGGGTTGTCAGAACCCTTTTGATTTCCAATCCTAAAAACCGCATCCCATATCCCCCTCTCTGCCGCTATGTTCTACATCGCTCTCCTGCGGAAACAACCACAAATATAAATCCTCCAGTTTCGGCTCTTCTAAACGTGACTCCGGTATCAGAGGTGTTTCTGACAGATAACGTACAGATGTCATACCATATTCTTCATTTCGCAAATTGACGATCCGCATTTTCTGCTCATAAGCAAACGCTTCCTTTGTCGGAATGTTTCCGTTCCATACCTTACCTCTGACAAACTCGATCAACTCCTCCGTTGTTCCTGTCTCAATAATTTTCCCGTCTTTCATCACTGCACTCTGATTCGCAATATACTCCACATCCGACACAATGTGCGTGGAAATAAGCACAATGCGTTCATGTGCAAATTCAGTCAAAAGATTGCGGAAACGAATCCGTTCTCCCGGATCCAGTCCGCTGGTAGGCTCATCTAGAATCAAAACCTTAGGTTCATTTAGTAATGCCTGTGCGATGCCTACCCTTCGTTTCATTCCCCCGGACAGTTTATTGATTTTTTTGTTTTTCACAGCAGCCAGAGCCAGTCGTTCCAGCAGTTCTCCGACTTTTCTTCCTGTTTCTTTTTTCGTGAGCCCCTTTAAGGCTGCCACATATTCCAGATAAGCTTTCACCGTAAATTCCGGATAAAATCCAAATTCTTGAGGCAGATACCCGAAGATTTCCCTGTATTTCTCCTTTAACATATGAATCGGAAGTCCGTCATAGAGGATCTCTCCGGAGGTCGGCTTAACAATTCCCGCAATCATCCGCATCAGAGAAGTTTTTCCGGCTCCGTTTGCGCCCAACAGTCCCCAGACCCCCGAAGTCAAAATAAGTGAAACATTGTCTACCGCTTTTTTATCTTTATAATGCTTTGAAATATTCCTGATCTCTAATTCCATATTTTTCTCTCTTTCTATTCATATACCGCCTGTCCGTTTCCGTGAAACAGCGCAAAGCACTGATAAATCACACCGCCTGCCAACAACAGCACAGTACAACTCACCAAAACAGGGAACTTCATCTCATAATACGCGGGATAAAAGGCTGCAACTCCCATAAATATCCCACCTATGCCGGTACACATTCCATATGCCCACCTTTGAAAATGTACAAAAATGACCTTTCTCAGCAAATACATTCCGCCGTTTAAAGCCAGAAGAAACGGCAGACACAGGCAGAAGACGGTCTGTAAAATCGTCAGCGGAGATATCCTTGAAATCTGCCATACAATTCCGAACAGCATGAAAATATCACCTATACCGAAGATCAATAGCCTTGCCAGCAGCAACTTCCATACGGAATACTTTGCCCCCGCCTCGATTTCCAGCATTTTGTACTTCTGCGCCCGGTATAAAAATGGTATCGCCAAAGAAAACAGCAAAATCCCGAAAATCCCCGTCATAAACGCAAACTGTCTTGCCGTAAAATATGCAAGTTCCATTCCGGTCATCAGATGTAATAACAAATACGCAGCCAGAACCGTTCCAATCTGTACCGTCCAGATCCGCATCCCCGCAATCCTCACCTGCTCCAACAAAAATCTGCCAAATCCAACCGTCCTCTTTTTGTTCTGCTCCTTCAGTTCCAGTTCTGCAAGCAGAATCGTTTTCCGCATGGCGCTTTCTGTGCTTTTCGCAATATTTTTTTTCATTTCCCGTCCCCGAAAATATTCTCGCAGCCTCCGTTTTGTTCCATTCATACAGCCTGCCCTCCTTTCCTGACTCTTTTCATTGTTTTATAGCTTTTACTCAACTCCGTTTTTAATTGTTTTAATGTAGTCCGTAATCTGGTCTGCACCGTCCTCATCGGAATCCCTGTCACTGCCGCAATTTCTTTCAGCGACAGTTCTTGTCCAAAACGCAGTAAAATAATCTCCTGTATATCCGGCTCCAATTTACAGATTATCTGATGTAGCCACACATCCTCCTCCGCCCTGCCAAACCCTTTTTCCAAATATTCCGGCTCTGATTTCAGGTCGTCCAGATCTACATCTGTCCGATACCTTTTCCGCGACAGGTCAATGCAGGTATTTCTGGCAATCTTGTATAAAAACGGACGAAATCCCTCTTTGAACTGATTTGCATCCAGATAACGAACTGCTTTCAAAAATGTTTCCTGCGCCGCATCTTCTGCACAAGTCTGTTCCGTCGTATGCCATTGGCAATATCGCAGGATATCTTCATAGTACATTTCTATCAGTTCTCCAAGCGCAGACCGGTCTCCATATTCTATTTGTCTGATTAATTTTCTTTCGCGCGTCAAAATATAACCTCCCGAAAAAGTACAGGCTGTTACACCCGGATGATTCCCTAAGGGCGTCCCCTTATTTATTATAACGAATGAAGTATGGAAAAAGGATTTAGAAAAAGAAAAAAGGACTGATACTTTTGTATCAATCCTCTTCGTAAGAGCGATAGACGGGGTTCGAACCCGCGACCCCGACCTTGGCAAGGTCGTACTCTACCAACTG
>CAUWKK010000068.1:0-8657 GCA_963559385.1 uncultured Schaedlerella sp.
TTGGGCTTGTCCGGATCAGGTTGTTCCGGGTTGGGCTTCTCAACGGTCCTAAATTCCGCTGTGATCTCTACCTCATTTGCCGGCATCACAAACGTTGTTTCTGCAATTTCCGCATTTTCAAATACAACGCCATTGCTTACCGAATTCCACCGCACAAACTGCTGTCCGTCCGGCACTTCCGCTGTAATCCTCACGGTCTCGCCTGCCTTTGCAGTCGTTCTGTCGGCAATACCGCCGTTTACCGTTATCCGGTATTCCTTCGGTATTTCCTCTGTTGCCACTTCCAATGTCGCTCCTTTTGTTTCTACCAAATAGTTTTCATTGACATCTCCAACGATTCCGATCTGAATCTCATATGTACCGGCCTGCGTTGTATTCGGAGTTGACGCATATGCCATTTTTATGACTCCGATAGTATCTCCCTGATTTGGCTTTCCTCCCTCGTCAAACACATAGTCCACTCCTTCTGTAGGAGAGTCCAGATTCGGCGCTGTCTCTCCGATTTTTATCTTTCTGTCAATCGCCTTCAGCACCGTTTTCTTTTTCTCTATCGTAAACTTCAATGTTTTTTCTGCATAGCTTATTCCGTCGTCAAGAATCAATGTCACACTGTAATTTCCTGCCTTTTTCGGAGCTGATTGCAGAACCTTTCCTTCGTCCAGATCAAAATAGATTGCTTTGATTTGATTCTTATCATAGCCTTCTACACTCCACGCATCGTATTCCGATCCGTCATATTCCACATTTGGAATATGGATCACAGGATCTGCGATTTGTTTTGAAGTTTTAGTCACCTGAATAATAAGCTGCACATCCTCATGGTTTTTAAAGGTCAGTACGACATGGATCGTCCCTTTTTCCTCCTTATTTCCTATATTATTTACCGTAAATGCCACATCATTCTTTGTGGGCTTAACTTCCTTGATCAGCGTACCATATTCACTCTTACTTCCCTCTGCTGCAGACTTCACCTCAAAACCGTCCGGCACGATTTCCTTATCAAATGTGACCGTCTGTGAACCTGCCTGATCCACTACCAATGTCTTGAACACAGTTCCTGAACTCTGTGCCTTTTGAATCTTCGCTTCCGGGCTTACTTTCACATTAGAAATCTGCCCGCTAAGTGCGGTTACATCATACCACTCGGTTCCTTTGCCTGCAAAGGACAGCTTTGTAATATCTGCAGTTGCATAGCTGCCTGCATCTACAGAAGCAAGTTCTGCCGTCCCCTCAAAACTCAAGCCTTGTACAGACACATCCTTCCATGTAATTCCGGTGACCTTCGTTTCCTTTGTCTTTCCGTCATAAACAAGGTCTTCCAGAGAAATACTTCCGATATCTCTCGGTTCTAACTTTCTCTTATTTAACACCAATAAATCTTTTTCCGTAAATTTCGCAGCCTTCAACTGCGCATTTCCGCCAAAATCAACGGTAATATCTGCCGTTCCGACCGGAATCTTCTGTTGCGTCGTGTCATAGAGCATCGTCGCCTTTCCGTTTACAACATCAGCAGAACCAAGCAGTGTATCTCCGAAATAAAAATCAACGGTATCCGCCTTAGCGCTCCTTGTCAAACGCTTCTTTCCTGTCTCTTTTTTCGGTTCTGCGATAAAATGGAATCTTACGACCTCACCGTATGCATACGCATTCTTTTCCACCGTAAGGGCGCTCTTCGTTTCCGTTTCCCCCTTTACAATCTGAAAAGGAACCTCCACCTTACCACTATACGTTCCGATTCCCTCCACAATCACCTTCGCTTTGGAAGAATCCGAGGTTACATTTTTATTATTCTCATATTTCAGAATGTAATCCTGCCCCTCTGTCAGATTGATTCCGCCAACCGTCACTTGAACCGCCGGCTTGATTTCCTTTCCTGTATAGCTCTGATCCGGTATGGCTGCTACATGCTCTTGCTTAATTTCCGTACCTTGAACTCCAGTATTTTGATAAATCGTAAATTCCGCACTTCCGACAGCATCTCCTAAAATATCGCCGACTTTCCCAGTTTCATGCTCTGCCTTTGTAAAAAACACCTTATATTTTCCCGGCTGTACTCTTCCGCTTACTGCTCCGGTTCCCATGTCAACCCCGAAAGAAATATAGTATTTTCCTTCAAATGGATATGTACCGCCGCCATTCCAGTTTCCCAGTTCCATGATAACAATATCTGTTGCCCAGTCTGTCTTGTCTGTCTTGTCCACATCTTCGGCACGAAGTACATACGCATAAAACTCTTCCGGAACATAAACCTCACCGTTGACGTCCTTCGTCTCTGTCACAAAAATCTGTGACGGCTCTATCGAATCATCTAAAGACTCTTCTTTTACAGTCTCATAATCAATGAATTCAGGGAACGAGAGCACTTCAAAGCTTCCGAATTCTCTTTGATCAGCAGACAGCGTATTCTTCGCTGTCCAGACGCCATTCTTTTCCTCTAAGGAATAATTCTGATAACTGCTGTCAAGCTGAAAAGTTCCGCCTCCCTGATTTGAAGCGCAGGTGATATATGCTCTTCCGTCTGCAAGATTGCCAATGCCTGCCAACGAGCCGCTCCATGTTTTAAATGTCGTATTTCCACTGACCTTCCCCTGAATGGTCAACGAATCATCCTTATCTAACACCAGTGTTCCGCCGCCTGTAAAATCACCCCGGATGACCGTTCCCAGCATCGACACCAGATTCAAGATTGTTCCTGCCTGAACCTCTATGCTGTCGATCACCGCTTTGTCTTTGGCAACCGGTTCAAAAACAGTCCCATTTTTAAGTACAATATTTCCGCCGTTGACCGGGATCCGATTCACCGAAATATTGTCAAACGTAAACGTTGTGTTGGCATTTCCCTCAAAATATTTCGTCCTGCAAGAATTGATATTTTCTCCTGTCACGGTGATATTGACCGGACTCTGATTTGCACTCGCAAAAATCCCGTCTCTTACGGCAACTCTCGAATCTATCGACATTTCCATTGTCCCTGTATAAGGTACTTTATTATCCGTACCGCCGTCATGACCTGCATAGATCCCCTGAATATTTGTCTTATCATTCGAATTCAGGATCGTCAGCCCCGCTCCGTTCGGCTGTACGTTCGTCCTCCGGTAACCGCCTGCATAAACAGTCGGAAGCAGCTCTGCTTCATCGCCCCCGAAGCCTCCCAAAGAACCATCTGACCCTTTCGTATAACAGCTCACATTATCCAATGTCAGCGTATGGCCTGCAAGAAAAATCTCCCGATGCGGCACACTGCCCAATGCCCCGCTTGAAATAAAGTTCATTTCTATATTTTGAAAAGTTACATTATCCCCGGTAAGCTGGATTGGGGAGCGCAGTGTCAAAATACCGGAACCATTCCCCTTGATCGTAACATTTCCGCGTATCATCACCGGAGAAATGCTGTAGTCTTCACTTTCTGCTTCTCCACAAAGCGTGATACGATTTGTCACGACGATTTCCGTTACACTGTTGTTGTTCAATGCCTGTTCAAACTGATTCGGTGTCGAAACTGTTACCGAACCCCCTGCTGCCATTTCCTGAGCAAATCTCTCTTCATTTCCAACAGCCGTTTCTTCTGCCGGCAGTTCTTCCGGCGGCGCTTCTTCTACCGGCGCTCCTTCTGTAATGACAGTTCCATCTGGTTGTGTTTCCTGAGCCGAAACAAACTGCGTGGCATTTGATAATAGCAATCCACAGCAAAGCAACAAGCTCAAAATTTTTTGCCTTTTCTTCATCTGTGTGTATCCTTCCTCTTCATTTCCTCTTTATTCATTAAGAATTGCTACTCTTTCTGCCACCTTCCGGATGCCCCGCACGGCAGCACCAATCCCGTGTTTTTCACCGAAAGACCGATCTCCTGAGATTCTACATGACCGTCCCACTTCTTTAATTCCGTTGCGATCAAATATGTCAGCACTGCGGGCGCCAGTCCGGTCGTATAAGAATTGAGCAAAAAGAACAATGCATCCTCCGACAAAATCTTTGTACAAAGCTTTACCAATGGGTGTATCATATCCTCTATCTTCCAGATTTCACCTTTCGGTCCGCGTCCATAAGACGGCGGATCCATGATGATCGCATCGTATTTGTTTCCGCGTCGGATCTCCCGCTCTACAAACTTCACACAATCGTCTACCAGCCAGCGGATCGGTGCATCCTTCAATCCCGAAGATACAGCGTTTTCCTTTGCCCAGCCTACCATTCCTTTCGAAGCATCTACATGCGTCACCTGTGCACCTGCAGCAGCCGCTGCCAATGTCGCTCCTCCCGTATACGCAAACAGATTTAAGACTTTCACCGGACGTCCTGCCTTGCGGATCAAATCCGAGAACCAGTCCCAGTTTGTTGCCTGCTCCGGGAACAAACCTGTGTGCTTGAAGCTAAACGGCTTCAAGTTAAAAGTCAATTCTCCATAGTGAATCTGCCACTGCTGCGGCAGATCAAAAAATTCCCATTCTCCGCCGCCCTTTTTGCTCCGGTGATAGTGTCCGTTGCAATGCTTCCAACCGTAATCGGACTTGGGCGTGTCCCAAATCACCTGCGGATCGGGCCGTACAAGCATGTAATCTCCCCAGCGTTCCAGCTTTTCTCCGTTTGAGCAGTCTATCACTTCATAATCTTTCCAATTGTCTGCAACCCACATACGTAGTTCCTTCCATTGTTATTCTTCTATTTTGCTATCCCTGCATCCATTTTACTGCCGCCAATGCCGCCGCAGCTCCGTCTGCCGCAGCCGTAACAAGCTGACGGATTTCTTTCGTCCGACAGTCTCCTGCCGCAAATAAACCGGGACAAGAGGTCTGACAATCTTCTCCCGCCCGAATAAATCCGGCAGCATCCAACTCTGCCAAATCTACAAACATCTCATTCTTCGGAAGATGCCCGATTGCCACAAAAATCCCTGACACATCAAGCTGCGTCTCTTTTCCGCTCTCCTTATCTGCAACAACCAGACCTTCTACCATAGTTTCACCAAGAATCGCTCTCGGCACGGCATTTAATACAAATTCTACATTTTCTTTTCGCCGCAGTGTATCTACATTTTTTGCATCGCCGCGAAATTCTTCTCTTCGATGAACAAGATATACTTTATTACAATAGTTTGACAAAAATTCTGCATCCTGCAGCGCCGTATTTCCTCCTCCGATCACCGCAACATCTCTTCCTCTGAAGAACATTCCATCGCAAGTGGCACAATAGGAAATTCCCGCTCCGGTTAATTTTTCTTCCTTTTCCAGTCCGAGATGCCGATGTGTCACTCCCGTTGCCAGGATAAGCGTCCGACATCGATATTCCTGCTCCCCTGTCACAACCGTATACCCATTTTCTGTCCGCCTTACTTCCGTTGCCTGTTCCCGTTTTGTTTCTGCTCCTAAGCTGACCGCCTGCTCCATAAGCTGCATAGAATACTGTGCGCCGCTGATACTTGCAATCCCCGGATAATTCTCTACATTCGGAGAAAACACGATCTGCCCGCCATAATTAGCGCTCTCAAATACGATCGTCTGCTTTCCGGCACGCTGTCCGTAAATCGCCGCCGTCAGTCCTGCTGTTCCTCCTCCGATAATTCCGATATCATACATCTTTTTCTTTCTCCTTTTCTTGCCGTTCTTCTTCAATTACATATGTCTCGATACCTCTGCACAAGTTTTCATCGCTTCGATCAGCGCACTTCTGAACCCTTTTTCCTCGAGTACACGAACCGCCTCGATCGTAGTACCGCCCGGAGAACATACCATGTCCTTTAATTCTCCCGGATGCTTTCCTGTTTCTAATACCATTTTCGCACTTCCGAGAACCGCCTGCGCCGCAAATTTATATGCCTGAGAACGTGCCATGCCGTCGGCAACCGCCGCATCTGCCATTGCTTCGATCATCATAAATACATATGCCGGAGAACTGCCGCTTGTAGATACCACTACATCCATAAGGTGCTCGGAAATTACTTCTGTTTTTCCGAATGCGCCAAGAATATGAAGTACATCCTCCAATTCCTCCTTCTGCACATATTCATTGGCACATACCGCTGTCATTCCCTCGCCTACCATTGCAGGCGTATTCGGCATCGTACGAACAATCTTCACCTGTTTTCCGAATTGCTCCTCCAACCATGCAAGTGTTTTTCCGGGTGCAATAGTAATGATCATCTGTCCGTCTTTTACAAAGTCTTTGATTTCTGCAATTACAGACGGATAAAACTGCGGTTTTACCGAAAGAACGATCTTCTCGGCAGATTCTACCACCTCTTTATTCTCGGCTGTCACATGAATTCCGTACATCTCTTTCACTCTTTGACGCCCCGCCTCGGACAGATCAGAACCGATAATTTCACTTGCCCCGATCACACCTTGTCCGATGATACCTCCCATAATCGCACCTGCCATATTTCCTGTTCCGATAAATCCTAATTTCATACCCCTGTTCCTCCTGCTTTTCACTGTAAACTATTCTGTAAAATCTATTTTCTTCTCAAAACACGCTGTTTTCTCATCCTCGTATGTAAAACCCGCTTTCTCCCTCCACCGGAGAAAGTTCTTTCGTGTCCATCCATTCAATTGTAACATAATGCCCGTGATTCAGTCCCACCAGCAACTTATTGATCAACGCTTCACTCCCCTGCACCTCCATTACTACAGTACCGTCATACTCATTTACAACCCAGCCTGTCAGTCCCATAGACTGCGCCAGATATTTCGCAGTATATCGAAATCCTACTCCCTGCACATGACCGTAAAATACAATATGCTTTCTCACCACTGACATCCTGTTTCTCTTTCCTCTCTATATAATATAAGTATGACATATCTCAGGCAACGATCATTCTGATGATCCCGATGATCAACAAATGTGCGGGATAAAATATATAAAAAAACCATTTAGAAAATTTTCTCCCGCACTTCGCCTGTTTTCCGTTATATAAATATAAAATCACTGCCGCTGCCGCCAATACTCCCAAAACAGCTCCCCCGGTCAGTAAAAGAGCCTTTTCTGTCGGAAAGAGTAAGCTGTTCGTCATATACATCGGAAGCATAAAAATCACAGATGCGATCAAAAATGCCCTTGCCAATTTCCAATGCGAACCGTAAGCATATGCAAATAACAGCGTATATACCGAAGCCATTGTCGGCCAATCGCAAAAACTGTTCATCAAAACCAACAATGCATACAAAAGCGTTTGAATCGTTCCGCCCGGTACTTTTGTCTTCACTTCCATGATCAGAAAACACACAACCAGCGTAAACATCATATTCAACATTCCCGGAAACGGTTCGCCATGCGACAAAGCCAGATAAAAGGGGGTCTGAGATATCAGTGCAAATAAAAACAGCCTCTGTAAATACTTCTTTCGGGAATGTGTATAATAATATCCCTCTACAAGAAAATAGCACATCACCGGAGCCGTAAAATATCCGATATCCAGAAACAATTCTCCCAAAAATGTCCCCTTCTCCAAAAACACCGACGAGATATGATTCAAAAGCATCGCAAAAACAGCAAGATATTTAATTACATCTCGATTCAAATTGCACGGAATGCCATTATTATACCATCTCATTCCCATAAACTCCATCCCTACGTATATTATTTTTTCAAAAATACATACTCCTGCTCATCAGATCTTTCCTCGCAAAACCGATACCCAAGCCTGTCAAACCCTTTCATTTCTTCCGGTGACCGCACATGATTTTCTGCCATAAAGCGAACCATTTCACCTCTCGCCATTTTCGCATAAACACCTTTCTGTATCACCCTGTCTTCTGACGCTTCCCCGAATATGCATGTAATATATGTATCCTCCGGCTGCAAATATTTTTCAATACACTTGGAATATTCCTTCGATGCCAGATTCACGATCGTACGGCTTTCATCCAGCAGTTCTTGATATAACCGTCCGCCCCAATAGTCATACAGGTCTTTCTTACCGCCTATCTTTGCCTTCGCCTGCATTTCCAGTCGATACGGCGTTACACCGTCCATTGGTTTTAATACCCCATAAAAGCCCGACAAAATCCGAAGATTTTCCTGCACATACACAAACTCTCCGTCCGCAAAAACAGACGGCGCCATATACTGATATGCGATTCCGTCATAAGACAGAATCGCCGGAGTCAACCTGCTGTATAAATCCATTTGGGACAAACGCTCATAATTCTGCTGTGCGATCTTGTCATTACATGCCCATAATTTTTTTAATTCCTCATAAGATAATGTTTGGAGCCAGAGCATGATTTCTTTTGTCTGTTCTATAAAAGCCGGCATTCCCAAACATGCTTCCTCTGTATTGATGTTCATTTTTTTCGCCGGTGATAAAATAATTTTCATAAATTACGATACCTGCAAGCCGGGATTTATCTTTTTGTGTAGACTAAATCTGTCATCCCATTATACGACTGTGTTTTTTGCAACTTTAACTTAATTTCATGGTCAGCATTTTCAAAAAGACGAATACCCGAACCTAAAATTGTAGGTACAACAGTAATGTAATAACAATCTATCAAATCTTCATTAACTAACTGCTGAATAATGTTTGCACCACCCCATTATCACAGTATCAATATCTTTCACAAATTCAGAATATGCGTCAATGTTATCATCATCATGGCCTTGTCCGCTCAGCCAGTTCACGCTGCCTTTACTGTCCGCAATATATCCGTCAAGGCTCATTG
>CAUWKK010000069.1:0-8489 GCA_963559385.1 uncultured Schaedlerella sp.
ACAATTAGCGAGAAAACGAAGTTTTCGAGCTGAATTGTAGCGTGAGGCAATTAGCAAGAAAACATAGTTTTCTTGCTGGATTGTAGAGGATTAGAATCCAGAAATAAGGAGATAGAAAATGGAAGACAATATTTTTGATAAAGTCCATGAAGTCGATCTGAAAAAGACAATGGAAAAATCATACATCGACTATGCCATGAGTGTTATCGCATCTCGTGCACTGCCTGATGTAAGAGATGGGTTAAAACCGGTACAGAGAAGAATTCTTTATTCTATGATCGAATTGAATAATGGTCCGGATAAACCGCATCGTAAATGTGCACGTATCGTCGGAGATACAATGGGAAAATACCATCCTCACGGTGACAGTTCTATCTATGGAGCTTTGGTGAATCTTGCACAGGAATGGTCAACCAGATATCCTCTTGTAGACGGTCATGGCAACTTTGGATCGGTAGACGGTGACGGTGCGGCTGCAATGCGATATACAGAGGCGAGATTGAGTAAGATTTCTATGGAAATGACTGCGGATATCAACAAAGATACCGTAGATTTTGCACCAAACTTTGATGAAACAGAGAAAGAGCCTACAGTTCTTCCGTCCAGATTTCCGAATCTCCTGGTGAATGGTACATCAGGGATTGCAGTCGGTATGGCGACTAATATTCCGCCTCATAATTTGAGAGAAGTAATCGGGGCGGTAGTAAAGATTATTGATGATCAGATTGAAGACAACAAAGAGACAACGATCGAAGATATTTTACAGATTGTAAAGGGACCGGATTTTCCGACGGGAGCAGAAATTCTCGGAACAAGAGGAATTGAAGAGTCTTATCGGACGGGAAGAGGTAAGATCAGAGTTCGGGCGGTTTCAAATATTGAACCTATGCAGAACGGAAAGAACCGTATTGTTGTTACGGAGCTTCCGTATATGGTCAATAAAGCTCGTTTAATTGAAAAAATTGCGGAACTTGTAAGAGATAAAAAGATTGACGGCATTACGGATTTGAGCGATCAGTCAAACAGAGAGGGAATGCGTATCTGCATTGAACTTCGTCGAGATGTAAATCCGAACATTATTTTGAACCAGCTTTATAAGCATACACAGCTGCAGGATACGTTTGGTGTGATCATGCTTGCATTGGTAAATAATGAACCGAAAGTAATGAATCTTCTGGAGATGCTTCATCACTATTTGAAGCATCAGGAAGAGGTTGTAACCAGAAGAACAAAATATGAGTTAAACAAGGCGGAAGAGCGAGCTCATATTTTGAAAGGACTGCTGATCGCGCTGGATCATATTGACGAAGTGATAAAAATTATCCGTGGTTCAAGAAGTGTTGCAATTGCAAAAGAAGAGTTGATAAAACAATTTGATCTGAGCGAAGTGCAGGCTCAGGCAATTGTAGATATGCGTCTGCGTGCACTGACAGGTCTGGAACGCGAAAAGCTGGAAGCCGAGTATGCAGAACTCATGAAAAAAATTGATGAGTTAAAAGCAATTCTGGCTGACCGTAAACTGCTTCTTGGCGTGATCAAAGAGGAAATTCTTGTGATTGCAGATAAATACGGAGATGAAAGAAGAACAAGCATTGGCTTTGATGAATTTGATATTACAATGGAAGATATGATCCCGAGACAAGATGTAGTCATTACTATGACAAAGCTGGGATATATTAAGCGAATGACAGTCGATACTTTCAAGAGCCAGAATCGCGGAGGCAAAGGAATCAAAGGAATGCAGAAACTGGATGAAGATTACATTCAGGAACTGTTTATGACATCCACTCACGATTATATTATGTTCTTTACGAATACAGGGCGGGTATATCGATTGAAAGGATATGAGATTCCTGAGGCAGGAAGAACGTCCAGAGGAACTGCAATTATCAATATGCTGCAGTTGATGCCGGACGAGAAAATTACTGCGATGATCCCAATCAAGGTATATGATGATGATCAGTATTTGTTTATGGCGACAGAACAGGGACTTGTGAAAAAAACACCGCTTCGCGAATATGTAAATGTCCGTAAGAAAGGTCTTGCCGCAATAACGTTGCGTGAAGATGATCAGTTAATTGAAGTGAAGATTACGGATAATGAAAAGGATATCGTTCTTGTCACAAAATATGGTCAGTGTATCCGGTTTGATGAAAAAGACGTTCGTTCGACCGGAAGAACATCCATGGGAGTTCGCGGGATTAATCTGACTGACAGAGATGTTGTGATAGGTATGCAGGTGCATACACAGGGAGACTGCCTGCTGGTTGTGTCCGAAAAGGGTATGGGAAAACGTACTGCAATGGGTGAATTTACAAACCAGAACCGCGGCGGAAAAGGTGTGAAGTGTTATAAGATTACCGAGAAGACCGGAAATGTAGTCGGCATGAAAGCTGTGAATGAGGATGATGAAATCATGATGATCAACAGCGAGGGAATCATTATCCGTATGGCATGTGATACTATTTCCAAGCTTGGAAGAATTACTTCGGGAGTGAAACTGATTAATCTGAAAGACAATGAGACGGTTGTAAGTATTGCAAAGGTAAGGAAAACAGCGGAAGATATGGAAGCAGAAGAGACAATCGAAGAGACAACTGGGGAAGGTTTTGAAAAACAGGATTGACAAAAATACTTTACTGTAGTAGATTAATAAAAAATAGAAATTGTAAACCGTTGAGAAAGACGAGTAAGCTTTAAACAAAATCACAGAGAGCAGCAGGCGGTGGAATTGCTGTATGGCGGTTATTGCTGAATGGACTTTTGAGGGCAGCCCGAAATTTGATTTCTGATAAGGAGAAAAAGTAGGCGCTGACGGGAACCAAACCCGTTATAAATGAGGAGCGTATGTCAGTACGTGGAAAGTGGGCGTTTAAGTCAATTTGAGTGGTACCACGATAGTAATAGTGAAATATTATTAGCGTCTCAAGCATTTGCTTGAGGCGCTTTTTTACTATCAATCAGGTATTTTTCTTCAACTCTTTCCTGGCAGCTATGAATAACCGGTAATTGTTGTTTAAAAATTTTATAAGCCTGTGGATAACAATTACAAAAACAAAATATTTGTGAAAAAGGAGAGAATGATTATGAAAAAGAGATTATTAGCATCAGTATTTGGGATGGCAATGATAACAGTTATGATGACAGGGTGCAAAGCAGAAGACGGTTTTTCGAAAAATTCCGGGACCGGAGAAAAAGCGGAAGAGAAAGAGCAGTATAAAATTGCAATCGTAAAGCAAATGGATCATGCGTCATTGGATGAGATTGCCGATGCGGTTGCTTCAGAATTTGATGCGATTGCTGAAGAAAACGATGTGGAAATTAAATATGAAATTTATTCCGGACAGGGAGAACAGACAACACTGAAACAGATCGGAGAGCAGGCTGTGGCAGAAGGCGTAGATGTAATGATTCCGATCGCATCATTGGCGGCACAGGTAATGACATCTTGTGCGAAGGGGACAGATATCCCGGTTGTATATGCGGCAGTTTCAGATCCGGAAGCGGCAGAACTTACTGATATTGATTATGTAACAGGAACAAGCGATGCTTTGAATACAGAATTTATTTTAGATATGATGCTCAAACAAAATCCGAATGTAAAAAAAGTGGGATTACTTTATTCTTTGTCTGAAGCAAATTCAAAGAAACCGATTGAAGATGCGAAATCGTATTTAGACAAGGCGGGAATCGAATATATAGAACAGACAGCGTCGACAAATGATGAAGTGATCGCAGCAGCTTCTTCCTTAGTTGCAGAAAATGTAGATGCAGTATTTACTCCCACGGACAATGTGATCATGTCTGCGGAGCTAGCAATTTATAAAGAATTTGCAGATGCGGGGATTCCGCATTATACGGGAGCCGATTCTTTTGTAAGAAACGGTGCGTTTGTCACCTGTGGAGTAAATTATACAACACTTGGAACAGAGACAGCCGATTTGGCTTATAAGGTAGTGACAGAAGGAATGGAGGATAAGGAAGATTATTATTTGTCGGAAGGCGGAGTGATCACAGTCAATACAGAAACGGCAGAAATTCTCGGAATCGATTATTCTGTATTCAATGAAATGGGAGAAATTGTAGAAGTAACAACTACGGAAGAATAGGGGGGATTCTCGTGAGTTATATTATACAGACAGCGCTGGAATTGGGATTTTTATATGCGTTGGTAGCTCTGGCATTATTTTTAAGCTTCCGAGTTCTGGATATTGCCGATCTGACAACGGATGGGAGTTTTATACTCGGAGCAGCGGTTTCTGTTACAATGGCGGAAGCCGGACATCCATATTTAGGAATTGCTGCGGCATTTCTGGCAGGAGCATGCGCAGGTTGCGTTACGGCTGTGCTGCAGACAGCACTCGGAGTTCCGTCTATATTGGCAGGCATTATCACCAATACGGGACTTTATACGATAAATCTAATGGTCATGGGGTGGAGCTCTAACATAAGTCTTTTGAAATCAGAAACGATCTTTACATTGTTTATGTCAGCAGGAATCGGAGGAAAATATGCAGAAGTAATCTTGGCATTTGCCATGACTGCTCTGACCGTAATTTTCTTGTTCCTGTTTTTAAAAACAAGACTCGGTCTTTCGATCAGAGCAACAGGAAATAATATGACAATGGTAAGAGCATCTTCGATCAATCCTGCACGCATGATCATAATAGGATTATGTATTGCAAACGGAATTACGGCTTTATCAGGAGCAATGGTGGGACAATATCAGAGTGCCGCGGATATTAATGGAGGAACAGGCATAGTTGTGATAGGTCTGGCATGTCTGATCATTGGCGAAACGGTTCTCGGCAGACGGACGGTATTAAAAGGTGTGATTGCAGCAGTGGTCGGCTCGGTGATCTATCGCTTAATCTATGCAATCGTACTTTATACAAAGATTGTTCCGGTACAGGGACTAAAGCTGATTACGGCGATTGTCGTTGCAATTGCAATTGCTTTTCCGACAATGAAGAATCAAGTACAGCTTCAGAAACGGAAATTAGAGGCGGTTCGAAAAGGAGGAAAATAGGATGTTAGAAATAAAAAATATTTCCAAAACATTTCATCCGGGAACGGTAAATGCGAAAACTGCAATTTCTGATGTCTCTTTGAAGTTGGAAAAAGGAGATTTTGTTACGATCATCGGCTCTAACGGCGCCGGAAAATCTACTTTGTTTCATGCAGTTTCAGGTGCCTTTTACGTAGATGAGGGAAGCATAAATTTAGACGAAAAAGATATTACATTTTTACCGGAATATAAGAGAAGCCGGATAATCGGACGGCTGTTTCAGGATCCTATGGCAGGAACAGCTCCGGGAATGACGATTGAAGAAAATATTGCGCTGTCTTATCTTCGTTCTTCAAAAAGAGGAAATCCTTTTAGCAGAATTACAAAAAAGGATAAAGAAATTTTCAAGGAAAGAGTAAGAATGCTGGATATGGGACTGGAAGAACGGATGGATCAGTCGGTAGGATTGCTTTCAGGAGGTCAAAGACAGGCTTTGACACTTTTGATGTCAACAATGGTAACTCCAAAGTTGCTGCTTCTAGACGAACATACAGCGGCTTTGGATCCGGGAACGGCAGAAAAGGTCTTGAAACTGACAAAAGAAATTGTAGAACGAGAACAGATTACTTGCATGATGATCACACATAATATGCAGCAGGCATTGGAGTACGGTAATCGTACATTGATGATGTCGGAAGGGAAAATTGTACTGGATGTGTCGGGAGAGGAACGAAAAAGAATGACCGTAGAGGAACTGTTGGAACAATTTAAGGTAGGAACCGGGCAAAAATTGGATAATGACAGAATATTATTAGCTTAGTAGTGAATATTAGCAGAATTTATTTGAATAGAAATGAAAAATAACATATAATCAATTTATAGTCCGGAGGTAGTGTGAACGGATGACCAGAGTAAAGAGGCACAGGAGGAACGGGGCGCATGACAGATAACCAGACAGAGCAGAATAAGAAACTGGAACAGCGGATGTATGAGTTGATGCAGGTAAAAAATAAAAATGCCTATGCAGAATGGAAAAAATTTTTCGACAATGAATTTACAAAAGAAGCAGACATTTCTCTGATGCAGATTTTGTCAGAAATTGTCAGAGCCTATCCTTTACAGGGGGATGTTGTTCGTCTGATCATTCATATCATGATAATGCGTGGGAAGCAATATCAGACAGCAGGAGAAGTGGATAAGGAAGAACTGGCGACACAGATTATTCAGCTTGCACAGAATCAGATTCCGGATCCGAATATCAGTGCAGAAATACAGGAAAACTATCCAAGAAGAAAAAGAAAAAAAGTTCCGGTTGGCATCATTATCGGCGTTTTTATCGTATTGCTTATAGGAGTTCCGATAATCAGCTCCGGGATATCAGGAGCTAAGAAAAAAGAAGTTCTGGAACAGGCGGTAAGCTATATTAATGAAAAGTATGGGGATACCGGATATACTGTTGAGGATCTGGAGGCAGAAAAAGCCTATTTATATGGAGATGCAGATGAAAAACTGGTTGCATATTACGTTTTGGAAAAAGGAAAATACCAAAAAGTTATTTATGCTGTATCCGAAAAGGGAGAATCTGATTACACATGTTTTGATAATCTCCAAGAAAGAGAAATTAAACAGGCGATGCAGGATGAAATCAATAAACAGACAGGACGGGCAGACGGAAAATTATTCTGGGATTCCTCAAGCGGAAGTGACGGCGCAATTGAAGACGGATATTTTCACAATAAGTATGACGGAGATTTTTCATCGTTCATAGAAAAAGAAACAGATGTCAGAATGGCAGCTCAAAAGGAAAGAGAAAAGCGGCTGCATGCAAAATCGAAGGCAAAAAACGGAAACTGTGATTATTATCTGCCGGATTTGAATGTAGAAACGATACAGCAGAGAGTGACGACAGAAGAATTTACGAAAGACGAAAAACTACAGGAAGTATTGGAAAAATATGCCGAGAAATATCAGATACAGCTTCGGGGAATGATGCTGACAAAGCAATATTTTGACGAGAGGATTCAGAAAGCGGCATGGGATAACAAGTCTTTGCGGCCGGAGGATCATATTGATGAGTATTATATGGAACCGACTATATCATTTTTGATGTCAACCGGCTGGTATGTTGCACTTCCGCAGGAAGATGCAGATCTTATGAATGTGGAAAATGGAATTTATGAGATGCCATCATTGGAGGTTGGAAAAGGAATTTACGGAACTCAGGATAGAACAGGAAAGGGAATAACAACGTATTCTCCATTAGAAATGAAAGACAGTTTTATCGAAACTGAAATTCCTGAATCAACAGAGCTTACAGATGCACAAAAGGAAAGAGCAGTGAGTATCCGTTTCAAAGGAAATAAGGAATTGCAGCAGAATATACATCTTGCCGTAGATAAAGAGGTATATGGAATTTCAGACGGAGGTTATCGGGTTTTCGTCACAAAAATCACTGAAGACGGAGAAGAAACAGAAGAACTAAGAGTGACATCATATCAAGATGAAGAGGCAGATTTAAGATTTGGAGATGTTTTGGACGGAGAGGGATATGTGATTGCAGAATATCATAATTTTTATCAATGGGATGCTGCTCCGTACGTAATCACAATTGTAAATCCATAGAACATTTTTGAGGTGGAATTACTTAGAAATACTGGTTGAATGATACGAGGATAAAGAATGAAACGAATTTTATTAATGGTTATCAGAAATATTTTTTTTGTGCCGATTTATTGGATTAAGTTGTGTTATCATGCTGCTCATGTAGATAAATATACAGAAGAAGAACATTTTAAGCTGTTGAAATTTATTGACCATAGAGCAAATATAGGAGGAAATGTTAAGATAGAAGCTCATGGCTTGGAAAATATCCCCAAAGAAAACGGATTTATCTTTTTTCCTAATCATCAGGGAATGTATGATACACTGGCAATTATGGAGGTTTGTCCGCGACCGTTTTCTGTTGTTGCAAAAAAGGAAGTTGAAAATATACAATTTTTAAAACAGGTATTTGCATGTGTGGGAGCTTATATGCTGGACAGAAATGATGTACGGCAAGGCTTGAAAGTAATTTTGAAAGTGGCTGAAGATGTAAAAAACGGAAAAATTGTTATTATTTTTCCAGAGGGAACCAGATCGAAAAATGGAAATGTTCTGGGAGAATTTAAAGGAGGAAGCTTCAAAGCGGCGACAAAGGCAAAATGTCCGATTGTTCCGGTTGCTTTGATAGACTCATTTAAACCATTTGACACGAATTCTATCAAACCGGTTACTGTTCAAGTACATTTTTTGAAACCTCTTGAATATGAAGAATATAAGGAGATGAAGACGACGGAAATTGCAGCGCTTGTCCAAAAACAAATTCAAGAGACGATCAATAATTTTATGAATTTTTAAAAGACAGAGTCTGATATTTTATAATTATACGAAAATATCGGACTCTATTTTTTATGTAAAATTCCCCAGATAGAAAGGATAAAAG
>CAUWKK010000070.1:0-8138 GCA_963559385.1 uncultured Schaedlerella sp.
TGTATAAAAAAGTGTAGAAATGTCGTTTATTTCTTGAGTATTCCTACATTTTGCTGGAAGAAATGGCTTAAAATCAAGGTTTCCTGTTTCCATTGAGGAAGCAGCTCAGGCAGGGAAATTCTAAGATAGGGGCGAAAAATCTTGATTTTATAGGGCTTCTCAAGTCGTAGTTCGGCTTGGGGAGTCCTGTTTTTTGTGTAAAAGATAGGGTAATTGGAATGATGACTCTTGTCAATAAAAAGGAGAAGGACATAAACATAAAATCATGGCTGCCTTTTCTTTTTACCTTTGTAATGTTCTTTTTTATTGGAGATGTCAAGTAAATAATCCGTTGTACAGTCATAGTATTCTGTCAGTTTCACTATGATGTTAGAAGGAGAACGAGGCAGTATTGAGCAATAATAAAGATTTCACTTCTTTTTGATTTGATGGGCATAACATACGTTTTAGAACATCTCCAAGATTGGAGCGATATACGAAAGTAATTGAATGGGATAAGGGGGATATCGTTGTTATGGCAAAATATGAAGGATGTGAAGAGGAAGAAGAATATATTGACTTAATTCCCATTCTTGAAAATTTATACTTTGATGTAGAAGACTTCTTGAAACCTATTCAGAAAGCTCTTACCATACGAAAAGTATGGCAGGAGCTTTTTGTTTCGCCCTAAGCTTCAGACCGTATTTCTAAATTGTAAGATGGTCTTGTGCTACGATAACTAATTACGGATAAATTGGTATCGTTTGAAGAAGAGTGGAAAATTGAGTATACATACTTGACTTTTATATATTACAGATGTAAGATTAATTAAAGCTTACACATGTAATATTTTGTTTGGAGAGGAGATGTTTATGATTTTAAAAAGGGTGACTGCATTACTGACAATAGTTATGTTGATTTTATCGGGATGCGGAAAGGAACAGCCGAAGGAACAGAAAAGGGAATCAGCAAGGGATATTCAGAAACGGGAAATTGCAGAGGATTTTGAACAATTAATGGATGGGACAAGGGAACTTTATAAGAAGGCGGCAGAAAGCGGGAGGCTGGACAGTCTGGAATACCAAGAGCAGATTATTTATTATCTGGGAGAAAAGGGATATGCCGCAGTCGATATAAAGGCGCAGATCGATATGGTTCATCCTGAGCAGGTGGAAGCCTATTGTGAAAAGGCAAAAAGGGGAGAAGCGGCGGAGGTCATTATCTTTTCGGTCATGGAGGAGGGCAGTGTTGCACGCTATGAACTACATACAGACGGAGAGCGTATGAATGCCATTGTCAGCAGCGTCCGCTGGATAGAGAACCGCCCATGTATGTCTTATTATCATGAGTTTCTTGTACATTCTTGGAAATATACAGAAAAGGGATATTTTTTCATCGAAGAATATCATCCTCCGGGATTTGACGGAGCGCCGGGAGAGACAGGGTTTCGGGTCAAGCCTATCGATCAAAGGCTAAGAGAACTCAATCGAAAATATGTACTTCCGATCGGATATCAATTGAATAATATGCTGATTACGAATTGGAGTGAAGCGGATTATTCCAAGCTTGATTTTTATGATCTGTATGAATTACAATACTCGAAGCTTTACGAAGAAGAACTGCCATATGCAAAGGAAGACGGTGCAGAGTATCAGATACCGAAAGAAGAGTTTGAACGTGTATTACAGACACTTTTGCCGATCGAGAGTGAGCAGATCCAAGAACATGCAGTTTATGATCAGGAGACGCAAACCTACCGTTATCGTCCGAGGGGAATCTATGACAGCGAGTTCCCTTACGGACCTTATCCCGAAGTGGTTTCTTATGAAGAAGTGGGAGACGGAACGTTAAAGTTCACAATAGATGCTGTTTGGGAACGAAAAATGTTGGATCTGGCATTTCGGAGCGAATTGGTTGTAAAACCACTTGAAGACGGGAATATCCTTTATATTTCAAATACGGTGTTGTCATCAGAGGAAAATGAGCCAAAGTGGTATATGCCGAGACTGACAGAAGAACAGTGGGACTTCGGTCAGTCATCTGCGGCAGTTTATTCAAACTGATAATCATAAAGAAAGAAATGCATCTCGGCCTGCTGACCTTCTATCGTAAAGGTATGTGCTTTTTCACAGCACCTTTTCATGTTTTGATGCTCGTAAAATCCATAATTGCAGCTTGTATCGGTAAAGAGATAAAAGGAATCCAAGTGTTCCTGTTTCATATAGTCCAGTGCGGCATGAAACAACTGTTTTCCGACACCCAGCCCGCGGCAGGAGGAATCTACAGCGAAGAGAGCAAGCTCTGCCGGATACTCTTTTTTGCATTCGGCAAGCAGTTCCTTGTCGATACCATTGACATTTCCGAAGATTTTGAATACCCGACGACCTTCTCTTGAAAGGTACAGAGGCAGGAGTGCTTGTATCTGTCGAATACGATTCATAGTCGGACATTTGTGCTTTTTTTTATGATTGACCAAAATGATCCCGGATGGCTTACCGTCAATGACCGCTACTTTTGAAAATGTATAATTGGTCAGACAACTGCGAAGAAATACCCTTGCCAGCCTACCTGCCGTTTTCGGACTGCTGAATTTGTCATAATTCCAGGTTTCTCTGATGATCGATTCCAGTGCTTTGAAATCTTCTTTTTGATAATTTCTAAATGTGATCTGCATTTGAATACTCCTTGTCTTTTGATTTGATATTTTTTATAATAGAGTATACAGTAAGTGTAAAGTCAAGAGGGAGAATTGAGAAAATGAGAAAAACATCTGTAAAGCTGTCACCAGCCCAATTTGCCAAGCTGCACGAGGTGAATAAACGAACACTTCATTACTATGACAGTATCGGTCTTTTTCAGCCGAATACAAAGAATGAAAATGGCTACCGATACTATGATATTTCACAGAGTCTGGACTTTGAATATATCCGTATGCTGAAAGAATTGAATATGAGTATTGAAGAGATAGAAAACTATCGGAAAAAACCCACTCCGGAAAAATTTCTTGCGATTTCTAAGGAAAAGGAAAAAGAGCTTGAACGAGAAATTCAAAAGAGGAAGCGTACTAAAAAGATTTTGCAGGAGAAGAAACGACAGATACAGTTTTGCGAAAATTTGAAAGAAAGAGAAATATGTGTAGAAACTTATAAAGCGGAGCAAATTCTGACGATGAGTTTTGATTTTGAAGAGGATGATGTAGCGGAGATTTTTGCAAAGGCAAAAACGGTCTGGAGTATTGACCAGATCCGTAGGGGGATTGGCGGCTATATTTCTGTGGAAAAGGTTTATCAGAAAGATTTTTCCCGGTATGACGGGATTTATACGATTGCCTTGGAAAATCGTCCGTCGGCGGGAAGTATGGTCAAGCCGGAAGGAACTTATTTGTGTGGTTATCAGAAAGGTACATGGGATAAATTACCGGAATTGTATGAAGAAATGTTGGAGTATGCCGATGCGCATCAGTTTCGATTAGTCGGAAATGCATATGAGGTCGGCTGGAATGATTTTGTGATTTCCGATCCAAAGGAATATATTACGAAAGTTATGATACAAATCGAGGAAATTTAAAAGAGAGATCCGTTATGAAAAAAGAATGACTATCTAATTTTTTAATGATATAATTTTTAGTAAAGAGAGCGAATTAGAATTTATATTTTGATAGTACCATAATAGGATATTATTTAATTCAAGATAATTCAGAAAGAAAGGTGAATGGATATGAAAATCTTGAAAAGCATTCTTAATTATATTCCGTTAGCTACATTTATTACATTTGTGGTTACTGATGGAATGATTTCTGTAATATCGGCATTACTCTTTGCTATTTCCACGATTGGTCTACTAATTAATTGGAAAAGAGGAAAATTAGAGAAAAAGAATTAAGAAACTTGGAAGCAGAAGAGGTGTAGATAATGAAATTAAAGAACGTTTTAATTGTTGTTAAGGATATTGAGAAATCCAAGCAATTTTATAAGGACTTGTTCGGTCTTGATCTGATACTTGATAATGACGGTAATATGATTTTAACCGAGGGACTTGTGCTTCAAGACGAAAAAATTTGGAAAAAATTTTTAGGAAAAGATATTATCCCTAAAAACAATTCTTGTGAATTATATTTTGAAGAACGAGATATAGAAGTATTCATTGAAAAATTGGAAAGCCTATATCCTGACATCCAATATGTGAATCGACTGATGACGCATAGTTGGGGACAAAAGGTAATCCGTTTTTACGATTTAGACGGTAATTTGATAGAGGTAGGAACGCCCATGTAACATATCAATTTCCGGTTTTTTGTGATGTTATCGAATGATGACAAATGACACAAAAGAGTATGAGGAAGAAACGAGGAGAGGATTGAAAATGAAGAGAGAAGATATGTGTTATCAGGCATATGTGCAGATTTTAAAGGAGGAGCTTGTACCTGCAATGGGATGTACCGAACCGATTGCGATTGCCTATGCGGCGGCAAAGGCGAGAGAAATTCTGGGGACAATACCGGATCAGGTTCAGATTGGCGTCAGTGACAACATTATTAAAAATGTGAAAAGTGTTGTTGTGCCGAACACAAATGGGATGCGCGGTATCGAGGCCGCGGCGGCGGCAGGAATCATAGGCGGAGATGCGGGCAGACAGTTGGAGGTCATTTCGGAAGTTACAGAAAATGAAAAGGAGGCTATGAGAGATTTTCTGAAGCAGACGCCGGTAAAGGTAGAATCTGTTGATCATGGGTATATTTTTGATATCATCATTACGATGCGAAAAGGGGAGGACAGCTCTGTAGTACGTATTTGCCGATATCATACCAATATTGTATATGCAGAGAAAAACGGCGATGTAATTTTAGATATGACGAATGGGGAACAGACGAGTACATGCGAATGCGAGGATGTTTCAGATACGGAGAATGGGTTGACAGATAAATCTCTCTTGAATATTAAAGATATTTTAGCGTTTGCGGATACCTGTGAAATTGCAGATGTAAAAGAAGTATTGGACAGACAGATCCAGTATAATTCTTTAATTGCGGAAGAGGGCCTTTTGGGAGATTATGGGGCCAATATCGGTTCGACCTATTTGAAATTCTACGGATATGAGGTGAGAAATCGTGCGATCGCCAAGGCGGCGGCAGGTTCGGATGCCAGAATGAGCGGTTGCGAACTCCCGGTTATCATCAATTCGGGAAGTGGAAATCAGGGGATTACAGTATCTGTTCCGGTGATCGAATATGCGAAGGATCTGGCAGTTCCGAAAGAGAAATTATACCGCGCTCTTGTGGTGTCTAATTTAATCGCGGTACATGAGAAAACCGGAATCGGACGCTTATCGGCCTATTGCGGAGCGGTCAGTGCCGGGTGTGCGGCAGGATGCGGAATTGCCTATCTGCAAGGCGGAGATTACAGAGCCATCGCACATACGCTGGTGAATTCTCTGGCAATCGTATCGGGAATTATCTGTGACGGGGCAAAGTCTTCCTGTGCGGCGAAAATTGCTTCCAGCGTGGAGGCAGGAATTCTCGGATTCCATATGTATCAGAACGGGCAGCAGTTCCGCGGAGGTGAGGGGATCGTAACCACCGGAGTAGAGGCAACGATCCGAAATGTAGGGCAGCTCGGACGAGAGGGAATGCGTCAGACGGATAAAGAAATCGTGAAGATTATGTTAAGTGAAGAGAAAGGAACGGAGGAGAATTGAAAGTATGCGGGAAATGGATTTTACGATTGAGGACTTAAATGCATTAAAGATAGGGCAGGAGATTGAAGTCATAGAAAGTCAGCTTCCGTCATCTTATTATTACACAATGGAGCATGCCCTTGGAATGAGCGGGAATTTTAAGAGTACAGAGCGGTTGAAGACCAGAAAAGGAATCGTAAAAGAGATTAAGGAAACACCGAGATTTCATGTAGCGGTGCTGGAATTTGATGAATAAGGATTTATGAGGAAGAAGTTGCGGGAGAAATCCTGCTTCTTTTTCAGTTGCAAAATGTTATAGTATGAAGTATACTTATAACATTGAAAAGAAATTTCCGCTTCGCGGAGTAAACAAGAAGGAGAGGGGCAGCTATGAACAGTATATACGTATCGACATTGGTAGAAAAACAGATATGGCAGGATTTTATCGCACATTTTAAAAGTGAAACAACGGCGGCATCCTATCAGACAGATATAGCCGAGGTGATGAATTATTTTCAGAAGGATTTTTTGCAGATCGGGAAAACAGATGCGGCGCAGTATTTTTTATATTTGCGGGAGCGGGCAGATTTGGGAAAGATCCAATACGGAACAGTAGCGAAAAAGCTTCGGGAGTTACATTCATTTTCTGCTTATATTTGTGAGAACCGAAAAAGGTATGGTGTTGATGCAGAATTCCAAGATTGGTTTTCGGAATATTTAAAATATGCGGTAAAACAGGAAAAATATGTGAAATCGATTCCGATCGAGCATATGGATCGGCTTCTGGAGGCGGCAAAGGAAGACGAAATGGCATATACAATATTGGTTCTTTTGTACCGTGTAGGACTGACATCCAGTGAGATTGTTTCTTTGAAGCGAGATGATTTTGCGGTATATGGGAACGAGGTCTTTGTGTCAACAGATCGGAGAAAGGATGACTGCTTTATACCAGCTGATGTATCAGACATTTTGGAGCATTATATAAAAGAAGCGGAGACTTCGGAATATCTCTTTGTAAACAGGAGAGGAAATCCGTTGAATTTGATGTATATCAGCCGTATGATGAAAAAGTATACGACAAAGGCGGGAATTCCGTCTTATAGCGCGGAAAGCATCCGTAATACTTGCGGTGTTACGTTGTTTGCTTATGGAGCACAGCCGGAGCAGGCGGCGGCGCAAATGGGAATTACGCAGATGCAGATCCATAGATACAGAAAGCTTTCCTACAGAGAGCAAATGATGAGAGCCGCGGGGCGTCTGGTCAAGGTAAAAGTTCTTCCGCCGGATGAAAATCATTGAATAGAGCAGAATTAGGTTGAGTGAAATTGATAAAAAATACTTGCACTTTAACGTGGGAAAGTCTATAATTGAGATTGATTTTTTAAAATCACGGAAACTCGTAAACAACTACTGAAAGAGGGCGATTATTATGAGTATTAAAATCGGAATTTTAGGTTATGGCAATCTGGGACGAGGAGTAGAATGTGCGGTAAAGCAGAATCCGGATATGGAGCTGGCGGCCGTATTTACAAGAAGAAACCCGGAAAATGTGCATATATTGACAGAAGGTGCAGCAGTATGCAATATCGCAGATGCGGCGGAATGGAAGGACAAGATCGATGTGATGATTCTTTGCGGGGGAAGCGCAACAGACCTGCCGGAGCAGACACCGAAGTTTGCAGAACTTTTCAATGTGGTAGACAGCTTCGATACTCATGCGAGAATCCCAGAGCATTTTGCAAATGTAGATAAGGCGGCAAAAAAGGGCGGTAAGGTCGGTATCATTTCGGTTGGTTGGGATCCGGGAATGTTTTCTCTGAACAGGATGTACGCAAGTGCAGTATTGCCGGAGGGAAAAGATTATACGTTCTGGGGAAAGGGGGTCAGTCAGGGACATTCGGATGCGATTCGCCGTATTGCGGGGGTAAAAGATGCCAAACAGTATACCATTCCGGTAGAAGCGGCATTGGAGGCTGTCAGAAGCGGCGCTGATCCGGAATTGACAACTCGTCAAAAGCATACAAGAGAATGCTTCGTTGTATTGGAAGAGGGAGCAGATGCAGACAAGATCGAGGAAGAAATCAAGAATATGCCGAATTATTTTGCGGATTATGATACAACGGTACATTTTATCAGTGAAGAAGAATTGAAACATGATCACAGCGGAATTCCGCATGGCGGTTTTGTTTTAAGAAGCGGGAAGACAGGCTGGAATGAAGAGAATACGCATCTGATCGAGTACAGTCTGAAGCTGGATTCTAATCCGGAGTTTACATCCAGTGTCATTGTGGCTTATGCAAGAGCCGCATACAGATTGGCATCTGAGGGACAGAGCGGATGCAAGACGGTATTTGATATTGCGCCGGTATATTTGAGTGCGAAGGACGGTGCAGAACTTCGCGCAACTATGTTGTAATGTGAGAATGAAGTCTGATTGGGAGCGAAAAGCGCCGCTTGTGGCGCAAGGCTCCTGACCGGGCTTTTAT
>CAUWKK010000071.1:0-7887 GCA_963559385.1 uncultured Schaedlerella sp.
CAAGATTGGAAATAGTAGAATAATCGTTTCGTAATGTTGCTGAAGCCTTGATAATCATTTTCTTCACCCTTTCATATCATTTTCTTGATATAATTATATCCGTTTTTTCATATATTATCAAGTAAATCTTATACTTAGCTTTGAAAAAGGAATGAAAGAAGGTTCGATATGAAAACACAGATAAACGGAAAAATTGCTATCTACTCTCGTAAGTCAAAATTCACAGGTAAAGGCGAAAGTATTGGAAACCAGATTGAAGAATGTAAAAAACACATTGCTTATAAATACCAAATAACCGATATGAATCAGATTGTCGTTTATGAAGATGAGGGTTTCTCTGGCAAGAACACAAAGCGACCACAATTTCAACAAATGCTGGGAGCCTGTCGAAACCATGAAATCAGTATGATTGTCTGCTATCGCTTAGACCGTATCAGCCGTAACACGATTGATTTTGCTCTTCTCTATCAGGAATTAGAACGATTGGACATCAATTTTATCTCTGTAACAGAAAACTTTGACACTACAACGCCTCTTGGAAGAGCCATGCTTTCCATTTCCTCCGCATTTGCTCAGTTAGAAAGAGATACGATAGCAGAGCGTATCAGAGATAATATGCTGGCTCTTGCTAAAACAGGACGGTGGCTTGGAGGAACAACTCCGCTTGGCTATATAAGTACAGCCAAGACTTCCGTTGACATTGAGGGAAAAATCCGTACTGCTTACCGACTGAAAACAGATTCGGATCACTTTTCTCTCACCCGTTTGATTTTTGATAAATTTTTAGAATTTCGTTCTCTTACGAAAGTGGAAACATATTTGCTTAATTATCACTATAAAACAAGAAATGGGAAAAATTTTTCTCGAACCGGAATACGTGACATTTTAAAAAATCCTGTCTATGCTGCTGCTGACGAAGATACTCT
Source organism: uncultured Schaedlerella sp. (assembly GCA_963559385.1). GTDB lineage: Bacteria > Bacillota > Clostridia > Lachnospirales > Lachnospiraceae > Schaedlerella. The sequence goes on from CAUWKK010000071.1 coordinate 927, forward strand.
TTGTTATTTTAATGAGATAGGAACACTGATTTTCAATGAATCATCAGAGTTTAACGGAACTCATGGATTGATGGTATATAACAAATCCAATCAAGCAAGCGAAATTCCGCATAAACAACACAATTATTCTGAATGGATTGTTGCAATAGGAAAACATAAACCGTTATTGACAGGAAAAGAATGGTTACAGGTACAAGAACTTTTAGAACAAAACAAATCTAAAAGTTATCGTAAACCAAAAGATAATACTGCCTTATTATCCGGCATTTTAATTTGTGCTGACTGCGGAAGTTATATGCGACCAAAAGCAAATCGAAGTCTGGACGAAAACGGTAACAAACGCTTTTCTTATCTTTGTGAAACAAAAGAAAAATCACATGGACAACTTTGTAACATGAACCGCCCGGACGGAAATCTACTTGACAAAATGGTATGTGACCAAATAAAAGAAATTGCACAAGGAGAAGATGTCGATAAGTTCCACGAACAGTTAAAATATGCAAAAAAGCAATTACTGTCAAAAGAAGCATCTAATACTACCGAAATAGACCACTTACAGAAAGTACTCCATGATATTGACAGAAAAATAGAAAATCTTGTAATTGCTCTGTCTGAGGCAGACAATACTCCCGCTTTTTCTCATATCAATAAACAGATAAATAACTTGCACAAGGAAAAAATGAAGATTGAAAAGCAGATTCATACATTAAATGAACTTTTACAAAATCAAAATATATTGCTTGCCAACTTTGACGTATTGATTGAGAAATTATCTTCTTTTTCAAATTCTTTTGATATGATGTCGATTGAAGAGAAACGTACAACTCTAAGAATACTGGTCGATAAAGTTGTGTGGGACGGTACTCACGTACACTTATATCTAGTTGGTCAAAATAATGAAAAAACGAAGCCACAACGAGCGGGTTGCAAATGAAATCCTCATGTATCTGCGTGCCAAGAAAAAAACGTCCAAAGAAATCTCTTTGTATGAACCAATCGGAACCGACCGAGAGGGCAACGAAATCAAGCTCTATGATATCATTGAAGCTGATGAAGAAGATGTGTCTGAGAAAATTCATCTCAAAGAAAATATTCAAAAATTATATGAAAAAGTAGAAAGCGAGCTTTCCGGACGAGAAAAACTCGTTTTGAAAATGCGATATGGACTCTATAACGGAGAAGAATATACACAACGGGAGATTGCCGCACAACTTGGCATCTCCCGCTCCTATGTTTCACGTATCGAAAAAAGTGCTGTTGAAAAGCTTCGTCGTTCTTTCTGAACTATTTCTCTACTTTCTGCGGCGCAAAGAAAATAAAAATTAAAGAACTTACCAGCAGCAATCCCGGATAAAACAGGTTCGGCATAATCTGAAATGCAGAAACCTCATAGCCCAGTTCTGACGCTGCGGAAATTGCAACCAACATCTGTGCACCGTACGGAATCACTCCCTGAAAAACACAGGAAAACGTGTCCAACAGAGACGCTGCCTTTCTGGATGTAATTCCATATTCCTTAGACATCTCTTTTGCGATCGGATTTGCCATTACGATCGCAACCGTATTATTTGCCGTCGCAATATCCATTGCACCAACCAAAAGTCCCATTCCGAGCTGTCCGCCGCGTCTTCCCTTGAATACCCGACGGATAGCAGACAGAAGCGCTTCAAATCCGCCGTACTCCCGAATCAAAGCACACATCGCCGCCACAAGGATCGCAACCATAGACGTTTCAAACATCCCCGCTGCTCCGGATCCCATATTTGCCAGCAAATCTGTCGGTGCCGTCTGTCCTGTTCCTAACATAATAACCGTTCCTGACACAATGCCGATCAAAAGAACCACAAATACGTTAATTCCCGCAATTCCTCCAAGCAATACAAGAACATACGGAATAATCTGGATCAAATTATAAGACTCGGTAACTGCTCCGTTCAAATCCGTATTAAAGGATAGCACAAGAATCAAAATCAATGTAGCCAATGCCGCCGGCAGTGCTATTCCGAAGTTCTCACGAAACTTATCTTTCATCGCGCACCCCTGTCCGTTACATGCCGCAATCGTTGTATCAGAAATAAACGACAGATTGTCCCCAAACATAGCGCCTCCCATGACAGAACCGATGCAAAGCGGCAGATTAAAGCCCGAAGCAGAAGCAACCGCTACCGCAATCGGAGTCAGAAGTGTGATCGTACCTACAGAAGTTCCCATAGCCGTAGATACAAAACATGCTACCACAAACAGAACCGCTACCGCAAACCGTGCCGGAATCAGTCCCAGCATGAAATATGCTACGCTTTCCGCACTGCTTCTTCCGACAACCCCCACAAAGGTACCTGCTGTCAGAAAGATCAGAAGCATTGTAATAATATTCTTATCTGCTAATCCTTGTGCCATCAATTCTAATTTTTGATCAAATTTCACACTCCGGTTCTGTAAACATGCCACTAGGATTGCTGCCAGAAACGCAATGATGATCGGAATGTTATAAAATCCCATAGGAATCTTCATCACATACTCAAATAAAACTCCCAGTCCGAGATATAATACAAGAAAAACACCGATAGGCAACAATGCGATTGGATTACTTTTTTTCATTTGTAATTCCCCCATTTCTTTCTTTTTTACACAAACTGCGCTATTTTTATACTATACCCTATTTCCTTCTCTCAGACAACTTCTTTTTTTGTCTGTCAAAGCAAACGTGTGGTTCTCGCCGTTTCCTACACAATCAGAAAAGGGAGCTGCCACGTTACGACAACTCCCTTTTGGGTTTTATGACACTTTTATTTTTGACTTTCTTCTTTCCATTTTAGGAAATGATAACTGTCCAATATCTGAAAGAACTTCGCCAATCTCGGATAAAGCGGTTCCGCCTTCTCTCCGAAATGCTCTTTTACGATTTCGCCAAGCACGATAATATTTTTCTCTCCATCCAGAAGCGGCCAGACGAAGCTGCCTGTCTCATCCAGATGAATATGTGTGACTTTTGGCTTGCGAAAAAGCGTTTGTGCAATCCGGTTCATCAGACCGGTATTCTCAATATCTAGTGTCACAATTCCTTTTTCATCCGCGCTCCATGTAATCTCTTCCGGGCGCATCGGAATCTTTTCCAGATAATTTGCTGTAATCACATTATCTTTCTTTTTTTTCATCTTTATTTACTCTCTTTTCTCTTTTTCCAAATAGTAAACTTCAGAACTATCAGGATAAGCAGAGCAAATGTTATCACACTTCCGACATTAGCGACTGCCGGCGCCAGATTCAGGTTGTCAGAAAGGTTGAGTACCTGATCTACTCCAAATACGGCAAGGAATGCCAGAAGGATACCTACCAGACCTTCTCCTGCGATCATACCGGAGCAGAAGAGTACACCATCATTAACGATAGCATCCTTATTTGCCTTCTTCTCGCTGTATTTCTCAACACCAAGACGGAGCAGGCCTCCAACCATGATACATGCATTAAGCTGTACCGGAAGGTAAACACCGATTGCAAACGGAAGTACCGGGATTCCGAGAATCTCAACTACAATTGCAAGGAATACTCCTGTAAATACAAGTCCCCACGGAAGGTTTCCATCCATAACGCCTTCGATGATCATCTTCATCAGCATTGCCTGCGGAGCGCCGAGTTCTTCAGAGCCATATCCCCAAGCTGCATCCAGCAGATACAATACGCCGCCGATAGCAAATGCAGAAGATACAACACCGAGAACCTCACCGATCTGCTGTTTCTTCGGTGTAGCTCCAAGCAGATAACCTGTCTTCAGATCCTGTGAAGTATCACCGGCGATCGCTGCTACGATACAGATAATAGAACCGATCGCGATTGCCCCCTGCATACCATGTGCTCCGACATCACCTGTGATTTTCAGGATGATCGTAGCAAACAGCAGCGTAGCGATTGCCATACCGGATACCGGGTTGTTAGAGCTTCCTACCAGACCTACCATTCTGGAAGATACTGTAGCAAAGAAGAATCCGAAGATTACTACGATGATCGCTCCAACCAATGTTACCGGGATAGCCGGTACAAGCCATACAAGCAGTGTCAATACAAGAATTGCAAACAGAATGAACTTCATACTCAGATCCTGAGCTGTACGAGCATTGCTGTCGCTTCCCAGTCCGCCCTTCATGCTCTTTAACGCATCGCGGAATGTACGAACGATCAGCGGAAGAGACTTGATCAGGCTGATGATACCGCCTGCTGCAAGAGCTCCTGCACCGATATATTTGATGTAGTTGGACCAGATTGCGCTTGCGCCGCCCTCTGCAAAAAGTTCTCCGATCGGAGCTGTTCCCGGGTACAGGATCATTTCAGATCCAAACAGTACGATCAACGGAATCAATACAAGCCAGCTGATCAAACCACCGGAGAACATATAGGAAGAAATTCTCGGTCCGCAGATATAACCAACAGACATAACTGCCGGATAGATCTGAGTACCAACTGTTCCTGCAAATCCTTTTACCTGTGGAACATTTACTTCAGACGGAACGATTTTCAATCCATCGATAAACAATTTGAATCCTGCTGCGATACCAAGACCCGCAAATACGGTAGAGGCATTTGCGCCGCCTTCCTCACCGGCCAGAAGAACCTCTGCACATGCAGTTCCTTCCGGATACGGAAGTGTTCCGTGCTCTTTTACGATCAGAGCATTACGGAGCGGTACCATGAAGAATACTCCGAGCAGACCACCGAGCAGTGCAATGATCGTAATCTCTGCGATTCCCGGTTTGTCCATCTTACCTTCTGCCGCCCACAAGAAAAGCGCCGGCAATGTGAAGATTGCTCCCGCTGCCAGAGACTCTCCGGCAGAACCGATTGTCTGTACTACATTACTTTCCAAAATGGAATTCTTGCGCATGATCACGCGGATTACTCCCATGGAAATAACTGCTGCCGGAATAGAAGCAGATACTGTCATACCAACACGTAATCCAAGATATGCGTTTGCTGCACCAAATACAACTGCCAAAATGATACCCATAACGATAGATGTTACCGTTAATTCAGGTGTAACCTTTTCGGCAGGGATATATGGTTTAAATTCTTTTTCGTTCATATCCTCTCTCCTTTTTTTCATTAGTCACAACGGTAACATTATAACGAAATTTGTATAAATATGCAATAGAATTCGATGATTTAGTGTGATAAACTGCTAAACCCCTATTCAAAAAGCAATATTCTTCAAAAAAAACGCAATAAAACATAAAACTTTCGCTGCTTTATTCTTTCTCGGCTCTTCTCAAAATATCATACTGTTCTGCCTTTCCGTCCAAATCCACGTATAATACCTGCTTCGGATGCGGTGCGCTCTTTTGCTCTTCACCTTCTTCGTTTATGATTCGCTTTACCTCCACTTCGATGTTACGTCCGTCCGGTTTCATGATCTCGATCCGCTCTCCGACTGAAAACTTGTTGCGCTGCTCGATTCGGTATGATCCGTTCTTTTCTTCCCCTACGATTCCCAGATAGGTATATTCCTTTACATATGTATTGCTGTCATAAATCTGTGTGTTTTCATCCGGTTTTCCGAAGAAGAATCCCGTTGTAAACTGGCGATAAGTACAATTTGATATCTGTTCCAGATACCACGGCATGTTTTTCTGATAAAGCTTCGGATCTTTTTGAAAATCATCCAACGCTTTCCGATAAGTCCGCGCCACAGTTGCCACATACAAGGCTGTTTTCATGCGTCCCTCTATCTTCAAACTGTCAATCCCGGCATCGATCAATTCCGGAATATGCTCTATCATGCATAGATCCTTAGAATTGAAAATGTATGTACCGCGCTCATTTTCATAAACCGGCATATACTCACCCGGTCTTGTCTCCTCTACAACGGCATATTTCCAACGGCACGGATGTGTGCAGGCGCCGCGGTTGGCATCTCTTCCGGTAAAATAATTGCTAAGCAGGCATCGTCCCGAATAGGAGATACACATTGCCCCGTGAATAAACGTCTCAATTTCCAAGTCCTCAGGAATATGCGCCCGCAGCCCTTTAATTTCTTCCATTGACAACTCCCGAGCAGATACGACACGGCTTGCGCCCTGCTTATACCAAAAACGATAGGTTCCGTAATTGGTATTATTCGCCTGTGTGCTGATATGCCGCTCAATCTCCGGGCATACCTCCTTTGCAATTTCAAATACTCCCGGATCTGCAATGATCAGCGCGTCCGGTTTGATCTTTTTTAATTCTTCAAAATACTTCCGCACACCTTCCAGATCTTCGTTGTGCGCCAGAATATTGGCTGTCACATATACCTTCACGTCATGTTCATGTGCAAACGCGATTCCCTCCCGCATATCTTCCATGGAGAAATTCTTTGCCTTTGCTCTAAGTCCGAACGCCTCGCCGCCGATATATACTGCGTCTGCCCCAAAAATCACTGCCGTTTTTAATACTTCCAGACTGCTTGCCGGAATCAATAGTTCAGGATGTCTTGCCATAATTTACTCCTTTTCCTGTCTGCCTTTCTTTACACTCAAAGCCACACCGTCTCCCAATGGTATGATCGATGTGAGCAATTCTTCATGATGCTTCAATACATATAAATATTCCCGCATTCTTGCATGAATGGTCCTGTCTCGTCTTTCTATGCCAAACCGGGATTCGATGATCGTTCCGTCCTGCATCACATTATCCGACACAAGCAGTCCGCCCGGTTTCAACAACCGGAGAACCTCCGGAAGAAAATGGATATACTGTCCCTTCGCCGCATCCATAAATATAAAATCATATCCGGGATCCAGTGTTTTCAGGACATCCTGCGCATCCCCTTTCAGCAACAGGATCATATCCTCCTTTCCCGCACGTTTAAAATTCTCCTGTGCGACAGGTATCCGCTTTTCATAATTTTCAATTGTTGTGATCGTTGCTCCGTCTTCCAAATATTCGCTCATCAATAACGCAGAGAAACCTACGGCAGTTCCGACTTCCAGAA
>CAUWKK010000072.1:0-7636 GCA_963559385.1 uncultured Schaedlerella sp.
TGTATTTGGTCAGATGGCTTTTGGGCTTTATATGATAGCACCGGAACTGGTGAAAATATTAGCACCGTCAAGTTATTGGAATTTAGATTATGTGGCGCCGTTTATATTAGGCTCTTGTTTAATGGTAATGTATAGTTTCCATACAGGTGTGGGAATGTTTTATAAAAAATCAGCGAAAGTATCAATATGTGTGTTGATTGCTGCAATAGCCAATTTGATTTTAAATTACTTTTTAATACCGCAATATGGAGGTGTAGCAGCAGCGTATACTTCAGTGGTGGCTTATATAATCCTATTTTTTATTAGCAGAAATTTATCGAGAAAATTGAATCAGAAATTGTTTTCTGATAAATATTTTATTGTATTCTTCGGTGCAATCGTGGGAGGGGGGATTATGTTCCAGATGTTGGCGGAAGATATCCTTTTAAGATATATAGTATATATAATGATATTATTGTCGAGTTTGGGATATATGGTGACTAGAAGAGACGAGTTAGTACAATTGATAAAAAAATAAAGGCAGGTGAGAAAATGCAAATTTTGGACACAACTATTCGAGATGGAAGTTATGCAATTGATTTTAAATTTTCATGTGAAGATGTTGCTGAAATTGTAATGAAGCTGGAAAAGCTGGGATTTGATTACATTGAAATAGGACATGGGCAAGGTCTGAATGCGAGTTCTCCGGAACACGGACTTTCATTGCATTCAGATATTGAATATATGAATACAGCCAGAGAAAATTTAAAAGATGCAAAATTTGGTTTTTTTTGTATTCCCGGAATTGCAAGATTGGAAGATTTACATATCGCAAGAGAACATGGAGTCTCATTCGTGAGAATTGGTATAAATGCCGATCAGCCACATGAGGCAAAGGAATATATTAAAGAAGCCAAAAGATTAGGATTTCAGGTAATGACAAATTTTATGAAAACATACGTTGTTTCCCCTGAAACTTTTGCAGAAAATTCTGTGCAAGTAGAAGATTTTGGATCAGATTATGTATATATAGTTGATTCTGCGGGGTGTATGTTGTCAACAAAAATTGGGAATTATTATGATGCATTGAGGAGTAGAAGTAAAATAAAAGTGGGATTTCATGGGCACAATAATTTAGGTCTTGCTGTGTCAAACAGTATTTATTGTGTAGAAAAAGGGTTTGATCTAATAGATTGTTCTCTTCAAGGGATGGGGCGAAGCTCAGGAAATGCAGCGACAGAAAAGGTTGTTATGGCATTGAAGAGAATGGGATACCCATTGGACATGGATATTCCCCGTCTTTTAGAATATGGCTACTTGTTACTGAAAGATATTTCGAAGAAACATTTAGAAAATCCGTTGGATTTGGTATGTGGGTACTCAGGTTTTCATTCTGGATTTTTAAAAGAAATCTACAGGTGCTGCAATGAGGAGAAAGTGGATCCGCTACGGTTGATTATGGCGTATAGTGAGATTAATAAAAAAACTCTGAATTTAGAAGTGTTGCACGAAGTAGCTAAGAAATTGCCGAGAGACGATGATAAACACCCATATAAGTTTAGAGAATTTTTTTCATTGATTTACAATGATGAAGTGTAGGGAGGAGGTAAAATGGTAACTAATAAAAAAAAGGGGATTGCAGTAATATATGACCCACACAATTTGTATCAGTTCATTTGGTATTACGCAACATACGGAAAAGAATATGAATGGACGGCATTGTGTTTGCCAAATGGTTATAAAGGTGAATACATGAGCAGGTTTTGTGAGAAATCTGGAATATTTGAAAATATTATCAGAGATGAACAGGTTTATTTAAATGCATCTATAAAAACTAAGGCAAAAGAGTTTTTAAAAATGAGTTTTTATGCTATAACTGGTAGGCAAAGTCAATATTGTAAAAAGCTTATCAGTAAATATGTGAACATTGAGCAATATGAAATCGGGGTCGTATTAACAGATGTAGGGATTGTCTCAGGTGCTTTTATTGGACTGGGACAAGAAATGCAAATTGTTATTTTAGAAGACGGAATGGGGGACTATGCAGAACGACCTAAAGGATATATCAGAAAACACTTGTTTAATCCATTTGATATTCAGGGATATCTGGTAGCGAAAATGGGATATGCAAACCCGGCGCATTATTATCCGTTAAAAACGACAAAGTATTGTGAAAAATTTTGCAGTAATCCGGAACAGATGATATATAGGGCATATAAGTCTATAGACGTATTATATGATTTTTCTGAAACAGATATGGAGTTATTTGATGGGATTGTTATAAAAACATATCCTGAATTGTCAAAGATAGATTTTTCAAAAATAGAAGTGATGGTATTCAGTAATCGCTTAAGTGATTTTGGAAATGATGTAGAAATATATGTAAAGAAATTTCAAGAATATGTAAATTATAATTATAAAAAAATATTACTAAAAAGGCACCCTAGAGATGAAACAAAATATGAATTTGCTTCAAATATAGAGGTACAGGAAATTGATAATTCAATACCGGCAGAGGTGTTTCTTCATTTGCTAAAGAATAAGGAGATTTTGTTTATGTATACATCAAGTATATTGTTGTATATCGATAATAAAAATTATGATGTATCTTATTTATATTTTAACGGGTTATTCGAAAAAAATATAGAGGATAAGACATGGCTAAAATACATTACCAAAGAAGAAATGCAAAAATATCTAAAGCGGTTTGATATGAATGAGAGTAGAATTATTGAGATTTAATTAGTCTAAGGAGGAAATAAAAATGTTAAACGGAAAAACAATATTGGTAACAGGTGGAACAGGATCTTTTGGAAATCATTTTACAGAGTACGTATTAAAAAATTATAAGCCCCAAAAAGTAATTATTTATTCTAGAGATGAATATAAACAATTTGTTATGCAAAATAAGTTTCGAGAATATTCGGATATAATTAGATTTTTTATTGGGGATGTTAGAGATAAGGCACGTCTATCCAGAGCATTAGAAGGCGTTGATTATGTTATACATGCAGCAGCACTGAAACAAGTACCTGCATGTGAATATAACCCTATGGAAGCGATAAAAACGAATATTGATGGCGCGATGAATGTGATAGATGCGGTACTGGATTCAAAAGACGTGCAAAGAGTGGTAGCTTTATCGACTGATAAATCTGTGAATCCTATTAATTTGTATGGAGGAACAAAGCTAGTATCTGATAAATTATTTGCTGCAGCGAATTCATATGCAGGAAGCAGAGATTTACGTTTTTCAGTTGTTCGGTATGGAAATGTTGCTGGAAGTCGTGGATCAGTAATTCCGTTCTTTAAAAGAATAATTGAAAATGGCGGTAAAGAATTACCGATTACGGATTATAGGATGACTCGTTTCTGGATTAGTTTAGAGGAAGGCGTACAACTTGTAATAAAAGCGTTGGAAGAGTCTAATGGTGGAGAAACATTTATTTCCAAGATACCATCTTTTAAAATTACTGATTTAGCCCAAGCAATGTTACCGGGATGTGAAATGCCAGAAGTAGGTATCAGAGAAGGAGAAAAGTTACACGAAATAATGGTGACATCGGAAGATTCTAGTTTTACCTATGAATATGATAAACATTATATTATATATCCGCATTATAATTGGTGGGGACCTGAGAAAATCATACCGGGAGGAAGGAAAGTAGAGGCCGGATTTGAATATAGTTCTGGAATCAATAAGGAATGGTTGTCTGTTGATGATATTCAGCAGTTATTAAAAAATGTTGAGGAGCATTAGGAGAGAAGGTAAATTAAATGAAAATATATATTACTGGTATTTTAGGAATGTTGGGCTATAATATAGCAGAGACATTAAAAGATCGGTGTGATATAGTAGGAATGGATGCTTTGGATTTAGAGGTTGAAGGGATAGAATATTGGAAAGGCTCACTTTTTGATCATGAAGGAGTGGAGACTGATATATTGAAAGAAAAGCCTGACGTACTAATCCATACGGCCGCCTTGGTTAATGTAGATAAATGCGAGGAAGAACCGAAAAATGCAGAAAAGCTTAATGCACTTGTTACAAAAGATCTTGCAGAGATATGTGCCAACAATTCGATAAAAATGATATATATATCAACGGATGCGGTATTTGACGGAGAAGACTCTCGCCTATATACGGAGAACGATTTGACGAATCCGATTAATATATATGGGGAAACAAAGTTGAAAGGTGAAAAATATGTTCTGGCGCATAAGGGGAATATAGTATTAAGAACAAATATATATGGAAAAAATTTACAAAATAAAAGAAGCTTCGGGGAATGGATATATGATGAATTGTCGAATTCAAATACCATTAATATGTTTTCAGATATAGATTTCTCTCCTATTTTAGTAAATGAATTGGCAGAAATTATATATATGGTTATTGAAAAAGATATATCTGGACTTTATCATGCGTGTGGGACAGGGTGTATCACAAAATATGATTTTGGCGTGAAGCTGAAAGAGATATTCGGAATTGAAACAGGACGGATCATAAAGACGACGAGTGAATCTGCAAATTTTAGTGCCAAAAGATCCAAACATATGGGAATGTCAAATGAAAAATTGAAAAAGGCATTAGATATTCACATCAGTACCCCAGAGGAAAGTATTTATAAATTTTACAGAATTATGGAGGGCAAGAATGGAAATTAAAATTGGAAATGCAACTATATCTGAAAACGGGAAACCATATTTTATTGCAGACATTGCTGCAAATCATGACGGAGATATAGAACGTGCTTATAAATTAATTGAACTGGCAAAAGAGGCAGGGGCAGATGCAGCAAAATTTCAGAATTTTAAGGCAAAAACTATTGTCAGTAAACGAGGATTTGAGAGCTTGGGGAAACAGCTGTCCCATCAAGCAAATTGGAAACAGTCAGTATATGATACATATGACATGGCAAGTGTATCAGATGAATGGTCAGAAAAACTTAAAATGAAATGTGATGAAGTCGGCATTGAGTATATGACAAGTCCTTATGATTTTGATTCTGTAGATTGGGCAGATCGTTATGTTAATGCATATAAAATTGGTTCCGGAGATATCACATGGTTAGAAATAGTAGAGTATATGGCGAAAAAGAATAAGCCTGTTTTATTAGCTACCGGAGCTGCAAATATAGATGATGTAAAAAGAGCTGTGTCTGTAATTGAGAAACACAATAGTAATATAGTGTTAATGCAATGTAATACGAACTACACTGCATCACCTGATAATTTCCAATATATCAATTTAAATGTTCTGAAGACATATAAAGAATTCTTTCCTGATTGTATTTTAGGATTATCAGATCACACGTATGGACATACAACCGTTTTGGGAGCTTTTGCATTGGGAGCACGAGTTTTTGAGAAACATTTTACAGATGATAACGACAGAGAGGGACCAGATCATAAATTCTCAATGAATCCGATTACTTGGCGTGAAATGGTAAAGGCTACAAATGAATTGTATAATGCTATGGGAGACGGTGTAAAGAGAGTGGAGAAAAATGAAGAGGATACAGTGTACCTTCAAAGAAGAGGAGTATATCTTCGCAAGGATTTGAAGGCGGGAGAAATTTTAACATATGATGATCTTTTTCCACTTAGGCCGGTAAAAGAAGGTGGAATCTTGCCATATGAAATTGATAAAATTATAGGAAAGCGATTAAAAAATAGTGTTAAAGAAGATAATTGCTTATTATGGGAGGACATAGAGAATGTATAGCGGAGAAAAAGTTTGTATTTGTGCTCTGGAGAGAAGAGACTTACCTATTTTAATGGAATGGAGAAATCGGCCGGACTATAGAAAATATTTTAGAGAATATAGAGAACTTAATGAGGATATGCAGAATGCGTGGTTTGAATCAAAAGTTCTAAAGGATAGTTCTACGATCATGTTTGCCATTAAAATGAAAGAAACAAAAGAGTTAATAGGTTGCTGCGGATTGTGTTACATTGATTGGGTAAATCGGAATGCAGATTTATCTTTATATATTGGCAAAAATGAAGTGTATATAGACGAGAACGGCTTGGCTGAGGAAAGTTGTAAATTATTATTTGATTATGGATTTAAAGAGTTAGGATTACAGAAAATATGGACCGAGATATATTCGTTTGATGAGAAAAAGTTGAATTTGTATAGAAAACTCGGAATGAAAGTAGACGGAGTTCTCAGAAATCAATATTTTTATGACGGAAAATGGTGGAACTCAAACATGTTATCTATTTTAACAGAAGAATGGAAGTAGAAGTTATGGGGAAGAAGAGAATTGCTATAATAACAGCAAGAGGGGGGAGCAAAAGGATTCCTAAAAAAAATATTAGGAATTTTTGCGGGAAACCTATCTTGGCATATTCAATAGAAGCAGCAAAACAATGTGAGATATTTGATGAAATTATGGTTTCGACTGATGATGATGAAATTGCAGAGATCGCAATAAAATATGGTGCAGAAGTACCCTTTAAAAGAAGCAAAAAAACAGCGGATGATTTTGCTACAACAGCGGAAGTACTTTTAGAAGTATTGAATCAGTATGCTGAATTGGGAGAATTTTTTGACTATATGACTTGTATTTATCCGACAGCTCCTTTTGTAACAGCTGAAAAAATAAAAAGAGGAATGGAGCTAGTGGAAGAGAATGATGCAATCCTTGCACTTCCGGTAATACCATTTTCATATCCTCCACAAAGAAGCTATATTTTGGAATCAGGAAAATTGAAAATGAAATGGGGAGAAAATCTGAATAAGAGATCGCAAGATCTAGAAACGTTTTACCATGATTGCGGACAATTTTATTGTTATGATGTTTCAAAATTTATAGAGGCAAATGGGCAAGTAAAGGATAACATAATTCCTGTTCTATTGAATGAAAAAGAAGTACAGGATATTGATAATGAATCAGATTGGGAGATGGCTGAAATTAAATATAGATTAATGCGTAACGAGTGTTAAAAATATTTGGTTTATTGCTTAGAATAAAAATGATAAGGACTTTGGAAAATATAAAAAAAAATAAAATTTTAATAGCATTTGGAATTAACGTATTGCTTTTGGGCGGTTTATTGATTTTTTTCCAACCTGTTATTAAAAGTGATGATTACTATATGAGTGAAATTTGCTATGGGTCAGTGTCCGGAAATTCAGATGTACATTTGGTATATAACAGTATTATATTAGGTTATATATTAAAATTTTTATTAGGAATATTTCCGGAGATTCCGTGGTATGTGATTATACAAATAGTATGCGTTTTTTTTGCATTTTTTTCTTTGACATATTTCTTTATCAGATCTAGTTCATTTCATACGGGAATGAGTATAGGATTGTTGTTAGTTGTATTTGGGTATGAATGTTATGTTAAAATTACATTTACAAAAACATCAGCCATACTACTGGGAGTAGGGGTATTTCTTGTTTTTTCTGAATATTTTAATAGAAGACAGGAACTTAAGATTTATATATTAGGTCTTGTAAATGTTTGCGTTGGCATTTTATTTAGAAATGCCAACGTAAATATGGTTCTTGGTATAATGATTATAATTGGGATTAGTGAGATTTTAGCAAGTATTATTAATAAAAGAAAAAAATATTTTTATATAAGAACATTTTTTTTCTTGAGTATTGTATTTCTTATATTTTCTTTGAGTAAAGCAT
>CAUWKK010000073.1:0-7428 GCA_963559385.1 uncultured Schaedlerella sp.
GGAGTTGGTAAGTGCGGACGATGCAACATTGGATCAAAATATGTGTGCAAAGACGGACCGGTATTCCGATATGATGAAATTGAGGAACTGCCAAACGAATATTAGAGACAGCAATGTGCAGACAACGATGAAACAGAATCGTCATGCTTGCATGTAAGAGGCTGTTTTCAGCGTTGGCTGTATAGGGCGTAGCCTTGAAATTCTAGTTGCAGAGCAAATAGGATTTCACATTGCGGAAATACAAAAACAGTCTTTATAGACATGTGAAACTCAAGCGAGATGCAGCGAAGCGTAATCGAGCTTGGCATAAGGTTAGAGAAAGGATTGGTATACCAATATGGGAGATATGGTAAACGTATATTTTAGCGGTAAGAGATACAGTGTTCCTGCTGAACTTACCATTATGACGGCAATGGAATATGCCGGATATACATGGAAACGCGGCTGTGGCTGCCGTCATGGTTTTTGCGGAGCCTGTGCAACCATTTATAGAATCAAAGGTAAAAATGAACTGAAGACTTGTCTTGCCTGTCAGACACAGGTAGAAGAGGGCATGTATGTAGCAAGTATCCCGTTCTTCCCGACAGACAAGAGAACCTATTCGATTGAAGACATCAGACCGCATCAGCAGATCATGATGGAGCTTTATCCGGAAATCTACAGCTGTATCGGATGTAATGCATGTACAAAAGCATGTACACAGGATCTGAACGTTATGCAGTATATTGCGTATGCACAGAGAGGCGAATTTGAGAAGTGTGCAGAAGAGTCCTTTGACTGTGTAAGCTGCGGATGCTGTTCCGTAAGATGTCCGGCAGGTATTTCTCACCCACAGGTAGGTCTTCTTGCAAGACGTCTCACAGGAAAGTATATTGCGCCGAAGGCAGAGCATCTTGAGAAACGTGTAGAAGAGATCAACCATGGCGAATATGATGAGCTGATCGAGCAGATCATGCAGAAACCGATTACTGAGATGAAAGAACTGTACAATACAAGAGAGATTGAGAAATAAGGAGGGCTTAAAACATGTATGCACCATATCCAGAGAATATGATGGAATCCATCAAAAAGGTAGAGGCTACAAGAGCAGAGCGTATGGCGACAGAGCCGAGACGTCTGACTGCCGATGAAAAAGATGCCCTCTTAAAAGAATTCCATCCGGATTATAACCCGGACGCATTTGCAGAAATCAAAGTGGGTCCGAACAAAGGAGAGAAAGCGCCGCTTGAGCTGGCTAATATTCTTCACTCCACAAGCCGTATCCTGAATGAGGATATCGATATTACAAAAATTGATTATGACGTAGATGTACTTGTAATCGGCGGCGGCGGAGCAGGATCTTCCTGTGCCATCGAAGCGCACAATGCAGGAGCAAACGTTATGATCGTTACAAAGCTTCGTATCGGCGACGCCAACACAATGATGGCAGAAGGCGGTATTCAGGCGGCTGATAAGGAAAACGACTCTCCGGTACAGCACTACTTAGACTGTTTCGGAGGCGGACATTTTGCAGCAAGACCGGAACTGGTAAAGCGTCTTGTTATGGAAGCGCCGGATGCGATCAAATGGCTGAATGAATTGGGCGTTGAGTTTGACAAAGAAGAAGACGGAAGAATGATCACTACACATGGTGGTGGAACTTCCAGAAAGAGAATGCATGCTGCAAAGGATTATTCCGGTTCTGAAATCATGCGTACTGTAAGAGACGAAGTATTGAACCTTGGAATCCCGGTTGTAGAATTTACTTCTGCAGTAGAACTTCTGAAAGATGACAAGGGACAGGTTGCAGGTGCTGTACTTCTTAACATGGAAACGGGAGATTATTCTGTTGCAAGAGCTAAGACTGTTGTGATTGCAACAGGCGGTGCAGGACGTATGCACTATCAGGGATTCCCGACATCCAACCACTATGGAGCAACAGCGGACGGTTTGATCCTCGGCTACAGAGCAGGGGCGCCGCTTTTGTATCAGGATTCTATCCAGTATCATCCGACAGGCGTGGCTCATCCGGTACAGATTCAGGGAGCACTCGTTACAGAGAAGGTTCGTTCTGTTGGAGCACAGCTTGTCAATGCAAATGGTGAAGCTTATATCCATCCGTTGGAGACACGTGATGTCAATGCATCCGGTGTTATTCGCGAGTGTTCAGAAGGACGTGGTGTGGAGGCACCAAGCGGACAGCTGGGAGTATGGCTGGATACTCCGATGATTGAACTTCTCGGCGGAGAGGGAACGATCGAAAAGAGAATCCCGGCAATGTTCCGTATGTATATGAACTACGGAATCGATATGAGAAAGGTTCCGATTCTGATCTACCCGACTCTGCATTACCAGAACGGTGGTTTGGAGATCAACGGAGACGGATTTACAAATGCAATCCCGAATCTGCTTGTAGCAGGAGAGGCTGCCGGCGGAATCCACGGAAGAAACCGTCTGATGGGTAACTCCCTTCTGGATGTAATCGTATTCGGACGTAATGCAGGTAAGAAAGCGGCTGCAAAAGCAAAAGAAGTAGAGCTTGGCACACCGAATCTGGATCATTTGAAAGCGTATGCTGACGAACTGGATGCGGCAGGCGCAGATACTGGCGATGTATCACCGCTTCTTCTTCCAAAATATGCGCGTCACGAAAGATAAAACAGAAGCAAAAGCCAGATAGTGATAAAATACCCCCTGCTTTTAGAGGCAGGGGGAATCCCATATAATCAGTTGGGAGCGAGGTAGCAAAAAGGGAATTGAAAATAAAAAGAAAAACAGGAGAGTGACAAAAATGCGTGAGATAGATGTTCAGCAGATCACAGATGTAGTTGAGAAACTCTGTATCGAAGCAAACAATCATCTTCCGGAAGACGTAAAGTGTGCGATCAAAACATGCCGCGCGTGTGAAGACGGAGAAATTGCAAAGGGTGTTCTGGACAACATCATTGAGAACTTTGAAATTGCAGATAATGAATGTGTTCCGATCTGTCAGGATACCGGAATGGCATGTGTATTTCTTGAGATCGGTCAGGATGTACATTTGACAGGGGGAGATCTGACAGATGCGGTAAACGAAGGGGTTCGCCGTGGATATGACAAAGGATATTTAAGAAAATCAGTTGTAAAGGATCCGGTACGGCGGGGAAATACCGGAGATAATACTCCGGCAATGCTGTATACAGAAATCGTTCCGGGTGAGCAGATTAAGATCACTGTAGGACCAAAAGGCTTCGGAAGTGAGAATATGAGTCAGATCCGTATGTTCAAGCCATCCCACGGTCTGCAGGGAATCAAGGATTTCATTTTGGAGGTTGTAGAGACAGCGGGACCGAATCCGTGCCCACCGATGGTAGTCGGCGTCGGTATCGGAGGAACTTTTGACAAGGCAGCATTGCTTGCGAAAAAGGCGCTGATGCGTCCGATAGATTCCGAGAACCCGGATCCGTTCTATGCAGATCTTGAGAAAGAGATGCTTGAGAAAGTAAATCAGCTTGGAATCGGACCACAAGGATTCGGCGGAAAGACCACAGCGATCGGATTGAATATTGAGACATTGCCGACTCATATTGCAGGTATGCCATGTGCAGTCAACATCAACTGCCATGTAACACGCCATAAAACGGAGGTGATTTAAATGGCAGTCAGAAAGATTACATTACCACTTACAGAAGAACTTGCCAAGACACTGCATGCAGGAGACAGCGTACTGGTGACGGGAACAATCTATACATCCAGAGATGCAGGGCACAAACGTATGTGTGAAGCGTTGGCGAGAGGCGAAGAGCTTCCAATGGATCCGACAGACGCAACGATTTATTATGTAGGACCAACTCCGGCAAAACCGGGACAGGTGATCGGTTCCGCAGGACCGACTACGAGCGGGCGTATGGATGCGTATGCACCGACGATGATGTCTGTAGGTGCACGAGGAATGATCGGAAAGGGAGCTCGCCTTCCGGAAGTCGTAGAAGCAATGAAAAAATACTCAGGTGTGTACTTCGGCGCGATTGGCGGAGCAGGAGCACTTCTTGCAAAATGTATCAAAAAAGCAGAGTTGATTGCTTACGAAGATCTGGGAGCCGAGGCACTGAGAAAATTATATGTCGAAGATATGCCGCTTGTTGTGATTATTGACAGCGAGGGAAATAACTTGTATGAGAGTGGTCGTGCTGCTTATCTGGAAGAGCATAAGTAGAAGGGAGATATGAAATCATGGAGTTATTTGGAGGAATATTGGCAGTGAAATCTGTTGTATTTCTTACGTTTTCAGTATTTGCAATTGCTGCGATCGGATATGCGTTAGGTAAGGTGACGGTAAAAGGCATCAATCTGGGAACGGCAGGTGTATTTATTATTGCACTGCTTTATGGATGCTTTGTGTATGGCAGACTGTCGGAGAACCTGACAGTTGATGGCGTATCTTTCTCTGTGGAGGCATTGAAAATCGTAGAAAATCTCGGTTTGATTTTCTTTGTAACATCTGTCGGATTTATCGCAGGACCGAATTTTTTCGGTAACCTGAAACGGAACTTTAAATCCTATGTATTGTTGGGAGCAATCATCATTGCAGCGGCGGCATTGACCTGCGTACTTTGTATTGTGATCGGAGGCAACTTTACTGATCTAGATCACGAACAGTTCCGCGCAATTCTGGTAGGTATCTTGTCAGGTGCGCTGACAAGTACACCGGCATTCTCCGCATCCAAGGCGGCTGTCGGACCGGAATTGGAGGCGCTTGTATCCGTAGGATACGGTATTTCCTATTTGTTTGGAGTAGTCGGAGTTGTTTTGTTTGTACAGATCATTCCGAAAATAATGAAGGCAAATATGAATGAAGAGGTTGCGAAGATTACTGCAAAAGAAGGTGAAGGAAGAAAAGCAAAGAACCTGATCTTAACTGAGGTTGATGAATTTGGATTTTTTGCATTCTCGTTGGCGGCCATTGTCGGTGTTATCGTGGGAAGCTTCAGTTACATGAACTTTTCCTTGACAACGACGGGCGGATGCCTTTTGATGGGACTGGTGTTCGGACATTTCGGGCATATCGGAAAGATTTCTATTGTGCCGAATAATGCGACATTGAAGATGCTGCGTGAATTGGGACTGATGATGTTCTTAATCGGAGCAGGAGTGTCCGGTGGAGCGAAGTTCATTGAATACTTTGAGCCGGTATATTTCCTGTACGGAGCAATTATGACGATTCTTCCGATGATTATTGGATTTATCATTGCGAAAAATGTTTTGAAGCTTCCTCTTCTGAATAATTTAGGCTCTATTACCGGTGGTATGACAAGTACTCCGGCGCTTGGAACATTGATCAATATGGCGGGAACAGAGGATATTGCGTCTGCATATGCAGCAACATATCCGATTGCACTGATTGCGGTGGTGCTCGCATCACAGTTGATTATTTTGTTCTGTTAATCTTATAAGAAAATGAATAAGAAATAATAAGTGCCTGTGGCAGATTCCATGAAAAGTGTGAGAATCAGCCGCAGGTATTTTGCTTCAAAGGCGGATGAAAAAGAGATATCTCTTTTTATACAACCAAACATTGTGCAGAATACACAAAAAGGAAAGATAATATTTGTTAAATAATACAAAATAAATAAAAGATGTTGACAATAAGAATATTGATATGTATTATTTGAATATAAGTTGTAATTTTTATAAAAAATGAACCGGTTCACTTTTAAAAAGAAAGAAGGAGAAAGTTTTATGAAAGCAAAAAAAGTATGTGCAGTTTGTTTGACGTTAATAATGGCAATTGGAATACTAAGTGGTTGTAATTCATCAGACAAGCAGGAAAGTGGAACTGATGGTGAACAGATCACTTTGAATTATTGGACTTGGTTTCCGAGCAAAGATCAGCTTCAGGAGACAATAGATGCGTTTGAGAAAGAAAATCCTGATATTAAGATTAATATGACTGTTATGGAAAGCAAGGCTTTTCAGGAAAAAGTTCCTTTGGCATTGAGTACAGAAGAAGATATCGATGTGATTGGTGTACAGCCATCAGCATTTGCAGAGGAAGTCCAGGATTATCTTGCAGATCTGGATGAACTGATGCCGGAGGCTGCCGGAGAAGACTGGAAAGAACGTTATTCTGAGAAATGTTTAGAACAAGGAAATCAGCTGACAAGTGGAGATACAAAACTTCTTGTACTTACAAACTCAGGATCAATGGTTGGTTTCTATAACGCAGCCTTACTGAAGGAAATTGGCTGCGAAGTTCCGAAAACATTTGAAGAGTATAAAGCGGTAGCGGAAGCCTTTAAAGCAAAATACCCAGACAAATATGTAAGTGTATTTGCAGGAAAAGATGCGTGGGTAGTAGATGAAATGATGTTGACAGTTTTAGGACAGCAAGGGGATTATTACAATAAGTGGAGATATGAAGGCGCTCCTGTTGAAGGACCGGAATATAAAAAAGCAATTGACGGGTTAAAGAAATATTTTGATGAAGGTATTTTTTCAGCAGATGTTCTTGATTTAGATTACGCAAGTGCGACAGAAGAATTTACAAATGGAAATGCATTGGTTTATTACATGGGTTCCTGGGAAGCTCCATTATTGTCTGGAAAGCTGCGGGAAGCGAATGGTATTGATTTGGAAAATGTTGGAGCGATGGCTCTTCCGGTTGCAGAAGAAGGTGGACAGCTTACAGTACGTTCGTACATTGATTCCGGTATCGGTGTAGTAGATTATTCGGAGAAAAAAGAAGCAGCTGCAAAATTTGTTGCATATTTAACTGTTGGTGAAGGAGCAGATCTTTTTGGAAAGCAGTTGACAGGAACATCTGCAAAGAAAGACATGGAAGTAGATGAATCGTTATTTGATAGCGAAGAATCAAAGGCCGGATGGGATACTGTGAATGAATTGATCAATACAGCAACCGCTGACAGAAATAATGTTTCTGGTTATTCAGACGTAGAAGGCGCTGCTGTGCAGAGTGTACTGAACGGGTCTGCAACTACAGACAAAGTTTTAAAAGAGCTTCAGAAAGAGTGGACAAGTGGAAAATATTAAAACTGTCAAATAAGACAAAACTATTGTGACAGCAAAAAAGTGAAAAGACTTCTAGCTGCGGTTTATATAGACAGAAGCAGATAGAAGTCTTTCTTTCATATATAGTTGGTTATGGAATTGAGGATATTAATATGACAAAGAAAAAGTCGAAATTAAATACCAGTAAAAAAAATAACAGAGCAGGGTATTTGTTCTTGCTACCGTTAATCGTCATTTTTATTGGTTTATTAGGATATAGTTTTTACTTTCTGATTATAAACAGCTTTAAGGATGTTACAATTACATTTCGCAGATCAGAGTTTACAGGATTACTGAATTACAAAACGATATTTACAGATAAGGCATTTTGGCGATCATTATTAAATACATTTATTTTGTCTTCCGCAAATATTTTTTATGGACTAACATTTGGATTTATTA
>CAUWKK010000074.1:0-7401 GCA_963559385.1 uncultured Schaedlerella sp.
CCGGCTCTTTCCACTTTTCCAGACTTCCTTCTATGACCTCTAAGTGCTGTATCGTATAATCATCCAATACCAGAATATCCGTATATATTTCCATAGGTGCATCAGCCGGAAGTCCTACAATCTCTTCATCAATCTCCTCCTCAGTAAAACGTTGATAGCCTTTCATCCAATACATCCATTTTTCTTTTGTCAGCCCGGTCTGCAAAGCGCCTGTATATGCTTTCACATATCCGCCTTCCTCATACCCTTCTTGACTTTTTAAACTTTCCACCAACGTCTGTGACACATTCCCCCAACCACTGTAGTTAAAATAATTTGCGTCTGCGACCAGAAAATCGGATATCACAAACTTCGACAGGAATCCGTCCATACTAAAGCCTCTGGTAAATCCATAGGCTCCGTTCAGCATTGTAATACTCAATGCCAGTGACAATACAACCAGTATCGTTTTCAGCTTATTCCTCAGCAGATTTGCCGCCGCCATGCGAAAAATTTGATTTCCGCTCCGGCTTCTTTTCTTCTTTTTCCGCGTCTCTCTCTGCTCCGTATCCCAAAAGCAGTCCGATCGGGATTCCAACCCCCGCTAAGATCCATGACTGATAACGAACAATTCTTCGAAGCTGTCGTCCCGTCGTACCGATTGTTTTCAACAATCCATAAAAACGAACGTCTCCCGCCACACTGATCTGAAATACATTATAAATGATTAGATATCCGGTCAGCAGCATCAGCGCCGTAGCGGCAATGAGTATGCTTACAGACTGTACATCATCCAATTCTGTATGGGTAGATGTATATGCCCAATTGACTCCTGTTGCCAGTTGGTCTCCCTCTGTAGAATCCCCTATCGTATATCCATGCTTTTCCGCAATTTGTTTTAACGTCCCGTCAATGTTCCTACTGCTCTCAAAGATCATATCCAGATACCATTTTCCGATGCCGTTTTTCTCCTGTTCTTCTTTCGGAACCTCTCCCATACGGGAAACGGCATATTCCTTGTCCACCCAGATCATATGTGCCGGAAGAGCATCGTCAGCTTCCCAAAAACCGCTTAGAGTAAACGTATCGGTCACCGTTTTATCTCCCAGCGGAAAAGTCAGTTCCACCTTTGTTCCAAGCTTCTTCGGAAGCTTCAAGGCCTCCAGAACGGTTGTGTCCATTGCAATTTCTTTTTCCGAAGATGGCATCCTTCCTTTCGTCGGCAGAGACCAACAGAATTTCGCATAATTCTCCTCTGCAAAACGAACCTCCGCCCAAAGCTTATGAAACGGCTCCTCTTTCGGACTGCCCACCAAAAATGTAGCTCCGCTTTCCTTGATCAATTCGTCATTCCGCAATTCGTCTACCTGTTCTTCGGTCAATCTTTTAAAGCCCCCGTAAGAATAGCCGCCTACCTGACGCATCGTCTGCTGTTCGTAGCTGTAGTTCATCGTAACCGCGATTGTAAACAGCGTACTGAACATCATAGCAGTCAAGGCAATTGCGAGCGCCGCGATAATATTTCTTGTCTTATTTGCGCGAAATGCCTTCCAAGAAAGACGGCGAATCACGTTTCTGTTTCTCACCCTCATATGTTCACCTTCTCTCTCCAACGATTTTTCCGTCCTCAATCCGTATGATCTCATCTGCCATTTGTGCGATTTCTTCGTTATGTGTGATCATCACGATCGTCTGTTCCAATTGACGGCTTGTGACCTTTAAAAGCCCCATTACATCCAAGCTTGTCTTAGAGTCAAGATTTCCGGTCGGCTCATCGCATAACAGAATCGCCGGTTTTGCCGCCAGAGCTCTTGCAATCGCAACCCTCTGCTGCTGCCCTCCGGACAAATTATTCGGAAGACTTTGTACCTTATCTTCCAGTCCTAACAACTGTATGATCTGCTTTACATACCGTTTATCCGGATGATTCCCGTCTAATTCAATCGGCAGTACGATATTTTCATATACATTCAGAACCGGAATCAAATTATAATTCTGAAACACGAATCCGATTTTTCGCCTTCGAAAGATTGTCAGTGCCTCTTCTTTCAGCTTGAAAATCTGTTCTCCGTCCACAAGCACTTCTCCCGATGTCGGGCAATCCAGTCCTCCCAGCATATGAAGCAGGGTACTCTTTCCGCTTCCACTTGTACCCACAATTGCAGTAAAGCTTCCCGCCTCTACAGACAGATTGACGCCGTCTAAAGCCCGCACCATTGTATCTCCGTTCCCATAATATTTCTTCAAATCTTTCGTTTCCAAAACCGTCATATTTTTCTCCCCTTTCTGCCCGCATAAAAAGATACCCGGCGAATCGTTTCGTACTACGTACGTCCACAATTCCGACATCATAAAAATAGTGTATGCCGGATTTTTCTTCCTGCATACACTATATCACATACTTCTTTCCAATTCCTTTCCGCAATCTAACAGTTCTGAAAGATTTGATCTATTTCCGTCTTACAACCTTCTAATCTTCTACAGCTTCATTGCGACATCCCACGCCTGCCAGATTACCGTACGCAGATTTCCTACTTTCTGTGCGTCTCCGATGATATGTACATGTCGGCTCTTTTCTGCAATCGGAGCCGGAGTATATCCGACGGACATGATCACACTGTCGGCATCGATCTTAAAACTCTTTCCGTTCTTATCCACTGCGATCACGCCGTCTTCCGTCACCTCACTCAAGGTCGTTTCCAAATAAACCGGAACCTTATTTGTTGTAAAGAAATCTCGCAGATAACTGGAATTCGCCAGACAGATTCCTTTCACTGCGATCAGATCGTCTTTCATTTCCACAATAGTCGGCTTCTTACCATGCAGATACAATTCATACGCAATTTCACATCCGGTCAGACCTCCGCCGACAATCGTTACATTCTCGCCGACTTCTTTTTCGCCAAGCAGGAATTCAACTGCATCCATTGCATGCTCTGCGCCTTTCACCGGAATAGTCCGTGCCACAGCTCCCGTCGCAACTATGATCTCATCCGCCTGTAAGGCTGCCACATTCTTCACTTCCGTATTCAACTTGATCTCAATCGGATATTTTCGGATTTCTCTTTCGTACCATACGAGCAGATCTCGATCCTTTTCCTTATAAGACGGAGCTGCCGCCGCAATGAAAATACCTCCCAAATGATCGCTTTTTTCATAGAGCGTCACACTGTGTCCGCGTTTTGCACAGACGATTGCCGCCTCCATACCGCCAATCCCGCCGCCGATCACAACAATCTTTTTCTTTGTCCGCGCCGGAACGATTTTATATTTCTTAGACTGCATTGTCTCAGGATTCAGCGCACAGCGTGCCATATGTCTGACATCATCCATGGGCTGTCCGTTTGCAATGCCCTTATAATGCGTCATTGTAAAACATCCGTTATGACAACAGATACAAGGACGTATATCCTCCAATCTGTCTTCAAGGAGCTTTGTGATCCACTCGCCGTCCGCAAGGAACTGACGAGCAATTCCGACCGCATCAATCCGTCCGTCTGCAACCGCCTGCGCTCCTACATCCGGTTCCATACGTCCCGCGCATACGACCGGAATATCTACGAATTTCTTAATATGCGCCACATCCTCCAGATTACAGTTCTGCGGCATATACTGCGGTGGATGCGCCCAGTACCATGCATCGTACGTGCCGTTATCTGCATTGAGCATATCATAGCCCGCATCCTGCAAATATTTTGCCGCCTTTTCGCTTTCCTCCATATCTCGGCCGATCTCTACATAATCTTCTCCAGGCATTGCCCCTACGCAGAAATCTTTCGTTTTAGAAAGCACCGAATAACGAAGAGAAACAGGATAGTCACTTCCGCAGGCTGACTTGATCTTCTTTACGATTGCCGTTGCAAAACGATATCGATTTTCAAAGGAACCGCCAAACTGATCCGTTCTCTTGTTCGTATATTTTAATGTAAACTGATCTAACAGATATCCCTCATGTACTGCATGAACCTCCACGCCGTCTACCCCTGCTTCCTTGCACAGAGCCGCAGTCTTTGCAAAGCCGTCGATAATCTCATGGATTTCCTGCAGGGTAAGCGCACGACAGGTCACCTGATCTGACCACCGCGACGGCAGCACGCTCGGACTTGCAGACTGATACCGCACATCAATAATCGGCTTTGCTAAAGCATGAAGCACCGGATTGTTATGCACCGCAACAAGAGAATCTGTAATCGCCCATGAACGCCCCATGCCTGCGGTGATCTGCACAAACAACTTCGCTCCCGTCTTATGGAGCTCATCCATAAATACTTTCAGTTCCTTGAACATCTTCGGATTCTGCCAAAGCCACCTTCCGCCCATCGGATCCTTCACCGGTGCAATTCCCGGAATGATCAGTCCGACATTGTTTTTCGCTCTTTCCAAAAAGAAGTTCGCCGCCTCTTTATCAAAATGATTTGGCTCCATCCAGCCAAACAAGGATGTTCCGCCCATTGGACAAAGCACAATCCTGTTTTTGATTTCAACGTTTCCGATTTTCCATGGGGTAAATAATGCCTCATATTTTGGGTTCATAGTTCCCATACAAATCTCTCCTTTCGCTTCTGCTTATCTGTCCGTCTCACCCCGGCCTGTTCCGCTGTTTTTCTGTCCTTTGGCTCATTTCCCTATGACAGGCAGTTAGAAACAGAAAAATACTGACAACTCATTACAGATATTGTAACAATTCGCCAGTATTTAAGCAAGTAAATAATTGATTTTGGTAATCTTTCACAATGTTTTTTCAAATCTTATTCATAACACAATTCAAGATCCTGCGTCTCCGTTCTTATTCTCTTAACAGAAACATAGAAAATCGTGTTCCTCCATTCTCCCGGCTCTCTACTTTCAAATATCCGCCCTCTCCGTTTACAATCTGATTTGCCAGATACAGCCCGATCCCGACTCCTTCCCTATCACGGGCATTTTCTCCCCGGAAGAATCTTCCGAATATTTTTGCCTGCTCTTCCTCAGGGATTCCCGGTCCATGATCGTTTACGTCTATCCTTAGAAATAACTCATAAGCGGTAACCCGAATCTCTATCTGCCTTGCAAGTGCCTTTTCTTTCGCCTGTTCCGCCGCCTCTTCTATCATATGCGCCACGCTTTGGCTCAAAGGCTCAAGACGGATAATTCCGTTTTCCAGCCTTGAACTCCGGATCAGCACATTGATCAAAAACTGCAGTTTTCCCGTCTGACCGTGAATCTGCTCCGCACAGTCCCTCACCTCTTTCGGCAGTTCTTTTTCTAAAAGCAGTTCTGTATAAATCAAAATGTTTGCAATCGGAGTCTTCGTCTGATGAGAAATATCTGATATCAGTGAGCTGATTTTTTCCTGATTCTGATTCATTTTTTTCAGAACACTTTCATTCTTTTTCAAATAACGGCTCATCTGCATTTCCAATGCCGAAAGATATGTCTCATCATATTTCTTTTGCAAAAAGCTTCCGTCTGCCGCATCCTCTAACATCCTGCGAAGTCTTTCCATTGTCCGACGCTCTCTGTAACGATTTGTAAGAAAAAGTACCAGAAGCCCTGCCGACAGGCATAGACTTCCAGTCATCAAAATCATTTGCAAATTCATTTTTCACTCCATGTATACCCAATTCCATATACATTTTTAATATGTGTCGGAGCAGAGGGATCATCCTCCAGCTTTTCGCGAAGCCTTTTAATTGCCACCGGCAAGGCGTTTGCATCTACAAATTCTCCGTTATCCGACCATACCGCATCCACCAACCGTTCTTTCGGTACAGCATTCCCCCGGTTTTCCACAAGCAGGCGCAGCAATCTCTGTTCTGTGCGGCTTAAAAATATTTCTGTTTCATTTTTATAATATTCCATCCGGTCAAACGAAAAACAAAACGGTCCTGTTTTCACCTCTCCATGCGATTCTGGTTCTCGTCCTCGGTTTCTCAGCCTCGCATTCACATGCGCCCGCAGTACCATTAAACTAAACGGCTTTGTAATATAATCATCCGCTCCGCATTCCAATCCTGTCACAATATCAACTTCCATATCATTGGCTGTCAGAATGATCACCGGAACAAAAGATTTTTTCCTGAGTTTCTTCAACAGCTCCATTCCATTTCCATCCGGAAGGTTCAAATCCAGAATCACCAGATCTATCTGCTGTTTTTGCTCCCGGTTTCCGCTTGCCGCAAACAGAATACTTTCTGCTTGTTTCAAATTCTCCGCCTGAAGCATTCGATGCTCCGCATCCCGAAGCGCCAGACAAATCCCGTCACACAAGGCACTGTCATCCTCTACAACTAAAATCTGATACATATTTTTCCTATTCCTCTATGCGTTCCAAGCACTGACGTTTTCCCGAATCCAATCGCAAAGTTCCGGAACTCCCTCGCCTGTTTTTGCGGAAATCTGAATAATCCGAATCTTCGGATTCCGCACCCTCGCATACTCTGTGACTTTCTCTACATCAAAATCAAAATAAGGAAGTACATCAATTTTATTAATGATCAAAACATCGCACACCTCAAACATCAACGGATATTTCAACGGTTTATCATGTCCCTCCGGCACACTCAATATTACGGCATTTTGCACCGCACCCGTATCAAATTCTGCCGGACAGACCAGATTCCCTACATTTTCCAAAACAACAAAATCCAATTCCTCTGTTCCGAATTCTCTCAATCCCTGTCTTGTCATATCTGCATCCAAATGGCACATTCCGCCGGTATGAAGCTGAATCGATCTTACCCCCGCTTTCTCCATTGTCTCCGTATCCACTGCCGAATCAATATCTGCTTCCATAACTCCCATTCGGATTTCTCCTTTAAGTTCCCCGGCAATCGCTGTCAATGTAGTCGTCTTACCCGATCCCGGCGAAGACATCAGGTTCAACAGAAATGTTTTTGAACGTTTCAGCTCCTCTCTTAACAAATCCGCATCCTTATCATTATCCTCAAATATACTTCTCTTCAATTCAATCACTTTAAAATCCTGCATCGCTCTTCCTCCTGAGAATACTTTATTCCATGCATCATTATACCATGCCCACACTTTACTCTTCAATAAATGCATGACTTAAAATATAAGTTCATTTGCTTATTTTTCATTTTATACAAAAGAAAAAACATCGAGACCTCCCTGTTTCATAGTCTTCGATGTTCTCTGTTTGATGCGGGCAACAGGACTTGAACCTGCACGGTCTCCCACTAGATCCTAAGTCTAGCGCGTCTGCCAATTCCGCCATGCCCGCTTATTCTTTTTGCAAATCACATTGCACGATATTAAATTATATATGAAATACTGCCATTTGTCAACTCTTCTGTTTTGTAAAAACACCATATTAATTAAAACAGCGGAAACCCTTTCCATACTTGAGTTTCCGCTGTTCTTCATCCTGAGCGTGCGGGGATTCGAACCCCGGACAACTTGATTAAAAGTCAAGTGCTCTAC
>CAUWKK010000075.1:0-6460 GCA_963559385.1 uncultured Schaedlerella sp.
TTTAAAAGGTAAATAATTTTTCTTCTAGTTTCGCAAGAGAGAGCCTTAAAACTAGAAGTTAGTTCTTTCTCATTCATTTCATAAAATTCTCCCAGTATTCTAGCACTAAGTCATTAAATTTATTTTTTTATTACACATTTGTCAAAAAATATTTTTTCTAATACATCAAAGTTTTGTGGGTTGTTACACTCAAAAATGCTATGTCTGTTATCTATAAAAATAATTTTATCACAGAAATTTGATACTAAATCTAAATTATGAACAGAAAATAAAATCATTTTTCCAGTATCTTTTAAATCAAATAATATTTTTTTGATAGTGGAAGTACTTTCTGGGTCAATCGCATTAAACGGTTCGTCCAAAATAATGTTTTGAGCATTTGACATGAAAGCTCCTGCAAGATATATTTTTTGTTTCATTCCAAGAGAATAACTGGAAATAGTTTGTTCTAATGAATTTTCCAACTTCAATTTTGGTATATAGATAGCAAGCAGTTCATCAAACTTTTCTTTTTGATTATAAAGTTCACTAACAAATTGTAAATATTCTTTTCCAGTCAAATTTAAAAACATATCCTTTGTATCTGGAACAAAAGCATAGTGATATTTTGCTGTAAAATCGGTAGAAGGAATATCATCTATTTTTACACTTCCTTTATCCAATGTGCTAGGTTGGATAATCGAATTTAAAAAAGTCGATTTTCCAATACCATTTACCCCTACTAAAGCATATATACAGGAATTAGTTAAAGTAATGCTCTCATTTTCAAAAATTTTATTTATACCATAAGACTTACTTAAATTATTTATTTCTATCATCTGAAAGACCTCTTTTCATATACATAACCACACCTATCAATAATAAAATCAAGATATTCATCATTGATAATCCAATAGAAAATTTAACAAAGGAAAATTTTTTCCAAAAATACATTTCTAAAATTGTTAAAGCCACAATCATGACTAAAACAAATATCTTGCTCATATTCCCATGTAATAATGTATTAGGTGTGATTTCAGTTCTGGGCATTTTATAGTCAAAGTACACTCCCATAAAAGAGCAAAGTATATTCGTAAATGTACCATACAGCAATAAAGATATATCAAAAAATAGCCCATTTTTACCAATACTGCAAACAATCCATGCACAAATGATGACAATTTCATTCAAAACAGAGCTTATCAATACCTTAGAAAAGAATATCCTACTGTTTTTGACTGGAAATAGGTTATAATATGAGATATTTTTATCACTGGTATATGATGTGCTGGAAATTGTATTCATAGCACAGCATAATACCATTACAAGAATTTTTAGTACACTTTGAATTTCTATATAACTTCCAGATATTCTTTTTGAAAAAAGATTTACCAAAAGATACACAGTTATCACACTTTTTAAATTAGAGTAAAAAAGTAATTCCTTATTTCTTGAAACTCGACACCATTCATTCAAAATATATGGATTTTTGTTAAAATACTTAGATATATTTGCATGAAATCTAGGTTTGGTAAAACAATTTAAATAATGGTAACACCTAAGAAAATATGATGCACTTATTTTGATAGTATATATATAACTCAGAAATATAATCATTATAAAAATAAGAACACTTATCAAATAATTATTTTCAAAAAGATGGTATATTCCATTTATCATCAGCGGTTTTTCAAATGCAAATATAAGTAAACGTACAATCCCCCACATTATAAAAAGAAAACCACCATATTGAAAAGTAAGTAAAATATATCCGCAATATTTTTCACTAACTGTCGATATAACAATAGAAATTGAAAAGATAAATAAATCAATTATTATCAATATCAAAGCACATAATATGGTAGTTAAAATTAACGGTAAAACATTCCACTTAAAAAAATATATACTTGATAAAAAACAGCAGATAAATGACAATATTTGTATTTTAAATAATCGAATTATAACCATATAAATAATATTTGTAGGATTAACAGGAAAATATAGTAACTTTTCTATCTGTGAATTTACACATAGTTGTTCTGGAATTCGATACAAAGCTACAAGAACAGATATGCAAATCAAACTACAAACAGCCAATACTAAAGCATTTTGTATTGGCTGTCCTAGATAATCCACATTAAAATACCAAAACAAAACACCTAGATACAGTCCAATTAAAGTTAATGTACATTTGACAAAATATGATTTTTTTCTTCCAAATAGAATGATGTTAAGTGTTTTTTTCATTGGTCTTATCCTTTACTATATCAAAGTAATATAATATAGGGTACTTCCAATGAGAAGTAATCCCATGATAATACTATTTAATGATGATAACTTTTTTTGCTTGATAAAAGTAAAATTCAGTACCAAAGAAATAACAGGAACAAGCCATATTCCCAAAATACTAGGGATAGGATAATAGGTATCTCCATTATGCAAAATATTTATCTTCTCCGGTAAGAAAAATAACATAATTGCGGAAACCAAAAACATAAGAATAACAATAATAAAATTGATTTTAGCATACTTTTCATTATTCTCAGTAAAATTTTCTCCTAAGACATCTTTTAATATTTTTTTAATCATAGTTCACTCTCCTAATTTGTTTTTTTTGTTTGATAAAAGAATAAATTGTAGGAATTCCAACCCAAATAACAAGCCCAATGAACAAAACCAACTCTGATTGCTCTGTTATAAAATATAAAATCAACATAATGAAAACTAATGGAAATGTAATATATCCTAATAATCTATTCGCAATTTTCCATGTCTTTTCATCTGTCGTTGTCCAAGGTAATCGTAATCCCATATACTTATTTAAAGGAAGTTTTGTTGAAACATTTCCAGTAAAAAGCATAATGGTAACCACAAAAATAAATGATGTTGGAATGTTGACGATGAAATCATTATCTATTAGCGGAACAAAATATAGTGCAACTGCCAATATTACCGTCAATCTATTCATACGACGCATTGTTTTCACTTTTGGATTATCTTTAGATAAATTTGTAATAACTGCCATTCTCGTTTGCGCAACACCCATTAAACTAATCAAACCTGCTCCTATAAGGAAATTAACATTGCTTAAATTTTTGAAAAAGGCGATCAGAAGTGCTGTGATAGATAACCCAAATATACATATATCTAAAATAAAAATTGATTTCTTCATTTCTAAATCACTCCTTTTTTCCAAAAATAGACATAAATCCAGACAATGCTTGTTGAAGTACTGTTACATTGATTGAATAAATGACAAAGTTTCCTTGCTTTTCTGAACTAACTAACTCTGCTTCTCGTAAGATATTCAGATGTTTTGTTAAAGCAGGTTTCGATATGTCAAAATGTTCCGCTATTTCTCCAGCACTTAAATCTTTCTCATTCAATAGTTTCAAAATTTCTCGTCTAGTTGGGTCACTAATAGCTTTAAAAACACTTCCCACACTCACACCCCTTTCATTTAATCAAAAAGTTAATTAACCTTACGGTTAAATACTAAACTAAGAAATGCTTCTTGTCAATAATTTACTATAAATTCTTTTATGATAAAGAATATGACTATAATAATCACTACTGTCATTGATAGCATCCATCATCCCTGCATCTCAAAAGAATTTACAAACCTCCCAAGGATTTTGATATACTCCCTGAGAGGTCTGTAAAATTCTTTTTGAAATTGTACGTCCCGAAACGTATGATTAACGTTTAAGGACTTCTCATCACGCCTCAAAGCTACATGTGTTCAATATAAAATTCATCCTGACAACTCCGCCCCTCATTTTTTAATAGTAATTTATGCTCGTCATATGAACGTATTCCATTCACACGGAGTATTTCTCCTATATTCTATCTGCTACTTGGAATGATTCTACTCTGTACCCAACGCATACTCCAATCTGAATTCATGGTTCGGATACCTTTTTTCAAAAACAACGACATCATAAAACAGAGCTTCTCTAGGAGTAACATTTTCCGGAATCTCAATTGTATATTTCTTTCTCATCATAATTTAATATTCAGACAATTTTATTTCTATTATTTCTCCTGATTGTATACCTGTTCAAAAAAGCACCACCTTTTCCAAATCATTTCCCAGATTTTATTCCTATGAATCTCTGATAAAACATGATCTATACTACTGAAAATATAATCCTGATCTTCAATTTTCAGTTTCCCAATCTGTAAATCATATCCTTTTGGTATCAATGACAAATTATACTCTAGAGATTTTGAGCCGATGTAGTTATTAACCGGGAAATCTCTCATCACATCTATTTCTTTCAGAAGTCTTTCATCACCATATGTTGAAAACAATAACGATACTCCCTGATCAAATAATCAATACAGAACATCTGGTACATATATAATCCCCAACCGTTTCTTATTGCAAACTCTAATGGAGATTCATTATCTTCTTTTTGCAAATCATAATACAAATCATACGCCAATTTTTCTTCATTGTCCTTACGAAAGTTTTCTGAAACAGAAACCCATGTTTCTTGTTCTTGACCATCAATAACAACAATTCATTAACACATTCATGACCAAATACGCCACGATAACTATCATAGTTCGACAATTTATAATATAATCTCTTCCCATTCACTTCTTCATACGCTTTCAGAAAGCATCCCAGGGTTCCCGGTGACATTTTTCTTGTCGCCCAATCCAGATGTCTCATATCCTGTAATTCACAAATACTATCCTGCACTATGTCATCTCATCTCAAAGATTTTATTGTTCATCTGCTTCAAATTGATCTGGATAACTGTCACTGCCCTCATATCCGCACACACCCATTCTGGGAGAATTACAAACAGGCAGCAAAAATTCTGGTTCATAATATTCTCCCTCTTCATCATTTTCCGCCTCTAAACACTCATCACACCAAAAAGGCTCTCCTTCATAATATCCTTCTGGATTAACCCATTTCGCCTCATTTTGTTCACAGTTACTACAAAGAATTTTAGGCGGATTATTTCTTGATAAAATTACAATTTCATTATTCTTTTTTTCTCCATCTCGACAACTATGTATACTTAATAACAATTCTGTGGTTGAACCAAAATCATATTCATATAAAAAGTTATCACCGACATCCACAACATCTTTTAAGCGATAATTCATATTTCTGGAAGGTATTCCCCAAAAAGCATCCGTATCCGGATTGCTTTCATATTGTTCTTCATGAATCGTGAATGCACTCAGATGTCCACAGCATTCTACCCATATGTCACGGATAAACACATCCAGTTCTTTTAGCGTAGTATTCTCGCTCGCTTCTACAATTAACCAATAATCTTTTTGATATTTCCCAGTAATAACAACCTGAAAATATCGGCATCTTCTTTCCCCTTTTTCTCCAGCAAGCTTTGCACTTCTCTTTTTGCACGCCTGCAAATGACGCAGCATACCGCCTTTTGTATACTCTTTTCCACAATACTTACAAAATCCTTTTGTTTGAACCGCCATTCTTTTCCCTCCAATCCATCTGCTTTTCGCATACAATAATATCGAACGTTTTTCCTATAACGAAGTATACCATTATCTCGTAATAAAATACATAGAAAAAACTCCCCAGAACCGAAGTTCTGAGGAGTTGTAAAATCTTTTGAAATTGTATGTTCTGAAAACGTATGATTAACGTTTGCTGAACTGTGGAGCTCTACGCGCACCTTTGAGACCGTATTTCTTACGTTCTTTCATACGCGGATCACGTGTCAGGTATCCTGCTTTCTTCAGAACCGGTCTGTATTCGGCATCTGCCTGCAGAAGTGCTCTTGCGATTCCATGACGGATTGATCCTGCCTGTCCTGTATATCCACCACCGTGAACATTAACCATTACATCAAATTTATCAAGTGTCTCTGTTGCAACAAGCGGCTGGCGAACAACTACTTTCAATGTCTCCAGTCCAAGATACTCGTCGATATCTCTCTTATTGATTGTGATTTTTCCTGTTCCAGGTACAAGATATACTCTTGCTACAGATTTTTTTCTTCTTCCTGTTCCGTAATACTTTGCGTTAGCCATCGTAATGTCCTCCTTTCAACCTTTCCTTAAAATGTCAATACTTCTGGTTTCTGAGCCTGCTGAGCGTGCTCCGGTCCTGCATATACGTGCAGCTTCTTGAGCATCTGTCTTCCCAACGGTCCTTTCGGAAGCATTCCTTTGACTGCAAGTTCTACAACTTTTTCCGGCTTCTTGGCAAGCAATTCTGCCAGAGTTGTCTCTCTCATTCCTCCAACATAATCAGAATGATTGTAATAAATCTTCTGCTGAAGTTTCTTTCCGGAAACTTTTACTTTCTCTGCATTAACAACAACTACATAATCACCTGTATCTACATGCGGTGTGAACTCCGGCTTATTTTTGCCTCTCAACACTTTGGCAATTTCAGAAGCCATACGTCCCAATGTCTGACCCTCAGCGTCAACCACATACCATTTTCTTTCAATCTTGTCTGGGTTAGCCATATAAG
>CAUWKK010000076.1:0-6252 GCA_963559385.1 uncultured Schaedlerella sp.
TTCCCCTTTTCCTTTCAAATATAGTGTGACCATTCCCACATCATATTATCTATTTCTCTGTTCCTCCCACAACTCTCCCGAAAACCGCCGAAAAGTTACTTAGTTTAAACTTAGTAATTCTATAATTAGTAATTTCAAACTAAGTTTATCGCATCTTACAAAAAAGTCAACAATCCTATCATGAATTTTCGATATTGTCAAACTTGCAAATTCCTGCCAGCTCCATTAAAATGAGGTACAGAACAACTGCTGAAAGGAGCGACTTATGGAATTTAAAAAAATCAGTTCTCCTACCCTAAAAGAACTGTTCGTAACTGAAATTGAGTCTATGATCCTCTCCGGCGAGCTTTCCATCGGTGAGAAACTTCCGCCTGAGCGCGAGCTTGCACAACAGATGCAGATTTCCCGCTCCGTGGTCAATGACGGAATCGCCGATCTTGCTCAACGGGGCTTTCTGACCATTGTTCCCCGACAGGGAACCTATGTGGCGGACTATAAAAAACATGGAACCATTGATATTCTGATTGCAATTATGAAGAACGGAAGTATTACAGAGGATTACATTCATTCGGTTCTGGATATGCGGCAGATTTGTATGGATTATGCACTGGAATGTGCCATGCCCGATATCACAGAGGATAACATCCGGGAACTCCGGCAGGTATTGGATGCATTTCACACGACATCCATCCCCCATGAATGGGCAGAGCTGATGTATCAGTTTGACCATCTGCTTACGGTTTTTTCCGGAAATATCCTGCTGCCGATCCTGTTTTCTTCTTTTAAAATCCCGAATGTCATGCTGCTGGAACGCTTTTTCAAGCTGCACGGGTTGGAACCGATGGCACGAAGAAATGCACTTCTGCTTAAAGCCATTGAGCAGCGTGATGTTGTGCGGGCGAAGGAAGCAATCCGAGATTCGATCCGCGAAACGATCAGCGGTAATACGAGAATATATTATTCATGAGTTTCAAAAGGGTCGGTAGCGTTTTCATCCGATGCACTGTTGACACTTTGATGAAAATTACTTCAAGGGAGAACAGCTCTTATGAACCGTACACTTACTTATCACATTACAGAAGACGACGCAGGTCTGCGTATTGAACAATATTTGCGCAGACACGGCTACTCCAGACAGAATTTAACCGACTTAAAGAAAATGCGGGAGAGTGTTCTTCTAAACGGCGCCTGGTCATATCTTACCCAGACGCTTTCTTCCGGCGATTCTCTGGTCATCCGGATTCAGGAGACAGAAGTCTCCGCTAAAATCCCGCCGTCTCCGCTTCCATTGGATATCCTTTATGAGGATGAAGACATTCTTGTTGTAAACAAACCTGCCGGGATGCCCATTCATCCGTCCATGAACAATTACTACAACTCTCTGGCAAATGCATGCGCCTATTATTATCAGCAGCAGAACAAGCCTTTTATCTTTCGCTGTACCAACCGTTTGGACCGGGATACTTCCGGCGTAACTGTTATTGCAAAGCATATGGTCAGCTCCAATATTCTCTCTTCTTATGCCTACAAACATCTGATCGACAGAGAATATCTGGCAATTGTCCGTGGAAACGTAATACCTTCTTCCGGTACAATTGATGCCCCGCTTTCCCGCAAATCCGGCTCTGTCATCGAGCGTATCGTAGACTTTGAGCATGGGGAACGGGCTGTGACACATTATCAAGTTGTAGAAGAAAAAAACGGGCACAGCCTTGTTTCCCTTCATCTGGAAACAGGTCGCACCCATCAGATACGGATCCATATGAAATATCTCGGCTTTCCTCTGATCGGAGATTACCTGTACAACCCGGATATGGAATCCATCCACCGCCAGGCGCTGCACTCACATACCTTACGCTTTGCACATCCGATTACCGAAGAGCAGATGGAATTTACCGCACCGCTGCCGGAGGATATGAAGAGAATCCTTCTCTGATAAAAAATACACCGGCAACAGGACTTCTTTCATCTTGTTGCCGGCTCTTTATTATCTACGCTTAAATACCCAACAACTCACTGTACGCCTGAAGCGCCCCGTCTGTCTCATGTGCAAGCACGCGTTTTGCAAGTACCTTACCAAGCTGTACACCTTCCTGATCGAAGCTGTTTACATTCCATACAAATCCCTGGAACATGATCTTATTCTCAAAATGTGCAAGCAGTGCGCCAAGCGCTTTCGGGTCTAACTGCTCACCGATAATGATGCTGGACGGACGTCCTCCGTCAAACTTCTTGTTCAGGTTCTCATCATCTTTACCGCAGGCAAATGCAACAATCTGTGCCACTACATTTGCACAGAGCTTCTGCTGACTTGTGCTGTCCTCAATCACAACGTCTGTACCAATCTGGCTGTTCTTAAATCCTACGAACTGAATCGGCACGATGTCTTTGCCCTGATGCAGAAGCTGATAGAAGGAATGCTGTCCGTTTGTTCCCGGTTCACCGAAGAGCACCGGACCTGTCACATAGTTTACAGGCTCACCGAAACGGTTTACGGACTTGCCGTTTGACTCCATGTCTGCCTGCTGCAAATGTGCCGGGAAACGGCTCAATGCCTGTGAATACGGCAGTACTGTTGTTGCCGGATAGCCCAGAACATTTCTCTCATATACTCCGATCAGCGCATCCAGCATATCCGGATTCTGAAGCAGGTCTTCGTTTTTCGCCAGCTTATCTTCCTCTGCGGCGCCGTCTAAAAACTGTGCAAATACCTCCGGTCCAAATGCCAGTGACAGCACTGCGCCGCCTACTGCCGATGTAGAAGAGAAACGTCCTCCGATATAATCATCCATAAAGAAGGCTGCCAGATAGTCATCGCTCTTTGCCAGCGGAGATGTCTCACTCGTTACTGCGATCATATGTTTAGACGCATCCAATCCCGCATTCTTCAGCGCATCTTTTACAAAGGATTCGTTTGTCAGTGTTTCCAGTGTCGTACCGGACTTTGACACCAGTACGAAGATAGCATGTGCAACATCAATGGAGTTCAGAACCGCCGCCGCATCATCCGGATCGACATTGCTGATAAATTTCGCTTCCATCTTAAATGTATTGTTCTTCTTTGCCCAATTCTCCAATGCCAGATACATTGCACGAGGACCAAGGTCGCTTCCGCCGATACCGATCTGTACGACCGTTGTGAACTTTTCTCCCGCTGCGTTTGTAATTTCACCGCTATGTACTTTGTTCGCAAATTCCGCAATTTTCTCCTGCTGCTCTACATAGAATGCACGCTTGTCCACACCGTCTGCGATAACCGGATCTCCAAGTTGTCCGCGTGTAAGCTGATGAAGCACCAGGCGTTTCTCTCCTGTATTGATCATTTCTCCGTTATACAACGCTTTATATTTCTCTGTCAGCTGTGCCTCTTCTGCCAGCTTCTCCAACACTGCCAATACATTTTCATCTACCTGCTTTGCGGCATAGTTATAAGCCATACCTGCTGCCATCGGAACACTGTATGCCTTTACTCTTTCTGCACCATTTTCCCCTGTCATAACCTCTGCCAGGTCTACATGCCCAACATCAGCCAACTCCTGATAAGATGCAAGACTGTCCAAATTCTTCCAATTGATCATCGCGGTTCCTCACTTTCATCTATTTATTACAACTTTTATCAACAAGCTGATTATACTCTGAAACTCCAAAAATTTCAATGTTTTCTCCGCTCTGTTTCTTTCCCGCACGGCTCTGTTATTTTCTTTGTATCCAGATAAGCGATCAATGGCCGTATAGAACGCCTGGTTGTCTCCAGTAAATCACGCAGTGCCGTATACGTCAGTATTTCCCGTTCCTGAAAATAAGCCCTTACCCTTGCAATTGCTTCCTGCTCTAATTCTGCCGTAGTGTAAAAAATATCCGAAATCCGGATCATTTTTTTCTCCTCCGTCAAGACCTCCAGAACATCTTGATAATCCTCTTCCGATATTTCTTTCGGACGCAGTTCCCGGCAATCCAAAAATTGAAACCGAGCATCGGTCAATTGCTCGAGCAATAGCGTACTCATCCGCTCAAATTTCCAATCCTGCATCACAGGCACTTTCGGATGTGCGTAAGTTTCTTGCTTTTTGTATAGCATCTCTGCCTGTACCAGATAATCTACAAAAGCAATAAACGCACAGTCTCCCCATTGCGGAAAAGCCTTCTTCTTCAAAACATCCCCGGAAATCCATTTTCGATAAGGATGTACGTTTCTTTCATTTATAAAGACATTATCAAGCTGCTGCATCCAAAATCGCATGTTCTTTCTGCATGTAAAAAAGACTTTCTTCTTCCCACATAATGTAAGAAATTCCCGATTACTTTTCTCAATTGACTCTAATATTTTTCCGGCTTCCCTACTCTCTCTGCCAACTATTTCTTTTAATGTTTCCCTGCTTACCGGTGCTTCCTTTGCCATACAGATTTTTTTATAGATCAACTGCTCTGTTTTATCTTCTTCCAGTTGTTTTAAATCTTCTTGCACGCCGATATCCATACGCCTATGCTTTTTCGCACACGCATCTAATATCATGCCGCCGCCTATCGTTTCCAACGGTGAATAGAACCGCACAATAAACCTGTCTCCTTTTTTCACGGCGATCTTTTCCTCCAAAAGCAATTGTGCATAACAGGACATTCCCGCTTTTAGTGTCTCACATCCCAATAAAATTACTCTACATAAAACCTGATCGCTGCCTATGTGAAAATGCACTCTCATGCGGTTTTTCAAAATTCTTTCCGTATGCCTGGATAAGTTCAGCCGGACGTCCACTCTCTCTGTAATTCTCATTGTTCCGACCGCAGCCGCAACGTCCCCTCTCTTCACTTCATCTTTCTTTATTCCTGCTACCAATAAAGCCGCTCTCTGTCCTGCTTCCACACGTTCCGTCCCTTCACCATGCGTCTGAATAGAACGGATTCGGACGCATTTCTCTGTCGGATAAAGTTCAATCTCATTACCTCTTTGGATCTCCCCCTCTAAAACAGTTCCTGCAATAACAGTTCCTCTGCCGTCTATCGACAGCACTCGGTCAATAGGCATCCGAAACGCTGTACCTTCAGTCTGCTTTCGTTCTTTTCCCCGTGCCTGCCTCTGGATTTCTTTCTTTAAAAGCTCTATTCCATCACCACACAGAGAAGAAACCCGTATTCTCGGCCATTCAGAAAAAAGAGTCCCCTCCGTCTCCTCTGCAATCTCTTCCTCTATCAATTCTGCCCATTCCTCATTCACACGATCAAGCTTCGTCAAAACAATAATCCCCTGTCTCACACCCAACTGCATCAGAATCTCCATGTGTTCTATTGTCTGCGGCTTCACCCCCTCATCCAGTGCGATCACAAGGAGAACGATATCCATTCCACATACCCCGGCAAGCATGTTTCCTAAAAATTTCTCATGTCCCGGAACATCGACAATTCCCGCTCTTCTTCCATCCGGTAAATCAAAATATGTGAACCCAAGATCTATGGATATGCCTCTTTGCCGTTCTTCCTTTATTGTATCTGTATCCCGTCCCGTCAATGCCTTAATAAGCGTTGTCTTGCCGTGATCAACATGTCCGGCAGTACCTATGACTATATGCTCTGTTCCTTTGAAATGCTGCATAAAACTTCTCCCCACACTCCCCTGACTTAATTTCACTTATGAATGTC
Source organism: uncultured Schaedlerella sp. (assembly GCA_963559385.1). Taxonomy (GTDB): domain Bacteria; phylum Bacillota; class Clostridia; order Lachnospirales; family Lachnospiraceae; genus Schaedlerella. The sequence goes on from CAUWKK010000076.1 coordinate 5,635, forward strand.
TCATATATATCATTACTAAAAATATATAACAAAAATGCACATCCTCCAAGAGTTTTCTTACATAAAACAACGTTTTCTGCGTAATAAAAAATACCTAAATTTCTGTATAAACAAAAATTTAGGTATCTTCTCTCCTGCCGCAGACCGGACTTGAACCGGTACGAGATTGCTCCCGAAGGATTTTAAGTCCTTTGCGTCTGCCTATTCCGCCACTGCGGCATATGAAATTGTTATGGGGCCTACAGGGCTCGAACCTGTGACCCTCTGCTTGTAAGGCAGATGCTCTCCCAGCTGAGCTAAGACCCCATAATTAAAATGCATTTCCACAAAGTGAAAATACAACGACCCAGAAGAGACTCGAACTCTCGACCTCCGCCGTGACAGGGCGGTGCTCTAACCAACTGAGCCACTGGGCCAAATAACTGCACTTCCTATCTGATTCCAAATAAGATTATGCTCGAAAAAATTTTAATAAAATGGACCTTCGGGGACTCGAACCCAGGACCGATCGGTTATGAGCCGATTGCTCTAACCAACTGAGCTAAAGGTCCAAATCATGTCCCTTAAAGGAACAAAGCCGATGATCGGACTCGAACCGATAACCTGCTGATTACAAAT
>CAUWKK010000077.1:0-6020 GCA_963559385.1 uncultured Schaedlerella sp.
CTGCCTTCGCCTTATTTTTCCGAATATTCCGATTCCCGCTAAGAGAATTCCTGCTGCAAACAATGCCATAAACAAAAATAATACTCCGGTGTGCGGATTTTCTCCTGATCTAAATCCATAAAAAGAGACAATTCCGCAAATACCTCCCAGCACCAAAAGAGCTCCTGCAAACAGCTTCACATTCCCCGGTCCGTTTTTCTGTCCTGTCTCTTGCTTCTGTTTTCGTTCTGCCTCCGCCAGTTCTTCCTTCAGCCTGCTTATATCCAAATCGATATAACGTTCCCGCAGCTCCAACTCTTCTATTCTTTTTTTTACATCCGCCCGGTATAATTTTTCGTCCTGTTCTATCCGTTTCTTTTTCAGCTTCAGCTGCTCGAAAGCCCCTTGCAGATCCACCTCTCCGCTGCCGGTTTCATAATAATTCGCCGCATAATTCTTCAATTCTGCCGCCAGCTCCTGTCCGGGCTTTGCAGTCAACTGTCCGACCGCAGCCGTATTTTCAAAAGCTGCTGCCGTCATTCCCCCAAGCAGCATTTGAAGATCTCCCGCCTCTACTGACAACACCTCTCCATCATCCTCGCAGACCAAGGAAGCACTTTTTGTATAGCGGTCAAATGTACGTTCCAGACGAAACGTCCGCCCTCCGCAGCAGAATCGCATCATTCCCGCATAATAATTCGGATTCTCCCACGGCTCATACCTGCTGAACACATCTCGTCCCGCTGCCCGCCCACGTCCTCTTTCCAAGCCAAAAAGCATCGCTTTGATAAACGCATATATCGTTGATTTCCCATATTCGTTTTCCCCGTAGATCACATGGATCTGCTCCGGAAAATAGATATGCCGATCTGTAAACTTTCCAAAATTTTTCAAATGCAATTCTAAAATATGCATCCTGTTCTCCCTCTTGTCCTATCATCTCTCATCGATTTTCCAGCAACGCCTGAACTCCCTCATACAATGCCTGCTCTTCGACACTTCCTGCTTCGCATCCGTCAAATAAACGAATATATTTCCCGATCAGATTCTCTTCATTTTCCATGCGGAGACGTTCCATGTCGTAGGCCACTTTCGTTTCATCCGTAATCTCCAGAATATTTTCTCCGACAAAGGAAGAGATCAGATCAAACGTAACATCTGCGTCACGAAATCCTTTCAATATAAACCGATACAGATTTTCTTCTCCGCTTTCCCTTACAATCTGTTTCAGCCATGCGCGAAGACCTCCGGCTGTCATATCCGGCTCTATCTTCAAGACAAGCTGCTTGTATTCTCGTTTTGCCAACGGTACAAATTCCGTTCTGACAACTCCGTTTTTGATTTCTCCACGGATATATCCGTGAGAACCAATATCATTCCTGTCTGTCGGTTCCAATGCTCCCGCATAAACCACCCGATCCGGGATCATTTCCTGCTGTCTGTGAATATGTCCCAGAGCAATATAATCAAATCCGGATCGTTCCAACACACTTCTGCGAATCGGGATATGCTTTTCATCACCGCCATGAGCAAGCAAAATTTCCCGTTCTGCCAATCCCTTTGCAGATACCTCGTCATACAACGCTCCTCGTATTTCCCGACTGTAATAGCTAAATCCATAAACAGCTGTATTCATTTCTTCAAAAACCACATCCCCCGGATCCTCCTGAAACAACGGAATCACATTTTCACTCCATTGGAAGGATCTGTAATAAGAACTTGGCGCTATATAGTCATGGTTCCCTGCAATCAGAACTACTTTCGTGTGCGTCAGCGTGGAAAACAAATAATCGACCTCTTTCAATTCCCGCATAAGAGGCTGTCTGTGAAACAAATCTCCTGCGATCAAAAGCAAATCCACCTGCTCCTCTTCACAGATTGCAATTACCTTCTCAAATGTCTCCCACAGCTCCCGCGGCCTTATCCTGCTGAGTCTTTCCCCTACATCCGGCTCTGCCCCCAGATGCACATCTGCAATATGAATAAAACGCATTCCTTTTCTCCATTTCAAATAAGGGTATCACCGGAATCCGGGACACCCTCTTGTTATTCTGACCATTCCCTCTTTACAGGCAGATCATAGTATTACAATTCACAGTTATTTACAGTTCTCGGGAACGGAATCACATCACGGATGTTAGACATTCCCGTCAGATACATAACACATCTTTCAAAGCCAAGTCCAAATCCCGCATGTCTTGTCGAACCAAATCTTCTCAGATCCAAATAGAATCCGTAATCTTCCTCATTCAGTCCAAGCTCCTGCATTCTTCCACGCAGTTTTTCATAGTCATCCTCTCTCTGGCTTCCGCCGATAATCTCGCCGATTCCCGGAACCAGACAGTCAACAGCAGCTACTGTCTTACCGTCCTCATTGAGCTTCATATAAAATGCCTTGATTTCTTTCGGATAATCCGTTACGAATACCGGTTTCTTATATACTTCCTCGGTCAGATAACGCTCATGCTCTGTCTGCAAGTCACATCCCCAGTGCACCTTGTACTCAAACTTGTCATTGTTCTTTTCCAAAATCTCAATCGCTTCAGTATAGGTTACTCTTGCGAAATCAGACTCAACTACATTCTTCAAACGATTCAGAAGTCCCTTGTCCACAAAAGAGTTGAAGAAGTTCATCTCTTCCGGAGCCTGTTCCAGAACATAGTTGATCACATATTTCAGCATTGCTTCCGCCAGTTCCATGTTGTCATCTAAATCCGCAAACGCAATCTCCGGCTCAATCATCCAAAATTCTGCCGCATGTCTTGTTGTGTTGGAATTTTCCGCACGAAATGTCGGTCCAAATGTATAAATACTTCTGAATGCCTGTGCGTAAGTCTCCCCGTTAAGCTGCCCGCTTACCGTAAGATTCGTTTCCTTTCCGAAGAAATCCTGACTGTAGTCAACACTTCCGTCCTCATTCTTAGGAGGATTCTCCATATCTAACGTTGTAACACGGAACATCTCTCCCGCACCCTCGCAGTCACTTCCCGTGATCAGAGGTGTGTGCACATACACAAAGCCCCTCTCCTGAAAGAACTGATGAATCGCATACGCTGCCAGAGAACGCACACGGAACACCGCCTGAAATGTGTTCGTTCTCGGCCGCAGATGAGAAATTGTTCTGAGATATTCGAAGCTGTGACGCTTCTTCTGCAGCGGATAATCCGGTGCAGATGCGCCTTCAATGACAACCTCGTCTGCCTGAATCTCAAATGGTTGCTTCGCCTGCGGTGTCGCAACCAATGTACCTGTTACGATGATCGCAGCCCCCACATTCTGTTTCGATACTTCTTGAAAATTCTCCATACTGTCATGGTATACAACCTGCAGGGTTTCAAAATACGAACCGTCATTTACCACAATAAATCCAAAAGTCTTAGAATCACGGATGCTGCGTATCCAACCGCCGACCGTAACTTTCTTGTCGAGGTATTTTTCTCTGTTCTTAAATAATTCGCGAACTGTTATTAATTCCATTTCACTCACTCCTTTATATTCTCACACGGTCTGCCGTGTATACTTTCTCAATGGAAACATTATCCGTTTATAATGCATCTCTACTCAAAAATGCTTACGTAACTTTTATTATAACACTAACTCTATAGGAAATACAATCCCCGACATTTTCATTTCTCCCAATTATTCCCTGTTGCATAATCAATCTCAATTCCTGGCTGAACGTTATAGCAATACACATGAAATCTGATTCCGGTTCCGCCGTCTTCTACTGATTCCGCCTCAATCCGCACTCCGCTCGCCACCATATCTGCTCCGTCATAAATCGGTGTCACACGGTACATCACATGGTTTCCGGTCTCCTTTATATATGCCGCCACTTGATTTTCCAACGGAAGCATTCCCTCTACATTCATATACCTTGTGCCTGTGATCAGATTTTTCTCATTCGCATTTTCACCGGCAAGTTGATATCCGATCAAATGACAGCGATTATACAAATATCCTTGATCAATTTCGTCATACTTCTGATTCTGCCAACCGGTAGGAATCACATCGCTGATACTGCCCCGCTCTTCATCCGGCATCAACTCTCTTCCGAGCTTGGCATACGCTGTGCCGCACCGCCCCAGAAGATCCAATGAACTGTAGGTTTCAAATACCTCCTTTTCAAAATCAGCGCTGTCGAACTGTGGTATGTTCCCATTCATTTCTATGTAAGGCATTCCTGCGTATTCCGGAATGTCTGTCAGGCTGATCTCCGGCTCTGCCCCCAGTACAAGTTTCCGCCATATATCCTGCGCCCACTGCATCCACTCACTGACCGGCTTTTCCACCCCTAGCTTCTCTCCGGTTTTATAAATGCCTGTCTGCACCTGTGTCTTGATTGCAGACAAATGTGTCTTGGCATCTTCCCCACCAAAATGTGCATACAGCCCAATACTTCCGACAGCAATTATAATCATGGAAATCACAAAATTTCTTATATTATGCTTTTTCTTCCTCTTTCGTTTTGACGCCAATTCTTCTGTCAACTCCCCGCTTGATTAATCTGTACTTTTTTGTACACTCTCACATCTGCCGCCCCTCTGACAAACATTCACTCAAAACAGTCCCCCCGAATTGTTTTTCGTATGTACACTAACAAAAAAACAGCACCACAGTCTGGTAAACCGAGGCACTGCTTTTTACTTTCTGCTTCTTCGATAAGAATCTAACGATTAAATTCTGCCGACCATGTGTAATCACGCCTGTTTGTCACATCCAGCACAATTCCACTATCTGTTCCTGTTAATTCCCCTGAGTTTGTAACAAACATATTACTGTCATCCGACCATGTAAACGTAATCGTAAAACCATACGCACTATACTGCGCTGTATTCTGACTTGTAATCTGCGCTGTTTCTGTCATGACAATGTATATATCCGGTGTAAGTGTTCCCAACTCAAATGTCAACATGTCATCCTGTATATCCAAAATCTCAATCCAACCTGTCCACCCGTTTGCGTCGGAATCAATCGTACAATACACACCGGTTTTTCCTATAAATGTAAATGCACTATTGACTCCATTGATTTCATCCTCAATACGCTTAATCAATTCTACATTTTTCTTCTCAAAATCATTCATTACAGCGTCTGCATTAAACTGTTCCCCCGGCACAGTCCCCTGATACCATGAAGTCGATTCAAAATGCTGTTTTAAATTAGTATCTTCAAAAATATATCCGTAGCGCGCAAAAATTTCGTTTCTCCCAACGTAGAGCCTGTCCACGCTTGTACTGCGCACTTCGTCTTCTGACAAATATTTCTTATCGCTATCGGGAAAAATATATTCTGCACGAATCGCCTCTTCTTTCTGTTTCGTGTACTCGGCAATCTCTTCTTCTGAAAGTACCCGATACTTTATACCCGCTATTTTTCCCCCTTCCGTCCTACAGGCAACACTTTCTTTCGTTTCTGGATTCAAAAATGTCTTTTCTTCCGTTCCGCCCTTTTCTTCTGGGTATAATTTCAAAATAGTGGTATATGCCTCCGTTTCCTCATCTCCAAGGCGAACTCCACAAAAAGACGGAGTCCTATTCGGATCTCCTGACAGCATGATCATCGTTATCTTTCCGTCCGTACACGAAACCCGAACATCCCCATTTAATGCATTGTAATCGGAGATTCCGTCCGTTTTTTGAAATCCTAATTTCTTTAGCTCCTCTTCCTTTGCCCCTGCCAGTTTCCCAACATCTACTTTTGACAACTCTACCTCATTTTCTACCTTCGCTTGCTCCGTTTTTTTCGGTTCCTTCTTTTGTGTCAGGCCGACAATTGGCAAGATGATCAAACCAACTGCAATGACAATGATAATTCCAAAAAACCACCACTTCTTATAAATCGGCTGTCTCTTTTTTTCAACCTCGCTCTTTTCATTAACCGACTCTCCGCAATAGGGACATTGTATCCAATTATCTTCTAGTTCTTTTCCACATTTTCTGCAAAACATTTGTATTTCCCCCTTTCCGAACAAAAAGACTCTGATGTATAAGCTGTTTTATATTATACCACATTTCATCCTATTTTCATCTAACATTTTT
>CAUWKK010000078.1:0-5607 GCA_963559385.1 uncultured Schaedlerella sp.
ATGCTTCCGGTGTTGGAAGTGCATCAGGGGAGTCTATGGCGAGCGGTAGATCTCTTGCCGATTCAGCAGATGCCGGTGCATCTTATCTTGACGGGTACAGAGCAGGTTCTAATTTTGGCGCTGGTTTTGTGAATGGTATTAACAGTTGGCTTTCAAGTGCAACCAATGCAGGAAGAAACATAGCATACTCTGCATATATGGCTGCAAAAGCGGCATTAGATGAGCATTCCCCGTCGAGAAAGACGAGAGAAGTCGGTAAGTTTTTCGGAGAGGGGCTCGCTCTTGGAATAGAGGGGGAAAAACGAAAGGTACGAAAAGCATCAGAAAGCCTTGCCGATACGGCGATATCGTCATTGGATATGTCTGATATTTCAGCTCGGATGAGGGAGGCAATGGCGATTAATACAGGACGGGTGACAAGATCATTTTCAATGCTGTCCAGTACCAATCTTTCATTTTCTAACGAAAAGAACTATAGTCTTTCCCTCTCAGAAGATGATATTCAGAGGCTTTCGAAGTCCTTGGAATTGGCAACAAAAAGAGGATTTACCGGGGCTAAGGTAGAGATGGACGGGCATGCAGTGGGGAAAATAGTGACGCCCACAGTAAATGAAGAACTTGGAAAATGGAACAGGAGGAAGACGTAAATGATTACAAAATCAGGAGTCACCTTTGACGAACAATGGCATACGGAGGACGATTGGAAACTGAAGCCGGTGCGCATTTATATATCTATGCCTGAAGTGAAAGAACAGAAGATTGATATTCCGGGTGGTGATGGGACTATTGATTTAACGGAGATAAATGGTCGCCCATCGTATGGGATGCGAAGGGTTGAGCTTGAATATGATTTGCCGAATATCAACAATCAAGAATGGCATGAGATTTTTTCAGAAATCGGAGCTGCGATTGCAGGGCGTAAGATCAAAATGGTTTTGGATGATGAGCCGGATCATTATTATATGGTTCGTCTTAAAGTGGATGGGGAAAAAACGGATTATATAAATGGAGAAATTACATTATCCGGCACAGCAGAACCGTTTAAGTTTGATCTGCAATCAAGCGGAGAGCCGTGGAAGTGGGATATTTTTAATTTCCATACCGGTGTGATTCGTCAGCTTATGGATATTCAGATTACCGGTTCTAACAGGACAGTTAAAATTCTGGGTGCCGGAATTGATTGTCCGCCAGTCTTTGCTGTGACAGAAGCAAATAGCCTAAAGCTCACGCATGGCGGAAGAACATACACGCTGAAAGTCGGAAGAAATCGTTTTCCGGCTGTACGTGTAGGAAAAGAAGATGTAACGCTACAGTTCTCCGGGGCAGGAAAATTAACGATTGAGTACAGAGGGCAGTATTTATGATGTATCAGGTATTAATGGATGGAAAAGACCTGTATTATCCGGGGGATAAGGAGTATGTCATTGTCGATGCGGTAGCAAAGCTCCAGTTGAATGATTCTGGTACCTTTGAATGCGATGTACCGGTGGTCAATCCGGAATATGGAAATATTAAGAATCGTAAATCGATGATACAGGTTTTGAAAAATGGAAAGGAAATTTTTTATGGGGAGGTCAGGGAATCAGAAAAAGATTTTTTCGGTACAAAGCAGGTTTATGCAGTCGGTGAGCTTGCTTTTTTATTTGATTCCATTCAGCCGCAAGCGAAATATCAAAATAAGACATCCCGTCAGCTGTTAGAAACTTGGCTAAATATCCATAACAGCCAGGTGGAAGAACGGAAAAGATTTTATGTCGGCGTGGTAACGGTGCATGATCCGAATGACAGTTTGTATCGGTTTACGAATCAGGAGACAACCCTTGACTGCATCCGGGAAAAGCTCTGTGAAAAGCTGAACGGATATCTTCGGATTCGTAAGGAAAACGGGAAACGGTATCTGGATCTGGTTACTTTACAGGAATACGGGAAAATTTGTGAACAGTCAATTGAATTTGGAGAAAATCTGTTGGATTATTCCGAGAATGTTTCCGCAAACGATCTATACACTGCGGTAATACCAAAAGGGGCACGGTTGGAAGAAAGTCCAATCGAGGGATTGGAGGCCTATGTCGACATCAAATCAGTAAACGGTGGAAAAGATTATTTGTACAGTCAGGACGCGGTGAATATCTATGGTTGGAATCGGTGCGTAGTATCATGGGATGATGTGACAGAACCAGTAAATTTAAAGCGGAAAGGCGAAGAATGGCTAAAGGATAGTCAATACGAGAGCATGGTGCTTGAATTATCCGCGGCGGATCAGTCACTTCTACATATAGGTATGGAAAGCTTTGAACTTGGTGACAGCATTCAGGTCTATTCAAAACCTCATGGAATGGATAGGACTTTTCCGGTGCAGAAGTTGGAATTGCATCTACAGGATCCGGCAAGTGATAAAGTGCATCTGGGCACAAAGGTGCAGCTGTCCTACACCGAGCAGAACAAAGGACATTACCAGCATATCGCTCAGCAGTTGGAGAGCAACAGGCAGACAACAGCGTGGTTACAAAGTGCAATTGACAATGCAACGGCAATGATGACCGGCTCAAAGGGCGGCTATAAAGTGACGGAATTTGACGAGAAAGGTCGTTGGCTGCGCGATCTGTACATGAATGCGCCGAGTAAAGAGCAGGCAACGCAGGTCATGCAGATCAACATGAACGGGATTGGGTTTTCCAGAGAGGGATTTGACGGACCATATAAGAATGCATGGACGATTGACGGAGTATTGCTTGGTGAGTTTATCAAAGCTGGATCCGTGAGCGCAGAGAAGCTTTCAGTAGAGTACAGAGATTCTGTGACGAAAGAGATTACTGCGAAATTCGATGTTGCGAATGAAAAAATAGAAGCAAAAGTAAGTAAAGGAGATATTTCATCCGAACTTTCACTAGAATCAGGAGTTATATCGTTAAGGGGCCCCCGATTAGAAATTGATACTGAAAAATTCAAAATGGAGAAAGACGGGACAACGAAACTTATAGATGCGTACATAGAAGTTTCTAATGCTGAACGGGCAGTATCGTTGTCTTCAGGTGGCTTATATTTTGGGAGCAAAGCATCAAATCAGGTTTTGGATATAGGATTGATTGCATATAATCCTTTAAAGGGAATGCTGTGCGCAGGTGGATTTGGTCCCAGTGAAAAATTTGGCTTAGGGTACTGGGGAGATGATAGCAAATTTAATGATATGATCACCTTAGAAAGTACAGAGAATGGTCCAGGAATACATCTCAATACAGGTTTTGATGTTATCGGAAAAGAAGGTCTATCAGAGGTTGTAGGTGTTGTTAGCGAAGTGACGTATGGGCCGGATAATACATTAGATAAGGCTTATGCAAGTCTACATTTTTGGCACGGGATTTTGGTACAAGTTGATCGTTAGGAGATAAGATATGGATAAGAAAATTATACAACCGGTGCGGCCGGTTACACTTAGGATAATCGGATTAAAAAAGGAGATTGAAGAGGCAGTAATGGAAAGTGAACTTCCTGCGTTTATGTTGGAGTTAGTTCTAAATGAGTATTTGTCAGGAATCAGAATGATCTCTCAAAAGGAATATTTGCAGGATTTGGATGAATGGGAGAAGGCGCGGAAGAAAGAAGGTGAAAAAGATGGCGGACATCAGTAAAGAAATAGAAAACTTTAGGTCAGCGGTATACGGAGAGGAAGTCCGAGGAAGTATGATCTCGCTTGCGGAGAAAATGAATGATGTATCTGAAGCAACAGAGGCGGCAGAGAAGAAAAGAGTAGTTGCGGAAACTGGGAGAGTCAACGCAGAGCAAACAAGGGTAAGCCAGGAGAATGACCGTGTGAATGCTGAAAATGAAAGAAGCAGATCGGAAGATGCCCGTGTGAGTCAAGAAAATTCTAGGAAGAGTGCAGAAGGTTCTAGGGTAACAGCGGAGACGGGGAGAACACAAGCGGAGAAGAACAGAGAATCTCAAGAAGGAACAAGACAGCTAGCAGAGAGTGGAAGAGCCGAAGCAGAAAAAGTCCGCGTCAGTCAGGAAAACGAAAGAGTGAAAGCGGAAACGGAGAGAGCAGACGCAGAGAAAACGAGAGTAACTGCGGAGACAAACCGTATCAATGCGGAAAAAAAGAGACAGACAGATACTGCTATGGCCGTTCGTGATTGTAACACTGCAACAGACCGGGCGAACAAAGCGGCACAGGATGCGGAGGATGTCGTGACAGGGCATGGATTTATCCTGTCATCGGAAAAAGGAGCTGCGGGAGGTGTGGCTACACTGGATACCTCAGGTAAAGTTCCGGACGGGCAGATTCCGGACATTCCGGCAGAGAGAGTTATACCGGATTCTATTCATCGCTTCGTTACTGACGAAGAAAAAAAGAAGTGGAATATAGATGTAGGGGAGTTAACCCCGACATTTACCCAAGCGGATAATAGGACAAATCTGGTAAGCAAGGAGAAAATAAAAATCTCTTTGGGGAAGATAATGAAATGGTTTGCAGATCTGAAAGCGCATGCGTTTACACCCCCTGTAAATAATCTGTTGGGCACAGATGCGAATCTGGCACTGTCGGCGCCAATGGGGAAGGAGCTGGATCGGAAGATTGCTGAATTAAATAACAAATTAAAAAACACAATTCAAACAGAAGATCAAAAGGTCGGAATGACTTCTGACGGAGAAGGTGGGAATTTCTGGTTTATGTCCCCAAAAGGTGTCAGGTGGGAGGTTGATGCGGTTAATGAAACTGTTAGATTCTTTAATTATCTCACTATGGCAGGTTTTACTATTGATCAAAGTGGAAATATGAGTGTAAGCGGCGATATTGCAGTTGGTAGTTTAAACATCACTCTATCAAAAATGTTAGAAACTTTAAATACACAAACATATTGCACATGTTTCTTGGAAAAGAATACGAATGAATTTTCAAATTTTCTTCATATTGATCTTACTAATAAGTTCAGTGCTGTAAATCTAAGACTGTCCATTTATCATCCACCTGGACATGTTGTTACAAATTCTCCAATACCAAATGATACGGAATATTTTGTATATAGGGAGGTTTTTTATCATAATTCAAATGCAGTATTAGTAAAATTAACACAGGCTTATCCAGAAACAGGAAAAACATGGATAAACTTTTACAACGGCAAAACGTGGAGTGGGTGGAAAGTAATATAATCATAATCACTTACATCACCATGATAATCCGTAATATGCAATTTGCATTAGCATACTTTTTTCCAAGGCCCCCAATTCTCGCCGTTAATTTTTGTATAAGTTTTGAAAAATCTTTCTCCTGACTTATATGCGAATGCTTCAAAATGACAATTTTGCAAATCGACAGTCCAGCGAACAGTTAAGTACCCGAAAAAATCCGGATACAAATTTGATAATTCTTTGCGTATATTTCGACCAAATAAACTATCATCACTGATCCATAGTTCAACTACTGAGTTTCTCGGTGTTTTGTTTGCTACATCTGCAATATCATCGTTATTTGTTATACCAAGCTCGACTGGGGAATACCATTTTAATGCTAAACTAGCATATTTATTATGTTCATTCACTATGCTAGTCAATTTGTTATTTAACACAGGACACAGGAGAATTTTGCTAGAATGGAAAGCAAAAAAG
>CAUWKK010000079.1:0-5593 GCA_963559385.1 uncultured Schaedlerella sp.
TAACCGATAACTTTCAGGCAGGTTATATAGCCGCACGACATCTTATTACTCTGGGTCATAAGCGGATTGGGTTTCTTTCCGGTGACCACAAAAGTTCAACCGCTTCTTCTCAGCGTTTTCAGGGCTATAAACAAGCGCTTATCAACTATCAGCTGCCTTTCAAAAAAGAATATTGCCTGTTCAATTTAGATTGGCGTATGGCTACCGGTTATGATGTCGCCGAAAAGTTGTTCTCATCCAGGACATGCTCCGATAACTTTCCTTCCGCACTCCTGCTTGCCAATGATTTGCTTGCTCTTGGCTTTATGGATTATTGTGGAAAACATGAGATTCGCATTCCCGAAGATATTTCCATTGTCAGTTTTGATGATATTTCCTACTCCGCATTGAATCAGATCCAACTGACAACCGTCAGCCAGCATGTTGAAAAAATGAGCAGTGATGCTGCCAAATTAATGCTTCAACTTCTGGCCGATCCTTCACAGGAAGCTCAAAGAATTATTTTAGAACCCACACTTGTTGTCAGAAATACAACCTGCCCCTATCATAATAAATAAAATTCTTTTATCACTATTAAATTTAGATTCGGAATTGGGAATTTCCTTTTTCTAAAGATCAGATTCCCAATTCCTCTTCAATCCTCAGTAATTGATTATATTTTGCCACCCGCTCCGTCCTGCACGGCGCGCCGGTTTTGATCTGTCCTGCATTAAATGCAACTGCGATATCTGCTATCGTCGTGTCTTCTGTTTCGCCGGAACGGTGGGAAATAATCGCATTATATCCGGATTTCTGTGCCAGTTCGATCGCTTCGATCGCTTCTGTCAGAGTTCCGATCTGATTGACCTTAATTAAAATTGCGTTTGCAACCCCTTTCTCTATCCCTCGTTTCAAACGTTCCTTATTTGTAACAAATAAATCATCGCCAACCAGTTGAATTTCTCCGCCAAGCCGCGTCGTTAATAACTCCCAGCCATCCCAGTCTTCTTCATCCAGTGGGTCTTCAATCGAGCGGATCGGAAATTCCAAAGCCAGTTCCTGATAATAATCAATCAGTTCTTCGGCGGTACGGCTGATTTTCTGTCCCTGCATCTTACTTTCTCCCGGAAAAACATATTTTCCTGTCTCCGCATGATACAATTCGGATGCCGCAACATCTAAGGCAATGACAATATCCGTCCCCATTACATACCCTGCCTTTTCTGCCGCACTGCTCAAAAAACGAAGAGCTTCCTTCGCATCCGACAAATCCGGTGCAAAACCGCCCTCATCTCCCACAGCCGTACTCAACCCCTTTTCTTTCAAAAGTCCTTTCAATGCCTGATAGATTTCCGCACACATCCGAAGTCCTTCCCTGAACGTCTCAGCCCCTATCGGCATGATCATAAACTCCTGTATATCCAATGTATTATCTGCATGCGCCCCGCCGTTTAAAATATTCATCATCGGGATCGGCAGCTTCTTCGCATTTACACCACCCAAATATTTGTATAACGGAAGTCGAAGTGCGTTTGCCGCTGCATGTGCCGCCGCCAGTGATACACCGAGAATCGCATTTGCCCCCAGATTTTTCTTATTTTTACTTCCATCTGTCTTAAGCAGTACACGATCGATCTCACTCTGCTCAAATACATTCAGTCCGATAATCTCATTTGCAAGATGATCATTGATATTTTGTACGGCACGCTGAACCCCTTTTCCCCCATAGCGAAAATCATTGTCCCGCAGCTCCATTGCCTCATATTTTCCGGTAGAAGCTCCCGAAGGTACAGATGCCCGCCCTACTACATGTTCTCCTGCCAATACTTCTACTTCTATCGTGGGATTTCCACGAGAATCCAAAATTTCTCTTGCGTATACGTCTCGAATCGGTAAATGCTGATGCATCGTTTTCATTTCCTCCTATCAAAAAATATCCCCAGTGACAAAATATGTGCCTTTGTCAACTGAGGATAGTATTTCCGAAGTTTCTGTACTTCATGTGAGGAAGATGTTTCCTTAAATTTTATTCTTTTTCTTTCTTTTTCCTTCTTAGCGTCAATATTCAAAGGACACAGTACAGTCCCTCGCACTCTGCCGCTAATTTCCACTTTTGAACAGTCTGCCTCGAAATTTATTCCAGAGTTCTCTCTGAACGAATTCATATGCCCGGTCATAAATAAACAGACCAACCTGCCCCGCCGCGAGCACTCCCAACAAAACCCCTGTAGAAAGCTTTCGGGCAAATAACAATTCTTGAAAAAACAATACTGACGGAATGTAGATCAGATTAAACACTACATATTTCAATACCCAGAACATCCTCCTTCGATTGCTGTTTTCCGAAAGCTTTCCGAGTCTGGGCCATGCAAGCTCGATGATCAGAATATATAATCCCATCGCCGCATAAGAAACCACATAAAACTTATTCGGAGCCGCAATCAACCCAAGCAGTACACCTGCAAGGTAAAATGCAGTTCCTGTCTTCTCTCCAAATTCCCGAAGCACAATTCCTACAAAAAAGGATGCTGCTGCCAATAAAAACAAAGTACTTGTCTCAATCATACTTCCGAGCAGCATACAAACGATCGTAAGTGCAAGCAGCATTCCGCTGAACGCCATTTCTTTCGCTTTTACATGCATGCGCACAAATCGCCTCCCATACATTCACATAACTGGTCCGCAACACACAGATCACAGCACATGTTTCCTGTTCCGCAGGAACTTCCGCCCATGCCGTACGCACCGCCGTATGGGTTGCTCTGATAGCGCTGTCCCGCCCACTCAAGCTGGTTCAAAAGCTGACGGTACTGCGGATTGTTCGGCTCCATATTTACCGCCTGCCCCGCATGATCCCGCGCCAGAATATTATTGCCGATCCCTGCATTTGCCGCTGCGCTCAAATAATACCACTGAGGCGTCCGGTTTGGCATCCGGTTCAATACATTGATCGCATCCCGATAACGCCCCGAATTAATAAAATTTGCAACAGCCTGTAATTCTACATTCTGCTCGGATGCCTGCCCCCAACTCGAAGACTGACTGCCGCCATAACTGTTATACCCACCGTAGCCGCTTCCGCCATGCTCACGTTCTTTCATAATCACATCATATGCTTCCTGTACTTCCTTAAACTTCTCTTCCGCCAGATCTGCTAACGGATTGTTCACATTTGCATCCGGGTGATATTTTCTTGTCAAATCTCTATAAGCCCGCTTCACCTCATCATCTGACGCACTCTGTGATATTCCCAACACTTCATAAGGGTTTTTATTCATTTCTCAAATTCCTCACTTTTCTCTTTCAACGTATGACAATTCTTCGCAATTACAATGCAGACTTCTCCACACTGACCTTACCTATCATATCCCAAATCCCTCCGATTGTCCAGAAAAGCGGAACAATCTTCATAGAATCTTCACTTTTATACGTCTGTAATAAAAATATCCCGCCATATCTGCCAAAAGCCACCCAATCGGCACCGCTGCCCATATTCCGTTTACTCCGATCGCGGGGATTGCCGACAATATATATGCCAACGCCACTCGTATTCCAAGAGAGATGATCGTCAATACCAATGAGATTCCCGGTTTCGTCACTGCGCGAAAATATCCATAAAACAAAAATAAAAATCCGATCAGGCAGTAAAATGCACCCTCAATCCGCAAATAGTTTACACCAACCTGCAAAATTTCCGTTTCGGACGCTTTTACAAAGATCATCAGCAACGGCCTTGCAAATACAAACACGATCGCACTCACCGCTACACTAAACAGAAATGATGTCCGCACTGCACTTCGCACGCCCTTTTGAATCCTCTCCCGCTTGCCTGCGCCGTAATTCTGCGCCACAAAAGTAGAAAATGCATTTCCGAAATCCTGTACCGGCATATAGGCAAAGGAATCAATCTTAACTGCCGCCGAAAATGCCGCCATCACCACAGATCCGAAACTGTTCACCAGCCCCTGCACCATTAAGATTCCAAAGTTCATTACCGACTGCTGGACACAAGTCAAAAATGATAAATGAAAAATTTCTTTTAGAATCTCCGGCTGCCACTTTACAGATGTTCTATGAATACGAAATTCCGGAAAGCAGCTCCATGTATACAGCAAGATTCCGAACCCGGAAATATATTGAGATAATACAGTCGCCTCTGCTGCCCCGCGCACACCTCGTTTAAAGACAATAACAAAGATCAGATCCAGTCCGATATTCAATACAGCAGAAATTCCGAGAAACAAAAGAGGAATCGTCGAGTTGCCCGCCGCCCGTAAAAGAGAGGCAAAAAAATTATAGAAAAACGTTGCCACAATTCCCCAGAAAACCACCCACAGGTATTCCCGCATCATTATGTAAATATCTGCCGGAACTTGCAGAAGATGCAATATCCCATCCATTCCGGCAAATACAATGACGGTGATCAGAATCGTAACTCCGCCAATCATGCAGAATGCATGGAAAATATTCGACCGCAGCCGTTCCATTTCTTTCTTTCCAAAGCAAATGGAAAACGCCACTCCGCTCCCCATACATAATCCAAGCAAAATAGAGGTTAAAAACGTCATCAATGTATAAGATGAACCGACCGCAGCCAGCGCCTCTTTTCCCAGAAACTGCCCGACAATGATCGTATCCACGATATTATAAAGCTGCTGCAGCAGATTTCCCACCATGATCGGAAATGCAAACCACAGCAGTGATTTTGTAATATTCCCGGTTGTCAAGTTCCGATTCATACCCCTCTATCCTTTACTGCCTTCTTCCTTTTTCTTCTGAAGCTTGTTGTATTTTGTCCATACCCCCGCATACAGAATATTCCGTAAAATATCCGCATCCAACAGGCACGGCAGTTTTTCAAATGCAGCGCTGCTCTCCGCAATCATCATGCAGAGAATTTCCCTGCATTTTTCTTCATAATTCTTTGACTTACTCAGTTCTCTTAAAGGATTATAGTTTCTTTCCTTTAAATCCTCTTCCAAATCTTCATATGCATCCATGATATAAATAAATTTCCCAAGAAAGAATCCGATAACCCTTAAGTCCTTTTCCCACATATCCTTTTTATATACAAGAACTTCTTCCATAAGTCTTCCGAAGCACCCCGACACAGCGTCCAGATCCTGAGAATCCTCCGCCTCATACTGCGTAAGCCTCTTTAGTTCCCTTTGAATCACTCTGCTCTGTCTCGGATATTTATGTATCATCTTTTCTGCCTTTTTATGAAGCACATTGATTCCTACAAGAGCGCTAAACTTCTTTTCATCCTGCCAGTCATCCGCTAAATGATAATAAGCGAGAAGAAGATTCATGTCTGCGGCATATTCAGAAAACTCATTTTGCAGCATATTTTGTTTTTTTAACGGATGTACCTTACACCGATGCATCACGTTTTCAGGCATTTTTTCATATAAAGAAGTTAATAAAACAATGGCAAATGTCATATCATAGGTCAGAGTCATCTGTCCCGGGGTTCCATGCCGTTCCTTTAGCGTCTGACAAAGCCCGCAGTAATATGCCTTATATCGCCGAAAATCTTTCATCTTCAATTCCGGCTCACAAACTGTTACATATCCAAACATAAAAATTTCCTTTCTAACACTCGATTCTTTGT
>CAUWKK010000080.1:0-5349 GCA_963559385.1 uncultured Schaedlerella sp.
ATGTGGTGAAAGAATTTCAAAGAGTGTACAAAGCAAAAGATGAAAATGCAGAGTACGAAAAGGAATTAAACTTACAAGTTGCCAGATTACAGAGAATGAGACAGAAATACATGGATATGTACACCGATGATTTGATTTCCAGAGAAGAATTGAATGATAAATTAGGTGGCACACGGCAAGAACTGGAGCGTATGGAAAATGAGTTGAAAATGGTATCTAGCAATTTGACAAAGGGAGACCAGATGGAAAAAATTCTAAACGATACCTTTAAGCAGATTGAGGATATTACCGATGTTCATGAAATGACTAATATGCAGCTAAAGCGACTGATTAAGAAAATCGAAGTAGACAAAGAGGGAAATGTGGATATTTACCTTCGATTACTAGGTGATTTGGGATTAAATGAAAGCATTTTAGTGGCAGATGAATGTGGAAATCAAAAAGATCTAAATAGTAACGACCAAACATAAAGATGTAACAGAGCGTCTTCTTCGAATTAATCCGTCATTGGCATTGGCGGCACGAAAGGTACTTGACACAAATAAATCTGAGCGTCACATTCGCGGCGGACTTGCTACCAAAGAAAAGTATCTGCACCAGCATATGTTAGAAGAAATATAAAAAACGGAAAATGAGCCGTGGCAAATATGCTGCGGTTTATTTTGTTGTGTGGCAAATTCGATATAGAAGTAAGGATTTGAATATGATAGAATGAATAAATAGCATTTAAAAAAGCAATATGGAGGAGGGCAAGATTGAAAAAGAAAAGCGAGAATTCGATTAATCAAGAGCTATTTATCCGCTTTTTATTGGCTGCGCTGATTCCGATAGCGGTTATTGTTTTGATGACGCAGATCGGCACATGGAGTTGGACTGCCCCACCGTGGCTGACGATTATGTTGGTGTCATTGATTGCAATCGTGCTTTCTTATTTATTTTCAAGACCGTACAGGAAAGCCGTATTGAAGTATCGGGCAGCGCAGCGCCGATTGGAAGAAGGAGATTTTACGGTAAGGGTTGATATGGGAAAAACCGTTCCGAGAGAGGTGCGGCAGATCGGAGAAGGATTTAACAGAATCGTTACCAGAATGGAGCAAATGGTAGAGCATACGAAGCAGGTGGCAGAGGAACAGCGGATTGCAGAGTTGTCGGCGTTGGAGGCGCAGATCGACCCTCATTTTCTTTATAATACATTGGATGCAATCAATTGGAAAGCGATTGAGAATGAACAATATGAGATTAGTGAGCTACTTGGCGCTTTAGCAGATATTTTTCGACATACAGTGAAAAATACCGGTGGGATGACAACGCTCGGCAGAGCGTTGGAATGGTCAAAGCAGTATATTTTGCTGCAAAGTGTGAAACTGGGAAAGGAACCGGAATTGATCGTGAAGGTTCCGGAGGAGTTAAATACGTTCAGTCTGCACAAATTGTTACTACAGCCATTTATAGAAAATGCAGTAAAATACGCATTTTTGGAGAAAGAGGGGACCTGTACGCTGACAGTAGAGGCAAAACTTTTGGGGGAACAGCTTCACATTATAATTGAAGATAATGGAATTGGAATGGACGAGGAGTTAGTAAAGCAGTTAAATAGCGAGACGGAAGAGATGCATGACCATGTAGGTGTAGCTAATGTGCGTAAGCGTATGAAGCTGTATTATGGAGAAGACGCTATGGTTTATTTTGAAAGTGTACAGGGTTGTTATACGAGGGTACATCTATTCATTCCTGAGACAGCAAGAGAGTAAAGACAAGAGATAAGGGAGGAACAGTATGAGAATCGTTGTAGTAGAGGATGAAGCGCCGATCAGGGAGGGAATGGCAAAGATTCTGGCTGCGATCAGTCCCCAATATGAATTGGTAGGAACGGCATCAGACGGAATGAGTGGATATGAGTTGATTCGGGAGGTGAAGCCGGATCTGGTGATCATGGACATACGAATGCCCAAAATGAACGGACTGGAAATGTTAGAACATTTGAGAGAGGCGGGTTGTCAGTGCAGATTTGTTATTTTATCGGCATATTCGGAATTTGATTATGCGAGGCGGGCGATTGATTCGGGAATTGTCAGCTACCTTCTGAAGCCGATTAAGCTGCCGGAGCTGAAAGCGGCGCTCAGACAGGCAGAACAAGCAATAGAGAAGGAGCATAATCAGGAAACGGCATTTTCTGTCGATACAATTTTTCTGGGGTGTCTGAATGGACAACTAAAGGCAGATTCGTCATTTGATGCAATGACAAAGGAGCGGTATGGGTTTACAGTACAGGAGCCGGTTGAAGTATTTATGGTGTGGCTGGGAGATGGATATGAGGCGCAGAAGAAAAGGGCACGTGAGTTGCTCGAGCATGCGGCGGAACAATCTGTCAAAAGCTGTGCTTATATCAGAGAAAATGATAATTGGAAGACGTTGTTTTTAATTTTATACCGCCTACAGCCCGGACAGACACGTTTTTTGAGATATCGGGATGTAGTCGCACCGATGCTGGAACGAAAACTGGATAAGCCGCATATTTTTGTCTGGAGACGAGTAGAAAGTCTTCTTAAAATATCGGAAGCCTTTCGGGAAATGAAAGAAGAATTAGAATGGAACCTATGGTTCAGTGAAGGACATTTAATTTATAAAGAAGAAATAAATGCCTTGCCTGTTGTTCCGATAAAGTATCCGATTGAATTGGAGGAGCGGGCAAAGCAGGCGATTTTGAAGAAGGATAAGAAAAAGCTGGAGATATGCTATCAGGAATTGATCGATTATTTTCATGAGAAAAAGTGCCGGCCCAGACAAATGAAAGAAATGCTGATCCGCTTTAATTGGAGTCTTGCAAATATCAAGAGAGAACGAAGAGAGGAAACGAATTTGCGGATTCAAGGTATTTTGCAAAATCTGGTAACAGTAGTTTCGTGGGAAGAAATTAGAGGAGAAATGGAAGAGTTTATTGATTTGATATGTGGTTCGCCAAGGACAGATTATGAAAATTCTGTTAGTGACATGGTAAAAGAGGCACAGGAATTGATACGAAATTATTATAGTCAGGGGATTACATTAGAAGAAACAGCGCGGAAATTATTTGTTTCAGAAGAATATCTGAGCACACAGTTTAAAAAAGAGACAGGGATGTCCTTTACAGAGACAGCGCGGAAATACCGAATAGAAAAGGTGAAACAGCTGCTGTTGGATACGCCGCTGAAATTAAATCAGATTGCAGAATTGGCGGGATATTCTGATCCCAAATATATGAGCAGAGTATTCAAGGAGGAGATAGGGATGCTTCCGGGCGAGTTTAGAAAGCTATCTCATTAAAAAATTCGACTTTTTTAAAAAATTTCGACTTTTTATTGTCGAAAAATGTGTTAAGATGTATTTGAGCGGAAAGTTAATAAATTAGCAGGGATAAGGCACTGACAATATTTAGCTGCATAAATAATATAACCCTCCCCCCCTCATAGTATTATATATCGCAAAAGGTGTTTTATCTCGGAAATAAAGTTGTTGATTTCGCAGTTGCGTAAGCTTCTGGGAGACAGCAACTTTATTTTTTTAAGAAAATGATAGAAGTGGTTGCAAATGTGCAAGGTTATTTTGTATACTGAAAACAGCTAGTCAGAAAGGCTGTGAAAGAATTTATAAAAAATCATGTCAGGAGGATAAATACTTGAAAAATGAATTGGTAATTGTAATTGATTTTGGCGGTCAGTACAATCAATTGGTTGCACGTCGGGTCAGAGAATGCAATGTATATTGTGAGATTTACTCTTATAAGATTGAAATTCAAAAAATTAAAGAAATGAATCCGAAAGGGATTATTTTGACAGGCGGTCCGAATAGTTGCTATGAGCCGGATTCACCGACTTATACGAAAGAGTTGTTTGAGCTCGGTATTCCGGTGCTCGGACTTTGCTACGGAGCGCAATTGATGTCTCATGTACTCGGCGGAGAGGTAAAAGCGGCTCCGGTTCGTGAGTATGGTAAGACGGAGGTGCTTATAGATAAAGCGGAGTCAAAGGTTTTTGAAAATGTATCCACATCGACGATTTGCTGGATGAGCCATTTCGATTATATTGCACAGACAGCACCGGGATTTGAAATCAGTGCACATACTGCAGATTGTCCGGTAGCAGCAGCGGAAAATGAGGAAAAGGGGCTGTATGCAATTCAGTTTCATCCAGAAGTGCTTCATACGACAGAGGGCACGAAGATGATTAATAACTTTGTGAAAAATGTCTGCAAATGTACCGGTGATTGGAAAATGGATGCGTTTGTAGAAGAAACGATTAAAGCAATCCGCAAAAAAGTCGGCAACGGTAAGGTTCTTTGTGCGTTGTCAGGCGGAGTGGATTCTTCAGTGGCAGCAGTTATGCTGTCTAAGGCGATTGGCTCTCAGTTGACATGTGTATTCGTAGATCATGGCCTGCTCCGTAAAAATGAAGGGGACGAAGTAGAAGCAGTATTTGGACCGAACGGAAATTACGATTTGAATTTTATTCGTGTCAATGCGCAGCAGAGATTTTATGATAAGCTTGCAGGGGTATCTGACCCGGAGAAAAAACGTAAGATCATCGGGGAAGAGTTTATTCGTGTATTTGAAGAAGAAGCAAAGAAAATCGGCACTGTAGATTTTCTTGTACAGGGAACGATTTATCCGGATGTTGTAGAAAGCGGACTGGGGGGAGAATCTGCGGTGATCAAGTCTCATCATAATGTCGGAGGATTGCCGGATTATGTGGATTTCAAAGAAATTATTGAGCCGCTCCGCGATTTGTTCAAGGATGAAGTACGCAAAGCCGGACTGGAAATGGGGATTCCGGAATATCTCGTATTTCGTCAGCCGTTCCCGGGACCGGGGCTTGGTGTTCGTATTGTCGGAGAAGTAACCGAAGAAAAGGTTCGTATCGTACAGGATGCGGATGCGATTTATCGTGAAGAAATTGCAAATATCGGAATGGATCGCAGTATCGGACAGTATTTTGCAGGACTTACGAATATGAGAAGTGTCGGTGTTATGGGGGATGAGAGAACCTATGATTATGCAGTGGCGTTAAGAGCTGTAAATACAGTAGACTTTATGACTGCTGAGGCAGCAGAAATACCGTTTGAGACATTGCAGAAAGTAATGAGTAGGATTATCAATGAGGTAAAAGGGGTTAATCGCGTATTTTATGATTTGACCAGTAAGCCGCCGGGAACGATAGAGTTTGAATAACGGACAGAAAACCTCGGATGCCCATTTTACAAGGGTTTCCGAGGTTTCTTTATGTCTGTTGGCTCTACTTTGGCTCTATTTCTTTGATGGAGTATTATTTTCGGAGTAATATCGAAAGGCTTTTACAATATAGTCAGAAGCGCCGT
>CAUWKK010000081.1:0-5267 GCA_963559385.1 uncultured Schaedlerella sp.
TTTTGTTGTCCAAGGTGATAAAGTGATTGTAACAGATGTACTATATAGTGCATCAGATATAGAAAGCCGACTAAAAGGTTAATAGAAGAAATAAAAAAGGAAACTATGATATCATGCAAAAAATACTTATCGTTGAGGATGACAGAGAGCTGAATGAAGCGCTGTGCTATGCACTGGAAAAGCAGGAATATAAGACGATTGCGGCATTTTCTTTACAGGAGGCAAAGAAGAAATATTCGGAATTGCCGGAGCAGGAGGTACAGCTTGTGATACAGGATGTCAATCTTCCCGACGGAGAGGGCTTTGCATTCTGTCGGTGGGTGAAAGAACGGCAAGAGATTCCGGTTCTTTTTCTGACGGCAAGGGATTTGGAAGAGGATGTGCTGAAAGGCTACGATCTGGGGGCAGAGGACTATGTGACAAAACCGTTTTCCATAAAAGTGTTGCTGCGGAAGATTGAACTGATTTTAAAGCGGGCACAACCGGAACAGGTAAAAGGATATGATGATGGTAATTTGAAAATCGACTGGGAGCGGGCAAAAGTAACTGTGAATCAAAAGGACTGTGCGGTAACGCCGACGGAGTTCCGGTTGTTAAAAATACTTACGGAAAATCAAGGGCGGTTAATGACTTATGAAGTTCTTCTGGAACAGTTGTGGGATTGTGACGGGCAATTCGTTGACAAACATACATTGGCAGTCAATATCAACCGCCTTCGCCGAAAACTGGAGGATACAGAGCATAAATATATTTCAAATGTGTATGGGATGGGATATCAATGGATTGGATAACGGGAATCGGTGGTATTGTTGTTCTTCTTTCTGTTGGTGTGACGGCAGGCGCTTTGTGGAAAGCAAAAAAGGTGAAACAAGAGGCGGATTTATTTGCGAACCAGGTAGAAGAGGCAATCGGGCAGATATTGTCGGGAAAAGAATTAAAAGAAACGGAAGAAGTGACAGAGGATACACTTTGGGGAAAATGCGGAGAAAAATTCTGGCGGTTGTATCAAGTGTGGAATCGGAAAGAAACAGATGCTTTGCGTGAAAAGAGGCAAATGAAAGCGCTGATTTCGGATATTTCCCACCAGATCAAAACTCCGCTTGCAAACATGAAGCTGTATCAGGAGTTTTTACAGGAGGAAACACTTTCAGAAAAGGGGCGGGAATTTTTGAACGGGCTGGGAGATCAGACCGAGAAACTGGACTTCCTCTTACAGAGTATGGTAAAGATGTCCAGGCTGGAAAACGGAATCATTCAGATCAAGAGAGAAAATAAAAATCTCCATCATACACTGACGGCGGCTGTCAGTCAGATTGTTCCGTCTGCAGCAGAAAAAGAAATCGAGCTTCATGTTGAATGTGAAGAGAGATTGATGCTGAATCACGACAGAAAGTGGACAGAAGAGGCAATTTTTAATGTATTGGACAATGCAGTGAAATATACGAAAGCAGGCGGGAAGGTTCATGTGAGGGCAGTTCGGCAGGAGATTTTTACGAAAATCAGTATTCGGGATAACGGAAAAGGAATCTTACCGGAACGACAGGCGGAAATTTTCACAAGATTTTATCGGGAACCGGAGGTACATGGGCAGAGCGGAGTGGGGATCGGCTTGTATCTGACACGCCGGATACTGGAATTACAAAACGGATACATCGAAGTGCACTCCGAGTTCGAAAAAGGAGCAGAGTTCTGTATGTATCTTCCGAATTGAGATGAAATATCACAATTTTGTGACAATGTTAGATTGTGACAGGATTGTGATTTTTTCTTGTTATGATAAGGATGAAAGCAAAAGAAAGAGAGCGCATATGCAGACATGAGAGGGATATATGCCAAATGCGCATAACGAGGAGGAGAACAGATGGAGTCTTATATCGTGGAAACAAGAAATTTAAAAAAATATTATCATCAGGGGGGGAATACAGTCAAGGCGTTGGACGATGTGGATTTTCGGGTGAAAGCGGAAGAGTTTGTGGCAATTATCGGAAGATCGGGAAGCGGAAAGAGTACATTATTACATATGATCGGCGGATTGGATGTGCCTACGAGCGGATCGGTGATCGTAGGGGGGAAGGATTTGGCAGGGCTTACAAAGGAACAGTTGGCAGTATTTCGTCGCCGTAAAATCGGTTTTGTGTTCCAGAGCTACAACCTGGTACCGGATTTGGATGTGTATGAAAATATTATACTTCCGGTGGAATTGGACGGAAAACGTGTGGACAAGGAGTTTGTACAGGAAATCATGGAGCTGCTTCAATTGGAGGAAAAACGAGAAGCGCTTCCGAACACACTTTCCGGAGGGCAGCAGCAGAGAGTTGCCATTGCGAGGGCGATTGCATCGACACCGAGCATACTTTTATGCGATGAGCCGACGGGGAATCTGGATACGGCTACCGGACATGACGTACTGGGCTTACTCAAAATCGTAGCAAAGCAGTTTCGACAGACGATCGTTCTGATCACCCACGACAATGATATTGCACAAATGGCAGACCGGATCGTACGGATTGAAGACGGAAAGATTGTGAAAGGGAGTGATTTCTATGCTTAGAAACAACAATCAGGCGGTTATAGATCGATTGGCAAAGAAGAATCTGAAAAGCAATCAGAGGCGTAGCTTATCAATGACTTTGGCAGTTCTGTTGTCTTCTTTTCTGCTGTTTAGTGTTTTTACGGTGGGAGCGACGTATTTGAAGATGCAGAAACAGCAGAATATACGTCTGAACGGGGCGGAATTTGACGCCATTATGTATGGGATTTCAAAAGAACAGAAAGAGATTTTGGAAGAAGATCCGAAGATAGAAAACTATGGAATTGTAATGGTGACAGGCGGGGTAAAGGAGACAGAAGCAGACAAAACGCCGGGAGTGGGACTGGCATATGCCGATGAAATATACTGGGATGAAATGATGCCGCCTGCCAGAAAGTTTGTAAAAGGACGGTATCCGACCAAAGAAAATGAAATCATGGTTACAGAGGATGCCTTGAAGAAGTGTGGCTTTCAGAATAAGAAGATTGGGGATGAGATTACATTTGTGTATGAGATAAATGAAAAGACAGCAGAGGAAACATTTCAGATATCGGGGATTTGGGACGGCTATGGAGATACAGATATTTTCTATATGTCGAAAGTCTTTTGTGATAAGTTGGAATTGGATGCGGTTTATTATGGCCGGTGTCTTATTTCTTTTCACACAAAATGGATGTCTGCCAAAGCACAGAAGGAGCTTATTGACAGTATGAAGTTGGCAAAATCACAACGTTTGTTCTATGTATATGAGTATGGAAATGCGACAGAAATCTTGCTGGGACTGACAGGGATTGTTCTTGTTACATGTTTGAGCGCTTATTTGCTGATTTACAATATCATGTACTTATCAGTGGCAGGAAATATCCGATATTACGGGCTTTTGCAGACAGTCGGGATGACGGGGAAGCAAATACGGCAGCTGATGCGGAAACAACTGCTCCGGATCGGCGTCGTCGGAATGACGGCTGGGATTCTGCTTGGAGCAGGCTCATCTTTCTTTTTGATCCCAATGGTGGTAAAGACATTGGTACATGGAAAAGAAAGAGGGACTGTACAAGTGATCTTTCATCCGGTTATCATTTTGTTGACCGTTTTACTGACCGGATGTACCGTCTGGTATGCGGGAAGAAAGCCGACAAAGATCGCAGTAGAAAGTTCGCCTATAGAAGCGCTTGGATATCGTGTAGCTTCCGATGCGAGAAAGCGACACAAAACAAGAAAGGGAAAACTGGTTTTCCGTATGGCTCTGGAGCAATTGACGCGGAACAAGAAAAAAACAATGATAACGATGTTGTCGCTGGCGGCCAGCTTTTCTGTGTTTCTTTGTTTGATCATATTGCTGCACACGCAGTCGGCACGGGAATATAATTACAACTACATGGGATTGGATATGATCTTGAAAAATGATACGATTGATAATATGGTCATGGAGAGCGGTGAAAGAGAAGAAGAACAGATACAAGGCGTGCATCAGATTTTAGATGAGGAGCTTTTACAGAAGATTGAACAGACAGAAGGGGTAAAAGAGGTGCTTCCGTCAATTACTGTTCCGACGGTTGTTCCGTGGGGAGAAGAAGTAACAGACGTCTGGATGCGGGAATTTTACGAGACTTGGATGAACATACCTTATGAGGACGAGATTGAGGAATATAAGGCACATCCGGAGAATTTCGGATCCTCACTAGTAGGGATTACGGAGACGGATTTTCGTGCGCTGAATGCAGAAATGGAAAATCCGGTGGATGAAGAGGCCTTTTTAAGCGGAAAGACATGTATTTTATACAGAAATGGATTGTTTGGGTTGAAAGAGAAGGAGCTACGTGGAAAACAGATCCAATGTGCGGAATATATACATCCGGATAACATCCGGACATTTGAAATTGCCGGAATGACAGATACGAATGATTATGTTGGATTTCTCGGATTTCCGCCTACGATGATCGTAATCGATCAGGCGGTGAAAGAGTTTGTGAAAGAACCTGTTGTTTTTCGGATGGGAATCCGTTATGAGGAAGAGTATAATAAAGAGACAGAACTTGCGATCCTTTCTATTGTGAAGGAAAGTCCGAATGAAACAGATTTTTCATGGGACTCTAAAATCGAGCAGGCAGAAAATGTGAAAGAGGCACAGGGGCATATGCTGGAGGTTGGAATCGGAATCGTTCTGATACTCGGAATGATCGGAGTTATGAACTATATCAATACCTCTGTCGGTAATATGCAGAGCCGGCAGAAGGAAATTTCAATTATGGAAAGTGTGGGAATGACAGAACGGCAGGTGAAGACGATGCTTGTATGGGAGGGGATTTTCTACACCGGAGGAGTGCTGTTTCTTACACTGACCGCAGGTGTTGCTGTTACTTATGCGATCTACCAGACGATGAATTATATGGGAGCAAAATTCTGGTTTCCGATCTTTCCTTTTTTAGGAGCGACGTTGGTTTTGCTTGCAGTGTGCATTACAGTTCCGGTGCTGGCGTATCGAAGAATAGAAAAGAGCGGAAGTCTGGTGGAGCGGATAAGGGTAGCAGTGGAATAGTGATAAAAAATTATGAAATCTCCGAAATTATGAAAAATGATAAGTTTTAATAATTTCTTCGGCAATGGTTCGTTTTGCAATACAGCGATCCATTGCTTGTTTTTCTATGTAATGATGAGCATCAGGTTCACTCATAGAGAGTTCGCTGATTAAAAGCCATTTTGCCCTATTGACCAGACGGATTTCAACCATTTTTTC
>CAUWKK010000082.1:0-5238 GCA_963559385.1 uncultured Schaedlerella sp.
CGTCTTTGCACACATATTTTGATCCAATGTTGCATCGTCCGCACTTACCAACTCCGCACTTCATACGAAGCTCCAGTGTTGTGTATACCTGCTCGGATGTGAATCCAAGCTCGGTCAGTCCTGCAAGTACGAACTTGATCATGATCGGAGGTCCGCAGACAAGGGCTACCTTATCTGTATCAAATCCCAGTTCTTTTACATAGTTCGGAACAAATCCTACATGTCCGTCCCAGCCTTCCTGTTCTCTATCGATGGTCAGATAAACATTGACGCCCTCTGTTTTCATCCAGACTTCCTGGATTTCTTTCAACTGAACCAGATCATCTGCCGAACGGGAACCGTAAACAATATCAACTGTTCCGTAGTTCTCACGATTATCCAATACATAATTGATAACGGAACGAAGCGGTGCAAGACCAATACCACCTGCAATAAACAATAAGTTCTTTCCTTTCAGCTCAGTTTCCACCGGGAAAGAATTACCGTATGGCCCGCGAACGGTAATTTCATCGCCTACCTCCAGACTGTGCAGATAATCGGTAAGCTCTCCACATTTTTTGATACTAAATTCCTGATATTCTTTATTTGTCGGTGAAGATGTAATAGAAAACATCGCTTCACTGACTCCCGGAGCACACAGCATCGCGCACTGTCCCGGCATGTGCTCAAACAGCTTTCCACCCTCCGGAGCATTCACACGAAATGTTTTTACATCCGGAGTTTCCTCACGGATATCGGTGATCACACCAACCTGAGGAATCAATGTATCCAATGTATAATTCTTATGGCAATCACATTCACACATTATTTTTCTCCTCCCTGGTTTTCAAATGCTTTAATAACCTTAACGATATTCAATGCTGACGGGCATTTTTCCACACAACGACCACATCCTACGCAAGAATACATCCCGTCGTTGTTTGCCGGATAATATACTAGCTTATGCATAAATCTCTGACGAAATCTCTGCATCTGACTGTTACGGTTGTTTCCGTGCGCCATCATTGTAAAATCAGAATACATACAGGAATCCCAACATCTGTAGCGAGATACGGTCTCTCCCGCAGTGTAATCCTTGATATCATAGCACTGGCAGGTCGGACACACAAACGTACAGGTTCCGCAAGCCAGACATGGTTTGTATAATTCTTCCCAGACAGGAGAATCAAATTTTTCTTTCAGAGCGTCTCCGCCCCAGCCTTCCAGAGAAAGGTTCATATACGGAAGTTTTTCTACGATTGCATGGATTGCTTCCTTTTCTGCCTCTACCGGCGCCTCGTCTGCATCGGTCAACAGCTCCTTTACAAGCTCTGTAAGAGCCTCTCCCTTTTCTGTCAAAGCTTTCCAGTACAACTCTTCTCCGATCATCCAAGTTGCCACATCGGATGCAGGCTGTGCCGCATCTATACCGAACACCTTACAAAAGCAGGTTTCTTCCGGTTCATGGCATGCCATTGCCACAATCGTTCCATGCTCTCTTCTGGATGCATAGAAAGAATCGATCGGGTCAACAAGAAAGACCTTGTCCAGAACCTCTACACCTTTGACATCACATGCTTTCATGCCGAACACAACAAAATCCTGTTCTTTCAGTTTTCCCGGCTCGACGTGCATTTTTTTGCCTTCTTTTTTGACTGTATAAAGCCCCTCGCTCTGCGGAAAGAATGCATCTTTGGCAGACTTTACGGTTTTCAGCGTATCCAGATCCACCTCAGCATCTTCGTTCCATGCTGCGAAATTGGTCTGCCCCGCTGTTTTTACAGGCAAATATAATTCCTGTTTCTCCGCAATCAACTGGAATAATGCGGAAAGATTTTCTTTTGCGATCTTATACATACATTATCCCCTCTTTCCTACAATACTTGGTTCCGCATCGTCAAATGTGAAATTGGTCAGCGGTGCTTTTGATTCAGTATCTTCTCCGGCCTGATACTCTCCGTACAATTCATCGATGTCCTTGATAAATTTCCGGTTGAACAGGTGCAGCGGAATGCCCTGCGGACATACACGGCTGCATTCGCCGCAATCCGTACATCTTCCTGCCACATGAAAAGCGCGGATGATATGAAACATCTTCTCTTCAAAGGAATCTGCATTTGCTTTCTGTGCGCTGTCAAACTTGGTGCTGTCAAATACGCATTTGCGGCAGCTGCATGCCGGACATACGTTACGGCAGGCGTTACAGCGGATACATTTGCTCAACTCATTCTGAAAGAACGCAAACTTCTCTTCCGGACTCATCTCCTCAATGCGCTCCACTTCTGCAAAACGCTCTGCATCCTTTGTCTCCCTTGATTCCCCGATCAACTCATCATATACCTGATGCTCTTTTCCCTTACAGACATGACATCTTTCCAGCATTGCGTCTGCATAAGGCATTTCTTTTTCACCATAAATCGTCTGGATCTTCAAGGTTTCTGCCGCATCGGAAAGTTCTGCCCCTTCGATGCTTTCGATTCCCTTGACCCCTGCTTTTCTGATCTTTTCGATATCTAGCTTTCCTTTGCATCCAACACCGATGATGTATGCTTTTTCTCTGTCCACACGATGCTCTTTGATCAGTTGATTAAAGCTGTATGTATCACATGGTTTTAAGAAAACCAAGGTCTTTCCTTCCAATTTGGAAGCCTCGATCATATATTTGCTCAAGTTCGCTCCGCAGAAACCGTTATATACGAAATCTTTCAGAGCATCGGCATTATCAAAATATGCCGGTTCCGGATTGTAAGGCAAGTCGCCGGCTTTCCATCCGAGCACCCGTGCCACTGTTCCGTCAGCCAGCAGTTCTTTTGCACGGTTCATTACTTCTTGCATCTCAAATCCCCCAATCTTACATTTTCACCAAGAGAATAAATCTTCTCCACAAAGCTGTTCATTGTATCTGAGAACTTCACACCCTCTGCCGCAGAAACCCACTCCACGCGGGTACGTCCGTTCTCCACACCGATGTAATCCAACATAGAGAACAAAAGTGTCATACGGCGTCTTGCATAGTAGTTTCCTGTACTGTAGTGACAGTCTCCCGGGTGGCATCCACACATGATCACTCCGTCCGCACCTTTTTCGAATGCACGAAGGATGAACATCGGGTTGACACGACAGGAGCATGGTACGCGGATAATCTTTACATCCGCCGGATAAGTCAGACGGCTGCTTCCCGCTAAGTCTGCTCCTGCGTAGCTGCACCAGTTACAGCAGAATGCTACAATTTTCGGTTTAAATTCTTTATTTTCTATCGACATATTGCATCTACCTCCGCTATAATCTGTCTATTTGAAAATCCCTGCAGATCCATCGCTCCGGACGGACATGCAACAGTACATGCTCCACAGCCCTGACACAATGCGTTGTTGACGATCGCAAGACGGCGAACTTCACGGATTCCATGATCATTCACTTCTTTATCCTCATATGTGATCGCACCATACGGACATACATTCGCACAAGTAGAACATCCGTTACACAAGAGTTCATCGGACTTGGCTGTACACGGGTTTGTCAGCAGCTTATCTTTCGCAAGCAGTC
This sequence comes from uncultured Schaedlerella sp., assembly GCA_963559385.1. Classification (GTDB taxonomy): domain Bacteria; phylum Bacillota; class Clostridia; order Lachnospirales; family Lachnospiraceae; genus Schaedlerella. The sequence goes on from CAUWKK010000082.1 coordinate 3,526, forward strand.
CGATCGCCTTCACTGCTGCGGCTCCTGCCTGTGCAACCGTCTCCGGAATATCCTTTGGTCCCTGACATACACCGGACAGGAAGATACCTGCTGTCGGTGACTCTACCGGACGAAGCTTTGCATGAGCCTCTGTCAGGAAGTTGTTTGTATCAATACTTGCCGTCAGCATCGTTGCAATCTTACGCACATCCGGGTTCGGCTCGATCGCGGTTGCAAGTACAACCATATCTGCCTCTTTCAGGATCTGTCTGTTATCCAAAAGATCGGCTCCCTGTACAAGCAGCTTTCCGTTCGGCTGCGGAATCACCTTTCCGACCTGACCTTTAATATAGTTTACTCCATGCTGCTCTACCGCTCTTCTATAGAACTCGTCAAAATTCTTCCCCGGTGTACGAACGTCAATATAAAATACGGTTACGTTCACATCCGGATATTTATCACGGATCAGCATGGCATGCTTTGCCGTATACATACAGCAGATCTTGGAACAGTACGGTTTTCCTCTGTCATCAGAACAACGGCTTCCCACACACTGGATAAACACGATTTCCTTCGGCGCTTTTCCATCGGAAAGTCTTTCCAAATGTCCGTGTGTCGGTCCTGCCGCATTCATTACACGCTCTAATTCAAGAGAGGTGATCACATCCGGACTCTGGCTGTACGCATATTCATCATATTTTTCCAGATCGATCGTGTCAAATCCGGTTGCCACAACGATTGCTCCGTACTTCTGTGTTACAATCTCGTCCTGCTGTTCGTAATCGATCGCGCCCGCCTGACATACCTTTGCACAAATACCACATTTTCCTGTTTTGAACTTGATACAGCTATCGCAGTCGATGACCGGTACGTTCGGAATTGCCTGTGCAAACGGTGTGTAGATCGCACTTCTGTTATTCAGTCCACGGTTAAACTCATTCGGAGCTTTCTTGGACGGACATTTCTCCTGACAGACACCGCATCCGGTACATTTATCCATATCTACGTGTCGTGCTTTCTTACGGATGTCAACTGTAAAGTCGCCTACGAATCCGCTGACCTTCTCCACTTCACTATATGTATAGATGTTAATTTTCTCGTGTGCCGCAGCTTCCACCATCTTCGGTGTCAAAATACATGCGGAACAGTCCAATGTCGGGAATGTCTTGTCAAGCTGTGACATCCTTCCGCCAATACTTGGTGTTTTCTCCACGATGTCAACTTCATAACCTGCATCTGCAATATCCAAAGCAGTCTGGATCCCTGCAATACCGCCGCCAATAACAAGCGCTCTCTTTGTTACAAGGCTTTCTCCCGGCTGAAGCGGTGCGTTTAGATTTACTTTTGCAATCGCTGCTCTCATCAGGATCACAGCCTTCTCTGTTGCTTCTTCAATATCTTTATGGATCCAAGAACAATGCTCGCGGATATTTGCAATTTCCACCATGTATGGGTTCAGTCCGGCACGTTCTGCCGCCTTCCTGAATGTCGCCTCATGCATACGCGGGGAACAGGAACATACAACGATTCCTGTCAGTTTCTTTTCTTTGATCGCCTCGGCAATCTTCGCCTGTCCTGCTTCAGAACACATATACTGATAGTCTTCGGCATGGACAACGCCCGGCTCCTTCAAAGCCATTTCTGCTACTTTTGCTACGTCAACTGTGGCAGCGATATTGCTTCCGCAGTGACAGACAAATACTCCAAGTCTCTGCACCCGACTCACCTCCTATA
>CAUWKK010000083.1:0-5033 GCA_963559385.1 uncultured Schaedlerella sp.
CAATTCCTTTCCACAGATCATAAGCATCTGTTTCCGGATTGATATACAACTTTCCCAACTGATACTGTGCATACTCATTCCCTTGCTCTGCTGCTCTTTCCAGATATTCAATTCCTTTCCACAGATCATAAGCATCTGTTTCCGGATTGATATACAACTTTCCTAACTGATACTGTGCATACTCATTTCCCTGCTCTGTTGCTCTTTCCAGATATTCAATTCCTTTCCAAAGATCATATATCTCCATTTCTGGATCGATATATAACTTTCCTAACCGATACTGTGCATATTCATTTCCCTGCTCTGCTGCTTTTTCATATTGTTCAACCCCTTTTTTCAAATCATAAAATTCCCAATCGTTTGTATAAATATTTCCCAGTGTGTACTGAGCAGCTTCATTCTCACCTTTGCCTGCCAGTTCTTCCAACATCGCAATCATATCCGGCATACGTTCTGTCATATTCAGCTCCATGTATATACGGCTTAACAAAAGTGTTGCAGGTACATTTTTTTGTTTTACCGCATCTTCAAGATATTCTATTGCCCTATCTGTATCTTTTTCGCATCCTTTGCCGTAATACAGCATATTACCTAATTGATATTCAAAAATAGCATCCGGCGCATTTGCTTCTGCCGCATAAAATTGTTTATAAGCAATATCATAATAAGCTTTGCTTTCAGAAGTATCTTTTTCAACTCCAATTCCTTTCTCATACATTTGCGCTATTTTCAAACAGGCGAATGGATTAGCCTCTGCTCCTTGATAATACTTGAATGCCGTTTCAAAATTTTGTCCCACACCTTCCCCTGTATAATACAGATTTCCCAGAGAAAAGGATGCGTAACTGGTTCCTGACTTTTCAAACCACTCCGCAGCAACTTCCGGGTCGTACTCTGCTCCCCATCCGCGTGCATATTGCTTTCCGATCCGATACTGGATATAACTTTTAAAATCAAATTTATTTTCTTTTCCTATGATGTCGTCTACATCTCTTTCAAAAATCTCCAATGCTTCTTCAAAATACAAGTCTGATTTCTCCAAGTCAATTTCTGAAAGTTTACCATACAGATAGATTTCTCCTAAATATGCTTTCAAAAAAGGATTTCTTTCAGATTCTCGTATGAATTCTAATATCTTTTCCTCTGGAATTTCTTCTTTATTTCTCAGTTTTTGATTGATATCGTTTCTTACATTTTTAAATGTCTGAAACCATTCTGCATATTGGTCATAATCCCCATAGGAATCTACTGTTTCCTGCGTTGCTGATCCTGATATAGTATCTTTCACTGAATTTAGATTTTTAAAATACTCTTCCGCCTCTTTAAAATCGCCTGTCAGTTCAGCATTTTTATGTTGTGCATGCATTTTAAACGGTGACTCTTCTCCGGCAAATAGTTCCTCATACTCTATCAGATCAGCGTCTGTATCTACACTTGTCTCTTCTCCGACAAATTTCTCTTCCTGCGCCATTTCCATTTTAGGCACTTGATCCATGTTGAACCTTTCGACACTGAATACATTTTCAGAAACATGTAGGTTTCCTGCTTCTTCCTCAATATTTTTCACATGCTCTTTTGCGGACTTCAATACAGCATTTCCTAACCGCTGCATCAGTTCGTAATGTTTGTCTTCTTTATATACGTTTTCATTACCACCGCCATATGCCTCTGCATATAAGTGACTTTGCCGTTCAATAATCTCAACAAATTCTTTATATTTTTCTGGACAATACCTGTTAAGGAATATCCTGCTTATTTCATCCACTTGTTTTCTTATCGGCGCAGTTTCCCGATTATTATAATTTAGCGCACCACGTAACATTGAAATGCTCTGGCATAATGCAAGGAACTTATCCTGCAGTTCAGGATCATTGGATAATTCTCTTTCTTTCAGTTTTTCTACGATATCCTTACGGATAATGAAATTGATCTTTTGGTTTATTTCCTTACTCTGCATCAGTTCATTTACGACTACACTCTTACAGGCCTTTATATTTGACATTTTCATTTTTCCACGGACTTCCAGATTGCCATTATACATCATAAGTTCCCGCATCGGATACGGCTCCACAATCGCAATATGAACATGCAGATTATCTGTATTATAATGAATGCCGGCACTCCATACCGCATTATTAAGATTTTCACGTTCTAATAACTTTCCTATTGCATGGCGGGTCACTTCGTATATTTTTCTTTCGTCCAACATCTTCTTATCTGCATTGTATACTCCGTTCTTCTCCAACCATGCATTATCAAAAGATATTACAGTCTGCCACATCACGCTGCCATTGATCTGCGCTGTTTGGAAAGCCGATTTCAAATCTTGCTTTTCAGAAAAAGAAAGATAATCTTTATCAGCCGTAAACAAATGACTCCCTTTATATGGATTACCCACATAATCGTTGAAAAGGTTAAACTTAGGCAACGCTGCATTTCGCTGTGCCTCTTCCCTATCAATATAATCTATATACTCGCTAAAGGTATCACTTTCTGCCCGACAAAAATCTTGCATCAACGTAACACCTGCATTTATTCCCGCCATAACGTTTCACCTTTCACTTTACTTGTCAATTTTGACAAGTTGATATGTACCGAATTTCGGTACGCTATTTTCCCTGTTTCCTGCTTTTGTAATCTTTCTTCTGCTTCCGATTGGCCAGATCCTTTTTTCGTATTTCCCGCGCCTTTGCGATCACAGAAGATTCCACCATGCTTACCGGATAGCATACTTTATCATTGCGTTTGATCAAACCCGAATTAGCAACATCTAAAAGCAATGCCGTATTCTCTTCAATACTACGTAAAATCGCAAGCTGCGTTCCTTCCTCTTTCCTTTCATCTTCTGTATATTGTCGTATGATATAGCGAAGTGCATCCGACGCACTTCCCATTCCCATTTTATTTTGTACTCCATTTATGATTGCTAAATCATTCTCATCTAAAAGGTAATGTTTTCTATACATTTTTCTCTCCTTGCAAAGTGATGACTAGTTCATGTAACATTCCTGTATTTGTCTCTATTGATTCTACTACCAGTTTCATTAACTCTTGATACCTCACATCTAATTCTTTTACCTCCGGAGCAAGAGCATAATTGGTTAGCACTCCGACCAAATACTTATTTAAACTCATCCCCCTCTTTTTCGCCTGTTCTTTATATTTTGCAACTATTTTTTCATCCAGATCTCTTATATGGAGTTCTCCCATTTCCACTCTCCTCTTCTTTTATAATATATTTAATATAATACACCGCATTACACATGTATGTCAACTATTATACGTGTGCTTTCCGTGTGTCTAAACACTTCAAAATTGGGACTAGGGAAAACTTAGGCTTTGCCTAAGCCCAAAGGAACTTTGGGACCGTTTTCCCCTTATGCTCTTTACCTAAGGACTTTACCAAAATAATTCCAAAAAGTAGATGATTGCCACTAAAAAAGAAAGTTCCTCTGAACTTTCTTTTTTAGACAGATTTTTATTGAAATTTTCACTTGTCAAAATTGACAAGTGAAAAACAGAACTTTTAAGCTAATACCGAAATGAAACAATTTTCTACTTCCAGCATTTTAGGATTGTCAAAATCAATTTCATTTTTCCAACGTTCGAGCTCTGCCCTGATTTCTTTTTTGGTCCCGTACTGGTTGCAAGGCATTGAAAGGCTTTTTAATTCTCTTTCTGTTCCGAAAAAATAATCATTGTAAAATTCATCATGAGCCAATATAAAGCCGCTTTTTTCTTTTAAAATGTTCCACATAGCAAACTCCCTTTCATTTTTTAATCTCTTATTTTTAATAACCGGCGGTTATGCTGCCGCCGATCAGCTACAGCCCGGCATCTGATACACTCACGCCGGAAAGCGGATATTTTTAATAAATGGGTGATATCAACCCAAAAGGCAGCCGGGGCAATGCTCCCCGGTTCGCTCTCCTGCCTGCTATGATAATTTTAATACTCTTTTTTCTTTCCTTTTGTTTTCGGATACGCTGATTGATGTATCATCAAATAAAACAGTTATACCGTCATTTATAAGGCTAGCCGCCATTTTATACGGGTCAATTTTCGGGAATCTACAAAGATACTCGACAACATTAAATCTTGTTTTTCCGTCTTTGCTTAATCTCTTTTTATATGCATTAAAAATTCTTTCTTCCTTTTCCTGCGCTGTTTCGTTTTTAATAATATTGTTCATCATGCTTTTATCCTCTCTTTCTTTTCTCTGTCCTCTGCATCTTCCGGGCTTGGAACCGGCTACGGCTGCATTACAGAACCGGAACTTGTCCGGCTATACTAAATCACTAGCAAAAACTCCCTCCCACAAAATAAACAGCGATTCACAAACTTCCCCTTTTCTATTTGCCTTTTCTTTTATGGCAACTCTTTTCTGCTTCCCCCAATATTCAACCGTTGCAAATTTTTCTGTTCTTTTTACTATTTTTACAATTTCTTTTTTTTCACCTCCACACTTTGCATAATACAAACTGCCTTCATTGAATTTTTTCATATTTTCCCTTTCTAGTCTGCCATCATCAGAGCCGGGAGACCATCCCGCGGCTGACGCTCCGAAGAGCGTTTCGGCTATTAAATTCTGTTATATATCCATGTTTCCTCGTCTGTTACATCAACCATAGCACTATAATATTTTCCGGTTACGAGGCTATATGCATATTGTGTTGTATATGTTCCGGTATACATTTCTGACATACAAAACATTTCCATATTATGCTTTCTACACCATTTCAGAGGTGGTAGCATATTCAAAGCTTCGTGAAACTCTTCTTTTGTAACTTCCTTAACTCCACTGGAAAGCAAAACTTCTTTCTGTCTCTTCAAGAACTCGTCAAAAATCATCATTTCATATTTTGCCGTCTCGTATTGTTTCCGACATGACTCCCAATAGTCCGCACGATCTGGATAATCTAATATTAACTTGTCATAGTCTTTCACTTCTTTTTCTGCCTGTTCTGTAGCTTTTCTGTAGCTTTTCTGATAACTTTACCCGCTGTCTCCGGTGTACAAAAATCATAAATATT
>CAUWKK010000084.1:0-4893 GCA_963559385.1 uncultured Schaedlerella sp.
GTCATATAATTCCGATAATCCGCGAACCGTGAAATGGTTTCATCATTGTTCTTTTCAATAATCCGATTAATGATCTGTTTCAATTCCTTTTCCAGCTGTTCTCCTTCCTCATCTGAAACGGAAGTCAACATGTCAAAAGTCATCTGTCCAGAAGAATCCCCAAGCTGTTCACGTTCATCCAGATATTTGGCATACGCGATAATCTTAGAATATTCCGAACCATCTTTGACATAATGAACATCAAACTGATACCTAGTTGAAAAATTTAATTTTGCCAGTTCTGAATTAATCTGTTTCAAATCATCCTGCGCATTATCACAAGCTTTCAGTATCGTCAACACAAACTCATTCTTGAAAATATCTTCATATCGCTTTGTTTGCGCATCCAGCTTTTCACGAATTTCCTGCAAATCATCCATCCAAATCCGATCTTTTCTCTTTGCATACACGTCCCTTTCTGACTCTCCAACAGGCATAGAACTATCCGCATGCCTTCCGTTATATCCGGATTGCAAGCTTATCAATATCTTCCGATGCTCACTAATCGCTCTAGCCACACGCTCCCTCGTTGCAGGCATAAGTAAACCACCCGTACCCGTCTTTCCGTTTTCTAAATATTTCTCATACGCTTCCACTGCTCTTTGCACAACAGTATACGAATTAATTTTAAATTCATGAAATGCTTTTTCCTCATTTTCAAGTTCCGCTGATTTTGATTCAATGGCACTCCTACATAACTGAATCGCTGTTTCCAGACTGCTATATTCACCCGTTACTTTTTTCTGTTGTTCTTTCATAGCCTCCTGCTCAGTTGTCAAGCGTGTTACCAACTGACTCAACTCCAGGAATTCTTTGTTATTCTGCTGTGCTTTTTTGAGTTTTTTCAATTGAGCTTCTGATTCTGTCAGCTCTTTAGCTGCCCTCTGATACTTTTCATGGACATCATAATCATATTCTTTAAAGAACTCTTTTTCCTGCGCCAATTGATTTTTTCTTTCCGAAACTGCGTTCTGTAAAGAAAATTTCTCTTTTCGCTCTGCCTGTAATTTTTCTATCTCCTTTTCCGCCCGCTTACGGTTCAGTTCAAATGTTTCCTGTCCAAGATAATAAGAACGAATTCTATCAAATCGAAGAAAATAACTGTCCATTGCGACAGACACACGTCCTTCTACAGAGATAGCATTTTCATAATTTCGCACTTCATCCAGTTTTGCCGCATGCATTCGTCCCAATTGAAAATCAAAGTATTTCTTTGCTACCGCATTTTTAATACTCAAATAATGTACCACGGAGTCTTTTTCCGGCACTACTTCTTTTTTCATCAAAAGTTTCGTATTAAACAAATGAGCGTATTTGTATTGCGAACGATTTAGCACATCATCTGCAATGTCATAATACTGTGGCTCTACTAAAATGGCATACCGCCGAATTCCTAAGAATGCCTCAATGGCGTTTCTCCAGGATTCATCCGTAATGTCAATCACATACTCACATGCAAATTTTGCCTCAGAAGAAATTTTTCTTTTCTCAAACTCACGATTAATTTCCTCTTTCAATCCTACATATTCCGGAACCTGAGCATAAGTATTCCGACGTTTCTTAGTCTCTTCCAGAATTCTCTCTTGCTCATTCAGTTTCTGCTCCAGTTTTTCGATTTCCTGTCTAACCAAAGCCCATTGCGCGGTGAAATGATCATATCTCTCGTTTATCGTTTTCTTTAATCTGGAAACGGCGCTTTCTTTTTCCAATTTGGAATAGGACTGATTGCAAAGTGATGCCAGTACTTCTTTTTTCTCAGGTTCACATCCCTCTTCCATAATTTCATAAAGGATTTCACTCACCTTTGTCTGGAACAGTTCCAAACGTCCCTTTTCCTGGGACAGTACGCGCATTTCCTCGTTTAATGACATGAGCCTCTTTTCTTCTTCCTGAATCAGTTTCGTACTATCCAACTGATTCAAACTGACTCTAGCCTGTATTAATCGGTTGTTAAGTTCTTCTGCCCTACGCTCTAATACAGCCTGTATTTGTACCAGTTCATTCTGCCTTTTACTTGCCAGAGACTTGTTCTGAATCTGTTCATCAATCTCTTTTTTCAGCCGTTTCATCTTTCGGTAAACAATTTTAATATCATCTGTCAGCAAACGATTTTTCTCATTTTCGAGGACATCATATTCATTCAGGATTTTCTCCAGTTCATTTACCTCTTCCTGAATCATGGAGAAAGTCTCTTTCAAACGTTCAATGTTCCCTTTCGCCTCAATTAATTTGGAAAAATTCACGTTTCTTTCTTCAAGAACACTTTCTCTGATAAATTTATCAATTTTTGCATCCGGATCGTATGACATAATGCCACGCAGCTTGCGAAGATATGCATTCAGCTGATTCATATTCAATTTCAGACCCAGCATCTGCATGAACTTCTGCAATCCGGGCTCACGCAGCATTAACGTTAGTCCGTATTGTTTCTGAAGCTGTATTGAAGAAAATGGCATTTTCACCCCATCTTTTTCATATAGATGTTCCATCTCATCCAAAGATTTTCTATCCACAACATATCTCAATGTCTGGCAGCTATTCGATGAGTTTGTTTCAATCACTGCACCCAGAATAAAGTTTTTTTCTTCCACATCATCGTAATATTCCTGCACAATGTGACTATACACGTTGGGAACCTTATCTACCGGTCGCATATAGGTTCCGGCCGTGGCATCAAGAAGCCCTCTTGTATAGGAAGAAAGTGTTCTGCTTCCTTTACTTTCGGATGATTTATTGAAAATAGTATCTCCAAATGCTGCATATTTGATTGCATCCAGCATAACAGATTTTCCATTTCCATTTTTTCCTGCAATCAATGTAAAAAAACCAATGGGAGCCGTTATGTTAGAAAATCCGTACCAGTTTATCAAACGTACTTTTTTCAGTAAAATCATACTTCTTCCTCCTCGTAATTTTCCGCATGAAGCAGTTCTATTTCTTCTTCAGCACTGTCTTGTTCTTCCTGTTCCTCATCCAGTTTCAAATATTCTCTGGCAACCGTCTGAAACTGTGGAATATCCCAGCCAAACTGCAAAGACGGGTAAAGCTGTATTTTCATATCTTCACCGTCTTCATTTTCATCATAATTTATTAAACTATATTTTTTAAACAATTTGAACGCTGCATTCAGTTCCTGTTTCAGCACGATAATCCCATAGGATTTGATTTTATCAATCAAATCCCCTTTGGTAACAAAATTGCCTTCGTTATATCCTAGATTTTCCAGATAAACTTTCCATAAGACCAGCAGCAAATGATATTGAACATTCGAAAATGTAATGACATTGGCACGTTTAAGTCCTACCGTTTCTTCATCCTCCTCACTGACAATCAACATACTGACTCCGGTTTTCTCATCCACAAGAATATCAAATCCTATCATTCGGAGATATTCGGATATATCCTGCCTGTTGGACTCCCTGGAAACAAAAGCATACAGCTTCTCATCTTTATCTCTAAGAATAAAAGTAGCTTCCAACAGTTTTCGAATACATCTCTTAAACAACGTACCATTTTCTTCTTTTACTGTAATTTGTAAACTAATATCACTCATGTGCTTTCCTCTTTATGTTGATTTTACTAATTGTTGCAACTTCCGTCTCTATTGTCCCCTCTTCAAATTCCACTTCATAAGGGAAGCCCGCTGTACCAGAATAAATAATGCTGGCAGCCACCATCATTGCATCATCCCTTGTTTTTACTCCACACTCATCTATACTCAGCTTGTCCTTATAAAATGGTAACTGGTCAAAATAACCTTTGACATTATTAAGGCTATACCGTTCCGGCGTTTCCGTCAGCAACTCATCTGTCAGACGTTGTCTCTCTTCTTCTGAAATTTCACTGGAAATAATACCGGCATTCATCATATTGGGATTTGTTTTTTTTCGGCGTTCAAAGGATTTCCTACTGATAAATCCTATACTTTGCAGCCGATGCGCCTGCGCCATCAGTTGTAATGCAGCTTCTCGCTCGTCTTCATCCAGTTCCTTTAATTGCATTAAAACACGATTTAGGATATGCTCAAGATTTGTACCATTACTCAACACCATCATCATACGCGTTGCATATAGATTATAATATGTATTGATTTTCTTATCGATATAGTTCATTTCCTGCTCATATTCTAAATTTATAAAACTTTCCAGTTCACCGAACTGACGGTCAATAATCTCCTTCGCCCGAATCTCATCAATAGCCTTCACCCTCGTATACTCCTGGAGCATTTTTTCATATAATTCCGATCGTTTCAACCTCCGCAGCATCCGATCAATTTCAGAAATATAAGAAGGAATCAGGCCACTCTTTTTGATGAAGAAATAGTCATTGAAAAAGCGCATCAGCAATTCATCTTTAATTAAAAACTGACCGAAGCTGTTTACATCCGGCATACGCATGACTGCATGCATGATTTCCCGAATGCTGTCTTTTAAAATCAACAATTCATTCTTCAGATCACATTCATTTTCCACCAATGGAACCAAAATATTCGAATAGGGACGAATGGAACGAACGCTGTCTTTTCCCAGCGAAGTTTTCAATATTTCATACATGGAGAAAATATGATTTGTAATTGCACTGTTCACATCCTGATCAAAAATCCGGTGTATCGCATCTATCAATTTACGGCAATAAGCAGAAACAGATGCAATGTTATCGCCACTACGTCCAATTTCTTTTGGCGTAATCCAGCCGCAAATACGAAAATACCGCAAGATAGCAGAAGCATTTTCCTGTGGGCTTCTGACGCTGCTTACCTCATCGCCGATATCTTCCGTCTCAATTGCATATGCACAATTTTGTAAATAAATAATGATACTCTGTCTTGCATCTGTTTCATATAAAACCGGTATT
>CAUWKK010000085.1:0-4850 GCA_963559385.1 uncultured Schaedlerella sp.
ACGCTTGGGAACAGCGTAAGTTATCAGATGTATCGGAAAAAGTATGTGTTGGTTTTGTTGGAACATGCGAAAAATTCTATACCGACAAATCTGGGGTTCCGATGTACCGTACCGGTAATTTGAATGGGCTTACTCTTAGTCAAGAAGATATGAAGTATGTGACACAAGAGTTTCATATTAAAAATCAAAAGTCACAATTAAAAAAAGGAGATATTCTCATTGCAAGACATGGAGATAGTGGAAAAGCAGTTGTTTACGACCTTTCTGAGGAAGCCAATTGTTTAAATATCGTTATTATCAGACCTGATATACATAAGTGCAATTATAGATTTCTTGCAAATAGTATAAATAGTCCTGCTGTTTCAAATCACATAAAGTCACTGTCAGCAGGAAGTACTCAAGCAGTAATCAATACATCTGAAATAGAAAAATTGGTATTGAGTATTCCTAAATCGATAGGTGAACAAAATGAAATTGCAAACTATTTTTATAACCTCGACCACCTTATCACTCTTCACCAAATCGGAAGCTATTTTATGGGAAAAAGTGCATTAAATTATATAAAATCATACAAATTGAGACAAAGGGGGAAAATAGTATGTCGGAATTAGAGGCGATGATAGAGAAAAAACTGATTGAGCAGTTAGTTTATGGAGATTCTCAATGGACCTATAGAGAAGATTTAAAAACAGAAGAAGATTTATGGGAAAATTTCAAGTATATTTTGGAACAGAATAATAAGGAACGGTTAAATGGAGAAAATTTATCGGATGCAGAATTTGAGCAGGTAAAAAACCAATTACAGTTTTCATCATTTTATAAAGCTGGAGAATGGTTGGTTGGGGAAAATGGAAAGGTTCAAGTTCATGTACAGCGTGATACTGAGAGATTACACCTTGTAGTAATGAATCATGAACATATTGCAGGTGGAAGTAGTGTTTATGAAGTAATCAATCAATATAGTGCGCTTAGGTCAGAAGATGAAAAAGTAATTTCAGGAAGAGACAGAAGATTTGATGTAACATTGATGATTAATGGTCTTCCGATGATACATATAGAATTAAAAAATAAACAACATTCTTACATGGATGGATTTTGGCAAATTAAAAAATATATTGGAGAAGGAAAATTTACTGGAATTTTTTCAGCGGTGCAAATGTTTGTGATTAGTAATGGTGTGGATACAAAATATTTTTCGGCTGCCAGTGATACAGAATTGAATCCTAAATTTATTAGTGGATGGCTGGATCAGGAAAACAATCCAGTTCCAGATTATCTTGATTTTGCAAAGAGTGTACTTAGAATTCCGGAAGCACATGAGATGATTTCAAGATATACAGTATTAGATGAAGATGCAAAACGTTTGATATTGTTACGTCCATACCAGATTCATGCAATCAAGGCAATCAGAGAAGCATCAAAACAGGGAAAATCAGGATTTGTATGGCATACGACAGGTTCTGGAAAAACTCTGACTTCTTATAAGGCAACCCGAAATCTGTTGATGGATATTCCTTCTATTGATAAAGCCATTTTTCTGATAGACCGAAAAGATTTGGATACGCAGACCACTATGGCATTTCAGGCTTATGCAAATAATGATTTAGTTGATGTAGATGAAACGGATAATGTGAACGATTTAAAGAAAAAATTAAAATCGGATGACAGACAGGTAATCGTTACTACAATTCAGAAACTGCACATTTTAATTACAAAAAAATTAAAGGAAGACACCTCTGAATATCGAAAAATTAAAAATCTCAGAATTGCATTTGTGGTCGATGAGTGTCATCGTGCGGTTAGTCCGGGGACAAAAAGAGAGTTGGAGCGATTTTTTAACCGATCTTTATGGTATGGATTTACGGGAACACCGCGATTTGCGGAAAATCCATACCCGCAAAAAGGAGATCTTCCAAGAACGACAGAAGATTTATACGGAGAATGTCTGCATCGATATACGATTCAAAATGCAATCCATGATAAGGCAGTTCTTGGATTTCAGGTAGAGCATAATGGACCGAAAGATATGGAAGATGAAACGGATAGCAGTATTTATGACAGCGAAACACATATGTTAAAGGTACTAGATGTCATCTTGAATAAGTCTTATCACAAATTAGGTTTTCAAAATGGAAAAGGACAAACTTACGAGGGATTATTTACCATAAGTTCGATTCAAAGAGCACAGCAGTATTATGAATTATTGACACGTGTAAAAAATGGAGAGACCTCTCTTACGATTGATGAGCGAATAAAACAGGTTCTTCCAGATTTTCCAAAGTTTGCAATTACCTATTCAGTAACAGAAAATGAAGAAGGTTCTCAGGTTAATCAGGAAAAAATGCAAAAATCGCTGGATGACTATAATGGAATGTTTGGTACGACATATGAATTGTCTCAGATACAGGCATACAATGGAAATTTGAATAAACGCCTTGCAAGAAAAGATTCCAAATATAAAAGCAGAAATGAACAGTTAGATTTAGTGATTGTGGTAGATCGTTTATTGACAGGATTTGACGCTCCGTGTATGTCTACGATTTTTATGGACAGACAGCCGATGGGACAGCATGATCTGATTCAGGCTTTTTCGAGAACAAATCGAATTTTTGACAAGAATAAGACCTATGGACAGATTGTAACTTTTCAGGCACCGATTCTTTTTAAGAATGCAGTTGATAATGCGGTAAAATTATATTCTGCCGGAGGAACAAAAGAGGCACTTATGGCAGAATGGAATGAAGTGGAGCCTGCTTTTCGAAAAGCGCTTTCAGCACTTCGGGTCGCTGCTGAAAAACCGGAAAAAATTCCAGCCATGTCATTGAAAGAAAAGAAAATTTTTGCAAAGATGTTTCAGTCATTTGATTCTTTGTTTGCTCAGTTAAAATCGTTTACTGTATATGATGACAGCATGTTAGAAAAATATGGAATTTCAGAAGATGAATATGATGACTATGTGGGACATTATAAAAATGTAGTACAGGAAATCAAAGATGCAGAAGGAGAGAAAAGTGATGGTTCAGATGGAAATGAAGGTGGAGATGATATAGAAATTAATCAGGACTATGAACTGATGGCATATAGCAATACAAAGATTGATTATGAGTATATTATTAACCTGATTCAGAATATCGTTACGTCACCTGATGAAGCAGAAGCGGTTACCCCGGAAGAACGACAGAAAAAAATTGATGAAGTGAAACAGTATGTAGAGGATTTGCGAAAAGAAAATCCAAAAGTTGCAGATATTATGTCAAATTTGATTGAAGAGATTGAAATGGATGATACAAAATATAGAGGACAGTCTATTCTTCATATTGTGGAAAATATGAAACAGGATTGCATTGATCGTGTGATCTCTGATTTTTGCATTACATGGTATGCTTCTAGGGAGGATGTGATGTATGCGGCAACGCACTATCAGGACGGAGAAATTCCTAATGAAAGTGCAATTAAAATGACTGTGGATTATACAAGTTATAAATTATCTCAGGAAAAAGCATTGCCGAAGTTTAAATATTATACAAAAATGATGGCGGAGTTAAGAAAACTACTAGATGAAGAAATAAAACCACTTTTAACAGTTGCCTAATTTGAAAGCTGATTTTTAATTGTTTATATCAGCGTAAGTATTTCAGAAAGAGAGGGAACTTATGCTTAATGATATGAACAGAACATCATTATTTTATGAGTATTATGCTCAGTGGATTGAAGTATATAAAAAAGGAGCAATAAGAGAAGCAACCTTAGCAAAGTATTTAATGACACAAAAATGGGTGGAAAAATTGATACCGGAAGTGAAGGTTTCTGAGTTGACAAGAACCGTATATCAACAGCTTTTAAATGAATATGCGAAGGAACACGAAAGACAGACAACATTGGATTTTCACCATCAATTGAAAGGTGCAATTCTTGATGCTGTTGATGAGGGGTTACTTTCAAGAGATCCAACCAGAAAGGCGATTATTAAGGGGAAAACACCAAAAACAAAGAAAATCAAATATCTAAATCAGTTTGAATTACATACATTGATTGCGGATCTTGACATTAAAGATACACCGAATTGGGATTGGTTCATTCTTTTAGTTGCAAAAACGGGGATGCGCTTTTCGGAGGCATTGGCAATTACACCTGAAGATTTTGATTTTGCGAGGCAGACTTTGTCTATTAGTAAAACATGGGATTATAAAGGCAATGGAGGTTTTTTGCCGACAAAAAATAAATCATCGGTCAGGAAAATTCAAATTGATTGGCAGATTGTAGTAAAATTTTCTGTTTTGACTAAAGAACTTCCGCCTGATAAACCCATTTTTATAGGAGAATCAAAAATATACAATTCAACAGTAAATGATGTGCTTGCTCGACATTGCAAAGCATGTGGAATTTCTGAAATCTCAATTCATGGTCTGCGTCATACACATGCTTCATTGTTATTGTTTGCGGGAGTATCAATTGCGAGTGTGGCAAGGAGACTTGGACATGCGAGCATGACAACTACACAAAAAACGTATTTGCACATTATACAGGAGCTTGAAAATAAAGATGTAGATTTGGTAATGAGAACATTATCAGGATTATAAAAATTAAGGTGTAATAGAAGTACTTACGCTGATTATGATTTTATAAGAGCAAGATTCACCCTGGTATTACCATATTGCAATTTCTTGCATATTTTTATCCAGAGTATTCCCTTGCAGGGGAGCATCCCAATACCCGCTAATTGGCTTTGCGACAAAAATTATATATTTTTGGGTAAATACAGCTATATGATTTCAGAGATGAAATCGTATGGCTGTTTTTGTCTTTTAATATCAATTTTTCACGAAGTGCTGCTTTTACATTTTTGTAAA
>CAUWKK010000086.1:0-4571 GCA_963559385.1 uncultured Schaedlerella sp.
GCAAAAAGATATGATCCAGTATCGCAATATACAGCTTGATTCTGTAAGTCATATGTGTTTCTAAATTTAAAGGAAGTTTTAGTTGATATCCTTCCTCATTCAAAGTATAATTCTTGTGTAATAATATAAGATTTTGCATACTTATATTTTACACCAACAGCCGGACTTTTCGAAGCCTGGCTGTAATTTTTTGTAGAAAAAAGAGGCTGCGCACTAATTGTTAGTGCGACAGCCCCCCCCCATAGTGATTTGCGATTTTTATACACGGTAATAAAGAATATTAATTATAATGAATCAATTATATACCATCTCTTCAACCGTATATGGGGGTTATGATAGATGGGGGAGAGGATTGGGTAAAGTCATTTAATAATTCAAGTAAATCTAAGTTGGATATGTCTGTTTTTAATGAAGCGGAACAGCGGCACTATGAGAAAATGCGTGATAGTATAAAAATGTGGCAGAAAGATTATAACGAGATTTATAACTTGTTGAAAGAAAGCTATGAAGAAAGTGATAGATATTTTGGCAGTGTGTGTAGACCTATTGCAAAAGCTTTATGATATTTATGGTGTGGATCGAGCAAATGGCGTGGTTTGTGGAAATACTATTTTATGCTTCTACTATAATCCGCTGTATTCATTTGAAGATAATGGGGAATTTATAAAAAATATGGCAGAAATAGGCGGAAAGTATGTAGCTATCATGAGAGCGATGAATGAATACACAGTTGATAGCTCAATAAAGTTTGATACAAAAAATTATGGTGGCTTTCAAAAATCACCAGTTGGTAATAAATTCAGCGATAAATTTGTATTGTTTTCAATATTATGTAATCTAAATTTTTTACTATATGGTGTTGAAGGTTGGGTTAAAGATGAAACTCTGACAAAATTAAGATTTATGTATTTACTGTACTATTCATTGTTAGAATTGATTCCGCAAATAAATCGAAAACTGAACACAAAATTCAGAATGAATGGATTGTGGAATTCAAGAGAATTCAGGAATGCAATGACACATTATAAGTTGGGCGTTGCTTTGAAAAAAGAGGAATTAGTGCCAGAGGATATGATGTATGGATTAACAATAAAGTATTTTGGAACAACCTACATAGAAACCAAAAAGTCGATTATTGGTGAATTAGAGCAATTGGCATATCAGCTATATGAATATCTTCAGTTAAAAGATGGTATAAACATATAGTTCCGGAAACGGCAAAAATAAAAGAAAATATCAATCACAAACATTTGATATTTTGCCGATAATGTAGTATACTATATCATAGTAAAGTGTAAATTTGATTCGATTTATAACGGAGGAGAGCAGATGCGATACCTTTCAGTTACTGAAATAGCAAAAAAGTGGGATGTGTCAGAGCGCAGCGTCAGAAATTACTGTGCGCATGGACGAGTTGACGGTGCGTTTCTTACCGGCAAGACTTGGAACATTCCTGAAAATGCAGAAAAACCGGAGCGTTCCAACAAGAAAAAAGAACAGCCAGTTACTTTGCTGAATATTCTGCAGGAGCAGAAAGCAAGTAAATATTCCGGCGGCATTTACCATAAGACACAGATTGATTTAACATACAACTCCAATCATATTGAGGGCAGCTGTCTGACACATGATCAGACCAGATACATCTTTGAAACCAACACCATAGGCGTAGAAAACGAAGTACTGAATGTGGATGATGTGATTGAAACAGCAAATCACTTCCGTTGCATTGATATGATTATTGATAATGCAAAAGCGGCTTTGACAGAAAAGTTTATTAAAGAACTACATCTGATTCTGAAGAATGGAACCAGTGATTCCAGAAAAGATTGGTTTGTTGTTGGTGATTACAAGAAATTGCCGAACGAAGTTGGCGGAATGGAAACAGCACTTCCGGAAGAAGTTGCCGATAAAATGAAGGCTCTGCTGACAGAGTATAATGGAAAAGAAGAAAAGACTTTTGAAGATATCCTTGATTTTCATGTTGAGTTTGAGCGAATCCATCCGTTCCAGGACGGCAACGGCCGTGTAGGCAGATTGATTATGTTTAAGGAATGCCTCAAATACAATATCGTTCCGTTCATTATCGAGAATAATCTGAAAATGTTCTATTATCGCGGGCTGAAAGAGTGGAACAATGAAAAAGGCTATCTGACAGATACTTGCCTGACAGCCCAGGATAAATATAAAGCGTATTTGGATTATTTTAGGATTGAGCATGATTAATAGGGGGATGGAAAGATGGCAAATGTTATTGCAGTAATTTGGGATTGTGATAAAACACTTATTGATGGTTATATGCAGGATCCCATTTTTAAAGAATATAGCATAAATTCAAGTGAGTTTTGGAAAAAAGTAAATTCTACTCCAGAAGAATATGAAAAACGTGGAATAAGGGTGAATAAAGATACTTATTATTTAAATCATTTTATACGCTGTGCGCATAATGGAACATTTAAAGGGTTAGGAAATAATAAACTCAGAGAATATGGAACTAAACAAAAGTTTTATAAAGGTATTCCTGAGATTTTTGAAAAAACAAAGAATATGTTCAAGGAGGATAAGCGCTATTCTGAATATGGAATTCAAGTTGAACATTATATTGTAAGTACAGGATTTGCAGAGATAATAAGAGGATCTGAGTTGATGCCGTATGTTGATGGGGTTTGGGGATGTGAATTATTAGAAGAACCAGATTCTGAAGGAAATATGGCAATAAGTGAAATTGTATATACAATTGACAATACTTCAAAAACAAGAGCTATTTTTGAAATCAATAAGGGAATTGGTAAGCTTGATGGTATTGAGGTAAATTCTAAAATAGCAGAAAAAAACAGAAGGGTTCATTTTGAAAATATGATATACATATCAGATGGTCCGAGTGATATTCCTGCATTCTCTGTGGTAAAAAAAGGTGGAGGTTCAACGTTTGCCATTTATCCCAAAGGTGATATGAGGGCTATGCAACAAGTGGAACAAATGAGAGAGGACGGAAGAGTAGATATGTATGCAGAAGCTGATTATTCAGAAGGTACAACTGCATACATGTGGATAACAAATAAAATTCAAAAAATGGCAGATCGTATTCGTGATACTGAAAAACAAAAAATAAGAAATTCTGCTTCTGGAGTTCCACATCATTTAGTGTGATTTGTCAAAAATAGATAAGTTATTTTTATAATAGAGTCAAGGCCTAAAAGATAGGGGAAATGCTGTGAATAATTATGGAGAAATAATTATATACCAAACTGAGGATGGTTTAACAAAAATAAATGTAAATATGCAAGACGAAACAGTCTGGCTATCTCTTTATCAGATGGCCGAACTGTTTCAGAGAGATAAGTCTACGATTTCAAGACATATAAAGAAAATTTTTGAAGAAGGCGAGTTACAGCAAGATTCAGTTGTTGCAAATTTTGCAACAACTGCCGCAGACGGAAAAGTATATAAGGTAGATTATTATAACCTTGATGTTATTATTTCCGTTGGTTATCGTGTGAAATCTCAGCGAGGCGTTCAGTTCAGAATTTGGGCAACCAATGTGCTGAAAGAGTACATGATTAAAGGCTTTGCTATGGATGACGAACGACTGAAAGGAAATGCCGGTGGAAATTATTGTCTTCCTGATGATATTTCAGCTGCAGGTTTAGTGAATAAAGAGGGACAACCTACGACCAGTTTGGGTGAGGTTGTCAGTAATGCAATGCAGTTGATTGAAGATCAAAGTGAACAGCTTACAGGTGTATTACCAAAGTGCTATACCGATTTTTCTGATGTGTTGTTATCTGAAATTCTCCGTATTTTCAATAACAGTGCATTAGATGAGGTAGATGGCGATATTATCGGTCGTATTTACGAATACTTCCTCAACAAGTTTGCAAAAAATATCGCATCCGATGACGGTGTGTTCTTTACACCGAAATCATTGGTAAAAATGATTGTAAATATTATCGAACCAAAGAGCGGTATCTTGCTTGAGAGCAAGACCACGAGATTAATCAAATATTCAAAGTCATATATGAAAGAAAGTGCTTGATATAAGGGATTTAGAGGATAGACCAGACTTAGGTCTTATTTTTTTGTCTAAAATTATTCTTGAGTGTTGTTTGGTTAATTTCATATGCACACCCTTTGAACGATTATTTGTAGGTATATCGTTCAATAATAGGGTAATCGTTCAACTATGCACATACTTTTTATATACCACAAAAACCTTGACTTTACAGGAATTCAGAGTGATTACTGTAACTACAAAAGCTGGAGGTGTTTTGATTGGATTTAAAAAGAGAAGTTGAGTACAGACTTGCAAAATGGGTATTTGCTAATTTATATCATGAGGAAAAAATAGATGAAAAAACATATCATCAATTACTTAATAGGCTGCTCGATGAATGTAATCCACCTATGAAATCTATTGAAGAAAGGTTTGATGATATTGGAAAGACTCTTGGACTATATTCAATTTGCAGTATAATGGGGCAAAATGGGGTATTTTATAGATAACAGGATAGATTGAGACTATGTTCATTCAGTCGGGTGACTTTGTAAATCAGTCTGGCGTGAATGCTAACAGT
>CAUWKK010000087.1:0-4421 GCA_963559385.1 uncultured Schaedlerella sp.
TATTTTTCCTTTCTCGCCTGCCCTCAGCGCAACGGGGCGAATCATTGCGGACGCTCCGAAGAGCGTTTCGGCTTAATCTAAATAATTTTTGTAATCTATTTTTTATTTTTCCTTACCTTGTAATTATATTATATACTATAGCGCACTATATTTCAATTGACATAATACACAATATTAGCGCACTAATTTTGTGCATTTTGTATATAGCGCACTAACCATTTATTTGATATATTAGATAAGTAATAGAAGGAAGGTGATAACGTGGCATACAATCAAAAACAAAAAGAATACACTATGAAATATTTAGACAAACTAAAAGAAATTCGGTTTCGTGTTCAACCAGAAGAATACGCACAATATGAGCAAGCTGCAAAACAAGCCGGATACCCTAGCATGAGACAATTTTATATGGATGCAATCCAAGAAAAAGTTGATAAAATTATAACTTAGCGCACTAATCCTCTTGACATATAGCGCACTATATTATATAATAAAGATAGTTAAGGAAGGCAAGACTTAACAACAAAAAGGAGGTTGACGAAATGGAGGTTGTACAGGAAATGACAGAAAAAGAACAGATTGCAATACTGATTGATCAGTATACAGATTTACAGAGAATCAAAGCTGCAGAAGATAAAGAAAAAGAAGTTGCTTACCAAATCAAAGCTGCAAAAGCAAAACTTGAAGCAATGGGAATTGTAACAGAAGACTTGAACATTTAAAAATAGCGGAGGCTTGCCACTCCGCTATCATTTGCAATAAGGGCATGCCTTGAATATATCACCAAGCACATACCCTCTTTTCATTAATTATCTGCTGAACATATAGGCTTTTCTGAATTGCTGCATTTTATCTGCGGATAAGCAAAAATAAGATTTTACCTGTTTTTCTGTGAGCCCAGCCTCTAACCCTAACAAAATTTCATTCATCTGCTCTTCTGTCAGTCTGGCTGCATACCGCTTAATGCATTCATAGATACTTCCGCTTAGGTTCCATGTTTCTGGATGCTGTTCTTCCTGTTCCTGCAGGATCAGGACATCTTCTGGCAGTTCTTCATTCCTTTCTTCTTGACTGCCCTGTTGTTTTCTGGCTTGCTTAAAGATCTCCTCGATTTCCTGTTCGGATACCGGCGGCTGTTTTCGCCAATTGAGATACAAAAAATCTTTTTCATCCAACTCAAACAACCGAATGGACGGATCTGTTTTCTCAGCTTCTTTATAAAATTTGATGTCCGCCTTATCTAGGAACTGTATGTGTTCTCTGGACGTAATCGTCCGATAAGTCATTGTTTTCTCGTTATACACAACTCGTACAGGATGCTTATACCCCTCTTTTCCTGCCAACTTCTCGGATTCTTTCCATTGTTTCGTGTGAAATGGCAATGCTTTATAATCATATATAGGGTACTGTCCCTCAATAAACAAAATACAGTTTTTCTGTGACATTCTTTTTACTTCTCCCGGTGTCATTAACACTCTTCCCACCCGGCTGTTCCGCAGACTTGTATTTCCCCGTGCTCCTAAAGATGTATCATCATCCCTTTTATCGATCGTCATCTCGCCGAGCATATCGGAAATATATTTGTGTGTACTATATGCCGTCGGACCGGAACCCATATAAATAACAGCCGCACAGTTTTCATTGAATATTTCCCATTTATCCTGTGGGAATATCGACTTAATCTGTGATATGGACTGCAGCATTGGAATGATCGATAAATTTCTGCTTCGTATCGTTCCCATTAATTTTTCCGTATCCCGTGGTTTTGGTCCGGAATAAAATTCATCCGCCCATAATCTGACATGTATAGGCAATGCTCCACGGCACTGAAAATCTGCAATTCGCATTAACACATCAAACATCTGTGTATAAAACATGGAAATGAAAAAATTAAAAGAAGGATCGTTATCCGGCATTACAAGAAACAGCGCCGTTTTTCTGTTCGGATTGCCGTCCACACCTAAGCCAAGAGAAGGTATATCAATATCATCGTCTTCCATAATCCGCTTCATAGAAGCTGTCTCGCACAATCGCAGCATAGCATTTACCATAATGATAATACTTCGTACTGTCTCTGCCGCCCCTTCTTTCAATTTACGGTAATCCCGGACGGGTGGATAGCCTTCGCCATGTATGGATGCCAAACGGTTCATTTCCTCCTGCAGTGCCGTTGTTCCCTCTTCATCCACCTGCTTCGATTCCATATTTACGAGTTTTAAAATGCGGTTCATAGTTGCTTTCCGTTTTTCTTCTTTTGCACCAAGCCACTCATGGTAAAACATTGCCTGTAAATACAATGCAACACCGTCATCCCAAAACGGATCTCCTTTCATGGCATCTGGAGGTTTTACAGCCATCTGTATGTTTGTGATCAATTTTATCAAGTCTGTTTCTTTTTCTATATATTGAAATGGATTATATCTGTCGGATTCTTCCGGATTGATTAAATTTAATGACTTTACAATAACACCGTGTGCTTTTAAGTAATGTCCATGTTTTCGCAACAAATCACCTTTAATGTCCAAAATTACATTTGTGCAGCAAGCCATTAACAGGTTCTTTGTCAAGACAGATGTTGTTTTAAATGTTCCGGAACCTCCCAATACGAGCATATTCATGTTTGACAGAGCATCAAAACCAATTGCAATATTTTCACTCAGATATGTATTCCGTTTTGGATCCGGATCCCTTAGCTTTTTACTCAATTGCTTAATATCCGCCCATTCCTCCGTTCCATTCTCTCTTCCAAAATGAAAATTTCTGTAATAATTTAAAAACCAACCCACAAACATGACCCACCCCAAGAATGCAACTCCCATAAAAGGCACTGTATTTTTATTCCAGTATGGTCGGAAGGGATGTGTAACAATGTAAAGCAGTTTTTCTTCGTAGTTAGTCAGATTTACATCCGGCAGTACGAACAGACCGCACAAGTAATATGTCACAACGAGCAGCAATATCAAAAAAGCTGTCAACATTCCCCACGGCGTTTTTTTCCTACTTATCATCAACGTGCCTCCTATTTCACTTTTACAGGTGGAACCGGCGCTTTTACAGCAATATTTTTTGGTGCTTTTTCGATTGTTTTCTCAACCTGTACTTTATTCCTGTGGGCAAATTTTTGATTTACCGGATCATACCTTTTCTGATACAGTTCTTTTCCTGTTAATCTCTTATCGATAGGAATTATTTTCCCTCTGCTATCCAGTACAAGTGGCTCGGTATTTTTATCAAGGAATGCAAGATATGTCTGTCCATTATCTGTCTGAAATACCTGATCGGTCGGAATCAGCAGTATTTCCTCTGTTTTCCCGTATGTTCCCGGAATTCTGCTTGCAAACATTCCTCTTTCCAAAAATTCATTTCTTTGCTTCTCTCCAAGAGACATATTTTCGACCAGTGTTTCACAGTTGATGGAAATTTCCTGATACTCTTTATTGGCTCTGAATTCTTCATATGCTGCATCTGTCGCATTTTTTATCTCACAATCCTGTGCCTGTACACTTTTTTCAATGCTTCCTGGCTCTTTGTTTTCATATTTTTCATTTGCTTTTTTCAATTCTTCGCTCGCAGTGTCTATATAAGACTCCTCTGTCATTTCTCCGGTTCTGGTGTAATCATTCATTTCGACTATTTTCATGTCTTTTATCTCTTCTCCGGCATTCAAAGCGTCCTCTTTGTATTTTTCGTACCAGTATTGTAATTTATCCAAATCGGCATTTGCTACGATTAAATGGATATCCCCATCTCCCACATGCAGATCTGGAAGTACAGCGTAATTAATCCCTAACGTTTTAAAATCCTGTTCAAAGAAATCCTCCTTTCCCTCCAATGGAACGCTTACAATAGATATCTGCCCCTCTGTAAAAGCCTTCAAATTCTCCACCTCCTTTTCTCCGCCCTGCATTTTTGACATTAAATACCTTTCATACCATGCTGAAAATTTTTCCTTATCTTCTTCATAAATTGCAAGCTGCTGAAAAGAATCTTTTTCATTCAGATCGGGCATTAGGGTGAATCGTATTCCCAACTCCCTTAGTTTCTCCAGTTCTTTTGAAAAGCTCTCTTGCCCGATCCATGTAAGGCCATTTTTCTTTTCTACAGGAATATTCACTAATTTATATTTCCCGTTTGTAGCTTTTAAAAATTCTTGAAAATTCTGAAATTCCCCCTTTTTTAATTTATGCTCTTTGACCATTCTGGCCAGAAATACAACTAACATCATGGTACTGGCAGCACCTATCTTAAAAAAGGGATCCATTAAAAGTGCTGATTTTCTCACACTCATCAATATCTTACTCTTTTCAATATTTTCTTCTCTGCTCTCCATACTTAGCCCCTCTCTTTTTATAATTTCGGTGCACGTGCAACATAACCTTTTTCCTTCCATGCTTGTGCTGTGATTCCATCCTGCAATGGTT
>CAUWKK010000088.1:0-4338 GCA_963559385.1 uncultured Schaedlerella sp.
AAAACAACGGTTTTTTATTATCTGTTGGACAGTGCATAAAGATGAACTAAATGACTGAATACCGTAAAATGGTTTTGAGTTTGCTTTTTTCTACTCGGTTAGCGTTGTTCAAATAAATTTCTCTATGATAACTTTTTGTGCGTTCTAAATTATTAGACAGCATAAATTGCTTCATTTTCTCAAAAGAAATAGGCTCATCATCAAATGCACCGATATGCAATATCTCTACACACTTTCCATCCTGCATTGTGTCAAAGCTAATGTCGTTAAATAGCGGATTGGGTTTCTTAACTTTTACTCGTTCCAATGCAACATTTACCATATCTTCACAAATAAAGTCCGGCTGTCGTATCATAATGGTATATTCTAAATTCTCTTTGACAAGTTCTGTTTCTTCAGTTTTCTGCCAAATTCCTTCTAAAGGGAAAACTGTAAAATCATCAAATTCATTTTGTATTGCAGTAGCCTTATATGCCATTTTGATTGCATACGCCAAAGAGTACAGCGCTGAAACACGATTTGAAAAATCAATATCGTTTGGATTTCCTTTTCCGCTTATCATAATATAATTCTGTGCCGGAACAGTTACTAATGCCGGAGATTTTTTCGCTCCATAAAATTCCTTCTCTCGCTTTTTCCATTCATATTTCATTAAAATACCTCCTCAATCTAAAAGGAGTATATCACAAGAAATATGACACCATTTGTCAAGTTTTATATTTTTTCAAAATCAAGTTCAGTTTTTTCATTATTCCCTCACGCACATATTGGGGGGCAAGAACCTCTACGCAATCGCCAAATGTAAGTAGATAACTATACATGATTTCATTATCAGGTAGGTTAGCCGTTACATAGAGATTATTCTCACAATCTGTTGTAACACTGTCGGTAAATTCATCATATACACGAAAAGCTACTTGTGGAGAAAATTTCAAATTTACAGAAACAGTATTATAGTTCTGAATTTCTGCTTTAATCTTGGGTATATTTGAAATTTCCTGTATAAATGTTTCAGCAGAGATAACTAAGTCTTTCATACGGGTCAATTTAAAAAAACGATAATCATTTCTCAATAAACAAAAACTATATAAATACCAATCTTTGCTCTTGAAAATCAGTTTTATAGGTTTGACAGAGCGGTTCAACCAAAAGCCTTTACTATCAAAGTAAGAAAAGGAAATGATATGCCTGTCAAAAATAGCTTTTTTAATATCATTGAATCTATCTTGTCTTGCAGTATTTTTTACCCAATTAGAAAAATCAACCTCTATCCAATCTGTGCTTTTTGTTTGAAAGAGTGCGGATAACTTGGAAAGTAATTCGTCTGTTTTTTCTCCCTCGGTGGCTGATATTCCTTGTAGTGCCATAAGCATTTGCTCTTTTTCTTTCTCAGAAAACAACGATTTTTCCAGAACATACTCATCTAACAAAGCTATGCCACCACCTTTTCCCTGCGTGGCATAAATAGGAATACCAGTTGCACTAATAGCATCTAAATCTCGGTAAATTGTGCGTATGGAAACCTCAAATTTTTCTGCAAGTTCAGAGGCAGTAGATTTTCCATTTTCTAATAAGTGATACACGATCTTGAATAGTCTGCTCTGTTCCATATAATTTCCCTCCAAACTGTATTATATCATATAAACTTGACAAGAAAAATGCATTGAAACAGTCATTTATAAAATCGGCAATACATTTTATGAAGTGTCTACCTCTTGCGGCGGCTCTGAACCGCGCTACGATTTTATACAAAAAAGACCCAAACAGAGGAATTTCTGAGATTTTGAACATATCATCTGTGAAACATTCTCCTTGTTTGGGTCTTTTTTACAGTATTCTTTTTTCGCTTTTTACGCAGAACGTCTTTCTATTCCTTTACAAGCAGTGACTTTCCTGTCATTTCTGTTGGCTTTTCCATCCCCATTAACTCAATCAGAGTCGGCGCGATATCTGCCAAACATCCTCCCTCACGCAACTTGTATGCCGGATCTGCATTCACCAAAATAAACGGAACCGGATTTGTTGTATGTGCGGTAAACGGCTCACCTGTCTCATCATCGATCAGCTGCTCCGCATTCCCATGGTCAGCGCAAATGAACATCTGTCCGTCTACGTCTTTCACAGCCTGAACTGTCTTGCCTACACACTCATCCACCGCTTCGATCGCCTTGATCGCTGCCGCTTCTACACCGGTATGACCTACCATGTCCGGATTTGCAAAATTGATGATGATGACATCATATTTCCCGGAACGGATCGCCTCTGTCAGTTTATCGCATACTTCATAAGCGCTCATTTCCGGTTTCAGATCATACGTTGCAACTTTCGGAGATTTTACAAGGATTCTGTCCTCTCCTTTGTTCGGCTCTTCCACTCCGCCGTTGAAGAAAAACGTAACATGCGCATACTTCTCCGTCTCGGCGATACGCGCTTGTGTAAGTCCGTTATTTGCAAGAAATTCACCAAATGTATTTGTGATTTCTTCCTTCACAAAGGCAACCAACTTATTTTCAATCGTTACATCGTATTCTGTAAAGCATACAAATGTTGTCTTTACTCTTTCTCCTCTGTCAAACCCTGTGAACTCGTCATCACAAAATGTTCTGGTAATCTCTCTTGCTCTGTCCGGACGGAAATTGTAGAAAATCACAGAGTCATTTTCTTTAATTGTAGCAAGTGCTTTTCCATTCTTTACCACAACTGTAGGGAGCACAAACTCATCTGTCACTTCCTTGTCATAGGATGCCTGAATCCCTGCCGGTGCGCTCTCGCAAGTCTCCCCCTCGCCGAATACCAATGCTTTGTAAGCTTTTTCTACACGCTCCCAACGATTATCTCTGTCCATTGCATAATAACGTCCTGAAACGCTGGCAACCTGTCCCACACCGATTTCAGCCATTTTCTCTTCCAGTTTTTCTACATACTCTTTACCGGAAGCAGGCGGGGTATCGCGTCCGTCTAAGAAACAGTGTACATATACTTTCTCGATTCCCTGTCTCTTTGCAAGTTCCAGAAGCCCCGCAACATGATCGATGTGGCTGTGAACACCGCCATCTGACATCAATCCCATCATATGGAGTGCACTGTCATTCTTCTTTACATTTTCACATGCAGCCAGAAGCGCCTTGTTTTCAAAGAAATCGCCGTCCTGAATTGCTTTTGTGATCTTTGTCAGATCCTGATATACAATTCTTCCTGCCCCCATATTCAGATGTCCTACCTCTGAATTTCCCATCTGTCCGTCCGGAAGACCGACCGCCATTCCGCTGGCATTTCCCTCTACAAAAGGATATTCTTTCATCAAACTGTCCATAACCGGAGTTTTTCCTTCTGCCACGGCATTGCCCTTTGCATTGTTATTCAGTCCGTATCCATCCAGAATCATTAATACGGTTGGTTTTTTACTCATCGTTATTCTCCTCTCTTCTCGCATACGTTGCAACACAAATGTGGAGAGCCTTAACAAAAGCTCCCCACGACTTAAAAGCATTGACCTGTCGGCTTATTTGTAGTTTACAATCTTACCAAAATCAGCCTTCAAAGATGCGCCGCCGACAAGACCTCCGTCGATGTCTGCCTGTGCAAACAGTTCTGCTGCATTTCCCGCATTTACAGATCCGCCGTACTGAATACGGATTGCCTCTGCTGTTGTCTCATCATACATCTCGGCGATACAAGCGCGGATTCCTGCACAAACTTCTTCTGCCTGCTCTGTTGTAGCTGTCTTACCTGTTCCGATCGCCCAAATCGGCTCATATGCGATAACAGATACCTTTGCCTGATCTGCAGTTACATTCTGGAATCCAACCTTTACCTGCTGACGGATGAAATCCATTGTCACACCCTGCTCTCTCTGCTCCAAAGTCTCGCCGCAGCACATGATCGGTGTAATGCCATGCTCCAACGCTTTCAAAACTTTTTTATTGACATCTTCGTTTGTCTCACCGAAATATTCTCTTCTCTCGGAATGTCCAAGAACAACATATTTTACACCTGCATCTACAAGCATATTCGGAGCGATCTCACCTGTATAAGCGCCGCTCTCTTCAAAATACATATTCTCAGCGCCCACCTGAATATTGGTTCCTTTTACCGCTTCCACTACCGGAACAATATCAATTGCGGGTACACAGAATACTACATCTACTTCCTCGTTTGCTACAAGCGGTTTCAGCTCTTCCACAAGCGCAACTGCCTCGCTCGGAGTTTTGTTCATTTTCCAGTTTCCTGCAATAATTTTCTTTCTTGCCATGATCATCTTCTCCTTTTACATTCGTGTATTTATATGTGTATCTTCTCTCAACTAACCTCGCACTAAGTTCTGCACGTGATGTCCGC
>CAUWKK010000089.1:0-4243 GCA_963559385.1 uncultured Schaedlerella sp.
TTCCTACTCCTGCAAATATCATCTGCAACTCGATCCGCTCCTTCTCATGTTCCTGATAATAACGAATCAAATCTTCCTGTTCTTTCCAATCTGCTTTTGACACTTCCGGCACATGCATCAGATAATACAGATAATCCTCTCCCGCAAACGACCATGTGTGATTGATTCTCTGAAACACCTCATCCAAATCCAGATCATTCCATGTGATCTCATCCACTCCGACCTCCTGCATCCGGGTATATTCTCCGATAACCGACAATGCATCTCCCGTGTAATAGACGTCTCTCCATCGTCCATAGTAAAACGCCATTCTGCCGCGGATCTTCCGCATTCTCCGCAATTGCATGATCCATGAAACAACAGCCACCGTAAGAAGTACAATTCCTACAGTAGCCAATATCGTTAAAACACTTCCCATTCCCGCAAGATTATTCATCCTAACCTGTCTCCCCTACGCTTTCGCTACATACAGTAATTGTTCCTAATTTAACACTATCATAGTTCCGAAAAAAGCTCTTGTCAATTTATTTTACCTTAAAATAATCTGAAAACTCAGAAGAGTCAACCGGCTTGTTTTATTGCGTGGAAGACAAGAAAAGGGAACCGGTCTTGCCGATTCCCTTCCTGCGCTCATTCATATTAAGATTCCTTTTCCATTTGTCATGTTAATGTCATCTTTCATTGAAATGAGCCTTATTCTACTCTTCTGATGCATACACTGTAACTAGCTTCTTCAGATAATCATATCTTTCTTTTGCTTCTCTTTCATTCTCTGCAAACAATTTTTCAGCCTTCTCCGGATTTGCTCTCTTCAGTGCGTTGTAACGTACTTCTCCGTCCAAGAATTCCTGATAGCTTTCCAGCTTAGGCTCTTTGCTGTCCAGTGAGAACTTATTGCCTTCTGCTGCCGGATTGTAGCGGAAGTTATTCCAGTATCCACATTCAACAGCCAACTGCTCCTCAGTCTGAGCCTTGCTCATACCTTTCTTAATACCATGATTGATACACGGAGCATAAGCAATGATCAATGACGGTCCCGGATAAGCCTCTGCCTCTGCAATTGCTTTTACAGTCTGATTGAAATCAGCACCCATAGCAATCTGTGCAACATATACATAGCCGTAGCTCATTGCAATGCCTGCAAGGTCTTTCTTCTTCGTTTCTTTTCCGCCTGCCGCAAACTGTGCAGTAGCGCCTGTCTTAGTAGCCTTGGAGGACTGTCCGCCTGTATTAGAGTAAACCTCTGTATCGAATACCATAATGTTGATGTCCTTACCGCTTGCAAGTACATGGTCAACACCGCCGAATCCGATATCGTAAGCCCATCCGTCTCCACCGAAGATCCACTGAGACTTCTTAGCCAGGAAGTCTTTGTTCTTCAGAACCTCCAGTCTTTCTGCCAGATCGCAGTCGCAAGCTTCCAAAGCTGCTACAAGGTTGTCTGTAGCTGTTCCGTTTGTTGCGCCGCATGCAAATGTATCCAGATATTCTTTTGCTGCTGCCTTCACATCTTCTTTCTCAGCTACTTCAGCAATCTTCTCTACTTTTGTTTTCAGTCTTGCACGGATTGTATTCTGTGCAAGGAGCATACCATAACCAAACTCCGCATTATCTTCGAACAAGGAGTTGGACCACGCCGGACCCTGTCCTTTTGCATTTACAGTGTATGGTGTGGACGGTGATGAGTTACCCCAGATAGAGGAACATCCTGTTGCGTTTGCAATATACATTCTATCTCCAAACAACTGTGTGATCAGTTTTGCGTAAGGTGTCTCACCACATCCTGCACATGCGCCTGAGAACTCAAGCAGCGGCTGTTTGAACTGACTTCCCTTTACAGTAGCTTCTTTGAATTTTGCTACTACTTCCGGTTTTACCGGAATCTCTGTTCCGAAATCGAAGTACTTCTGGGAACCTGCGTTTGCTTCCATATTGCCCATAACAAGCGCTTTTTCGCCCTTCTTTCCCGGACATACGTTTGCACAAGATCCACAGCCTGTACAGTCATATGCAGAAACTGTGATTGCAAACTTCATTCCCGGCATACCTGTCATATCAAGAGTCTCCATTCCTTCCGGAACTTTCGCAACTTCTTCCTCTGTCAATGCTACCGGACGGATAACTGCATGCGGACATACATACGCACAGCGGTTACACTGGATACAGTTCTCCGGTTTCCATACCGGAATATCTACTGCGATACCACGTTTCTCGTATGCAGAAGAACCGGACGGTGTAGAACCGTCTACATAATCATTGAATGCAGATACCGGAAGTGTATTTCCTTCCTGTGCATTTACCTTAGCCTGAATATTCTTAACGAAATCAACAACATCTGCTCTTCCGCCCTTTACTTCCGGTGTGAACAGACCTTCATCTGCTGCATCTTTCCAACTCTCCGGAACAGTTACTTCAACAACCTGTTTCGCGCCTGCATCAATTGCATCGTAGTTCATCTGAACGATCTTGTCGCCCTTTCTTCCGTAAGTAGCCTTCGCTGCTTTCTTCATCAGATCGATTGCTTCCTCTTCCGGAATGATCGCTGCCAGTTTGAAGAATGCTGACTGAAGAACTGTATTGATACGTCCGCCAAGTCCGATTTCTTTACCGATCTTGATACCGTCGATCGTATAGAACTTGATGTTGTGGTTTGCAATATATGCCTTTACCTGCCCCGGAAGATGCTTCTCCAGACCTTCCATATCCCATGGACAGTTCAGAAGGAATGTTCCTCCGTCAACCAATTCCTGAACCATGTTGTACTTGTCAACATAGGACGGATTATGACATGCAACAAAGTTTGCCTGACGGATCAGGTATGTTGACTTGATCGGGCTCTTACCGAAACGTAAGTGAGACATTGTCACACCACCGGATTTCTTAGAGTCATAATCGAAGTATGCCTGTGCATACATGTCTGTATTGTCACCGATGATCTTGATCGAGTTCTTGTTTGCACCAACCGTACCGTCGGCACCAAGTCCCCAGAACTTACAGTTAATTGTTCCCTCCGGAGTTGTAACAAGCGGAGCGCCCTCATCAAGAGACAGGTTTGTTACGTCATCTACGATACCGATCGTGAAAACCTTCTTCTCTGTATTTTTAAATACTGCAACGATCTGTGCCGGTGTTGTGTCTTTGGAGCCAAGTCCATAACGTCCGGAAAGTACCGGAACCGCATCGAATTTGCTTCCTTTCAGAGCTGCAACAACGTCCAGATACAGTGGCTCTCCAAGCGCTCCCGGCTCTTTTGTTCTGTCCAGAACAGTAATTGTCTTAACTGTCTCCGGAATTGCATCAATCAGTGCCTGTGCGCTGAACGGTCTGTAAAGACGTACCTTAACAACACCGACCTTCTCGCCTGCTGCCAACAGGTAATCAACCGTCTCTTCAATCGTTTCGCAGGCAGATCCCATAGCTACGATCACGCGTTCTGCATCTGCTGCTCCGTAATAGTTGAACAGCTTATAATCTGTTCCGATCTTTGCATTTACCTTGTCCATATAATCCTGAACGACACCCGGAAGCGCATCGTAATATGGGTTACATGCTTCTCTCGCCTGGAAAAAGATATCCGGGTTCTGTGCGGAACCTCTCTGACATGGGTGGTTCGGATTCAGCGCATGTGCGCGGAATGCGTCGATCGCATCCATATTTACCAAATCCTTCAAATCTTCATAATCCCATGTCTCAATCTTCTGAATCTCGTGAGATGTTCTGAATCCGTCGAAGAAGTTAATGAACGGAATCTTACCCTCTAATGCTGCACAGTGTGCAACCGGTGTCAAATCCATAACTTCCTGTACACTGGACTCACAAAGCATAGCCGCACCTGTCTGACGACATGCATATACATCAGAGTGATCTCCGAAGATTGACAGTGCGTGGCTTGCAATTGCACGGGCAGAAACATTAAATACACCCGGAAGCTGCTCGCCTGCTACTTTATATAAGTTCGGGATCATCAAAAGCAATCCCTGTGATGCTGTAAATGTTGTTGTCAGAGCTCCTGCTGCCAAGGAACCGTGAACTGCACCCGCTGCACCTGCCTCGGACTGCATCTCTGTTACCTCAACAGTTGTTCCGAAAATATTCTCTCTGCCTTCTGTAGCCCACTCGTCTACGTGCTCTGGCATAACTGATGATGGTGTGATCGGGTAGATCGCCGCAACTTCTGTGTAAGCATATGACACATGAGCTGCTGCCTGGTTACCATCCATGGTCTTCATTTTTCTTGCCATTT
>CAUWKK010000090.1:0-4140 GCA_963559385.1 uncultured Schaedlerella sp.
TTTTTGGGGAAGTTATTTATTTATTGTAAGTTATGGATTATTTTTTTGGTACTTTATGAATAACATAGATGAAGTTATGGTAAGAGGCGTTATAATTTGGATAGCACCTATAATAGCGATGTTGGCAATAATGGAAGATATTCATGTAGATAGCATAGGACTACAAAGATACTATTCATTTATTATAGGGATAGCACTTGTTATTTTGATTAATCAACAGTATTGGAATATCACCAGTAAATATCAAGGTGACACCTATGAAATACAAGAGATGATTGATATTATAAGTGCTGATGCGGAAAACATATATCTTACGAATAATGAAGACTTTATACAGAAAGATATGCCTTTTGATTCATTGCAAAAGGGAGCATATCAGAGCTGCAATATAATGAAATTACCATATACTATTTATAATTCCAATAGTAATATGGAAAATATTGAAGATAATATTGGCAAAGTACGGTTTCTGTCAATAGATTATGCAGAGCGAGTAGCTACATATATGAGCGAAAAGTATTTGCGAAATTATTATGTTGGAGAAGCTGATGTTATAGGCGACTCATTTATATATCAAGTTATAGAAAATACGGATTTATAGAGTAAGAAGAATATGAAAACAAATGTATAAGGGGCACAAAAAGATAGGAATGAGAAAAAATTTTAATCAATATATTGAAAAAATTGAGGAATCGAAATCGATATCTTTAATGCAAAAAGCAGCGCAGTTTCAAGCAGAAGGAAAAGAGATTATTAATCTTACCGGAGGAGAGCCGGATTTTGACACACCGGCTGTTATAGTTGAAGCGGCGGTTCATGCTTTGCGGAACGGTGATACGCATTATCTTGTCGGTCGTGGGCTTTTGGAACTGAGAGAGAAAATAGCAGAACATGAGAAAACTGCAAATGGAATACAGTGTACGGCGGAGCATGTGATCATGGTTCCGGGAGGTAAATTTGGAGTATATATGTCGGTAGCTTCAGTAATTAATCCGGGAGAAGAAGTTATTATATTAGCTCCAATGTGGGTGTCTTATGCACCGATAGTAAAAGCCTGTGGGGGGATTCCTGTTATTTGTCAATTGGATGAATCAGATGATTATCAGATAAAAAGGGAAAGTCTTGAGGCATGTATTTCGGAAAGAACAAAAATGCTCATTATCAATTATCCTAATAACCCTACAGGTCAGATTTTGAGTGAAAAAGAAAGTGAAGTACTTTTGGAGATTGTAAAACGTCATCAAATCTATTTGTTATCAGATGAAATATATAATAGAATTATTTTTGATAGAAAGAAAAGCGTAAGTATGGCATCCTATAATGAAATATTTGATAGGGTAATTACGATTAATGGTTTTTCTAAGAGTGTGGCAATGACAGGATGGAGAATCGGGTATGTAATTGCAGATAAAGAAATTACAGATATAATGTTTAAATTGTATGCACATTCTATAACCGGATTAAGTCCGTTTGTTCAAAGGGCTGCACTTAGGGCATTTGAATGCGATGATGAGATAGAAAAGATGCGGTTAAAATATGAGGAGCGTAGAAATTATTTCGTTCATGAATTGAATAAGATTGAGCATATTTCTTGCAGAATTCCAAAAGGTGCATTTTATGTGTGGGTAAAAATAGAGCTGCCGGATATGAAAAAAGGGATAGAGGAAGAAATATTGGACAGAACCGGAATTTTAGGGGTTCCGGGAAATGCATATGGAATCAGCGATGAAAATTATATTAGATTTTCATTTGCTAGTGATATAGAAGTACTCAAACATGCGATTCAAAAATTACAAGGTTTAAAAATATAGATTAAAAACAGTGGATACAGGAGAGAAAGGATGAAGGAACGGGTCAGATACTTTGATATAGCGAAAGGAATTGCTATTCTATGTATTATTGCAGGACATATGGGGAATGCAGCCATTAATAATTTTGTGTTCACATTTCATGTACCGATCTTCTTTCTGATTAGCGGCTATTTCCTGAAAAATAATACATCTGTCAAAGGTTTTATTAAAAAGAAATATCAACAGTTGATTATTCCTTATATGATTACTTGTATATGTATTATTATAGGAGTCAGTCTAACTAATATAATAAAAACCCATAGCCTTGAGTATCTGGTAAGTGATGTGAAGACATGGGTAATCGCATCCTTATATGGAAGTGGAACGATTGAATATACATCACCTTTTTATATGAAACAAATTGGTGCGATATGGTTTTTGTTGGCATTGTTTGTTGCGCTAGTGATCGTACGATATCTTATAGATTATAAATATGGATGGTTGGGAATTATTCTTCTGGCATATGTGGGATATAAGACAAGTGAAATGGTATGGTTGCCTTTCAGCATTCAGGCTGGGATGACCTCAGCTATGTTTGTATATCTTGGCTGGCTTTTTAATAAATATAAGTTATTTGAGAGGGCAGTATCGCCGGTGATGACGGGAGCGGCGGCATGTATATGGTTATTTAGTATTTTGTTTTGCGGACAATTTTATATTGTACAAAACTATTTCGGAAAGGGCTTGTTTGATATTATAGGAGCTTTGGCAGGAAGTTATCTGGTTATTTTGTTTTGCAAAAAAATTGAGCAAAAAACAAACAGAATAGCAAAAATATTAGAATTCTACGGGAAAAATACATTAATTATTTTGTGTATGCATGCGGTGGAATTGCCTATTCTATCATGGGACTGGATATGGCAGTTTTGTGGAGAAAGATTACATCTTCAGAACTATCAGATTATTTGGATTATATTAATACTGAAAGTATTGCTTTTTACAGTTGGAATATATGTGATCAGGGTTTGCAAAGAAATATATAGATGTGTAAAAAGCAATATAGAAGAAAAATATGAATTTCAGAAAAGTAGAATCCTCTTGAAAAGTAAAAATTCAGGGGTGGAAGGCAGAATTAAGTATTGGGATATTGCGAAAGGAATTACTATTATGTTAATGATACTTGGTCATACCGAAATTCCGGAGTATCTGCGCATAATCATTTTTTCTTTTCACATGCCTTTGTTTATAATTATTAATGGGTATTTTATAAAGAATTATAACATAAAAAGAACCTTTATACGATCAGCAAGGACATTGCTCGTGCCATATATGAGTGTATGCCTATTATCAGCAGGAATTTATACATTTATTGGTTGGAGAGCAGGAGGGGATGTAACAGAATTATTGTTATATAAAATAAAGGCGATGCTTGGTGGGATGAGTAAAGTGTCAACAAGATTTTTAACATTTGATTCTGTATGGCTAGTGTGGTTTGTCTGTTGCCTTTTCCTTGCGCGGAACATTTATGTAATACTTATGAGGCTGTCAGAGAAATATCGCTTTATATGTCCTTGGGGAATTTTACTGCTTGCTTTTTCAGGTTATCTATTAGGGAAATACTATGCTTTTATGCCATGGAGTCTGGATGTTGCTCTTGTCGCACTTATTTTTATAGGAGTGGGAAATTGGTTAAGAAAAGAAGAATTTTTTAATAAAAATTATTGTTATACTTTAATAATTCCAGCTGCAGTTTGGATATACTTTATGAGAATGGGAATCTCAATAGAATTGGCAACAAGATCTTATCCGTTTGGAATATTTAGTGTTATAGAGGCGATTGCAGGAAGTATTGCGATGATTGCCATAGCTAAGCTATTCAATAGAAGTAAATTAATGACTGTTATTTTTAGTTGGATAGGAAGAAACTCTATGATTATATTGGGGATACATTGTCTTGAATTAATGTATTTTAATTGGTATGAATGGATATTTCAATATTTGCCATTTACAATAAATTGGTTTCGAGAATTTGTAATCAAGAGTATTTTTATATTGCTTCTAACAGGAGTTATAGCTGCAATTAAAAGCATTGTTTCTGGGATTGGGGATAAGAGAAAAGAACAACTTTGATTGGTATAAAATATTAGAGGATTTTTCCTCAGCTTCAATCAATCTGTTCACTAAACCTTCTAATAATGTTACAATATCCATGAGAGTAGTCTCCTTTAATATTTGTGGTTTTTTCATCGAAACCATTATATCAAAGGATCAATGACTACTCTCTTTTATTTTTCATTCGTAAGCGCTTAAATCTTGGGTAGCTTTACTGTCTACGTTTTTAAACTCATAA
>CAUWKK010000091.1:0-4013 GCA_963559385.1 uncultured Schaedlerella sp.
TCATCCCCACTCATACTTCCTCCAAAAAGAAAAGGGGTTCTCTGTACCTCATTGATACAGGAAACCCGCTTTCCGTTCTCTGTCTGAAAAAACAGTCGTTTCGGTTTTTCGATAAAATCCACCTCCGGAATCCGCGCCAATTCTCCGATCCGTGACTCTGCAATCGAAATCACCGCATATTCATTTGCCATTTCGGTGACGGAAGATGCAAGTGAACGAACAGTTTCCAATGCCCCTGAGTACTTGATGATCAGTTCCCATTCTCGTTCGATCGGATTATAACCAACCTTCAATTCCAGAGATTTTTCCCG
The DNA here is from genome assembly GCA_963559385.1 of uncultured Schaedlerella sp. Classification (GTDB taxonomy): domain Bacteria; phylum Bacillota; class Clostridia; order Lachnospirales; family Lachnospiraceae; genus Schaedlerella. The sequence continues at coordinate 312 of CAUWKK010000091.1, forward strand.
TTCCTCCTCTGTTGCATCCAACGCAAGATTTAACAAATTTTCTACTTTCTGACTCATCGACATTCTCCTTTATACGGCGCCAGACAATACGGCAGAAAATACCCCTGTTCATGTCTGCAAACAGGGCAGACCTTCGGAGCCTGTTTTCCCTCATGAATATATCCACAGTTTGTACAAATCCATTTTTCGGGTTCTTCTTTTACATAATAGCAGTTTCCCTCCAGCATTTTTGCCACATCGGCAAATCGCAGTTGATGTGTATGCTCTATTTCCGCAATCTGCATAAAAGCAGAAGCCGCCTCAAAAAAGCCTTCTTCCTTTGCAACTTCCGCAAATGCCGGATATATCTCTTCAAATTCTTCTTTCTCATTATGCTCTGCCGCACGCATCAGCTCCGCAATACTTTCTCCCACATCCACCGGATACCCTCCGTCAATAAAAACCGTTTCTCCTGAAATACTATACAACAATTCATAAAATCGTGCTGCATGTGCACGTTCCTGCTCTGCGGTATACAAAAAGATCTCTGCGATTGTATACATTCCCGCAGCTCTCGCTGTCTCTGCAGCAATGGCATAACGGTTGCGTGCCTGACTTTCCCCTGCAAATGCACGCATCAGATTTTCCTTTGTTTTACTTTCCTTAAAATTAACAGCCATGACACATACTCCTTTTCATAGATATTTTTCCTTTCTATGAAATAGTATGCGACATGGCTGCCAAAATATGTGCGCTTCTTTAATTAAACCCAATCAATCTGCGCGCCACGCTGTATGCCATAGAGGACACCTTGCGTCCGGAGCGTCCCGGCAGATTCATCGTTTGCCCCAAAATCCCATGACGAATCTTAAAATAAGTCTTGTAATCTTTCTGCTTTAGGTATTTCCAAAGTTCTGCCTTCTTCTCCAAATTTTCTTTCTTTTTAGAACGAATGCAGAGGATAGATGAAACCGTCATCATGATTGCCAGATAGTTGATCATATATTTCCGCAGCTTTTTGCTCTGCACCATACGAAGCTCATACATACTTATCATTGTTTTTGTCACAAAAATCTGCTGATCCACCCGGCTGATCATCACTTTCTCATTGACGGACTGGTCTTCTCGCCCGATAAAATATCTGTAAAAATCCACATCCATATAATAGAGTGTACGCACATGCGGCAGCGGATAATACACGTAAATATTATCCACATAAAACGTGTGCTTGGGGAGCCGAAGCTGACACAGCTTCAGCATTTCCGTACGGTAGATTACAGAATGCATCAGGATATACTGATCCAAATGAAAGCTTCCGATATCATCCCAATGAAAAATCTGGTTCTGCGGCAGAACATTTCGGTAATGAATGACTTTTTTATGCTCCATTCCTACCTTCTCATAGACATAATTTGCAATAAGCATGTCCACCATTGATTCCGTTTCAACAAATCCTTTGATTGTTTCCAAAATCTTCAAAAGAGATTCTTCATCTACCCAGTCATCGCTGTCCACGACCTTAAAATATTTTCCGCTGGCATGGGCAAGTCCGGTATTTACCGCATCCCCATGTCCGCCGTTTTCCTTATTGATCAATTTTACAATTCCCGGATACTGTTCTTCCAACTTTCTTCCAAGCGCCTCCGTACCGTCTGTGGAACCGTCATTGACAATCAAAATTTCCACATCGTCTCCTGCCGGCAAAATCGATTGCACTGCCTTTTCCATATATGCCTCCGAATTGTAGCACGGAATAGCAAATGTAATATATTTCATGCTGTTCTCCTCACCTTTCACTTCCAGGCAGAATACTGTTTCTGTAAAATTTCCCCTTTCTGCCCATGTTTCACATTATACCCGAAAACAATAATATTTGCCACTTTATTCTGAAAATGTTAAAATACATATTATGTGAATCAGATATCACACATCAAAAGAAAACGGAGGAATCCCCATTATGAAAAAAAATGTAATTGTCGGACAGTCCGGCGGTCCGACTGCCGTTATCAATGCCAGCTTATACGGAGTTGTATATGAAGCTCTGAACCGCGAAGAAACACTTGGCACTGTCTATGGTATGATAAATGGAATCGAAGGATTTCTGAATAACCAGCTTATGGATATGAAACCATTAGAGCTCTCAGGTGAATTAGAGCTGATCAAGACCACCCCCGGATCTTACCTCGGTTCCTGCCGCTACAAACTGCCGGAGAATCTGCAGGATGAAGTCTATCCGAAACTATTTGAAAAATTTGCCGAATACAACATCGGCTATTTCTTCTACATCGGCGGAAATGATTCTATGGATACGGTCAGCAAGCTTTCCCGCTATGCAGAAACAGTCGGAAGCGACATCCGGTTCATCGGTATTCCAAAGACGATTGACAACGATCTTGTTCTGACAGACCACACTCCCGGCTTTGGAAGCGCCGCCAAATATGTCGCATCTACCGTCCGTGAGATTGCAATTGACGCATCTGTCTATGACAATAAAAAATCGGTTACTATCGTTGAGATCATGGGCCGTCATGCCGGCTGGCTCGCCGCTTCCGGCGTATTGGCACGTAAATTTAAAGGAGACAATCCTGTATTGATTTATCTCCCGGAAGTCGCTTTTGACCAAGACGCTTTTATTGAAAAAGTAAAAACAGCTCTGGAAACAACACCGAATCTTGTTGTATGTATTTCCGAGGGAATCAATGACGGAAACGGCACTTTTGTCTGTGAGCTTGCAAGTGATGTCGGTGTAGACACCTTTGGTCATAAGATGCTGACCGGTTCGGGAAAATATCTGGAAAATCTGGTAAAAGAACGTCTCGGAGTAAAGGTACGTTCTATCGAATTGAACGTCTGCCAGAGATGTTCTTCCTCCATGCTTTCCAAGACAGACCAGAAAGAAGCGATTGCCTCCGGCGCTTACGGCGTAGCCTGTGCCCTCAAAGGTGAAACCGGTAAAATGATTGCTTTTCGCCGCATAGGATCCTCTCAGGAAACTTCCGGACAGTTTTCCGAAAATTACCGGATTGACTATATAACCGAGGATGTGAATCTGATCTGCAACCGCGAGAAAACCGTACCGCTTTCATGGATCACAAACGACGGTTCTGATATCGGAGACGAATTTATTCGTTATGCTGCCCCTTTGATCCAAGGATCTGTAACAATTCCGAGCGAAAACGGATTGCCGAAGTTTGCTTATCGAAAATAAGCATTCTATCCTATGTTTACATTAGGAGCGCACAGTCTGTCCTGACCGTACGCTCCTTCTCTACATATCACTTTCTCTCAGCCGCTCTACAATACTCTTTTTCGCCGCCTGCCTGTAAACAAGAGCCGGAATTCCGGTTCCAAGCAACAATAGCACCGGAAAAGCCGCAAGTATCATTGCCATTGTGAAGTTCTGTTTAAAATACCAGAACAGATTTTCTATTACCGGCATGATTCCGAAAAATACTCCCAAATTCAAAAGCGCAGCCAGGATCAGCGCCATTCCCACGGTAAGTACCCCTTCCAGGATCAACATTTGTTTCATTTGTTTTCCTGTCATTCCGATACTTTGCAGCATCGCTAATTCCCGCCTTCTGGAAATGATCGTGGTCACTTCTCCATTGATAAAATTTAATACACCTACCAGACCGATAATAAAGCTTAAAGAGCCTCCTACGATCCAGAATGTAGATTGGAACTGCTGATAATTGGCAGAATATTTCCCTCTGGATTCAT
>CAUWKK010000092.1:0-3918 GCA_963559385.1 uncultured Schaedlerella sp.
CGGTAATACTCTGGTTTTCCTTTCTGTACTCCGCATCCAAGGACATGTGATACGGTCATACCTGTGATCCCCAAATCCATCATGGCTGCTTTTAAAGGCTCAAGTCTTGATTCCTTGCATACGATTTCCACTTTGGTAAATTTCGGTATGCCATCTTCAAATGCAGGAACCTTTTTCACTGGTATTGCTTCTGCCTCCGGCACATCCCCTGTGGTAAATACAGTATTGATATCTACGTTTTCGACAGTGATATCCGGCAACATGGAAAATCCGGCATAAGCGGTAAGCAGTCCGTGTTCTGAAACATCCAATCCTGCAATTTCATCTTCTGCTTTTGCACGAAGTCCGATGGTATGTTTAAGTACTAAAAATACAACTGTGATAATCACCGCAACATAGACTGCTACAGAGAGAACACCCAATACCTGGATTCCCAGGAAATGTACACCGCCGCCATAAAACAGGCCTGCTTCTGTAGTCACTCCTGTGGCAAAAAGCCCTGTCAAAATTGTTCCTGTAGCGCCACAGACACAGTGAACAGAAACAGCACCTACCGGGTCATCAATTTTGGCAACCTTATCAAAAAATTCTACAGCCAGCACAATCAGAACACCGCAGACAATACCAATGACGGCTGCCCCAACCGCATCCACAGCATCACAGCCAGCGGTGATACCCACCAGACCAGCCAAGGCAGCATTGTAAGTCATAGAAACATCTGGTTTTTTGTAACGAATCCAAGTAAAGATCAAAGTCACACAGCAGGCAACAGCGGCTGCCATGTTGGTATTAAAGAATACCCTTCCTGCTGTTTCAATAAGGGCATCGCTGTCCATTCCTACGGTGGAAGCTCCGTTAAATCCAAACCAGCAGAACCAGAGGATAAAAACACCTAGAGCTGCAAAGGTCAGGTTGTGTCCTAAAATCGCCTGCGGTTTACCATTTTTATCATATTTTCCAATACGTGGTCCTAAGATTTTTGCACCAATCAGAGCACAAATACCACCTACCATATGTACAGCTGTGGAGCCTGCAAAATCATGAAATCCCATCTGAGAAAGCCAGCCGCCTCCCCAAATCCAATGACCGGAAACCGGATAGATCAGAAGAGAAATCGCTGCTGAATAAATACAGTAAGCACTGAATTTGGTTCTCTCTGCCATTGCTCCTGATACGATTGTGGCAGACGTTGCACAAAAGACCGTCTGGAAAATCACAAAAGCCCAAAGAGGAACACCGGAAGGAAGCACCTGGCTATAATCTCCTTGAATTAGAGGATCAAAAGAACCGATGATTCCGGAACCGTTTCCAAACATCAATCCAAATCCAACCAACCAGAAAGCCGGGGTTCCGATGCAAAAATCCATCAGGTTTTTCATTAAAATATTTCCAGTATTTTTGGCTCTGGTAAATCCAGCTTCACACATAGAGAATCCTGCCTGCATAAAAAAAACCAATGCTGTACCAAATAATACCCAGATTGTGTTTACAGAACTATACATAATAACCACTCCTCCCGAATTTCATTTTTATTTTACACTAAACAACAAATCTCCATAAGTTGGGAAAGGCCAGTATTTCTTTGCCGTAACGGTTTCTGCTTCATCACATGCAATTCTCAATTCCTGCATTTTGTTTAATATAGTATCTCGGATTTCAAAGGATTGTTCTTCGATATCTTTAGCATCCTGTATCTCAACCAGTGCGGTTTCCAATGCATTGGTTCTGAATGCCATTTGATCTGTAAGGGCGGAAAGTTTCTTGATCAATCTGTTCTCATATTGGCATGCCAGTGTCACATCAACACTTCTTTTTACAGAAACAGTCTTTGCCAGTTCCATTGTATAAGCTTCTACCGCCGGAATAATTTCTCTGTTCACCATATCTACCATAGTATTTGCTTCTATCAGGATCGTCTTACAGTAGTTTTCCAACATGATCTCACATCTTGATTCCAGCTCTGCCTTGGAGAATACTTTATGTGAAGTGAGCATTCTGACATTCTTTTCATCCAGCAAATGAGGCATACAATCCGGCGTTGTCGGATAATTCACAAGACCTCTGACTTCCGTTGCCTCTTTTATCCACGTCTCATCGTATCCGTTTCCGTTAAAGATGATTCTCTTATGATCCTTGATCGTCTTCCGAATCATAGTATGAAGGGTTTCTTCAAAATTATCCGCTTTTTCCAGTCTGTCAGCATAGATTTTCAGACTTTCAGCAACCGCACTGTTCAGCATCATGTTAGCACACGCAATACTGTTGGAAGAGCCCAGCATACGGAATTCAAATTTATTGCCCGTGAAAGCAAATGGCGAGGTACGATTTCTGTCTGTCGTATCTCGGTTAAATTTAGGAAGTACATCCACCCCCAGCTTCATCTGTGTTTTCTCTGCACCGGCATACGGAATATCCTTTTCGATTGCTTCTAAAACAGCGTTCAGCTCATCGCCAAGGAACATAGATACTACAGCCGGAGGAGCTTCGTTTGCCCCCAAACGGTGATCGTTTCCCGCTGTCGCTACGGACAGTCTCAAAAGATCCTGATAATCATCTACTGCTTTGATGACCGCACACAGAAATAGTAGAAATTGTGCATTTTCATACGGAGTTTCTCCGGGTGACAGCAGATTTACCCCTGTATCCGTGGATATAGACCAGTTATTATGCTTTCCGCTTCCATTGACTCCTGCAAAGGGTTTTTCGTGAAGCAGGCAAACAAGCCCGTGCTTTGCAGCTATTTTTTGCATCATTTCCATGGTAAGCTGGTTATGGTCCGTAGCAATGTTGGTGGTTGTATAGATAGGAGCCAGCTCATGCTGTGCCGGAGCCACCTCGTTGTGCTGGGTCTTGGCAAGAATGCCTAGTTTCCATAGTTCCTCATTTAAGTCTGCCATGTAAGCTTCCACTCTTGGTTTAATCACACCGAAATAATGGTCATCCATCTCCTGTCCTTTCGGAGGTCTTGCACCAAATAATGTACGTCCTGTAAATTGAAGATCCTTTCTCTGATCATACATTTCTTTTGTAATGAGAAAATATTCCTGTTCCGGTCCTACAGAAGTAGTAACATAGGTTACATTCTCATTACCGAAAAGACGAAGAATCCTCAGCGTCTGTTTATTCAGCGCTTTCATAGAACGAAGCAGTGGTGTCTTCTTATCCAGTGCTTCTCCTCCGTAGGAACAAAAGGCTGTAGGAATACATAAGGTTTTTCCTTTGATAAATGCATAAGAGGTAGGGTCCCATGCAGTATATCCTCTTGCCTCAAAGGTAGCTCTTAAACCACCGGAAGGGAAAGAAGAGGCATCCGGTTCACCTTTAATCAGTTCTTTTCCGGAAAATTCCATGATTACGCCTCCGTTTGGAGAAGGAGAAATAAAGCTGTCATGTTTTTCCGCTGTGATGCCGGTTAGAGGCTGAAACCAATGGGTATAATGAGTTGCACCTTTTGACACGGCCCATTCTTTCATAGCTTCCGCTACGGCATCCGCTACACTACTGTCAAGTTTCACTCCTTCATCTATAGTTTTTCGCAGGGACTGGTAAACTTTTGCAGACAGTCTTGCTTTCATAACCCTGTCATCAAAAACCATACACCCAAAGTAATTTGAAACATTTTTTCTTTTCATAAGAACACTCCTTCCGTATAAAAGAAGGCAAGGACACCTTTCCTGTAATCACATGAAAGACGCCCTTGCCTTCTTTAAACTATTTGGCTGTAATAAAGAAAAAACGCCTCCGAGATCATATTCTCAAAGACGCCCTTGCCTTTACGTGTTGCATGATAACATCACACAAACCTCTTTGTCAATATTTTTTTTGTTTTTTTCAAATACAAATCCGCCATACAAAATCTCCGAAAATTATATTGACAAATAAGTTATATCGTTGTATAAATATGCGTATGAGCAAAGG
>CAUWKK010000093.1:0-3643 GCA_963559385.1 uncultured Schaedlerella sp.
CTTATCATCAAAGATCCTAATTGTCAATGTTTTTTCTCTTTTTTATTTATTTCGCTAAAAGTCAAGCATTAAATGCGAAACTTTTCTTGCTAAACATCATTTCGTCACTTTGCACAATATCTCCTTGATCTGATTAGTAATTTTGCACAAACTTATCCCCTAACCTTTTTATTTCTCTTCTGATCCTATGCTGTTAACTTTTCCAGTTCACATCGAAACATTTCCGCTGCCGTTCTCCAACCAAAAATTTCTCTTGGATAATTGTTGATCCAGTCTTCTACTTCCTGTATCTCTTCTATAGTCTTATCATCAAAATTTGTTCCTTTCGGAATCTTTCTTCTTACTAATCGATTCTGATTCTCATTGCTTCCTCTTTCATAGCTGCTGTATGGGTGGCAATAATATAGCTTTGTTCTTTTCCCATCCTTTAATATGGATTTTTCTAACCCCTTACAATCTGAGAACTCTGCTCCATTATCTACAGTAATGGTTTTGAATACCTTGCCAAAAAGACTTCCCCATTTCTTTTCTATGCAGTCCAACGCTCTTACAACTGCCTGCATGGTGTGTTCATATAAAAGTACCATGATCTCATCTCTTGTTTTTCGTTCTGTCAATACAAGGAGGCTGTGTTTGCTTTCCCCCTTTTTACCAATGACCGTATCCATCTCCCAATGTCCAAATTCCTCCCGGTTCGTGATATGCTCAGGACGTTTCTCAATGCTGTCACCTGCGGCTGCTCTTGCCTGCGATCTGACCCGCTTGTTTTTCTTTCTTCGTGTTCCCTTAACCGGAAGATCTTTATTTGTAATTGTAAGAAAGATTCCCTTATCTATATAACTATAAAGGGTCTGTTTACTGATTTCTGTCTCAAATTCCAATCCACTTGCCTTGATTTCGCCAAGAACCGCTCCGGGTGAGTAATCTTCATTTGCAATCTTGTTCTCTATGTACTCTGCTAGTCTGTGATCTCTTCCTATCTTGAGATCCGGACCTTTGTCACGAAGATTCCGCTGATACCTTTCTTCTGCAATATCCGGGGAATAGCGTTCTTCTTCTGTAAGATCAGAATTGGTATGGATATACCGGCCTCTCCGTAGTTCTCTATATATCGTACTCCGATGCACCCCGATATGTTCTGCAATCTCTTCTACTTTATGTCCTGCTTTATGAAGTGCTTCTATTTTTAATCTGTCAGCTCTTGTTAATTGTTTAAATCTTCTCCGCATTCTAATACCCCCTCACTTTGCTTTCATTACTGTATCCGTGTTGAAAACACTTCCCATTTTCCTGTTTCATTTTTACCATTTCAGCAATTCACTTGCTGTACAATAGAAAATCACATCGAGTTAAGACAAAGTCCCCGCAAAGACCGGATGACTCTTATATTTTGGTGCAGAAAAACAAATTTTGCTGAAGGCTTCAGATATTAACGATAATGAAGAAAATCAAATTTCTTCTTTTGCCGAATTTCGGCATAAAGATTTTCAAGCGAACATTTCCTATAAGATAAATGGGGGTTCAAATATATTATACCCTCATGGACACCGGGTTTCAATTGTCATTATACACAAGATTAACTCCTATTCTGAATATACCACCCCATTTGATAGTTAAAGAAAACAAATCATTCTTTTGTATCGGAAACGGATGGAACGTCTTATTTTTCAATATCCGTTCCACCGTCTTTATTGAATAAGCGGTAAGGAAGCATTGATTCACTGCTTCCTGTTGGTGCTGCAAAATACACGCAGCACCTATTATAAAAGACTCCCCCAACCCCTCTTAAAAGTGGGGCTTTAGTTTGTCACGGCTGCTTTACTTCCTGAATACAAATACCAAAATTTCACATTCAAATAAAACTTCCCCTTTACCAAATTTTGGCACCGCTCCATGTAAATTGTTTTCTGCAGCAGTCGCACGGTCTGTTGCAAAAAATAAAAAGAGAACTTCATAAATTCCAAACCGCCTTCGATGTGCCACTGCTATATGAAAATATCAACGGGCTTTCACGGCATAAATGTCCTTTGGACACATATTCCATGGTCCCGTATGACATTTTCATATTAGCGTGGCTATGGAAAGTTCAGCAACAGCCCGTTGCTACTAATTCTGTTTTATACATCGATAAATATGCCAAACGGAAAGGGAACTTTTAAAATCACCCGTTCCCTTTTAGAAACACTGCATATTTCCGAAGAGGAACTCCTGGGAGCTTCTTTTAAAAATACAAAAGATACCTTAACTATTGATCCAATAAGCGTATTGTTAGAGGGGATTCTTGGTCAAATATCCTACGATTCTGAAATCAGCGCTCCGCCTTTTTATGTAATTTCAAATAAAGATAAAACTCTCGGTGCCGTAAATATACTACTTCCCGAAACACATCGCATTCTGTCTAAGAAATTAGGAGAGAAATTTATTATTCTCCCCTCTTCAATCCATGAATGTATCGCAATAGAATATACCGATGATATAGATGATCTTGTCAATATGGTAACATCTATCAATTCCACAATGGTTGCCAGTGAAGAGCAATTGAATAATCATGTATATCTTTGCAATCCGAAGGGGATATCGCTCCTAAAATAGTTTTTCTTTCTGTCCGAAGTTACACTTCGGACAGAAACCATAATTTACTTATATATGTCATAGACCACCTACATTCCGGTATTTCATATAGCAACTGATTCAGAAAATGTATCGAGCAAAAGGGAGCTATATTCTAAATCGTTTGTTTTTATTGCTTTGGTTCTATCAGCTTCCCACCCAAACTCCCCCAACCCCTCTTTCTCCCCCAAAGAGGGGCTTTAGTTTCCTCGATCCTCACGTTCATAAATAAAAAAATATTTAGTCCACTAGCCCTACCAGTTACCAACTATCTTTACTTTCCTGTACCCGGACGCTTATTCAGCCGCCCCACCGCCCTGTTAGGAACCGGCGCTCTGAATATGCCTGCGGCACCGCTGTTTTTTGCACCTGTCGAACAAGGAAATACACATCACCTCCTCCAGTACGTTTTCTCTATCCTCTGCCTTTGTAGCGACTTGGAACGCTTACCGATTACAGTAGTGGCACTACAGAGGGCAGAACATATCCACCTATAAATACCCTAATAATTTTAGAAAAGTTTTGTTTTCTTCCATGACTTTTCCAATAAAGCAACTTTCTTTTTTAGAATAACGGAAACCTTTACTTTTTAACGCTTTTCTTACCGGCTCAATTGGATATTTTTCTTGTGGTATTCTTATAGTCATATTTTCCCCTTTCTGGTCTGCCATCATCAGCACCGGGAGACCGTCCCACGGTGGACGCTCCGAAGAGCGTTTCGGCTATTGAAGTTTGTTGTAAATCCATATTTTCTCATCTGTTATATCTACTATTGCGCTATATTCCTAGTTCGCTGTCCTGACCGTTATTTGAGAAATCCTATAATTGTTTGTTTAAACACATTGTCTGTGACAATTCTTTATTGCTCATTGTGTAATAACGCTTTTTCTAAATATTTGGCAAGATATAAATCGACTTTTTTTACATCTTCCACGGTTCCGGCTGTATATAGAATTCTTTTTAATGCTAAAAGTTGTCCTCTTGTTAAATTATCAAGATTGATTTCAATTATATTTTTCATATTTTTCCTTTC
>CAUWKK010000094.1:0-3532 GCA_963559385.1 uncultured Schaedlerella sp.
ACACACTACAGAGATATGCAGGATATGGAGTTTACAGTAGAGCACGGTAAACTGTACATGCTGCAGACACGTAACGGTAAGAGAACGGCTCAGGCTGCTCTGAAGATTGCTTGTGACCTTGTTGATGAGGGAATGAGAACAGAAGAAGAAGCAGTAGCAATGATCGATCCTCGTAACCTGGATACTCTGCTTCATCCGCAGTTCGATGCTGCTGCATTGAAAGCTGCAACACCGATGGCAAAAGCACTTGGAGCATCTCCTGGAGCTGCTTGCGGTAAGGTTGTATTTACAGCAGATGACGCTGTAGAGTGGGCTGCAAGAGGTGAAAAAGTAATCCTTGTTCGTCTGGAGACATCACCGGAAGATATTACAGGTATGAAGAGCGCTCAGGGTATCCTGACAGTTCGTGGCGGTATGACATCTCACGCAGCAGTAGTTGCACGTGGAATGGGTACATGCTGTGTATCCGGTTGTGGCGACATCGCAATGGACGAAGCAAACAAGAAATTTACATTAGCCGGAAAAGAATTCCACGAGGGAGACTGCATTTCTCTGGACGGATCTACAGGAGCTATTTATGACGGAATCATTCCGACAGTAGACGCTACGATCGCCGGTGAGTTCGGAAGAATCATGGGATGGGCTGATAAATACAGAACAATGAAGGTTCGTACAAATGCGGATACTCCTGCTGATGCGAAGAAAGCCCGCGAGCTTGGAGCAGAAGGTATCGGACTTTGCCGTACAGAGCATATGTTCTTTGAGGGCGACAGAATCGATGCATTCCGTGAAATGATCTGTTCTGAGACAGTAGAAGAAAGAGAAGCTGCACTTGAGAAAATCCTTCCGGAGCAGCAGGGAGACTTCGAGGCTCTGTATGAGGCTCTTGAAGGTAACCCGGTTACAATCCGTTTCCTTGACCCGCCGCTTCATGAGTTTGTTCCGACAACAGAGGAAGACATTAAGAAGTTGGCTGATGCTCAGGGCAAGACAGTTGAGCAGATCAAGACAATTATCGACAGCCTGCACGAGTTCAACCCGATGATGGGACACCGTGGATGCCGTCTGGCAGTTACTTATCCGGAGATCGCAAAGATGCAGACAAGAGCTGTTATCCGTGCAGCGATCAATGTACAGAACGCTCATCCGGACTGGACAGTAAAACCGGAAATCATGATTCCGCTTGTAGGAGACGTGAAAGAACTGAAATATGTTAAGAAATTCGTTGTTGAGACAGCTGACGCTGAAATCGCAGCAGCAAACAGCGATCTGAAATACGAAGTAGGAACAATGATCGAGATTCCGAGAGCAGCTCTTACAGCTGACGAGATCGCAAAAGAAGCTGACTTCTTCTGCTTTGGTACAAATGACTTGACACAGATGGCATTTGGATTCTCTCGTGATGATGCAGGTAAGTTCTTAGACGCTTACTATGATGCTAAGATCTTCGAGAACGATCCGTTTGCTAAGCTGGATCAGACAGGTGTTGGCAAGCTGATGGATATGGCTATTACATTAGGAAAACCGGTTAATCCGAACCTGCACGTAGGAATCTGTGGAGAGCATGGTGGAGATCCGAGTTCTGTAGAATTCTGTCACAAACTTGGTCTGGACTATGTATCCTGTTCACCGTTCCGTGTGCCGATCGCAAGACTTGCAGCGGCTCAGGCTTCAATTGCGGCGAAATAAGCCGATTTATTTGGAAATGAATATTGGTTAATAAGCGGCACTCTGTTTTTTTGACAGGGTGCTGCTTTTTTTTGATTGCCGAGCATACGATAAAACAGTCCGGCGGACTATTTTGAGTTTTCATTTTTGAGAACGTGTGTTATAATTATCAAAAATTGAAAAAGAAAGTTGTAGTAGAAAGGAGAAAAGAATGGGAACTGGAATGATTTGCAATTGTAAGCAAGTGTCTTATGGAGATGTAGATAAAGCGTTACAGCAGATGGAGAAATTTGATGATGTTCTTTCCGCATTTGAGGAAGTGCAGAAAGTAACGCACTGCTCTACAGGATGCGGCGGATGTCATGATAAGATTCTGGAAGCTATTTCAGAAGCGATGATGAATTAAAGATGAAGTTGATAAAGGAAATAACCGGGCAGGGATTGAGAGATTCCGGTCCGGTTATTTATTGTATGGCTAATGCTGGGTTTCGGGCAGGAGATATATTTGTGAATATGAGTAATGGATGGGATTTTTGTGTCAAGGTATGTAGGAGAAGAGACGTTATCTGCTCTGAATATTGTATATCCGATTCCAAGTATCATTATTGCGGTGTCCATTATGTTAGCTACCGGAGGAAGCGCTATCATAGCTAAAAATATGGGGGAAGGAAAAGGGGGAGAAGCGAAAGAAAAATTTTCTTTTATTGTTTCGGTTGGCGGAATTTTCGGAGTAGTATTTTTAATACTGGAGTATTGTTTATTGATCCGTTGATTTTGTTATTGGGTGCAACACCCGAATTGTATGCAAATTGTTATGATTACTTGTTTATTTTGATCATATCAGTGCCGATGGCGGTTTTTCAAATGCTGTTTCAAAATTTTTTTGTTACGGCAGGAAAACCGAATCTTGGTTTAGCATTGGCCGTCTTAGGTGGAGTATCAAATATTATTTTAGATTATGTATTTATCAAGATGTGCAGATGCGGAGTGAGCGGCGCTGCATTGGCGACTGCGATAGGGTATTCTGTTCCGGGGATTTTTGGCTTGATTTATTTTATAATGAACCGGAAAGGAGCGTTATATTTGGTGAAGCCTGTATTTCGAATAAAAGTATTGATACGTGGTTGTATGAGGTTCTTCGGAAATGGTAAATAATCTGGCAATAGCGATTACTACGTTTTTATTTAATATTATTATGCTGAAATATGCAGGGGAAGCGGGAGTTGTTGCAATTACAATTGTGTTGTACGCGCAGTTTTTTATGACATCTGTATTTATGGGATTTTCCGGCGGAGTTGCTCCTGTTGTGAGTTACAAGTATGGGAGTCGGGATGTGGCTCAATTGAAAAAGATTTTTAGGATTAGTATAGTTTCAGTTATAATATTTATTGTAGCAGAATGCTATTCTGATTTTTTTGATCGGCATTTTTACAACGGCGGATAGTGAAGTGTTTGAAATTACAAAGCATGGATTCACACTGTTTGCATTAAGTTTTTTGTTTACAGGCATTAATATATTTGCATCAGCATTATTTACGGTTTTTTTCAAATGGAAAAATATCGGCTGTTTTGTCTTTTTTAAGAACTTTTGCGTTTTTAGTGGTATGTCTTTTGGTGTTGCCGGTTATGTGGGGAGCAGATGGGATATGGATGGCTGTGCCGATTGCGGAAATGTTTACTAAAGTTCCCCAAAATGTATCAATATTAAGTGAAAAAAACGAGTGGGTGAAAAGGCGATAAGGGATTTTATCGAGGGGGATTATTTTTCGGCAGAAAAAAGAGTGTTAGAAAGTGAGTTGTCTGAATTGTGCGAAATAAATAAAAAAGAGAAAAAACATTGACAATTAGGATCTTTGATGATAAG
>CAUWKK010000095.1:0-3501 GCA_963559385.1 uncultured Schaedlerella sp.
TTTTTCTGTGGCAATTTTTGAAAGAAAAATGCCGAAGAATGTAGCAAAATCAAGGGTTTTTGAGGATTTTACTGTGGAGAAAAGTGAATTTATTTTGAGAGATACTGTGGAAGGATTTTTTGATGAAATCGAGATAAAAGTGAGATGTAAATTAAAACGAGATTTTTTTAAAATGAAGATTGCCAGTGATGCTATTTATCACTGGTGAGTTGTTTTTGCTGTACTTTTTACGACTGATAGGAGTAGTGTTGATGTAAGATAAGTCCTTCTTCATAGTTTACCTCAAAGACCTCCATAAATATGAAAGACATCAAGCTGATACACAAATAAAGTAAGATGTACAGTTACAACTCTTCAAATATATTTAACAAACCCAGATGACTATTTTACTCCTATCAGTCAACGAGTCTACTCAACGCATCATGAGTATGCAGTTTTTCCCCGTAAGGAACTTTGAAAATTACATAAGGAGGTTAAGCATGAAGAGAACAGTCGTATGTATGCTGTTAGCACTATCTGTATCAAGTAGTCTTTATTCGTCACAGATAGTATTAGCAGCGGAGCAGTCAGAGGAAACGCTAAAGGAGCATTCCAATGAAGGGGCATCTGAGAACATGGATAACATTAAAGATGAGCAGTCCAGTATCACTTCAACAGAAAACCAGATATTTCTTACAGTGAGTTACCTAATGGTATTCTAACAGGCACGAATTTTCCAATAACAGTTTATAGCAGTATTGACAGTGTGTTGATGTTAAATGGAGAGTCAAGTCAGACACCATGTAAGGAGTATACATTCTCAGTCAGTCATAATGGGAAGTATAAGATTACAGCTACTACAAGTTCTGGTGTGGAAGTATCAAAAACAATCGAAGTAACTGGTTTTGTTGATAAAGCAGAGGACATTAACATGAGTATGTATGGTACTGGAGGCACTACCTTTTTACCACAGACGGGAGGAGTAAGCTGGGTAGCAATAACCTTATCAGGTATATTGCTTATCGTAGGGGGGTTATTTTTATCTTGTAAAGATAAAATTCTTGCCCTGTCTGCACAATTTAAGGAAAGAAGGTGCCACAATGAAGATTAAGAAACCGTTATTGGCTTTAGTATTGATGTTGCTGTTAGGACAAACAGTGAGAGCGGAATGGACAGGCGGAAGTACTGCTAGTGAAACTAACATGGTAATAGATAATAAGCCCACATGAGTATTATCTCCTGTTTTTACGATGACCTTATCACCTTTTTGAATGATATCTACATCTTCTGAATCAGTTTCCAGTAATCTTCCTTCAAAGTTAAATCTTGCCTGCATTTCCATAGATTGAAAGTCATTATTAACTTCTGCTGGCATATAACCTTGTAATGGTAATTCTACTGTTTCACCGCTTTCTACCTGAACCCATTCAGAAGATAATTCATTCAGTTTCACAAAATCACTGTTATTATAACTGTACATCATCACATCATAGAGTGATGAACCATTCAAATTCTCTGTATCTACTAAACGAAACTGAAGTGGACTTTCTGTTTCATTCGTTACTTCTACGGTGTCCTCCATAAGTTCCATAGGAGCTACACTTTCATGTACCCATTCCTCACCACCAATATGAAAGGCGAAATTTGGAGAACTGGCATCCGCTTTCAGCGGACTTACAAGTATCCCCAAGAGCATGATACCTAAGAGCAATCTCTTCATACTATTTCGCCTCCATCTGTTTGAATGTAAAATACCCAGTGTCATAGTTCGCCATGTCAAGACCTTCTTGTATCTGTGTGTTTGCCAGTTGCACACGCTCCATAAAAAATAGCATTTGTGCTGATATCAAAAGCATTTAGAGGTCTGACTGGATATGATTGATACATTTATATGCTTTTTGAAAGCAAATTAAAAATGATTTTGTGAAAGGCAGGTTTTATTTATGGAAAGATTAACAACAAGAGATTTAGCAGCACGAACACATTTAGCCCCTCAGACGATACTGAATTATGTGAAGGAAGGCACAATTACACCGATTAATATTTCACCAGATGGAAGATACTACTTTGATATGTCAGTTGCGGATGAGTTGATTACCAGAACACTACTGAAAAAGTATCCTAATCACACAGCAATCGTAGTTCTGTATACTGATGAAGATAGCATGAAAACATTTGAGAATACCTATACTAATTATCTGAATGAAGAAGGTATTTTAAGAATTGATAATCTCACAGAAAAAGTATCAGAAGTTCGTGAACGTGTTGAGGGAAATGCTCTGCATGACAGATTGTTTTGCATTTATCTGTGTGAAAAGATTGCTAGAAAATGTGAAAGTGAGATTAAAAAATTAAAATCAGATTTGCCAACACGCATTATGCAAAATCCTAAACTGGAAGATAGAAATTTACTGTTAAAGAACCTTAATATTCTGGTATCTGATACAGCATCCGTTATGGAAAAATTAAATTCAAATGATAAAAAAATTGTTCAAGGAGCTTTATACTGGCTAGAGGAACAGAAAGAAAAAATCCTTGAACGTTATGCTATGAGTGAGATTAGTGCTTTATCAAAACAGCTTAGTGCTTCTAAGAACCCAGGAGATCACTTTGAGTTCCCAATGCAAACAAAGACCATAAAAAATATTGTAAGAAAAGAAAAACAGTCTTTCTATGCGGAGTCCTTAGATAAGGCTCTTGAAAAACTGAAAGAAGGGTATCAGTCTTTGATTAAAATAGACTGTTCTAAGGAAGAAAGCATTTATGATTTGTTATATAAAACACGTTTCACTGAGCAGATAAAATTTTATGGTTGTGATAATGCTACGAAAGAAATAAATGAGATTATACGATTTCTGCAGGACACGAAGAAAAAAGTAGAATATGGGGATATGGAGGTGCGGTGATATGAGTAATTCAAAAGAAAATGATGTCTTTGAAGATGCGAAAAACCTTGTTGGATGTAGTTATATTTCAAATTTACCTTATTACAAATATATACTGGTGCATAAGATGAAAAGGCTCGACACCAGTAAATACGATAAAAAGCAATTAGAAAATTTTTCTGTTTATGTATTTGGATTGCCTTATGAGATATTACATAGCATGGGGGTGATGTGATATGCGGATTCCTTATTTGGCAACAGTATATTATAATATGTCCTTTGGAAAGGTGATATTTCTTCAGTGCCTGGAGAAAAAGAATATAAATCCAGAACACCTTTATATGGTACATACGAGCAAAGGTGATAACTTTCAATATGAGTTTCCACATAGTATTTTTAATCAAGGAAAAGTATCACCTACCTATTACTGTGAAAATCGCTATTAAATAGTGAAGATGCAGAAGATGATGTTGTATAGCTGTGTAAGGTATGGTAATATTAGTTGGTATTTTGATGTATATGTTCATGCCAAGTAGGTGTATAGCTGTATATGCTTACACCCTAATATAAAAGACGTATATGCTGATTGCAGCAGACCAGACAGCAAAGTTGGCAAATATGAATGAACAATAGAATA
>CAUWKK010000096.1:0-3450 GCA_963559385.1 uncultured Schaedlerella sp.
TACAAGCACTCGCCGTTTTCCAGACCTCTTAAAAGCTCCACGTTCGCTTCCGTATACTCCAATCCCATAAACAGCAAGGTCTTTCGGATCTCCTCCGGGTCTGTGGAGCGGAACGCAAACTTCAGGATCCCGCCAACCGACAAAGTTCCGGCAAGCGCCGTACACAAAGCGATCGTTCGCACTCTTTTTTTCGTCATGTGTTCTCTCGCAGGATGTTCCTGCCCCTCCTTTTTCATGTTCTATGTGTTTCCGTCCTCTTTCTGCTCTTTCTTGCTGCTTCTTTCCACCTCCCTCCCATTTAAAAATATCTATCTGAACGGAAACCTTACGTTGTTTCCGGATTTTTTAAAACACTGTGTACCACGAACCGTGCCCCTCCCGATGCCGTACAGGTAGATAAGGTCAGCACCCGGTCATCGGGATCTAATGCCGCAGCAGAGTTTCCCAACCGCAAAGTCATATCCAGCCACCCTTGATAGTCTTCCTCGTTTTCAAAGATCGTCCGGTAGGTTATGGTGGCATCCGGGCATTCATATGCACTGTACACCTGCCATTTAAGCGCCGTCTCTCTCCCCGGAAGATACACATAAATATAGGGATGTGATCGAAAACAACCCACATCCCTGTAGTTTTCTAAGAATCCGAACATCTGTCCGTCTCTCATGTTGTGTCCGTATAAGATCGTATGCTCTCCCGAAAAATCCTCCGGTACGGCTTGACGCATAAAAACGGAGCCTGCATAACTGTACTGCCCTGTGTAGTCCCGGTACAGGTAATGATCATCGTACGGATTTTTTAAGACCGGATGATCAACAGGCGTTCCCGGAATGGTCAGCCATGCTACGATATCCGGGTTGATCTTCTTTAGTCCGTCAAAGTCGATCCGGCGGGTCAGCCACGGATCTCCCGTCTCTTTTGTTTCGGTGTATGTTTCCCGGATCTGCTCCATTTGTTCGGTATGCTTTCGGTTGGACAGCTCCCAGGTCGCCGCCAGTATGAAACATACTGCCGCTGCGGCGATACAAAGCCAGCCGATCCATTGTTTTCCTTTCATTTCTTTTCTCCTAAAACGGACAACAAAAAAAGCCCTTGTTGTACCTTACAAAGACTTTTTCTGTTTCCTTTATTTTGTTTTCCCTGTCCTAAGCAGCTATCGTTTAGTATGCGATAAATTCCGGTTCAAAGTAATCACTTACAAAGGTGAAGTTCTCCCATCCGGCCGCACCGCTTGGATATTTTACGGTAAAGTGCTTCGGCATTGGGTTGATTCCGTTGAAACCGTATGGAGCGTTTCCTTGGAAGATATAGGTTGTAATCTCTACGTTGTCAAAAGCTGATTCAACGATCTGTGTCACTGTTCCCGGGATTGTAATATCTGTGATTGTCACATTATCAAAAAACGCCCCATAACCAATACCGTCTACCACAATCCCGTCAATGGATTCTGGGATCACAACACTTCCCGATGCAGCTTTGCCGTCTTTAACCCAGATGTGCCATCTACTCTCTGTTCCCTCTGGATCAATCGTATTTCTACCATAACCACAACTATAAAGAATTCCGTCGATTGTCTTTTGGTATTCTGCTTGCGCAATCTGTTCAAACCCATTCTTGTCTGCCCATTCCTGAATGTTAAATTCCGGTGTTGGCGTTTCTGTGGAGCCGCCCTCACCGTCCGGGTTCTGTCCGCCGTTATTGCCGTCTCCGGTCTGTGCCTGGTCAAATCGGGAGATCATCGTCGCACACACCGCACGTACTACCGTTCCCTGCGGTACCAAATTTCCTTTGTCTCCGGTTAAGATCTGGTTGCTGACTGCGTATGCCATTCCGTTCTGTGCAAATCCATTGACATTTCCTGCATCCGGGAATCCGGCATAAGAAGACAGGTCAACTTCCGGGGAACCGTCATAGCGGTACAGGATCGTTGCCATTTGCTCCCGGTTAATGTTATCATTCGGTCCGAACTTGCCACTGTCTGTATAGCCTGTAATGATCCCGTTTTCACTCGCCCATGCTACCGCCGATCCGTAAAATTCACTTCCGGCAACATCCGGGAACTGTCCGTTGTATGCGGCTTCCGGGGAACCCTCCATACGCCAGAGGATCGTTGCAAACTGCCCTCTGGTCAGCTTGTCATTCGGTCCGAACTTGCCTGTATCGGTATAGCCGGACATCAGACCTTTGTCGGAAACGTCCTGCACGTACTCATAGTACCAGTCTCCCGGGTTGACGTCCGGGTATTCTGCCGCAAGTGCCACACTTCCCATACCTAACATCATCACACCGCTTAATGCTGCCGCAAAACCTTTTACCATTGTTTTTTTACTCATGATCTTCTCTCCTCCTGTGTTTGTTTGCTGATTTTAGTTTACCATTTTCGGGATGCCTTTGCACCCACTTTTTCCCATTTATTAAAAATCCCTACCGCGCTGCCGCTTGGTCTGACGCACTCCACAGTAACCGATTCCTACCGCGCTGCCGCTTGGTCTGACGCGCTCCACAGTAACCGATGTGTTACATCGCTTCCTGCTCTGCTTGTCCACTCTCCCCGAATCGCAGATCTCTTACATATTTCCTTTTCTGTGCTGAGATGTTCCGGGAGGTTGTGGGGAGAAAGAATTTTTATGTTTTACCATCGAGTGTCCACGAACTGATTTTGATAAAAGATAATGGTGGATATGACATGGCAACACTAAGTGCTATGGTAAGAAATGCCAATGAGGGGCAGGTAACAACGGATGAAACAGAAACCACTTATGACTAGATGACAAATAAAGGTAGGAAAAGAAATAAAAATCGGTTATAATAAATATTAAGAAGGTTGATTTCGATACATTTAGCAAGTCAGATTTCCGTGCTGTAAAGGTAAAAGAATGTGAAGCAGTTCCAAAATCTAAGAAGCTTCTGAAGTTCGTATTAGACGACGGAAGTGGCGTAGATCGTGTGATTTTAAGCGGAATTCACGATTACTATGAGCCAGAATTCTTAGTAGGAAAGACATTACTTGCAATCACAAACCTTCCACCACGTAAGATGATGGGAATTGATTCATGTGGTATGATTATCTCTGCTACACATCTTGTAGAGGGAAGAGAAGGACTCAATGTTCTGATTCTGGATGATAAGATTCCGGCAGGAGCGAAATTGTACTAAGAGCAAGAAATTTTAAGCTATATTTTAAACAGAAAAACAGGTTACTACACCACATTTACACCAAATTTTTTAAAAGTCTAAGAGAAGGACTCTGCAAAAGAATGGTGTAAAAGAAAACTAGCAATAAAAGATACAGTTGAGTGTACCAAAAAAGTTGGTACACCCAGCTGTTTTTTCTTTTATTAAAAATATCTAAATACCCAAAATGGAAGTAATCAGAGTTGTAGTTGGTTATTTTTTAGTCTATATTGCACATCAACAATTCAAAAATTTTTATATATTTCCCAGAAAACCCTG
>CAUWKK010000097.1:0-3415 GCA_963559385.1 uncultured Schaedlerella sp.
AAGCATCAGATTCGTTAAATAAATATATGTATTCATTAAATGAGGAATGGACTCAGTATTATGATAATAATCATTTGAAATCCCAAATTCTTGATTATACAGAAAATAATTATGAACTCTATGAGGAAGAATATGAAAATATAGGAGTCAGTAAAAATGATTTAGCTCTGATCTATAGTAACGATATGTACGATACGGAATTTCTGTCAGAAAAGAAAATAGAAAGTATTCTTTCTATTGCAAATAAAGATAGAAATGAAAAATTTATTGTAAGCGCATTTCAAAAAGACAATATTATTAAATTTTTTAGAAAAATGCCATTGGCATATATAAAAACACCGTGTTTTATTGTACTGTTTGTTTTTATGTTGGTAATACTTTTGCAAGGTAATACAAGGGAAAAGCTATGGGGAATATGTACAATAATAATGGTACTGGCAGCGAATTATTATTTGTTTTTAAAAGGAAGAATGCTCCAACCACACGTGGATGTTGGAATTATTTTCTCAGCATGTCTAGTATTGCTGTATTTCCTTATGAATATGCCATTAAGTTTAACATTTTTTTCTGCTCAAAAGCGTTTAAGTATATTGACGGGATTTATACTTTGCTGTAATACGATAATAGATGGATATGATTCAATAACAGCGCCATATTTTTTGAATTACGGAAGTGAGAATGCATGTAATCCCCAAAAGAGTAGGGAGATTATGGATATTTTAACGGAAGATAAAGAAAATTTATATGTGACAACAAGTAAAGAAAGTGTATATTCGAAGTGGAGTTTTGATACTTTTGAGGTGATTCCCAAAGGTTATTTTGGAAATATCTATTCATTAGGTTCTGCATTATGGCCATCACAGAAAGTGTCACTGGAGAAGTATAATGTAAAGAATGTGTATAAGGAATTGGTAGATTCAGATCATATTTACTTTTTTGTATCAGATGATTTGGAAGAGAGCGGAACACAGGGAATACAGACATATATAAATGAGCATTATGATAGCAATGCAAAGATGATAAAAGTAAAAGAATTCCAGAGCATGAATGTTTATCGATGTATTTCAGATGAATTAATCGTGCAAGAATTACCTCACGGAACAGGAAGTGTAAAGTCTGATCTTAAAATATTAACAGATGGAACTTTAATGTATATAGATGGTTATTGCTATGTGGAAGACAGTAATTCGTATAATCAAGATATGTATATAGAGGTATTGGACTCAGAATCTAACAGGAAATATTATTATAATACTCTTCAAAAAGAAAATTCAGATATAAAAGATAATATGAATGGGCGCTTTTCAAAAGTTGAGACATATTTGGAAGCACAAGAGTATTGGAGTGAAGAAGATGAGGTAAGTATTCTATTGCATGCAGATGGTTATTCTTATAGAATACCACTTGAGATGGAATAATGTATAATTCTGGGAAAGTAATGAGGATTAAGATGAAAAAAAGAGATTATTCTTTAGATTTATTAAGGATTTTTGCTACGACAATAATTATATTTCATCATTATCAGCAAGGAAGTGGTGCTGTTTATAAGTACATAAATTTCTGGGGGGGGGGATTTTATTTTGGCTATTTAGTAGAACTGTTTTTTATCTTATCAGGAATTTAGATTATTACCTATATTGTCAATTAGCGTTTTGGTTGAAGCGGGAATCTATATCTATGATAGACAGTTTTTAGGAATTGATGTACAGATCGGATTATGGCAGATTGTTTTAAACTGTCTGGGAATACAAAATGGTTGGGTGACAAAGACAACTGCTGTCAATGGACCGACATGGTATATCAGCATTCTTATATTATGCTATTTTATATTCTATATTTTGACATATATAGCAGAAAGAATGAAGATTTCACCGTATTATTTGTATATATGCATGATTTTCCTGGGAATGTCTATCCCTACATTTGGCATAGAAGGACCATTTTTGAATGCCAATACAGCAAGAGGTTATATTGCTTTTTTTGCAGGCGTTTTCATAGTTAAATTATTAGAATCTTTTGAATTAAAGAGGCTTAGTAAATATGCATGGGTAATTTTAGGTTTGTTTTTATATGTATGCAAGTATAATTTTATAGTGGAAGGATTTAATTATTTACTTGTGTTTTTTGTATATCCCGCAATTATTATTGTTTTAAAATCAAATTTTTCTAAATTATTATCCGGACAAAAGTGGATAGGCATATTAGGAGCAGCTTCATTTGATGTGTATATTTGGCATGAACCATTAACTGCGTTAAGAAACTTATTGATGCAGCAATTTTCATTAGAATGGGATATTACGAGAGTGAGTACCATGGTTATTTTTGTTTTGATTGCTTGGTGTGTGGGGATTTTTTCATATTTCTTTTTAGAAAAACCATTGGGAACATACTTGAAAAAGAAATTGAAGGTGTAGGTACAAGAAAAATTAAAGTAAGGAGAACAGAAATTCAATGATAATATCAAGAGTAAGAGAAAAGATAGAAGTATTTTTTAAAAAGCCAATCACTGCTATGGTGCTATTTAATATCTTTTGTCCTATTATTTTTATGTTTGTATGTGAGCCACATTTTGCCTCAACAGATGATCAGTTTTTAAATCAGATTTTTGCGGGAACATTTGGAAAACCGGAGGCAGGATATGGGAAGGTGAATTTTGTTCTTGGACATTTTTTGAAAACTTTGTATGAGCTTCTTCCTGGGATTCCCTGGTTTGCTTTGATCCAATGTGTATGTGTATTTGTCTCTTTTATGACAATTACTTGTATTATTATTAAAACTACTGAGAGATGGGGAGGGGCGATTACTTGTATCATATTTTTGATTTTATGCGGATATGAATGTTACGCAAGAATAAGTTATATAAAAACCTCAGTGGTTTGTGTTATGACTTCATGTTATATATTTTATCGGTTGATGACATATAGGATGAAATCAAACAAATTGCTGGTGATGGGGGTTGTTTTATTTTTCGTAGGATTTATGTGGTGGGATAAGTCACTTATCGTTTCGTTAGTTGTTTTGGGTATTCCTATGCTTTTGAGAATGATAAAAGAGCGAAAAGATAAAAATTTTCGTTTCGTATTGGGGATGGCTTGTCTTATAGTAGTAGGTACAGGAATATTGAGCCTTGGAAACAAATGTTATATAAAAAGCAATCAGGAAGTAGAACAATATACAAATTATATTTCTACATGGGCAAAAATAAATAATTATGGATGGCCTGATTTTTATGAAAATATAGATGTATTTGATGACCTTGAAATAACAGAGAGTGAATATAATTTATTAGTAGCAGGAGAAGGCGGTGTCGGAGATCCGATTTCTTTAGAGGAACTTCAGAAAATTGAAGAAATTACAGAAAAACCAGAGATTAATTTGTCTAAAATTTTAGATTTTACCAGAAAATATCCAATAC
>CAUWKK010000098.1:0-3285 GCA_963559385.1 uncultured Schaedlerella sp.
ATAAAATATAATATAGACAAATAAATAATATTAATAAAAGAACAATATTGTTATGCCGAGTGTGTTTTGCTCTCGACATCAAAGTGTCAAAAAAGTAAAGAAGAGGTGATTACATGGTATTTAATACCGGCGCGGCGCTTCTGGATGCAATCGTACTTGCAGTTGTCTCGCATGAAGCAGAGGGAACTTATGGATATAAGATTACACAGGATGTACGAAAGGCGATCGATGTATCCGAGTCGACGTTATATCCGGTGCTGAGGCGGCTTCAGAAAGACGAATGTCTGGAAGTTTATGACAGGCAGTTTGACGGAAGAAACAGGAGATACTATAAGACAACAGAAAAAGGAATGGCACAGTTGAATTTGTATAAGGTAGAATGGAAGAATTATTCCAAGAAGATTCAGGAAATATTTGAGGGAGGTGTGGTTGTATGAATCGGAACGAATTTATGAAAAAACTGGAAGAATATTTAGCCGGCATCTCAAAAGAGGAAAGAGAAGAGGCTTTGCAATACTACAGAGATTATTTTGAAGATGCAGGCGCAGAGCATGAGGCAGATGTGATCATGGAACTGGGAAGCCCGGAGAAAGTAGCGGCTACGATCAAGGCGGATCTGAAACATGATTCCGGGATAAATCACGGAGCGTTTACGGAACGAGGATATGAAGATGTAAGATTTGAACAGAAAGAGTCTCCGGCACAGAGAACAGCGAATACTTATGAGCATACAGGAAATACTGCCACAGGGCAGAATGCGGAGAATGAGCAGCCGAGGACAAGTAAAGGATTGAAAATTTTATTGATCGCACTGATCCTTATTATCGGAGCGCCGATCGTAATCCCGGTCGGTATCGGACTGGCGCTTGCAGTTGTAGGAATTGTAGTAGGAGTATTTGCATTTTTTGCGGGACTTGTATTAGGTGCGGCGGCTATTATGTTTGCAGGAGCGGTGATCATCATTGTCGGAATTCCGCTGTTGGCTGTGGCGCTTCCGGCAGGTTTGCTGACCATAGGAAGCGGATTGATCACGCTTGTCATTGGTATGATCGCAACGGTGGCAACGGTAAAACTTTGTATTGTCATGTACCCGGCCATGTTCCGAATTCTTGTAAAGATTTGCAGATGGCCATTTTACAGAGGAAAGGCGGTTGGATAGAATATGAAAAAAGGGTGGAAAATATTTTGGATCGTATGTGCAGGCATTGCCGGATTAGGTGTCGTACTGGCAATTGTAGGCGGAGTCATGGGGGCAACTTTCGGAAACGTTCAGACTGCCCTGTGGCAATATGGAAATCATGCGGAACAGAAGGTGGAACAATTGGAAAACCGGCTGGATCTGTTTGATGATGATTATGACGATGATTATTATGATGATGACTATTATGATGACTATGATGATCTTGGAGAAGGAAACGTAGGCGCAGGTTATGGAGGAAACCTGTTTGCAAATGCAGGAACAGGTGATGACGTTGTCATTGTAAACACAGCCGGAATCTACGAGTTGGATGTAGATGTCTGCGATTTACAGGTGGAGATTCAGGAAAACGCCGAAGAAGGCGAGATTGTATTTCAAAGACAGAATATTCCGGAAGAAGTCAGGGAAGAACTGGTACTGATCCGTGATGATGCGGAAAAAGAACTGAAAGTGGATATCCGCAATGAAAATCATTGGCATCAAGTAATGAAAAACCGAGGAGAAGTCGGAAGTCTGATCATTCAGATTCCGAATGTATTACAGCTAAATACGATCAAGCTGTCAATCGGAGACGGCGTATTGAATGCAGACTATATTCAGGCGAAAGAGCTGGATATCGAAGTGGGAGCCGGAGTGATCGACCTTACGCAGTTTGCAGTTGACTCCATAGATATTGAGGTGGGAGCAGGTGAAGTTCATGTTGCCGGAACAGCTTTGAGAGAAGCCGGAATTGATTGCGGAATCGGAACGGTTGATTATCAGGCGGCGGGAAGTGAAACGGATTACAGCTATGACGTCGAAGTGGGAGCCGGGGTAGTGTGTATCGGGGATATGGAATACAGCGCTATTGCAGGCGGCAAGCAAATTATGAATGGCGGAGCACTAATGGAGATCGATTGTGGAGTCGGAGAAGTCACTATTGGTTTTACCGGAGCATAAGAGCTTACGGAACCCGAAACTAAAATTTTAGCAGAAAGAGAGTGATATTATGAAAAGATTATTTCGTTCCAGAGAAAATAAAATGATATGCGGAGTTTGCGGAGGGATCGCAGAATATTTTAATATTGATCCGACCTTGGTAAGACTGGGGTGGGTACTGGTTTCTGTGTGCAGCTTTGGAACGGGCGTGTTGGCATATTTTATTGCAGCGGTGATCATGCCGGAGGCATAGAGAACAGCCGAATAAAGGAAAGACAGGAGTATGTGTATGGAAAAAGTGAAAAATACGGCGCCGTCTATGGATGCATGGATCAAAGAGGCAAAGGCAGATGAAAGTGCGGCAGAATGCGGAATGTACCTATTCCATAATGGAATCGTCCGTCAGAGTGCAAAGGCGAAGGTAAGGCAGGGAGACAATGAGGCATCCGATGTGAAAGGAATGGTATTTTCCTTTGATGCGGAAAAAGTGAAGAAAGCGGTGGAAAAAGCACGCAAAATGCCGGGAATCGGATATGTCCGCGCGTGGCTGAATGAGGGCAGGCTGGAGGTCGGAGACGACATCATGCTGGTTCTTGTCGGCGGAGATATCCGTCCGCATGTGATCGCTGCACTTCAAGAGCTGGTCGGGGAACTTAAGAACTACTGCGTGAAAGAGGAAGAGTTGTTTTAACAGAGAATAAATACCTTGCAATTTATATGTACCGATGTATAAAATTGAGATATATTTTATACATCGGTATTTGTTATGTATTTGTGTAAACTATTTTTATGTTAGCGGACCTGCAAGAAAAGATATGACGAACTATGGAGCGTTCATTGACACTTCAAAATAGATTCAGGTAAAATGAGAGAACAATAGAACGTGTTGGCTGGGAGATAGGGAAAGTGGAGAGAAAAATAATGAGAAAGAATGTAGAGTTTGAGGAAGCCAGAGAAGTCATGCTGGATGTAGTAAGACCTGTTGATATTGAGCGGATCTCTTTGGAAAATTGTACGGGAATGATTCTGGCACAGGATGTGATCGCATTGGAAAATGTTCCGGCATTTGATCGTTCCCCATACGACGGATATGCCTTCCGGGCAGAGGATGCAGAGTATGCTTCATCAGAGAATCCGGTCACGTTACGAATTTTGGAGGAAGTTGCGGC
>CAUWKK010000099.1:0-3191 GCA_963559385.1 uncultured Schaedlerella sp.
CAGAGTTGATCGCTGTTTTGATCAAGTCTACTGCCTTCTGCGCTCCGTCCTGTGTACTGATATCGATAGCATCGATGCCAAGTGCCTTTGTATGCATATCATTTACACCGACTGTCATCTGGTTGAAGTCCGCAGAAGTATCACCAATCTGAAGTGTTAATTCTTTTCCTGCTTTTGTAGCTTTTACTGCAGTAGTGGTAGTATCAAGAGTAATACCTGAACCCTTTTCAACCTGTGTTTTCAAACCAGCAAGATTTGTGAACTCATTTTTTGCAGCATCATCAGCTCCAGCTTTAGTATAAGTTTTTCCATTAATTGTAATAGTATCGCCATCCTGAAGTTTTCCTGCTTCAACCTTTAGAGAACCATCAGGATTCTTTGTAATCGCAGTTGCATCTTTTACGCTAAATGATATGCTAACATTAACTGTTGCCCCATCTTGCAGAGAACCATCCAACAAATTGATTCCATTGAAGTTTGTAGAATCTGCGATACGGTCAATCTCATCTTTTAGTGAAACGATCTCTTTCTGTAAATTTGCACGGTCTACTGCGTTGTCATAGGTTCCGTTTGCAGACTGGTCAGCCAGTTCTACCATACGGTTCAGCATGGAGTGAACTTCTGTCAAAGCGCCTTCTGCTGTCTGCACAAGAGAAACACCGTCCTGTGCGTTCTTCTGTGCTGTGTTCAGACCTGTGATCTGTGCACGCATCTTTTCAGAAATAGCAAGTCCGGCTGCATCATCACCTGCACGGTTGATTTTGTAGCCGGAAGACAATTTCTCTAAATTTTTAGATACTGCACTGTTATTATTTGTTAAGTTTCTGTAAGAATTTAAAGCTGCAATGTTGTGTTGAATTCTCATGTTCAATTCCTCCTTGAATTATAATTCGGGAAATCCTTTTCCCTATTTCGTTTTCATCTTAAACTATAACCGGGGAAATACAATTCCCCGGCCTACTCTATTTTCTCCTATCAGAAGAGAAAAATAGAATCATTGTAACAACTGAAGAACTCCCTGCGGAATCTGATTTGCCTGTGCAAGCATAGCCTGAGAGGACTGTACAAGAATGTTATTCTTTGTGTAAGCCATCATTTCATTAGCCATGTCAACGTCACGGATACGGCTTTCTGCTGCTGTCATGTTCTCAGCAGTTACGCTCAGGTTATTGATCGTATGCTCCAGACGGTTCTGGATCGCACCAAGATCACCACGAGTAGAGGATACTGAGTTGATTGCAGTTTTAATCAGGTCTACTGCCTTCTGTGCTCCGTCCTGTGTGCTGATATCGATAGTATCGATACCAAGAGCCTTTGTATGCATATCGTTTACACCGACTGTCATCTGGTTGAAATCTGCGGAAGTATCGCCGATTTGGAGGGTTAATTCCTTTCCTGCCTTTGTAGCGGATACTTCAGCAGGTTTGCCAGTATTAATAGTTACTCCATTTTTAGCAGCTGCAGTTTTTAAGTTATCCAAAGTTGCGAATGTTGAACCATCTGTACCATCAGAGCCTTGTTTATAAGTATAAGTCTTTCCTGCGATAGTAACAGTATCATTTGCTTTGAATGTGCCACTTAAATCATAGGTACCGTCTACTTTTTTTGTAATAGCATTACCATCAATTGTGCCCGTGATGCCAGCTGTAACATCTGCCCCTTTCTGCAGAGAGCCATCCAGCAAGTTGATTCCATTGAAGTTTGTAGAGTCTGCGATACGGTCGATTTCATCTTTCAGAGATGTAATCTCTTTCTGCAGGTTTGCACGGTCTACTGCATTGTCATAGGTTCCGTTTGCAGACTGGTCAGCCAACTCTACCATACGGTTCAGCATGGAGTGAACTTCTGTCAAAGCACCTTCCGCTGTCTGCACGAGAGACACGCCGTCCTGTGCGTTCTTCTGTGCTGTGTTCAGACCTGTGATCTGTGCACGCATCTTTTCAGAAATAGCAAGTCCGGCTGCATCATCACCTGCACGGTTGATTTTGTAGCCGGAAGACAATTTCTCTAAATTTTTAGATACTGCACTGTTATTATTTGTTAAGTTTCTGTAAGAATTTAAAGCTGCAATGTTGTGTTGGATTCTCATATTCCATTCCTCCTTGAATTATTATGCTTGGGAATTCCTTTTCCCTTTTGGTACAATGACTTTTAGAAGCCCTAAAAATAAGACTGCCGGCAAGTGTCTTGAAAAGTACAGTTTTCTATAACACCCCGAACAACTATACTGCTTGAACTTTGTAATGATTTGTTTTATCATGAATATAGGGGAATGATAAATTTGAAGAAAAGCAGTAGTACAGCAGATGGAAGTTGAAAACATATTAGCGAAAAACCTTACAATGGCCGGAGAAAATGCAGCATATGACGCCGCCTGTAAACGTTTGCTCGCAAATAAGATCATCCTTGCATGGATTATGAAAAGTTGTATAAAAGAATACAACCATCTGGAAGTGAACGAGATTGCCGATCGGTATATAGAGGGGAATCCTCAAATCGGAAAAACAGCATTACATCCGGATGAAAGTGAACAGATCCGTGGAAGCAATACCGAAGACAGTACAATCAGTGAAGGCACTGTTACTTACGATATCCGGTTTCTGGCAATTGTACCGAATACCGGCGAAACAATCAGTCTCATCATAAATGTAGAGGCACAAAACGATTTCTATCCGGGATATCCGATCATAAAACGCGGAATTTATTATTGCAGCCGGATGATCTCTTCCCAGTATGGTGTTGAATTCACAAACTCCCATTACGAAAATATCAAAAAAGTATATTCCATATGGGTGTGTGCAAATCCACCCCAAAAACGAAAAAATACAATTAATCGCTATTTTATTAAGGAAGAAAACCTGGTGGGAAGTGGAAAAGAAGAAACTGAAAACTACGATTTAATTACGGCAGTTGTTATTTGTCTTGGACATTCCGAAGATGACAAATATGAAGGCGTTTTAAAACTATTGGATGTACTTCTTTCTTCTGAAAAAGCGCCTGAGGAGAAGAAACAAATTTTACAAAATGATTTCGATATAAAAATGACACGTACATTAGAGAGTGAGGTACAGAGTATGTGCAATCTAAGTAAAGGAATAGAAGAAAAAGGAAGACAAGAAGGAAGGCAAGAAGGAATACAAGAAGGAATACAAGAAGGAAGACAGAAAGGACTGGCTGAAGGGATTCTTGTT
>CAUWKK010000100.1:0-3184 GCA_963559385.1 uncultured Schaedlerella sp.
ATCATATCACTGTGTATCATTGACAGATGTTTATTGGGTAAAAAAGAGTGATGAAGACATTTCTTACGAAAAGATAAATTTGTATGATAATTCATTAAATGAGGCGGTGGTAGAACTTTCTTTGCGTGGAAAACCGATGACAGTTATAAATCAGGAACTGGCACCGATTTTATCCACCAAAGGATGCTTTCCAAAAGCATGGATTAGAAGGGGAAAAGATTTCATTTTATTAAAAGATGGTGGTGACGATGCTGTTCAGAAAGAACTTTTAGCAAGTAGATTATGCCAATGCTTTGACTTTAAACAGGTGAAATATGATGAAGACTTTTATGATGGGCAAAAAGTAACTCAGAGTAAAATTATAACATCCAAGCAGTATTCTATCGTTTCAAAAATGGCATTTGAAATATATGCGTTAAATCATGACTTGAATGTATTGAATGAGTGTTTGCGGATTGATAAAGAGACGTATTATGGAATGAATATCCTTGATTATCTGGTTGGTAATATAGACCGACATCCGGAAAACTGGGGATTTTTGGTTGATAATCGGACCAATGAATATGTTTCACTATATCCGATCATGGATTTTAATCAGAGCTTTGGAAGTTATGACACGATAGATGGAGCAAACTGTCAAACGGTTTATCCTGAGAAAAAAACGCAGCGGGAGGCGGCAATAGAAGCAGTCAGACATGTTGGGATGCATCAGATAAAAGATATAGATGAAGAAATTTTTGAAGATATGACAGTATGGAAAGAAATGTTTTTTCGAAGACGTGAAGAATTAAAAAATGCTGTAGATACTTCTGTTTTTTGATGAATGACGTGACACTGACATAACATCCTCCCAACCTATCTTGTAACAATAATATAACATCCTCTATACAGAAACATGCGGTTTTAAGCCATTTTCATGGAAAAAAAGTCGAAGACTTAAAATGAGTGAGTTTTGGAATTATGTACAGAGGTGGAAACGATATTTTCCGATGGAAGACAGAGAAAGGCAGACATATTTAAACTGGGTGGAAAAAATCGTATACAGCAGAGCAGATGCCATTGTAGGCGGGCAGCATAGAAGACAGTACGCGCAGGTCGCTGTTTTACTTGCGGCGGTTGGAGAGGTAAAAGAAAGTATCCAAGACACTTTTCATTTCAGCGGGAGATGAAAACTTATTTCAATATGTATTAATGAAAAACGGATGTTTGTGAGATGATATCCGGGAGATATTTTATTGATGAATACAAAAAGAGATACAGATTATCTATGTGTCGACAGAATAGAATCTCTCTATTCTGCTCATACTAATCCAAAAGACAGAAAGGAAACTGCAAATATGAGTAATGACAAGCCACAGGATAATCGGGAATCTAATATTCCGGGAAGAACCAATCCGGCGAAGCTGACGGATTCAGATGCGAAGAGTAAGATGGTTGAAATCCCACTATCAACACAGACAAGTGCAATAAATGTGATTCCGGATGAAGTGCCGAGACACGACGGTCCGGGCGGAGAATAAAGAGACGGATGAGTATCGCTGTAGAAGATGCTCGTCCGTCTCTTTATTCCTACGCTGAACGGTTACTGTATACGATATCAATCCGATGTCTATTTTCACATTGTCATTGCATGCAGGTTGAAGTATAATTGAAATAATTAAGTGAGATGAAAAATCAGGGAGAAGTGGACTATGAATGTGATGCCAATTCGGGAATTGATAGATGAGGTTACGGAAGTCTGTAAAGCAAATATATTAATCGTTATAAGACGTTTTGCAAAAGTCTTCAGAATTTAGAAAAAAGCCGGACAGCAGATCCGAAGGCAGACCTTTCAGAATGGGATAATCGATGATGACGGATGGATGCAGATGCTGAAAGATAGAAATCAGTTGGCGCATGACTATGATGGAATGAGTGTTTTTCAGCAGTGATACATAAGGAGAGAAGAACAGCACATGAAGAAACGAACAAAGGGAATTCTGGCGCTTTTAGACGAGCAATACGGAACGGAATATATTTGTTATCTGAATTATGAGACGCCGTGGCAGTTGTTGATCGCTACGATGCTGAGCGCTCAATGTACGGATGTCAGAGTAAATATCGTGACAAAGGATCTGTTTCAAAAATATACGTCAATCGACGCATTTGCGGATGCAGATCTGAAAGAACTGGAGCAGGATATCAAGCCAACCGGATTTTATCATAATAAGGCGAAAAATATCATTGCCTGTATGAAAGATGTCAGGGACAAATTCGGTGGAGAAGTTCCGAGAAGTCTGGAGGAGCTGACGTCCCTGGCAGGCGTGGGACGCAAGACTGCGAATGTGATCCGGGGAAATATTTACCATGAGGCAAGCGTCGTGGTCGATACCCATGTAAAACGGATTTCCAATCGGCTGGGATTGACGAAGAATGCAGATCCGGAAAAGATTGAGCAGGATTTGATGAAGGAACTGCCGGAAGATCATTGGATATTGTACAACATTCAGATTATTACATTCGGAAGAAGTATCTGTACAGCGAGAAGCCCAAAGTGTGAGGAATGCTTTTTAAAGCAATACTGTAAGGAAAAGGGCAAAAATAAAAAGAAGTGAAGATTTCATGCTAATATTCATAACTGTATCAAAGAGAGAAAGGAAGTCGGATGATCCGGCAGAGTAAAGTGAGGAAGTAGTATGCTGAAATTGGAACATATAAAAAAATCGTATGACGGAGTTACGATTTTAGAGGATATCAATCTGGAGATTGAAGATGGAGAAATCATTTCTATTTTAGGTCTATCGGGATGCGGAAAAACGACGCTTTTGAATTTGATCCTTGGGATTACGGATGCAGACAGTGGGAAGATTGTATTTGACGGAGAGGACATTACCGACACGGCAATGGAAAAGCGTGGATTTAACATTGTCTTTCAGGACTACGCACTGTTTCCGAATCTGAATGTCTATGCATATATCAAAGAAAGAGGATATGCTATTTATCCGGGAAAGGTAACGGAGGCAGATACGTTCCGGATCGGAAATATCGGAGAGATTTATGAAGCGGATATTTTGAAATTGATCGATATACTGAAAGAATTTCTTTCGGACAAATAGAAAAGCGGATACATAGAAAAGAGGAAGAGAAGATGAGTAAATGGGAAGCAGTGATTTTTGACTGGGCGGGAACAACCGTAGACTATGGA
>CAUWKK010000101.1:0-3132 GCA_963559385.1 uncultured Schaedlerella sp.
AAAAAGGCTATGCAACCTATGACTTTTTCCTGCCGGGACTGGTCATTGATGCGATTGAGAACCGGCGCGGAACGTACCTTGCGGCATGGGCAGAGGAGATCGTGGCAAAGAAGATCTCCACGGTCAACATGCTTGGCTGTCACGATGGCATCCCGCTTCTGGATTTAAAGGGGCTGCTTCCGGAAGAGGAGATCCAGTCATTGATTGACCGGATCGTATCCCGTGGAGGCATGGCCAAAAATTTACATGGACAAAAGAATCTGTATTATCAGGTAAACGCTACATATTACAGTGCATTGGGAGAATCGGATGAAAAAATGCTTCTGGCGCGTGCCATACAGATGTTTATGCCGGGCAAACCTCAGGTCTGGTATCTGGATTTGTTTGCCGGAAAAAATGACCACGAAGCGGTGCGGCGCGCGGGAGAATCCGGACATAAGGAAATCAACCGGACAAACCTTTCCACTGATCAGATCGCGGAAGACCTGAAAAAAGATGTGGTTCAAAAACAGCTTGCGTTAATCCGCATGCGAAATACCCATAAGGCATTTTCGGAAGGCGCAGAGGTAGCAATCTCCGGAGGGGAGAGGTCTCTGGAAATCCGCTGGGAATATAATAGTGCATTTGTAACATTATATGTAAATTTTGAATCAGGAACATATACAATAGTAGAAAGCAGATAGTTAAGTTGGGCTGTCGATTGTACATGAAACCTAAACTTTATAATGGAAATAATCATAGATGAAACAAGCCACATAGGGATAATGCTCGGTGGCTTGTTTTGAAAATGGATAATTTGAATCTTATAACTTCGGATTTCGTCTTCTCAGTTTCCTATGTTCCTTTGCCGGCTTGGAACGTGAAAATATTTCTTTTAAGGTCTGTTTTTCTTCGACAGAAAGCTGGGTAATTTTCATTTCCAAATTTTTGCAGAACAAAAGGAGTAGTCCGTTAATATAAGCATCATTAGAGGCTTCGGGAGTATCCTCTGTAGCAAACTGAGTTGGAGAAGTAAAACCATCAATGATATTTTTGATCATGCTTTGATAGTCAATATCACTGGCAGTGTTGCTGTCTTTCATATGGGCATTTCTCAGGTCAGAGACGATTGGCTTTAAATCTTCCAACAGGATGTTTATGTAATACTGTTCTGTCTCAATGTGGGAAGTATCAAATATTTTTGTAAATGCATCGGTGGAATCGGCACCGAGTTCGTTCAGTTTATATCTCATCACATCAAGAAAAGCGTTTGCTATCTGAATGCCTTTATCATTAAATCCATCAATATAGATTTCCAGGTCGGTCATGAATTTGTGGAAACTTTCATGAGAGAGTAATTCTGATAATAACCGTGGATTATATTTTTCATCAGTCAGTATTTGGACTGCATCATCATTGAGATGCAGATCGGATACTGACTTATTTGTATGTTCACGTAGTTCGGTTCGGCAAAGAAGATAATCGGTGCTTACTTGATAAAAGTCTGCAAGCGTCAGTAGATTGTCAAGTGACATATCTACATTTTCATCTTTCTCATAGTTGCCAAGTGTGGAACTTGGGATGCCGGTAGCATCAG
The DNA here is from genome assembly GCA_963559385.1 of uncultured Schaedlerella sp. Classification (GTDB taxonomy): domain Bacteria; phylum Bacillota; class Clostridia; order Lachnospirales; family Lachnospiraceae; genus Schaedlerella. Next base: position 1,577 of record CAUWKK010000101.1, read on the forward strand.
ACAATTCCTGCAATGACATTCTTTTTTCTGCGACTCTCAAATCTTTCAGCCGTTCCAGTATGGTAAGCCTTGTGTGCATAGTACATTCCTCGTTTCACAGATATAGATAGACTACCATGATATTGGTGCAGAATAAAGTGAATTCGAATTCATGTCTTATCCAGAATATTGGGAAAAATCATAAAGAGGATATTTTTCCAGCATCTTGGATATACCGGATTCGTATAAAAATTTTGAGAAAATAGTTTCATACAATGAATCGGAGAGAAGTACAAAAATTATGGAATGTTGTAAATGTATCAGTATGAAAAAAGCCGGAAGGCGCAGCGCCATGAAAAGTCATTTTCATGGTTTTGGGGGATTGGGGGCGTACACCAACAAGCTAAAAAGGCATTTTGTACGTACAAATGCACTGCTTGCCAATTAGCGATATTTATGTAACGAGAGTTGAATTCTATGCAAGAATTGAGCACAAAAGGCTGTTAATGACGAAAGAACTTTAAAGTATATGGAGGATCAGGAAAAATGGGAAATACAAAATATGATGATAAGTTTTACAGATTACCGAAACGATTATTTAAAGATGATCGATTTAGAAGTATAACGAATGAGGCAAAGGCACTTTATATGATTTTGTTGGATCGGCATTGCTTATCGGAGTGTAATGGTGATGCATGGCGAGATGAATATGGAGCTACATTTATCATTTTTACAATCAAAGAAATGATGAAGCTGTTGCATCTGGGAAATAAGAAAATTAACAAGATGCTGAAGGAACTGGAGGTACATAATCTGATTTATCGAAGCCATCAGGGATTAGGAAAGCCGAATAAGATATATGTGTATGACTTGTTGAAAGCAGATAACGATAATTGGCTGCCAAAGCAATTTAAGCACAGAAAGGGGCGGACAAATGAGAAAGAAATATTATGATGATGCAAAAGAGAATGCAGCATTTGAGAGATGTGTGGATGTTGTGACAGCACTGATCTTAAAATATGGACCGGCAATAAAAAGAAAATGGATTTTACGTGATTGGATAAAAAACATACAAGCTGATTGCTTTTGGAGAAGTTTAGCCTGTAAACGATACCAGCGGTATTTCGATTGTATGAAAGCTATTGTAAAAAAATGATGCAACATGACATAATCGGATTGACTAAAGCAACATAGATATTTATAATATAGACAAAACGAAAATGACATGAACGGAGGACAGGGTAATGGAGAAAACTGTAACACTTGAAGAGGCATTAAAAAGAATTGAGGAGCTGGAAAAAGAGAATGCAGAACTTCGGGAGGAATTGGAGTATTACAGAAATCGTAAGTTAAGCGGTCGTCAGAAACATAACGCCAAATGGATGGCAATTTATAATGATTTTGTTGTTGGGTTTGAGAGCGGCATGACAATGGTAGAAATTGCGAAGCGGAACAATGTTAGTGAGAGGACGATTTATAGGTATAAAGCGTATTATGACAAACTGAGGGAAAAAGAGGAATAGGGGCTGTCGCACTAAATAATTAGTGCGCAGCCTCTTTTCTATGCAAAAAATTAC
>CAUWKK010000102.1:0-3055 GCA_963559385.1 uncultured Schaedlerella sp.
TATGTTCATTCAGTCGGGTGACTTTGTAAATCAGTCTGGCGTGAATGCTAACAGTGCCATGACTTTCTACGGTCAGGAAAAAGTAGAATATAACGCTCAGCTGTGTCTGATGAATATGGCTGTTCATGGATTTACAGGTGTTATTAAATCCGGTGATGAAGCAAACAGCTTTTATCATGATGCTCACAATCTTGACGGCTGCTGTGATTATGTAATGGCAAATCTGCCTTTTAATGTAGACAAAGTAAAAGCAGAGTCTTGCGAAAACGCAAAACGTCTGCCATTTGGTATGCCGGAATTAACAAGAACAAAGAAGTTGCACAATCTACCGGCTGTGCCATTGTAATAATCGGTCATCTGAATAAGGCATCGGGAACCCAAAGTGCTTATCGTGGTCTTGGGTCTATCGACATTGCTGCAGTGGTGAAAAGTATTCTCTTTGTAGGCAAGGTAAAAGACGATCCAACCACACGAGTGATCGTTCACGAAAAAAGTTCCCTGGCACCACCCGGACAGGCATTAGCATTTTTTCTGGGAGATCAGAAAGGTTTTCGTTGGATTGGTGCTTATGACATTTCGGCAGAGAATTTGCTTGCCGGTGGTGAAGGCAGCAAAACAGAACTGAAACAAGAACAGGCAGTAAAGTTGATTTATGAATTTCTCTCTGACGGCAGAGAAATTTCGGTGGCAGAAATCAATAAAGAAGTCATGGAACGAGGCATATCCGAAAGGACAGTTCGTTTGGCGAGAAATTCCATGAAAGATAAATTGGAAAGTGAAAGACGAGGCAAAGACTGGTGGATCTGGCTGAAACGGCAGGACAAAACGGCAAACGCCTTATAAGCAAAATGTTTGCCGTTTTGCCGGTTCAGTATTGAAATAGGAGGTAATAAGTATATGAAAGAAGTTCCTATCTGGGGAAAAACAAATTTAACCTTGGAAGAGGAGCTGCTTATTCCGGAATTGGTATCAATAAATTAAGAGAAATCACCAACAACGATAGGTGCGATTTTGCGCTGTGGGTTGGAACAAAGCGACTGATTAAGAGAAAACAGCTGGATAAATTCACCGAGCAGTGTTACTCCATTTAATCACCATTAACATCTGAATATTCCCATAGAAAAAGGTGCCTTGATATGATAAAATAGGGATGCGGCGAAGTTGGTTCATTCGTTGCATGCACGTCATATCGGGGCTCTTTTCTTTTAAATATGTCTGATACAAGAAGAGATAGCAAAGGACGTATTTTACGTACAGGAGAGAGCCAAAGAAAGAACGGAATGTATGAATTCCGTTACACAGATGCCAATAAAAAGCGTCGTTCCATTTACGACATGGATGTGATGAAGCTTCGTAAGAAAGAAGATGAAATCAAATTGATTCGTCACGAAGGGATTGACTATGCCGGAGGTGAAATTACCGTCATTCAGCTGCTGGAGCGTTATATCAGCCTGAAACGAGGTGTCCGCTACAATACCACCACAGGTTACCGATTTGTGATGAGTGTTGTACAGAAAGAAGCTTTCGATCAGCGAGTCATTCGTGACATCAAAATGTCAGATGCAAAGCTGTGGTTTATCAAGCTTTATGATGACGGTTATTCCTACAGCACCATCGCAAGTATCCGTGGTGTGGTAAAACCGGCATTTCAGATGGCTTACACCGAGGGTATTATCCGCAGGAATCCTTTTGAGTTCCGACTGGATATTATTCCGAACAACACTCAGAAAAGAGTTGCTTTGACGCCAAAGCAGCAGGAGCAGTTTTTAGAATATATCAAAAACGATGCTCATTTCTGCAGATACCTGGATGAAATCAAGATTCTTCTGGGAACTGGCATGAGAATCAGCGAGTTTTGCGGATTGACGATTTCAGATCTGGATTTTGACCGCAGAAGAATCCGTGTGGATCATCAGCTGATAAGGACCAGAGATGGAAAACGCTATATTGAGAAAACAAAAACAGAATTCGGATGTCGCTACATTTCTATGAGTGACGAGGTCTATGAAAGCTTCTACAATATTCTTTCGAGCAGAAAGAAGCAGAAAAAAGAGACGATGCTTGATGGTTATGCAGGATTTATTCTGCTGGACAAGAACGGAAATCCAAAGGTTGCCATGCACATTCAGAGGGTAGTGCAGAGATTGTGTGAGAAGTACAATGAAGAGAGAGGCGTAGATTTATAAATTTTCACCCTTGAAAATTTGTGCAGAATAAATAAAAATGGAGATATAAAGACTTATAAAGAGGTAAAAATGTATGATAAAGGTGATTTTTATTTGCCACGGCAACTTGAGTGGAAAGTGGTAGGAATGTTGGATTTGCTGGGGTTACGGGAGATTTTGGAACAGGAAATAACAACAATTTAGCATGAAGGGGAAGACTGTGCCATAGTGACAGAGAAAAATCCGGTCAACAGAAAACGGAAGAAGATGTTGATTGGATTTTTTGTGTGTTGAAATTTCTATACTTTTTGATGTTTCAGATGTTGAAATAATTATACTTTGGATTTCTTTAGTAAAGAATTGAATAAATAGCAGAATGAGTGTCAAAACTAAAATGAATCTATTGACGCTTCTGGGAACGATTAATATAATAAAGTTGAGGTGGTGATTATGAAGGATTATTCAAGATATCCAGATGGAAACAGATATTATTCTGGAGCAGAACGAAAAAAATCTATTCTCATAAATGAAAAGCCATATTTGGTTAAGTTTCAAAAGAATTCCAGAGAAGGTTTACGTTTTAACCATATATCGGAATATTTAGGAAGTCATATTTTTACTTTACTTGGAATCGAAACTCAGGAAACATTTTTAGGAACATATAAGAGTGAGAATGTTGTGGTAATACAAGATTTTCTTGGGGAAGATGAAGTGTTTGTGCCATTTAATGGTGTTGGAGATAGTTCTTTAGAACAAGATAAAGAGAAGTATCAGTATTCCTATGAAGATATCATTGAAATGCTTCAGGATAATGTAAAACTTACAGATGTAGAGCAATACCGGTTTTATATGAAACAGATGCAAGACAGAGTATCATTATTTATTTACAA
>CAUWKK010000103.1:0-2968 GCA_963559385.1 uncultured Schaedlerella sp.
CTTTCTTGTCCTTGTTATAAATACGATTCCCGCGACTGCCGCCATACCTACCGCAGAAATCATATATACATTTGTTGCCGTAATTTCTCCAAATACAAGTTTTGAAACTGCATTCAAGACAGTCGGAGAAATGAGCTGTCCGAAACAAATCGCACAGGTAAAGCACGCCGATGCCATTGCCGTCGCTACCGGCTTCACTGCACATGAAACCTCTACCATAGCCTGAGGTACAAACATGCCCTGTGAAACTCCACACAATATTGCGCCAATCATCAGCATTATAAAGTCTGACGGAAATAAAATCAGCAAGAATGCACCGACACTAAAACTCAACATTGCTGTCGGAAGTGTATATTTTTTTGTAACTTTCACAACTGCTCCGAGAATCACTCCCATAACAATCTGCGCTCCCGAAAAAATTCCAATAAGATTTCCGGATACTGCCGTATCTCCTTTCAGACTTCCGCTTAAATGCATAGCTATATTTGTTGTAAATGTAATCAAAAATAAAAATTCGATCATCCCAAGCGCTGATATTTTAAATACTTCTTTATTCAATTGAAGCTTTTCTGTCGTAGTTACCCTTGCCTTTCCTGTTTCCGGAAGAAAGCCTGCGATCAACAGCATAGAAATAAAACCGATAATGTTGATCCAATACGCATTTTGGAAACTATTGGCTCCAAGCATTCCCCCTACTGTTGTCACAATGACCATACCGGCACCTATGCTTGCCGCCTGAATTCCCATAACCGAAACCCGCTCGTCTCCTTCAAAGAATTCAGCCACAACCGCTGTATTCAATGCTGTTGCCAATCCAAGTCCGATTCCATATAAAGTTCGTGATACAAATAACAGCATAAAGCTTTCCGACAAAAAAGGAAGAAACCCTGTTATTCCTGCCACAAAGCTGCCAAATATCAACAGCTTTTTCTTACTGATCTTCACAACCAGCCAACCGGATAATAATGCAACAAACATAGAGATAAGGGCCGGAGCCGTGATCAACATTTGAACCAGACTGATTTCTACATCTGAATAATATTCTCTAATCTGTCCAAGTACCGGTGACACACAGTACTGCAAGCCCTGAATGAAGGAAATCGCAACGATTGAAACTATAATTTTTATTTTCTTCCCTTTACTCACCTTATTATTATCCTTTTCTTGTTAAAATGCCTTTTCTAAAATTTCAATAATCTCTTTCTTTGTCACATTCTGACGAGGATTAAAATCTAAAACAGGTTCTTTTAAAACATCTTCGGCAAGCATATCAAAGTCCTTTTTTTCAATCCCCTGTTCTGACAAGGTTTTGATCTTCAATTCATCTGTCAATCGCTTCAATTCTTTTGCAAGCAGCAGTTTATCCTCCTCAAGATTACCTGTCGTCGGCAATCCGATCACTTTCGCAAGTTCAACCATTTTTTCAGGACAAACCTCCGCATTATATTCCATTACATATGGAAGAACTGTCGCATTCGCCATACCGTGTGCAAGCCCGAAATGTGCACTCAATGTGTGCGCGATTCCATGTACCAACCCAAGATTTGCATTTGAAAAGCCAAATCCTGTAATGATACAACCTAACATCATCTGTTCTCTCGCATCCATGTCTGAACCGTCTTTTACTACTTTCGGTAAATTCTTATGTAAAATTTCCAAACCTTTCAGTGAATGATACTCTGTTAGAGGCGTTGCCATATTCGAGATATAACTTTCCACCGCATGTGTGATTGCATCCATTCCTGTTGCCGCAGTTACGCCTGCCGGAACAGTTTTTGTAAATTCCGGATCTGCGATCACGTCAGAAGCCACGATATGATCATCGATTACAACATATTTCATCACCTTTTCCGTATCAATCAGTGCGCTGACATTTGTAATTTCACTAGATGTTCCCGCTGTAGTAGGAATCGCAATTAATGGAAGACAGGCATTTTTTACCCTTCCGATTCCGCCGTATTCTCCAATAGTCCCCGGATTTGTCATTAATACATTAATTGCTTTTGCAAGGTCAATACTGCTTCCGCCTCCCACTGCCACAAAGCCGTCTACCTTCGCCTCTTTTGCAGCCGCAGCAGCTTCCTCTACTATCTCATTCGTCGGATTTGGTATTACCTTATCAAAAATGACCACTTTTGCATCCACTTGTTCCATTTGTTCTAAAACAATCTTGGCAATACCAGCTGCTTTTACCCCCTGATCATAAACAATCATAATATTTTTCAAACCATATTTTTTAATCATACCAGGAAGCTTATTTACAGAGCTTCTTCCGAAAACAATGTTACTCTTTACAAAAAAGTTAAAACTCATTTTCTGCCTCCTATACTGCCTGATCTGCCGCAATTAATTCCTTCATTTTTTTAATTGCTTCTTCTGGCATCGGCTGATAAACTCCTGCAACCTTTGCATAATATGCGGTCTGTGCCATTTCCTCTGTATAGATTGTTGCAGCCATTGCCGCTTTCATATCCTTGCCGCAACAGAACATTCCGTGATTCTGGATCAGCACGGCTCTGCCCTCTTCTCCAAGCGCCTCTACTACCTTATCCGCCACATCATTACTTCCCGGCATCGTAAACGGAACAATTCCGACCGGAACAAACTCAGACTGCGGAGGTGTTGTCGGAAGAAGCTCTCCGCTCATTGCCGCAATCGTTGCAAACATCCCATGTGTATGAACAGTCGCTTTAATATCCTTTCTCGCCCTCATTGCTGCAGTATGCATAGGAACTTCTGAAGATGGTTTAAACGGTCCGTCCAGCCACTTGCCGTTCATATCAACAATCGCAATCTGATCTGCTGTCATTCCTTTATATGAAATTCCGCTCGGTGTGATTGCCACTACATCCTCTTTTTCATCCTTCAGCGCAATATTCCCTGATGTTCCATGGATTAGTCCCATATCTACTGCTTCCAAAATTGCATCTAAAACTACTTTTCTCGTATTTTCGTATTTCATACTTAT
>CAUWKK010000104.1:0-2757 GCA_963559385.1 uncultured Schaedlerella sp.
ACAAGAAGGAATACAAGAAGGAAGACAGAAAGGACTGGCTGAAGGGATTCTTGTTTCTGTAAAAAATCTGATGGACAGTATGGGATGGACAGAAGAGCAGGCAATGGAAGTTCTGAAAGTTCCAAAAGAAGAACAGGAAAAGTATTCGATTCTAATGAAAAAATAGTGGCAATATTTTTATCACGTATATAAACGTATATAAACGATAGATATACCAATAACAAGAGAAAAACCTATGTCTCAGGATTTCCCAATGAGACATAGGTTTTCTTATTAGTTAATTCTATTACAGATTACTGCTTTCGGTTATTGTAATCCCTGATTACTGTAACAACTGAAGAACTCCCTGTGGAATCTGGTTTGCCTGAGCAAGCATAGCCTGAGAGGACTGTACAAGAATGTTATTCTTTGTGTAAGCCATCATTTCATTAGCCATGTCAACGTCACGGATACGGCTTTCTGCTGCTGTCATGTTCTCAGCAGTTACGCTCAGGTTGTTGATCGTATGCTCCAGACGGTTCTGGATCGCACCAAGATCACCACGAGTAGAAGATACAGAGTTGATGGCAGCTTTGATCTTATCAACGGCTGCTTTTGCTCCTGCCTGTGTGCTGATGTCAACGTCGGCAATGCCAAGCGCTGCTACGTGCATATCACTAACAGAAACTTCCATCTGGTTGAAATCAGCAGAAGTATCACCTATCTGAAGAGTCAGAGCAGCGCCGTCAGCAATGGCGCTGAATTCTGCTTTTGTGCCTTGAAGAGCAACAGATATGCCTGAGCCTTCTAAGGCTTTTTGAAGGTTGGCGATTGTATCAGCTTCTCCACCAGCGCCGATTTGTACAGCAATTTCGCCGTCATCAACTGCGTCGGACACATTATCGACAAATTTATATGTTTTTCCATTAAGAGTAATGCTGTCGCCCGCTTTAATTGTATCCATGCCATCCAGAGTAACTTTTGCATCCGTACCTGCTGTGCCGGTTCCCTTCGTTACTTTGCCTGTATCCGTACTCGTCACTCCGATTACTTTCGCACCATCTGTTCCTGTCACTTTAGATGTTAGTTCAACATTTGCTCCATTCACCTTTATGTCAAAGACAGAAGAAAGCTCCGAATTTGCTTTAAGAGCTGTTTCAAGATTGCCTGCTAATGTATTGGCGGTTGCACTATTTGTATATTTCACATCTACTTTGTGTGATTTGCCTTCTGCGTCCAAATACTCAACTGTAAGCGTCTCTTCGTTTGTACCAGTACCGGTTCCGGCCGTGATAACAGACTTTTCACCTGTAGCCGCTACCTGAGTAATGGTACCTCCCTGGCCATTTACTGTTGCAGCTGAAAGATCTATTTTTGCTGTAGACAGAGAACCATCTAACAAATTGATTCCGTTGAAGTTCGTGGACTTTGCGATACGATCGATCTCATCTTTCAGAGATGTAATCTCTTTCTGCAGGTTCGCACGGTCTACTGCGTTGTCATAGGTTCCGTTTGCAGACTGGTCAGCCAGTTCTACCATACGGTTCAGCATGGAGTGAACTTCTGTCAAAGCGCCTTCTGCTGTCTGCACAAGAGAAACACCGTCCTGTGCGTTCTTCTGTGCTGTGTTCAGACCTGTGATCTGTGCACGCATCTTCTCGGAAATAGCAAGTCCCGCCGCATCATCACCTGCACGGTTGATTCTGTAACCGGAAGACAGTTTTTCTAAGTTTTTGGATACTGCGCTGTTATTGTTCGTTAAGTTTCTGTAAGAATTTAATGCTGCGATGTTGTGTTGAATTCTCATTATAAATTTCCTCCTTGAATTTAAATATATATCGGAAATCCTTTTCCGACTTGTTTATGCAGTGATTGTTATCGAAGTAAAAAGTGTAAAGAAGGATGCCGGCAAGTTTCCTAGCAAGTACACCTTTTAAGACTGTAAAATACATCTAAAATTTTACTGATACGAATACTTACAAAAATACTTCTGAGATATCAAGGGGGAAACATATGTCAAATATCACCTATGGATATGTCCGGGTTTCATCGAAAGACCAGAATATAGAACGCCAGTTGATCGCTTTGAAAAAGGAAGGAGTTCCGGAAAAACAGATTTATATTGACAGGCAGAGCGGAAAGAATTTCGAAAGACCGGCATATAAAACTTTGCTTAGAAAATTAAAGCCGGGCGACATACTGATGACTAAAAGCATAGACAGACTCGGACGCAACTATGAGGAAATTATGGAACAATGGCGGATTATTACGAAAGTAAAAGGAGCTGATATTATCATACAAGATATGCCTCTTTTAGATACGAGCAAAACAAGAGATTTACTAGGAACGTTTATTAGCGATCTGGTATTGCAGCTTCTTTCTTTTGTGGCTCAGAACGAGAGAGAGGCGATTCGCCAAAGACAGGCTGAGGGAATCGCCGCAGCAAAAATGCGCGGTGTACGTTTCGGAAAACCGCGCATAGAGCTTCCGGAAAATTTTCCGGAACTTTATGAGAGATGGTGTAGAAAGCAAATCTCTATCCAAGAATTTGCTACCATATGTAACGTGGGAAGAAGCACACTTTACACGAAAATTTCGGAATATAGACAGCAGCAAAACACAAAAATTTTTAAAGAAAAAAGAAAAGTCGAAAAATACACTTAAGTTTTTGTCGTACCTAACGATAGTATAGGTGTACAGTGATTTTATAAAGTCCAAAAAGGTGTACTTTTCAAGACACTTGCCGGCAGTCTTATGAACCTCTTTCTACATTTATAA
>CAUWKK010000105.1:0-2550 GCA_963559385.1 uncultured Schaedlerella sp.
ATTTCATCTCCGGTGACAGGTAAGCATCCATACCATTCAGCTTTGCAAAGGAAAAAGTTGGTACTTTCACATACCATCTCCTTTTTTCTTCCGGATAGATTACAGTAATTCCCTGTTCTTTCAGGCTTTTTCCAAGAATAACCTTTGTTGCAATATCAGCCAATGGATATCCTGTTGCCTTTGACAAGAACGGAACTGTTCTTGAAGAACGTGGATTCACCTCAATGATCGATACATTTTCCTGTTTATCCACGATAAACTGAATATTAAACAATCCGACAATACCAATTCCGATACCTAGTTTTTTCGCATAGTCCAAAATAGTATCCTTGACTTTATCCGAAATACTAAACATCGGATATACACTAATAGAATCACCGGAATGAACCCCTGTCCTTTCTACCAACTCCATGATTCCCGGAACAAATACGTCTGTACCATCGCAAACAGCATCAATTTCAATTTCTTTTCCAACGATATATTTATCTACTAATACCGGTTTATCTTCATCCATCTCCACCGCCGTTTTCAGATAATATCGCAGATGTTCTTCCTTTGCAACGATCTGCATGGCTCGTCCTCCAAGTACAAAGCTCGGACGTACCAGTACCGGATAGCCTATTTCTTCTGCCGCTTTTACCCCATCTTCTATATTTGTTACAGCCTTTCCTTTTGGCTGTGGTATTTTCAGCTCTGCTAACAGCTTTTCAAAAGAATCTCTGTTTTCTGCTTTTTCGATTGCCACACAGTCCGTACCGATCAATTTCACCCCTCGTCTTCTCAATGAATTTGCCAGATTGATAGCAGTTTGACCGCCAAGTGATACAATAACTCCATCCGGCTTTTCCATTTCAATGACATTCATAACATCTTCTATGCAAAGAGGTTCGAAATACAACTTGTCGGATGTAGTATAATCCGTAGACACAGTTTCCGGATTATTATTGATAATAATAGCTTCATATCCGGCTTCTTGGATGCTTTTCACTGCATGCACTGTTGAATAATCAAACTCAATGCCCTGTCCGATACGAATCGGACCGGAACCTAATACAATAATTTTCTTTCTGTCTTCCACTACAGATTCATTTTCATCTTCATATGTAGAGTAAAAATACGGAACATAACTTTCAAATTCTGCTGCACATGTATCAATCATTTTATAGATTGGGAAAATCCTGTATTTCTTGCGCATTTCATAAATCTGAGTTTCTGTCATATTCCATAATCGACCAATTGCTCCGTCTGAAAAACCTGTCTTTTTTGCCTGATACAGAAGTTCCCTGTTACAGCTATATTGCTTTAACTCTTTTTCCATATCAATGATATTCTTTATCTTATAAAGGAAGAAACGATCAATATATGTCTGCTCTCTGATGTCAGAAACCGATTCACCCATTCTCAATAACCGGGCAATAGCAAAGATACGGTCATCCGTTCCGATTTTGATATATTCCATCAAAGCCTTTTTATCTTCTTTTTCAAACTTTTCCATATACAAATGATTTACGCCTGTTTCGAGAGAACGGATTGCTTTTAACAGACTTTCCTCAAAAGTTCTGCCAATGCTCATGACTTCCCCGGTTGCTTTCATCTGTGTACCCAACTTCTGATTTGCATCGGTAAATTTATCAAATGGAAAACGCGGCATTTTTGTCACCACATAATCCAATGCCGGTTCAAAAGATGCAGGCGTATTTACCAACATAATCTCATCCAGAGTCATTCCTACACTGATTTTCGCAGATACTCTTGCAATCGGATATCCGCTTGCCTTTGATGCCAATGCAGAGGAACGGGAAACCCGCGGATTTACCTCGATCAGATAATATTGAAGAGAGTTGGGATCAAGTGCAAACTGTACATTGCAACCGCCTTCCACTTGCAAAGCGCGGATGATTTTTAAAGCACTGTCCCGGAGCATCTGATATTCCTTATTTGTCAGTGTCTGTGAAGGACATACTACAATGGAATCTCCTGTGTGGATTCCTACCGGATCCAGATTTTCCATATTACAGATTGTAATTGCCGTGTCATTAGCGTCACGTATCACTTCATATTCAATTTCTTTAAATCCCTTGACGCTTTTCTCTATCAGAACCTGATGAACCGGCGATAAAGAGAGAGCATTATTAATCAGACTGAGAAACCCCTGCTCGTCATCTGCAAAACCACCTCCGGTTCCTCCAAGAGTAAATGCAGGACGAAGTACCACCGGATAGCCAATATCCTCAGCAGCTTTTATAGCTTCCTCCACCGTATTAACAATGACGGACGGAAGCACTGACTCTCCTAAGTTTTCACAAAGCTCTTTAAAAAGTTCCCTATCCTCTGCCCGTTCAATGCTCTCACAACTAGTTCCTAAAAGCTCCACACGACATTCTTTTAAAATTCCTTTTTTCTCAAGCTGCATTGCCAGATTAAGACCAGTCTGACCGCCCATTCCCGGTATAATAGCATCCGGACGTTCATGACGGACGATCTTGGCTAAGTACTCCAAAGTCAACGGCTCCATATATACTTTATCTGCAATGGTGGTATCTGTCATGA
>CAUWKK010000106.1:0-2548 GCA_963559385.1 uncultured Schaedlerella sp.
ACTGAAAAGTAGTCGGGGATTTTTCTATCATACCTAAAAATTAAGCGCTTACCAAAAATGGAGTATTAGCTCCATATTCTGTGGTTTAAAATGCATTTTATGAAGCTGTAATATACAGAATTTACAGTGTCGAAATTGAATATTGCAATTTTCAAAATTCAATTGTTCTTATTCCGGTAAAGTGCTAAAATATATATAATGACTTTATTGATTACACAGAAAATGGAGGAAAACCAATGGCTGTTAGTTACGATAAATTATGGGTAATTTTAAATGAACGTGAAATGATGAAAACAGATTTGATTAGAGCGGCGAAGATTAGTACCAATGCAATGGCGAAGCTCGGAAAGAACGAAGATGTTCGTGTGGGTGTGCTGGTTAAGATTTGTGAGACTTTGGATTGTAAATTAGATGATATCGTAGATATTGTTTAGCCGTAAATATGGGAAGAATGATACATAACATTTGATGTAATGAAAAGGAGTGCAAATATGTCGGAGGATAAGAAATGGCAATTTGAACTTGAGGAATATATTCGGCAAGGAGAGCCGGAACAGGCAGAGAAAAGCGAAGCATGGCAGATTGCAATTGGTTTGCAGCAGGTGGATGGACTGAAGACTTCTGCATATTTGCTGGATACTGCAAAAGAACATATCGAAGGTATAATCAGCATAGATGAGGCTCAGAAACGAATCCAGAGTTACTATGAAGAAAGAACGGATCGAAAAGAAGTTGAGGATGAAACAAAAGAGGCTGATATTGTTTCTTCAAGAATCACACAGCTTCTTGGAGAGAAAACATTCCAGTTTTCACCGGCAGAATGGATGACGATTCATCGTCGCCTTTTTGAAGGTGTATTTAACCATGCCGGAAAAATCAGAACCTATAATATTACGAAAAAAGAGTGGGTGCTGAAAGGTGATACGGTCATTTATGCATCATGGAATAGTATTAAAGACACGCTGGATTATGATTTCAGAACGGAAAAAGAGTTTTCCTATGAAGGGTTGTCTTTGAATGAGTCTATCAAACATCTGGTGAAATTTGCTTCTGATATTTGGCAGATTCATCCATTTGCAGAAGGAAATACAAGAGCAACAGCGGTCTTTGTTATCAAATATATGAAGACTTTTGGATTGAAAGTGGATAATGCTGCCTTCAAGAAACATTCCTGGTATTTCAGAAATGCTTTGGTAAGAGCAAATTATAATGATTTGAGAAATGGAATCCATGCAACAACAAAGTATCTAGAAATGTTTTTCAGTAATCTGTTAATGGGAACAGATTATGAATTGAAGAACCGATATATGCATGTGGATTATGTTATGGAACAGGATGATAATACCAATCAAAGTGCAATGGAAGAAGTTTCAAAGGGCAAATTTTGCACTTTGAATTGCCCTTTGGATGAATTGGCGATTTTGAGATTGATTGTAGAAAATCCGAACATTACACAGAAAGAGATTGCAAATAAAATTGGAAAATCAGAACGAACTGTTAAAAATAGGGTTGCTTCGTTAAAAGAAAAAGGATATATCCAGAGATTGAACGGAAAACGAAACGGGAAATGGGAGATTTTGATAGATTTAGATTAATTGTTTCGTGTGAAAGGATGCTGTTTTATGGGAAATACAATAAATTATTACAATGAAAATGCCAAAAAATTTATTGATGGAACAGTATCTGTTGATTTTAGGTCTATTCAAGATACATTTTTAGAATTATTACCGGAGAATGCAAAGATTCTTGATTTCGGTTGTGGATCAGGAAGGGATACAAAATATTTTTTGGAACATGGATGTAGAGTGGTTGCAATGGATGGTTCCTTAGAATTGTGTAAGGCAGCGAGTGAATATACAGGTATCACCGTAAAACATATGCTTTTTCAAGAACTAAATGAAAAAGAAAGATATGATGGTATTTGGGCATGTGCATCTATATTACATGTAAAGAGTGAAGAATTGCCGGAGATTATCCGTAAAATGAGTTTGGCTACTATAGCCAATGGTATTATTTATCTATCTTTCAAATATGGAGATTTTGAAGGTGAAAGAAATGGTAGATATTTTACGGATATGACAGAAGAGTCTATGGCAGAATTGCTGGTGGGTTTTCCTGAACTAAGAGTTGAAAAACAATGGATTACCGGCGATGTAAGAGAAGGCAGGGGAGACGAAAGATGGTTAAATATGATTCTCAGAAAATAGATTACCAATTACATATCGATTCTGGGTATTATAATACGTTAGATATTGAAGGATTTTCTCGTATGATGAAAGATCCTTCGTATTGCTATAAGTTTTACTGGTTAGAGGCCATTGTTCAGTTGATTTCGGAAGACAGGAAAGAAGCTTCTTACGATGAAATTATTAATGAAATGATTTCAAATGCCTGGTATTCTGTGTTGGAATTTCATGTACATCTTAGCGGTATTTGGGGCGATGGAGAAATCAAGGATAGCTTAGAAAAGGCTGTTTTAAAGTTACATAAGCTGAGTGATTTGCCAAGCAATGCTTCAAAGATAGAAATAAAGAATAAGATTGCTAAG
>CAUWKK010000107.1:0-2515 GCA_963559385.1 uncultured Schaedlerella sp.
TCCGCCTCGTCTTTCTTTTCTTATCCCCTATTCTAACAAATAAACATCGCATCCCTCATGTTAAAGGCTTAGCACCGAAACATAACAAATGTTAGGAACTCATAATCTTCCTAAATGTTATAATATATTTCATATATTGTCAAATATTGCTTGGAACGCTACATTTCTGAATCAACGTAAAAAGAGGGGATTTAACCCCTCTTTTTGGTTGCTCGATTCCGTTGCAGCGGAACCGGCAGGTTTGACTTTCTTGTCCCTTGCCTGGTATGTGTTACACTTCGCTGTTCATTTGGTACGCGAATGATTAACTCGTCCAACTCACAATTAAGAGCTTCGCAAATCAAGTCCAAGTGTTCAAGGTTTACTCTTTCTGCAAGTTCGTGGTACAACTCATTAATAGTATTCGCTCTTATGCCTGTTGCTCTGGACAGGTCTGCTTGTGTTATACGCATTTCTCCAAGCTTTTTTGACAATAAAATCTTTATCATTCGCCATTGCTCCTTCCGTTTTAACTTACCATATTTAGGTAAATTATTTCGGAAAATGATAAATTATATCGAATTACGTTACAATTATAAAAAAATCCCTGTTTAAAAGAAATGCCATAAACGTACGGTCTACCAAGACGATAATATTAGTGTGTTACTCTATAACAACCGTCACTATTGCAGATAACGGTGACCATTTCTTACCTTTAAGAAGAAGTTGATTTTTCCTTAAAAGTGGCATATTATAATCATAGCCAAATAAATGCTGAAAGAGTTCATGTAGAGCAAAACGAAAAACCCCAGAGTTGCCGCTCTGGGGTTTTTCTTGCTCTTTACGGTGAGCCTATCCGCTCAGGCTGTTGCCGCCTATTCATCTCTATCCAGCCATTTGCATATGTAGTAGCCAACTACACTTGCTACGACAGAGATAATAAATGCTGAAATACTATCGTTCATCCCTTCTGCTGGAGGTACGGCAGCATCTCTATAATATCACCGCGTTTCACGGCTTTCCACATCTTTTCGTAAATCATCAAAGCAGTACTAATCTATCATGAACCGTATCAGCTCCGAGAATACTTTTATGCTTTAGCCGAGATACACTTACCACTGAAAGCATGGATCACCAATGTATGCATGTCTTTTTCTTCACGCACGTAGAACTTCTGCTGCATGTTATGCAGATCTGTATAGAGCTTCAGATTGTCCTTTCCGCCAATACCGTTATTCTCTACAGACAAATATAAGCCCGGCGTTGCAACACATTCAAACATGGTGTAGTCAGCTTTAAGATAACGCTTTTTAAGCATCCTCCACATCTGATATTTTCCGCAGCTAAAGCTCCGAAAATCTACGTTGGCATTCGCTGCATTTGCGGCGGCGGTCATAAAATAACCGTTTTCTTTGTCTGTGATTCTGTAAATCTGCTCTGCATCATCTACGCACTCGAACTTGAGACGCATGTAATCAGCACCGGAATTATCCTGTACAGTCGCATTGACAATCACCTGTTTGTCCTCATGACCGGTATCGGCTCCGTCTGTTGCTGTGCAAACGCATTCCAAAATTCCGTTCCACGGATAGTCATAAAATGCACCTCTGTGAGATTCGTAACCGGTCTGGTCTCCCTCTGCTCCGTCAGTTCCACCTGTTTCAGAAATCGAAAACTCCCCGAGCATGTCCGGCACATCGGATATGCACATGGCCGTATGATTTGCTTCATTAAGATAAATGTCTCCGCGCTTCGCAACATATCCGCTGGACATCGGATGCCAGATAAAATTACCAGTCGCACACATGCATTGTCTCATATTTCCGGTATAGGTTGCGCCGCCGCAACTGATGCCGGCCGCCTCGTAAGCGCTTATGATTGCAGAGCTGCAGTCCCTGTCTCCCTGCTCCAAATGATATGTCTTCCCGTTGATCACAATGTCGCACGTGCCTTCCCCGTCTCCCCAACGGCTGATCCAGCTATATCCATGCCAGTCATGGTCTACCAGATGCTCAAATAATCTTGCTGCTACTTCCTTTAATAACATACGTTTCTCCTTTCTTCCGGTATTTGCACCGGTGCAAAAAAAAGAGGACGATATCGTTCGCCCTCTGGTTATTTTTCATTTATCTTCCAATATTCAATTTCAACATCAACGCTTCCTGCAATACCTGTGAGAAATTAACTCCTCTGGCAACCGCCTCTTCATTCAGCCATTCTGGAATGCTAAGTGTCTTCTTTACCGCTCGTGAATTGTGTTTCTTCTGATATTCCATCATATCAAACTCTACGACCGCTAAAAACCCATCCTCTGTATCTATTTTATTTATTTCTGTCGGTTTTGGAATAGTTTCACCTTCTGCTTTTCTGCTTGTCAGTGAGATTCCTAATGCATCTACCGCCATTTCATAAGCCTGCTGCATATCATCTCCCTCTGTTAAGCATTCCGGCAAATCTGGAAAAGATACCCAAAAACCGCCCTCTTCCGCTTCGTGAAAAATTGCAGGATAAAATAATTTTTCCATACGTAATACCT
>CAUWKK010000108.1:0-2334 GCA_963559385.1 uncultured Schaedlerella sp.
TTTTACCTCCGTATGCTTCCAATCATTCTATTACTGCTAGTTTTTGCAATATTTTCCGAATTATGTATTGACAACCACACGTACTTGGCATAAAATAAATGAGTATGTTCCGTTGGAACGTCCGTGTCCGAGTCCGACAGAACAATTTACATTTTGAAAATTACAATGGTTGGAGGTGTACAGATTGGCTAACATTAAATCCGCTAAAAAAAGAATTTTAGTAAACGAGACAAAGGCTGCAAGAAATAAAGCAATTAAGTCTAAAGTAAAGACAGCTGTAAAAAAAGTTGAGGTTGCTGTAGAAGCAAAAGACGTTGAAACAGCTAAGACAGCTTTAAGAGCTGCTATCGTTGAGATTACAAAGGCTGGAACAAAAGGTGTATATCACAAAAATACTGTTTCCAGAAAGATTTCTCGTCTTTCCAAGGCAGTAGACAGCATCGCTTAATTCATTGCTTCATTATAGAATTTAAAACAACAAAAACATCTGCTACCGTCATGGCAGATGTTTTTATTTTGCAGATTGTTTTATTGAGACTATGATAAACATTCCGGCAACTTCACTTTTTCTATAAAAAACTGCTGCCCTACATCGTAAGACAACAGTTTTCACACGTAATACTTTCTCTTAATTATTGATCAGTTTATCTTCATCGCTCCAGCTATACAACTTTCTGATCTCTTCTCCGACTTTCTCTGACGGATGCTCAGAAGCCAGTTTTCTCATCGCTTTAAAGTGAGCCTGACCGCCCGCCTCAGACATATCCAATAAGAAGTCTTTCGCAAATGATCCGTCTTGAATATTTTTCAAAATCTGTTTCATTGCTTTCTTTGTCTCATCCGTGATGATCTTCGGTCCTGTAATATAATCTCCGTATTCGGCTGTATTGGAGATCGAATATCTCATTCCGGCAAATCCTGACTGATAGATCAAATCTACGATCAGTTTCATTTCATGGATACATTCGAAATATGCATTTCTCGGGTCATAGCCCGCCTCTGTCAGCGTTTCAAAGCCTGCCTGCATCAATGCACATACACCACCGCACAGTACTGCCTGCTCACCGAAAAGATCGGTTTCTGTCTCGGTTCTGAATGTCGTCTCTAGCACACCGGCTCTTGATCCACCGATACCTGCCGCATATGCCAGTGCTTTATCAAGCGCCTTGCCGGTTGCATCCTGTTCTACCGCCACCAGACAAGGAACACCCTTTCCTACTTCATATTCACTTCTGACAGTATGTCCCGGTCCCTTCGGAGCGATCATCGTAACGTCTACATATGCCGGAGGCACGATCTGTCCGAAATGAATATTGAAACCATGAGCAAACATCAACATATTTCCCTCTTCCAGATTCGGTTCAATGTCTTTCTTATACATTGCAGCCTGTTTTTCGTCATTGATCAAGATCATAATGATATCAGCCTGCTTTGCCGCCTCTGCCGCTGTAAATACTTCAAATCCCTGTTCTTCCGCTCTCTTCCATGATCTGCTTCCCTCATACAGACCAATGATCACCTTACACCCGGAATCTCTCAGGTTCAACGCATGCGCATGCCCCTGACTGCCATAACCGATGATCGCAATCGTCTTGCCCTCTAACATAGAAAGGTTACAATCTTCCTGATAATAAATCTTTGCTGCCATTTTAACATTCCTCCTAATTTTTAAACTGCCGAATCCCGCTCGGCTTTTTATGTAGTTAAAGGCAGATGCCTCTAGCTTTTCCCTTTACGAAAGAAAAGTAATATCTTCACTCCCTCTGGAAAGACCTGTAATTCCGGTTCTTGCCAGTTCCAAAATTTCATATCCATCTAAAAGATTTAAAAATGCCTCTAATTTAGACTGATCTCCGGTCAACTCCACGATCAAGGATTCCTTTTCCACATCTACGATCTTTGCACGGAAAATATCTACGATTGAATTCAACTCCGTACGCTGCTGTGCGTTCGCCCGGATCTTTACCATGATCAGTTCTCGAAATACCGATTCCCCGTCCTTTAACACCTTGATTTCCCGCACATCCTCTAGCTTTCGTACCTGCTTTTCAATCTGGGATAAAATCACCTCATCCCCTGTCGCCACAACCGTGATTCTTGTAAAATCCGTATCCAGCGTAGTTCCTGATGTAATACTGTCAATACTGTATCCTCGACGACTGAACAAACCGGCAATTCGGCTTAGTACACCCGGATTATTATCTACTAGCAATGAAAATACCTGTTTTCTCATACTCTTCTCCTCCTATGACCAAAAACAGAGTGCGTTCTGTTTTTAAATAATAACAACATTTCTCTTTCTTGTCAATACCTTCATTTTAACTTTTTGCTCTA
>CAUWKK010000109.1:0-2241 GCA_963559385.1 uncultured Schaedlerella sp.
TTGGAGCAGGAAGTGTAGGAGCAACAATTGCGTATACGCTGTCAGGAATGGATATTGCATCAGAACTGGTTCTGATCGATATCAACAAACAGAAAGTGGAAGGCGAAGTAATGGATATCGAGCAGGGTACCTGCTTCAGAGATCCGGTTTCGGTTGAGGCGGGGGATTATGAGGATGCAAAGGATTCTGATATCGTCATCATTACATCAGGAATTGCGCGTAAGCCTGGACAGACAAGAATCGAATTGACACAGACAAACGTAAACATCTTAAAAGAAATCACACCTCTGATCACAAAAGCCGCACCGAATGCGCTTTATATCATTGTAAGTAATCCGGTAGACGTTATGACTTATGTATTTACAAAGATTTCCGGATTGCCGGAAAATCAGGTGATCGGTTCCGGTACAATTCTGGATTCCGCACGTTTGCGCTGTGGTCTTTCTGATCATTTTGAGGTAGCACAGAGAAATATTCATGCATATGTGTTTGGCGAGCATGGAGACACCTCTTTTATTCCGTGGTCAGCAGCAAGAATTGCAGGGGTAAATGTAGATGATTATGCTGCAATGGCAGATTCTTTTGATAAGAAGTTTGCGGAACTGGATAAGGAAGCGATGCTGACTTATGTACAGAAATCCGGCGGACAGATCATTGCAAACAAAGGAGCTACATTCTATGCGGTATCCAGAGGAGTCTGTAAGCTGTGCGGACTGCTTTTGTCAGCAACAGAGTCAGTAACGACGGTATCTTCTCTGATGCATGGAGAATATGGAGTGGAGGATGTATGTTTAAGTACATTGACGCTGGTCGGACCAAACGGAGTAAAAGGCAAGATTCCGATGAAGCTGACAGACGAAGAGGTGGCTCTGCTTCATAAGAGTGCAGATGCACTGAAAGAGGTTATTGCTCAGATTGAGTTATAAATATACGCGAACAAAAGGAATCAAGCGGCATGACAGAAAGTGGCGTTTGGTTCTTTCGCGCGAATAAACGAAAAACAAAGAAAGGACTACGAGAACTATGAAGTACAGTTATTATCCGGGATGCACTTTAAGAACAAAGGCAGTCGACCTGGATCGCTACGCAAGAACTTCAGCAAAAGCACTTGGTATTGAACTGGAAGAAATCGAAGACTGGCAGTGCTGCGGCGGCGTGTATCCGTTGGGTACGGATGAAATTGCCACAAAGCTTTCTTCTGTGCGTGCATTGAATGCGGCAAAAGAAAAAGATCAGGCACTCGTTACCATGTGCTCTGCATGTCATCATGTCATTAAGAGAGTCAATGATGACATGAAAAATGTGGAAGATATCCGCACAAGAGCAAACAACTATATGGAACTGGATGAGCCATACGCAGGAGAAACAGAAGTTCTTCATTTTCTGGAGGTACTCCGTGACAAGGTTGGATTTGACGAATTGAAAAAGAAAGTGACAAATCCGCTGACAGGAAAAAAGATCGGCGCGTATTACGGTTGTCTGCTTCTTCGTCCGAGCAAGCCGCTTGCCTTTGATAATCCGGAGAATCCGACGATTATTGAGGATTTTATCCGCGCACTCGGCGCTGAGCCTGTAATCTATCCATATCGTAATGAGTGTTGTGGCGGATACATTTCTTTGAAGGAAAAAGAGATGGCGGAATCCATGTGTGATAAAATTATGGAAAGTGCACAGGGATTCGGAGCAGAAATGCTTCTGACAGCATGTCCGCTGTGTATGTATAATCTGAATAAGAGCGGCAAGCTGCCTGTACATTACTTTACAGAATTGCTTGCAGAAGCACTTGGATTAAAAGAGGAGGTGCAGGCATAATGAGTATCAATAAGCAAGCTGAACAGATCAAAGAAATCAGCGGTGTCAATCCGCTCAAATGTATGAAATGCGGAAAGTGCTCAGCATCCTGTCCGTCTTATAACGAAATGGACATCAAACCACATCAGTTTGTATCTTATGTGGTAAATGAAGATATTGAAAGTCTGGTAAAATCCGAATCACTGTGGAAATGTCTTTCCTGTTTTGCATGTGTGGAAAGATGTCCGCGGGATGTAAAACCGGGCAAATTGATCGATGCGGCAAGACAGTTGGTGGTTCGTGAAAGAGGACAGGATTACTTGTCACCGGACGAGATTCCGGAACTGCTTGATCCGGAACTGCCGCAGCAATTATTAGTCAGTGCATTCAGAAGATATAGGAGGTGAGTCGGGTGCAGAGACTTGGAGTATTTGTCTGTCACTGCGGAAG
>CAUWKK010000110.1:0-2173 GCA_963559385.1 uncultured Schaedlerella sp.
TTTGCAATATATCCGTTTACTTTTTTGATAATCTGATTATAACATACCTTTATGCGTCCTTAAATATCTACATTTTTTCAGTTTTATACCGAAATGCAATATTTTATGCTATAATAGACATTGATGTCGCATTTTGGTATATAAGGAGTATTTTATGAGCAATATATTATTTAATATTTTTCCGAATGAAAATTTTATTGATCTGTGTATGTATCAGTTTGGATATGAACAGTGTGATCCCGGTCATTCTTTTGGTCCTGCCACACGCAATCACTATCTGTTCCATTACATTCTTTCCGGAACCGGAACCCTTATGGCTGACAATGCAAAAGGTGAAACACAGACCTATTCCATAAAAAGCGGGCAGGGATTTATTATTTTTCCCGGTCAGATCAACACCTACATTGCCGATAAACAGCTTCCCTGGGAATATATGTGGATTGAATTTGATGGCTTGCGTATAAAAGAAGCTTTAAGTGTCACAGATTTGTGTAAAGATGCGCCCATTTATCATTCACACTCCAAAGAATTGCGTGAAAAACTTGCTGATGAAATGCTTTATATTGTAAATCATCCTCATGAATCTTCTTTTCATCTCATTGGCCATCTGTATTTATTTATGGATTATCTGCTGCAGTCAGCAAAATCTACTAAGCTGGTTTCCAGTGGGCGCATGAGTGATTATTATATAAAAGAAGCAATCAATTATATTGAACAGAATTTTCAGAATAATATCTCGATCGAAGATATCGCTACAGTATGTGGCATCAACCGAAGTTATTTGGGGAAAATCTTCCGCAACTCAATTGGCCGCTCTCCGCAGGAATTTCTTATGAACTACCGCATGGTAAAGGCTACCGAATTGTTAAAGCTGACATCCTTATCTATTGCGGACATCAGTTCCGCTGTCGGATACGAAAATCAGCTTCATTTTTCCCGTGCATTTAAAAATATTTATGGTATCTCCCCACGGGAATGGAGAAATCAGAACAAGTAACAATAGATAAGATAGATATCATTCCTATCAATACTTAATACTTCAGTATCATTACCTTGTCCCTTGAACACTTCCATATCAGCAAAAAGGACATCCCCTGACCTGTAAAATCTACAGTTCTGGAATGTCCTTTTCCCATACTTTACTATATTTTTAACACACGATGCTGCTTATCCACAATCTATTTGATTCCAAAATGACTAAACGCCTGCATAATCGCCTCTTCCTTCTCCGTTGTACACTGTGGCTGTCTCGTATTCTCTGATTTAGCCAGATTGAAATTCTCACCGACATCCAGTCCACACTTCTTCTTAATCTGTGCGATATACAGTGATGAAACCTTAAGTCCTGTCTGCTCCAATACATATGCCTTTATCTGCTCATATGTCGCTTTTCCTTTGAATTCAGATAAATCCATATCCTCCAGAGAGAAGTCCACCTTCACTTTTCTGCTGTCGACCATTCTCCGTTCCACTTCGGTCCGCGCTGAGCAAAGATCCACCGGATCTTTAGCGCCCTTGGAAAGTAAAACAACAGTCTCAACGGTATTACCAGATTCCCACAAAACTCGCCTTACCTCCTTGCCATCAATATAAATCGGAAAGTTAAACTCTATCGACTTTAACGGCATTTCTGATTCCCCATTCGGGTATATCTGAATTTCTTTAATGAGATATGTGATGAGGCTTTTCTTTTCCTCGTCACTCATTATAGCATAGAGCTTTCCAAAATTCTGCATAATTTTGTAAACATTGTCCAAAGTGATTGCTTCCATCTCAATGGAACTTTTTCTTAATTTTGCGTCCTCAATGCGTTCCTCTAACTCCACCATTGTATCATACAGAGCATCCAATCTTAATGTCATATCATGGATCTTTCTTTCACGGTATCTGGCATCAGCAGGAAGATTGTCAATCTCATTTTCCAGACGAGCCTTGTTCAAGTCCACTTCTTTCAGCTTATTTTCATAATTGGCAAGTTCCTTGTCCACTGTACTGGTGTCTGTCTGAACGCCTATCCGCTTTTCAATCTCTTTGGCAAAATAAGCATCGCTGACCAATTCTTTTACGGCTTCGACCACAAGTGGCTCAATATCGGTTTTCCGCAGGGATGCCTTATAATCGCAATGATGACCTCGCTCCTGCTTATTTCTCCCACATATATAATAGTAAACTT
>CAUWKK010000111.1:0-2149 GCA_963559385.1 uncultured Schaedlerella sp.
AAACACAGAGCAGGACAAAAATATTCTTTACACTCAAAAAAAAGGACGAGGTAATCCCCGTCCTTTCCTGTGTAATTATACCAACTCAATCAGCACTTCCATTGCTGCATCACCTTTACGCTGGCCAATCTTAACGATTCTTGTGTAACCACCGTTGCGATTCTCATATTTCGGAGCAATCTCTGTGAACAGCTTCTCTACCAAATCAACTTCTTTTGTATTTTTCTTTCTTCCTGCTACTGTATTCGGAACTTCTTTCACAGGATAAAGAACTTTCAACATCTCTCTTCTTGCATGAAGTCTGCTAGGCATATCCTTTTTAATCTTCTTTTCAACTTCGTCATAAACAGTTACTTTCTTTCCGTCTACAACTTCTTTCACTCTCTTGCCGTCTGCATCTTTGCGGGCAACCTTAGCCATTACAGTTACTTCTTCAAAATTGTCTTTTTCTTTTACTGCCAAAGCGATCAGACTCTCTGCCATTTTACGGATCTCTTTTGCCTTTGCCTCTGTTGTGATCATTCTTCCGTTATTCAGAAGAGCTGTTACCTGATTTCTGAGCAGAGCTTTTCTCTGGCTGGATGTTCTTCCAAGCTTTCTATACTTTGCCATTTTAAATTTCCTCCTATTTTTACACTTGGTTATGCTTCTTCGGGCTTACTAATCAAATGCTTCTGCCATGCGCTTCGGGCTTACTGACAGAAAATTTAAATATTAAGCAATTTTTATTCGTCTCTTTGGAAAACGGCTTGAACCTCCGTTCAATCCGTATCATACCGCCGATTATTCATCGCCGGTATTCAATTCCAGATTGAGTTCTTTTAATTTTGCAAGTACTTCTTCTAATGACTTACGTCCCAGATTCCGTACTTTCATCATATCTTCCGGTGTCTTGTTCGTCAGTTCCTCAACAGTGTTGATTCCGGCTCTCTTCAGACAATTGTATGAGCGTACAGATAATTCAAGTTCATCAATGCTCATTTCCAGAACTTTTTCTTTCTCGTCATCTTCTTTTTCAATCATAACCTCCGCAGCCTGTGCTACCTCTGAGAGGTCGATGAAGAGTTTCAGATGCTCGCTGAGTACCTTTGCTGCAAGACTGACTGCCTCATCGGGAAGCATTGTGCCTTTCGTCCATACGTCCAAGGTCAGCTTATCGTAATCTGTAATCTGACCTACACGTGTATTTTCTACTGTGAGATTTACACGTTCTACAGGAGTAAAGATCGAATCGATCGGAATCACACCGATCGGCAAATCCTCAGTTTTGTTCTTATCTGCGCTTACGTATCCTCTGCCTTTTGTAATGGAAAGCTCCATATACAGTTTGCTGTCTTTGCCGCCGCTTAATGTAGCAATGACCTGCTCAGGATTCATAATCTCAATATCAGAGTCTGTCTGGATGTCAGCGCCTGTCACAACGCCCTCACCCTCAAATTCGATATACGCGGTTTTTACTTCGTCTGATTCAGATGTATTTTTGATCGCCAATGATTTTAAATTCATGATAATCTCTGTTACATCTTCTTTTACACCCGGAATAGAACTGAATTCATGCAGAACCCCATCAATCTTTACAGAACTGATCGCAGCTCCCGGAAGAGAAGAAAGCATGATTCTCCTCAGAGAGTTGCCGAGTGTTGTTCCGTATCCTCTTTCTAAAGGCTCTACAACAAAACGTCCATATTTCTTATCTTCTGAAATTTCAGTAATTTCAATATTAGGTTTATTAAAATCAAACACTACACAGACCCTCCTTATGGGTTAAAATATGTTGAGGGGATACGATACTTAGTTGTATTCACGGATTATTTGGAGTACAACTCGACAATCAGCATCTCGTCAACCGGAACATCGATCGCGTCTCTCTTCGGAAGTTCTTTCACTTCACCTTTCAGGTTTTCTGCATCTACTTCCAACCAGTCAGGAATCATGTTTCCACCTGTTACTTCCAGAATGTCTTTGTATCTCTGGCATCCTTTGTGCTTTTCTTTGATTTCAATCACATCGCCTGCTTTTACAAGATAAGACGGGATGTTTACCTGTTTGCCGTTTACAAGCACATGCTTGTGGTCAACGATCTGTCTTGCCTCTTTTCTTGTTCTTGCAAATCCCATACGGAACATTACATTGTCCAGTCTGGATTCCA
>CAUWKK010000112.1:0-2036 GCA_963559385.1 uncultured Schaedlerella sp.
TCAATAGACAGAGACTTCTTTTCTAATTGTCTCAGTCGTTCTCTGGCACTTTCCATCCAGTTGAGAGCATGCAATATGATTGGTTTTGAAATTGGCTTTGGCAGAGTGAAGACACCGTATTCAGCAACTTTATCGTGGATATCGGCATGAATATCGTTTTTTACTAAAAGTAATACAGCGGACAGTTTTGTGCTACAAGTGTCAATCGCAAAACGAGTACCAACATCATCATGTAAAGGAGCGTTGATGATAACAAAATCAAATGTTTTTTCGGCAAGAGTTTGTTTGGCAGCACTGACACTTGTAACAGAATGAACAGGAAAGTATCGTGTTTTGGGGAGCAGGTCGGCAAAAGCAGAGGTGAAATTATCAGTTGCAGATACAATAAGTATACTGTAAGAACGTTCTCTTAAACTCATTTGCTACCGCCTCCTTTTTCATTGGTTTAAATTATTTATTACAATAAATATCCAATATAGCATCAGGTATATATTTTTTAATAAACGCACTGTTTATGGCTGAAGTGTATGCGGATTTAAAATCGGCAGGCAGCTGCTTAAATTTTGCAAGAACATCAGCATCTGATTTATACAGGTTTATATCAGCCGGGCGCGGCAGTTCCGGCTTGCATTGAATCCCTTCCAGTATCGCATATATTAACAGGGCAAATGCCAGGTAAGCATTTGCGGATGGATCCGGAGAACGAAGCTCTACACGTTGATATTTACCTACAGCAGCAGGAACCCTGACAAGCTGGGATCGATTTTCACCGGACCAAGAAATATATTTTGGAGCTTTATTGCAGCCAAAACGCTGATATGAATTTTCTGCTGGATTCAGAAATACGGTCATATCTGAAATTTTATCCAGAATACCGGCAATCATAAAATTCATACAGTCTGCATGATCTGAGGATCTTACAGATATATTGATATGGAAACCGTTACCCGGCTGATCCTTTAGCGGTTTTGGACTAAAATCAGCAAAGAGGCCATTGCGTTTGGCGATTGTTTTCACGACGGTCTGGAACGTCATTGCATTGTCAGCAGCAGTCAGTGGATCAGAATACCGAAAATCAATTTCATTTTGTCCCGGACCTTCTTCATGGTGAGAACTTTCCGGCTGTATACCCATTTGCTCAAGTGTCAGACATACCTCGCGGCGGATATTTTCACCCTTGTCTTCCGGGGCAATGTCCATGTAACCTGCATTGTCATGGGGCTCTTTAGTAGGGTTTCCATTATCATCCAGAGCAAACAGGTAAAATTCCTGTTCGGCACCAAAGAAGAATTGGAATCCTGAATTATGTGCAGCCTGAACTGCTTTTTTTAGAATAGAGCGGGTATCACATTCAAAAGTTTTTCCGTCTGGGTGGGTAATGTTGCAGAACATTCGTACTACACGCCCATGTTCTGGTCTCCATGGAAGGGGCGCAAGTGTGTCTGCATCCGGATGGAGAAACAGATCGGAATGGTTTTCATCGCCAAATCCTGCGATGGCAGATGCATCAATGGCAATTCCAAATTCAAAAGCGCGAGGAAGTTCCTCTGGCATAATGGAGATGTTTTTCTGTTTGCCAAACACATCACAAAAGGAGAGACGGATGAATTTCACATCTTCTTCCTGCACATATTGTATTACCTCTTCTTTTGAATACTTCATAAACCTACCTACTTTCTTCTCTTAATTTGCTACATACATTTGTTTATATGGATTGTTACTGTCTGGTGTAATAACTGTAAAAGGAGCAGATAAAAGTTTTTCCACAGAATATCCGAAGTCTGCACAGTATTCGGACAGATATTGGCGGATTTCAGCCAGATCGTCAGGAGAAGCATACTTTGCAGTTACCTGCTCCGGAAAGAGGATATCCTTACAGTCGCCGCGCAAAAACATTTTACCGCCATGCATTCCTGTACATGGAAAATTACCTACAATATGTCTGCGGTCTGTGTGAAGTCCAAGGACTATAATGATGCCGCCAGCCTGATATTCACCAAGGAAGCTTCCGGCATATCCACCGATGATCATAACAG
>CAUWKK010000113.1:0-1978 GCA_963559385.1 uncultured Schaedlerella sp.
CGGCAGTAATATTTGTAATCTCCATCCTTAAATAGTCCAGTCACCATCGATCCGAGAGGATGTCCATCATTGGAGCGCCGGAAGAAGTACCACTCTGTACCATCCAGAACGAATCCAGTCAGCATTGCCCCCTCCGGTTTTGATCCGGCTTTTCGATTGAGGAAGTACCAATAGTCTCCGTCTTTTAGAAATCCACGAACCATCTTGCATTTATCATTAAAGTAGTACCACAACCCTTTAATGCATCTCCATTGATTTTGGATTGCATATCCGTAAGAATCAAAGTAATACCATTCTCCGGCAAGCTTAAGCCATTGCTCTTTCGGATAGCTTCCATCAGCATAACGATACCACCAGCCTTTAGCATCTTGAATCCATTTGTCTGTACTATTCATAAGCTCACCAATCCTTTTGATAAAATACTGTTTCGTTGCATCAAAACCCCCGTGGATTTCCACTGATCTGTGCGGACAGGATGTTGCGGAAAATTCCTGATGCAAACGAACCGTGTCATTGTTCGGCGTGATTCCCCACGCTTTGAATTTTGACGCAACAAGTGCCAGCGCCCTTTCCTCATTGGCTTTGAACACGTTCACATCGCCCATGCTCTGGCAGACCTCGACAGAGTAAAATTCACTATTCCCCCAAAAATCTCCGCAATGCCAAGCCTTGTTCCAGCCATCCTCTGCGTGGACGATTCCGTCAGAACACACATAATCGTGTGCAAATCCGTTTTCTGGATTGATTCCCGGAAGCCAGTTTTGGTAGTGCGCTGCATTCGCGTTCTGGCTTCCGGCATCGTTATGGATCACTGCTCCGATCGGATTGTGTCCTCTGTTTCCTGCTGTTCCGTTAAAAATACTCATAAGTACTCCTTTCTCCCGGTTTTGCACCGGTGCAAAAAGAGGGCGATCACTCGCCCTCTGGTTTATCTTCATTTTCTGTTTTTTCCGGATCAACATCCGTTACTGTTTCAATTTTCTTCTTTATATATTTAAGTACCGGGGCAAGAACAGGAATCGTCACACCGATTGCTTCACAATTTTCTGTTATACTGATCAACTCATTAATCACGAGCCAGCTCGCTACGATCGCCGCAAATAACAGCGGAAATTTCATTTCAATGTGTAGCGTTCCGGTTACATAAGAAATCATGCAATCAATGCCAAATCCAACAAATATAAGAATATACATCGTTACTTTCTTATATATCCCATTGATAGATATTTCACTTGTTATCTTCTCACCTCGGATTTTCGCAGCCCGCAGACCAGTGAAATAATCAATCAGATTACATGGGATCAACAACGCCAGCGGTACCGCCAGAATCCCAAAGAAACTAAAAAAAGCGCCGACAATCGCGCTAATCACATACTTCACATTTTCCATTTTTCTCATAAACCTCACTTTCCTTCCTCTTTCGTTATCATACTCCAATACACCGGATATTCTTCCGGATTCCATGTACATACTTGACCCTCTGGGGCGATACATTTATAGCGTTTTTGCTTAAATGTGATTTTATCGCCGTTATAATACCACTTCCCCGGTGTGTATTCCGGATACTGCTCTGAGTCTCCAGTGGAGTCGTTCTCTTCTAATGCTTTTACACGTTTCTCGAGATCATGGACTTTTTCAATGAGATTGATTTCTGATGTGTAATCTGCATTCTCTCTTGCAAGCGTAATCAGTCCCATTCTCTGATCGTCCGTAAGATCCCCTTGGATCCAAACCGCGTCAATCTTCTTCAGTAATTCAACCAGCGAATAATTTCCTGTCTCAATTACCAATCTAATAATATCATACATAATCATATCCCCTGTAATAATTGTGTATTCGTGTTGATGAGTGCCTTTTGTAATTCCGCGAACTTTTTGTCTATATAATGTTTTGTATCCGAAACATACTGTAACTCCATCCACACCCCCGCATCATTCAAAACTGTGGTTGTTGGATAATTGGTGTGCAACTTCTTGTA
>CAUWKK010000114.1:0-1962 GCA_963559385.1 uncultured Schaedlerella sp.
CCACTCTTCACTTTGCAAATCATCTGTGTCATCGTTCCCATAGGACAATATACACACCAACTGCGCGGCTTAAACAAAACCATTGTAACCAATCCCAAAACAGTCGATGTCAACATTACACTGTAAAACCCAAAAGCAAATTGCGCAACGCCTTCATGCAACACTGTTCCATGATATGCCCAATTCCACGGCAATTTCCATGTCCACAGCAATGTGACTGCCTGTTTCAGATCCTGCGCTCCCGCAAATACCAGATAGGTATTCCAAAGCATAAGAAAAAACATCACAAAGAAAAATATAAGAAAACCATAACGAAACACTTTGCTTTTCATCCATTTCGGAATATCCCGCTTTCGTGACAAACCAAATCTGCCGCCCAGCATTCCAAACAGCTGCCCGCGTCCGCAGTATTTATTACAGTACCCTTTTGTTCCCTGTACCACAGAAATGATCAACGGAATAAAGAAACACAGCAATCCCAACCACGCAAAGAGAATATTAAAAAACCCCAGAATCAAATATGCCAACGACAAAATCCAGAGATAATCATACCATTTCTTTTTCATGCCTGCACCTCCTGACGAATTTCAATCACAGATGCCGGACATTCCTTTGCACATTTTCCACAGCCGACACACTTATTCTCGTCCACCTGCGCCCGGATTCCCTTATAAACAGAAATTGCTTTCACCGGACATACTTTCAAACAACATCCGCAGGCCACGCAATCTTCTTGATTCACAACGGCTTTTCGCCACTTTTTCATACCACTCATAAAAACCTCCAAACTTATGATACTGTTACTATATCACTTTGTCTGTAACTGCTCTGTGATTTTATCACTCACCCGGAGGTAATCGAGGGTTCTGTCAAACTCTGCCTCGCAAAAAACTTTTCTGATCCTACATCCCCCACTTTCCTTTTTCCAGAAAGCCTGCTACCATCATCTCCGCATTATCCACAATTTCCTTTTCATATCCCAATATTTCCAATAATCGGATTGCATTTCTGGAATCGGAACGTCCTTTATATAACTGATAATCAAATAAGATATCCCCATCTATGACCTGCTCTTGAAAATGATAATTCTCATAATCCCTTTCCAACAAATATGTCAACTCAATGTCATGGGTTGCAGCAAAGCAGAGAATCCTCTTTTCACAGAATCTCTTCAGAACCTGTGTGGATGCTGCAATCCGTTCCACCGTATTCGTTCCCCGGAGCACCTCATCCACAAAACATAATACCGGCGTCTCCTCATCTCCTGCTTCCAGCACACGTTTCAGCGCTTTGATTTCCGTGATATAATAACTCTCTCCCTGATACAGATTGTCTCTGAGAGCCATGGACGAAAGAATGTGATACCAGCTGCCACAATAAAATGACGCGGCGCAGGTATGCAATCCCTGTGCCAGAATCGCATTAATTGCAATTGTTTTCAAAAAAGTGGATTTTCCGGAGGCATTGGAACCGGTTACCAATACTCCTTTATCTGCCTTAACAGAATTTGCAACCGGTTCTTCAATCAGCGGATGATATGCATCCCTGACCTCAAGTACTTCCGCATCCGAAAATTGCGGAATACAATAATAAGGCAATGCCTTCCTAAAAGAACCGATGGCGATCATACTCTCCAGAAATCCCATTGTTGTGATCAAATTCTCCACCACATCAATATCTTGATTCAAACGGCGCATACAGCGGTAAAACAGGATATTGTCAAAATGTGTGATCAGACGCACATAGTCCAACAGTATCTCATCCAACGACTGATTTCCCCAATCCGGAGGCTTCAACATGGTGGTCCGCCCCAGCTTTCTTTTCAATCTTGTATAATCTTCCTTTAACTGCTCCTTATACTGCGAATTTGCAATCAGATCTTTTTTCAAGATCATTCCCGCCGCATTCTGCAAACGCAAAAAATACTGTAGCGCCTGCATCGAACCTTCCAAATACTTCCTT
>CAUWKK010000115.1:0-1934 GCA_963559385.1 uncultured Schaedlerella sp.
CTATATATTTTTTCTATAGCATTATAAATTTTTCTTTTATAACACAATAAAAATAGCTGTAATTATTTACAGCTATCTTTATTATATATTATTTAGATTTTCTATCGTTATATATTTTTTTGAA
Source organism: uncultured Schaedlerella sp. (assembly GCA_963559385.1). Lineage (GTDB taxonomy): Bacteria > Bacillota > Clostridia > Lachnospirales > Lachnospiraceae > Schaedlerella. The sequence continues at coordinate 125 of CAUWKK010000115.1, forward strand.
CATATATATAAGAACTGATAATGCAAATAGTATCATTAAACCAGTTACAAATAATTTAGCTCCTCCTGTAAGCATACCTCCAACATAAGAATATACTATCGTTGCAGGTAACTGCCCTATTCCAGTAGCTATAAAGAATGGTAAAAATTTCATAGATGTAAGACCAGCTGCATAACTTACTATATCAAAAGATATAAATGGCAATAGTCTGCACACTAAAATAGTGTATTTACCATACTTATCAAAAAATTCATCTATACTATCTATAGCATATTTGCTTGTCAATCTTTCCACTACATCTCTACCTAAAAATTTAGCTATAAAGAAACATAGCGCTGCTCCAGCCATTGCACTTGACCAAGATAAAACTGCTCCCCATACCCAGCCAAATAATGCAGCATTTGCAAATGTTATTAAAAAAGCTGGAAGCGGTGCTGCTACTGATTGAACTAACATTAATACGAATGATATTATCGGTGCTAATGCCCCATAAGATAATATATATTGCTTAAGCGAATCTATATCTAAGTTAGATAAATAAAATATCATTTGGTTTATCGTAACTTTTAATGGTGTTACGAAAAAATATAACATCAATACAAGAACAACTGCTCCTATTTTCATTAATGTTCTTTTATTTTTTATCATTTAAATTCTCCTTACCACTAACTTCCTATGTCTTTATTATTTTTCCATAGGCATTGAAGAATCTCCTCCCCATTCGTAAATTGATCCTTCATAGTTTTTAACATTATCGAAGCCAACGGCTTCAAGTATCATAGTCACATAACCTGACCTGATACCCATAGTTCAGTATACGCAGAATGTATCTTCTGGTTTTACATTATGCTCTGCCATTATTTTCTTGATTTCTTCTTTACTTTTTATTACACCATTTGAATACATTAAATCTTGCCATAACATATATTCAGCACCTTTTATATGGCCACCTCTTGGCTCTCCAACATCCTGAGATCCTTTATACTCTTTTTCAGTTCTAACATCTATAACTGTTTCTTTACCTAAATTATTATAAAGCTCTTCTTTTGTTGTAGAATTGTGTGTGTCATAATCTTTTAATACAACTTCTTTTGTTGTAGGAACGGCTTCTGAAGCTTCTTTTGTTGTTTCATATCCTTTTTCATTCCAATATGTTAAACCACCATTTAAGAACTTAACATTATCCATTCCAGCCATTCTTAACTGCCAAACTGCTCTACCATCTGCTCCTGGTCCTTTAGTTGTATCAGAGTAGAAAACTATAGTTTTATCATTATCTATACCTAGATTTTTTAGCCTTTTAGCTAATTCTTCTTTATCAACTATTGTTCCCCAACCTTCTTCACCTATTTTTCCATCCGCTCTAGTAAAAGCCTGTAACCCTATATTTACAGCTCCAGGTATATGACCTTTTTCATACACTTCTGGCTTATTACAGTCAAATAATAGCACATCTTTATTACCTAAAATACTATTTAATTCATCTGCACTAATTAAAAAATCAACATCTTTGTAATCGTTTATCCGGGCTTCTATTTGGCTCGAATCTACAGATTCTGTCTTTTTACTGCATCCAACAAAAAGACTTGATGTTAAGCATAAAACTAATGCAAATATTACACTTAACTTCTTTTTCATAACTAGACCTCCCACTTAAATCATTTAAAATTATTTTTGATAAAGTTTTCAATAACTTTATTTAATAGAATTATAGCTTTTTCCTATCCTTCGTTATTATATTATAGATTTTATCAAAATGAAAGTATTTATCTATCAGTATAGTTTTTTTCTATATAGTAAGATTTGAACC
>CAUWKK010000116.1:0-1817 GCA_963559385.1 uncultured Schaedlerella sp.
CAAAGAAACCCGAAATCAGCAAGGAATCTCTGCGGAAGAATTAGCTGAACTGGCAGATTTATCTTCTGTTTATATCAGCTACATTGAAAATGCCAAGCGGAAACCCAGCTTAGAATCTCTTGTCAAAATCTGCAATGCACTGGGAATTACGTTGGATGAATTGCTCTATGGAAATCTGCTTTACAATCCTACAGAATATCAAACAGATATTGATCTGCTTATGGCAGACTGTTCCAAAAACGAAAAGCGTTTCATCTTCCTAATTCTTTCTGCGGTAAAAGATATTCTTCGGAGCAATGATTGGTCTTTAATTGAAAAAATACTTCTAAAGGACAGCAATTTAAAAGACCTATAATTGAATCACAAATCCATTTCACTTTATATAAACCATCCGTTATTCAATTAACTGGTGGTTTATGTCTTTTTCTCACAAAAAAATTATAATGAAAATAAATCGCAATACAAGGAATGATAACCTATGAAAGAATATGAAGAAAGAACTGAAACAATCGAACAACAAAAAGCCCTTATTCGTGAGCGTTATAAAGGAATAAATCCCGATGAGCTTGATGTCATTCCTGCGCTCCCAAAACCGGATATATTTAAAACATCTTCCATGTTAAGAGTAGCAGTTTATGCTAGAGTTTCCACTGACGATCCTCGGCAGACATCCTCATATGAGCTTCAAAAAAATCATTATCAAGACGTGGTAGATCGTAACCCCAACTGGAATCTTGTGAAAATATATGCCGATGAAGGAATTTCCGGTACATCTCTGCAACATAGAGAAGCCTTCAAGCAGATGGTACAAGACTGCGAAGATGGCAAAATTGATCTTATACTCACAAAAAGTGTATCTCGATTTGCTCGTAATGTTGTGGACTGTATCGGTTATGTCCGGGAGCTCCTTTCTCTCCGTCCTCCGGTCGGTGTATTTTTTGAAACCGAACATTTAAATACCCTTGATCCCAAAAGCGAAATGATTCTTTCCTTCATGTCTACCCTTGCACAAGAGGAAAGTCATACAAAAAGTGAAATCATGAATGCCTCTATTGAGATGCGTTTTCGCCGAGGAATATTCCTGACACCCCCTTTGCTTGGATATGATCAAGACGAAAACGGAGAATTAAAAATTAATGAACACGAGGCGAAAATCGTAAAGCTGATTTTTTATATGTATTTGAATGGAAATACCTGTCAGGAAATTGCTGATACACTTACGGAACTTGGCTGCAAAACAAAAAAGAATAATGAAGTATGGTCTTCCGGTTCTATTCTTCAGATTTTGCAAAATGAAAGACATTGTGGCGATGTTCTTGCCCGTAAAACATGGACACCAAATTATCTGGATCATAAATCACGGAAAAATAACCAAGACCGTAATCAATATAGAAAACGTGAGCATCATGAAGCTATTATTTCAAGAGATGATTTCATTGCAGTTCAAAAACTAATCAGTAATGCTAAATATGGAAATAAAGCCTTGCTTCCCGAACTTCACGTAATCCCGGATGGGGCTTTAAAAGGATTCATCACAGTTAATCCCCGTTGGGCCGGCTTCAAACCGAACGATTACCTTGCCGCTTCATCAAGTATATCTGATTCAGAAAACACACCTTCAGATACTTCCCCCGTTACTGCACAGCTTGGTTCTTTTGACTTAAGGGGATATGAAATCGCACATGGTCAATTTTTTGAAACTACCGGAAAAATATCAGCAACACTATCTTACGAAAAATTAAATTTCAGTACGGAGGCGCTTAGAAAATTTGGAGAAATCAAAACCGTAGAATTGCTGATACATCCAAGTTCTTATC
>CAUWKK010000117.1:0-1758 GCA_963559385.1 uncultured Schaedlerella sp.
TGCTGTCAATCAGCTTACTCAGCTTCTCTACCCCTAAATATCCCAAAGAATCCACTCCAATCGTCTTTGCAATCTCTTCTATACCGTGATGGCAGGCAATCAGATTTTCTTCTGAATCAATGTCCGTACCATAATAGCAGGGATGTAAGAATGGGGGCGCTGAAATTCTCATATGTATCTCTTTCGCTCCTGCATCACGCAAAAGCTTGACAATACGCTTACTGGTTGTACCTCTTACAATAGAATCGTCAATGAGCACGACACGTTTTCCATTGATTACATTTTTTACAGGAGAAAGCTTGATCCTGACTTGATCCAGACGTTCATTTTGTCCCGGTGAAATAAATGTTCTTCCAATGTATTTGTTCTTAATGAGACCAATACCATAAGGAATGCCAGATTTATTCGCATAACCAAGAGCTGCATCCATTCCGCTGTCCGGAACTCCAATTACAATATCTGCCTCCGCCGGATAACTTTCTGCCAGAAGTTCGCCTGCTTTCATTCGTGAATTATGAACAGACACACCATCTATAACAGAATCCGGTCTTGCAAAATAGATATATTCAAAAATACAGGTTCTCTTGTTCTGTTTTCTACAATGTTCTTTCCTTGATATTACATCTTTTTGATGAAACACCAGAATTTCACCTGGGAGCAGATCTCTGATGAATTCCGCACCTACTGCTGATAATGCACAGCTTTCTGATGCCACTACATAGGCACCATCCGGCATCTGTCCATAACAAAGTGGCCTAAACCCAAAAGGATCTCTTGCTGCAATCATCTTTGTAGACGACAGCAAAACAAGAGAATAAGCTCCTTCCAGTAAATTCATCGTGTTGCTTACTGCTTCTTCTATACTCGATGTCATCATCCTTTCTCTTGTAATCGCATAAGCAATCGTTTCTGTATCACTGGTGGTATGAAAAATCGCTCCTGATAACTCCAACTTATTACGAAGCTCCAATGCATTACTTAAATTCCCATTATGAGCTAGTGCCATTTTGCCTTTTTGGTGGCTGACTTCAATGGGTTGACAATTGTTTCGTGTTGTTCCCCCTGTTGTTCCATATCTTACATGCCCTACTGCCATAGTTCCTTCAGATAAAAGAGACAATGTATCTTTAGAAAAGACTTCACTTACAAGTCCAATCTCCTTGTAAGAAGAAAACACACCATCATCATTCACAACAATTCCACAGCTTTCCTGTCCTCTGTGCTGCAGAGCATACAAACCATAATAGACAATCCTTGCAACATTGTCTCTTTTTGTACCCATCACTCCGAACACGCCACATTCTTCATGAATAGCCATCACTTCATTTCCTCCCACAATCATTCTACTGTAACAGATTTTGCCAGATTCCTCGGTTTATCAATATCACAGCCACGATTCAATGCAACATAATAGGCAAAAAGCTGTAATGGTATTACACCAAGAACTGGCTGCAAAAGTAAATGTGTCTTTGGTATTACAAACATTTCCGATGCCTGACTGCCTATCTGGTTTACGGTCAGCTCTGTAGTCAATGCAATGACTTCTGCACCTCTGCTTTTTACTTCCACAATATTAGACAGTGATTTTTCCACCAAAGGCGCATAGGTTGCCAGAGCGACCACGAGTGTTCCCGGTTCTATCAAAGATATGGTTCCATGTTTTAATTCTCCTGATGCATAGGATTCTGAATGGATATAAGAAATTTCTTTCAGTTTCAGAGAACCTTCTAATCCAAGTGCATAGTCCAGATTACGCCC
>CAUWKK010000118.1:0-1744 GCA_963559385.1 uncultured Schaedlerella sp.
CGATAACCTGCTGATTACAAATCAGCTGCTCTGCCAATTGAGCCACATCGGCAAACCTAGAACACTTAATAAGTGCTTGCACAAGTTTAATGTAAAAGTTGTTCGAAAGAGCTTGTCTGTCTATTCCAACTCTAGTAAATCGAACTTCCTTTTCCAATGACTCCAACGGGAATCGAACCCGTGTTACCGCCGTGAAAGGGCGATGTCTTAACCGCTTGACCATGGAGCCTGATTTAAATCACTATTATCTCAACAGCGATTTAAATCATATCATAAATTACTCCATTTGGCAAGCTTTTTTACTAATTTTTTGATGATTTTTTAATAACGATTTTTTGATGATTTATTCATCATTTTTTATTCTATAGTACATTTTTTTCAAAGAAATATATATCGGCTTAAACAAAAGGAATATAACAATAAAATTGCCTACACCATGAATAATATCATACGGTATTCCACGTATCCACCATGCAATCCCTGCACCGGTTCCTCCTGTAAGAAAATATGGTATAGAACAGAGAACTCCATACCCTAATCCATAAAATCCTCCGATCACAGCCCAAAATAAAGCATTTTCATTATTACGAAAACAACGTACGATAGCATATAGAATCGTCCAAACATATAAATACATGATCCACCAGATTCCAAAACCATATACCAATCCCTCTAATAAAGCAAAAGCATAAATAATCGGAATTGTTTTTCGCTCAAAAACCAAAGTATATACAATCACCAATAAAGATACAATCTCTATATTTGGCAGCACTGCCAATGCAATCTGTGCAACAAACAAAACTGCAGCAAATATGCCACAAATGACCATATCTCTTACATTCATTCCCGTTCTTGATTTATTATTCATCAATTGTATACCGAATTTCAAATTCATCACCGTCCGCTACCGGTTGTTCTGAAACTCCGTATTCACAATAAGCTCCATTTACATAGAAGCTCCAATACGCTCCGTTTTCCGCAAACACTGCTGTTTCACCATTTACAGTGTCAATCATAAGACCAAACTCTCCCTCTTCGCCTTCAAAAGTCAAGCCTTTCTCTTTTGCATCCTCCATTGCTCCAAGCAAATATTCTGCATCCGTATGAATCTCATAAGCAGTCTCCTCACCTGCCTTATTGACAACTGCAATATCCACCTGTTTTTGGCCTTCCTGCGTATCCGGCCTTGTAAAATAATATACACCTCCGAATACTGCAATGATTACAACAAATACAATTGCTGCAATAAGAGTTTTTTTGTTTTTGTTCATAGTACGCTCTCCTCTTCTTATCCTTTTGATCGTATTGATACAAATAAGCGCCTTTTTCGGAATTCTTAAATATCAATCTTAAACTAAAAAAGAAAGATCCTGTATATACAGAATCTTTCCCCTATACTTTATCTATGATACCCATTCTATTTCTCACCCAAAATAGAATCATTCCAATGTTAAAGTATCCTGACTTGCAGATCCTCCTCCAAACACCTTCTCATTCTTTCGAATAATGGTTCCTGTTCTTCGTCCCTGCTTACAGTAGGAGTAAGCCTGTACCAGATTTCCACTGGTTTCCTTATTTGTACTGCTCTAGTATACTACATTTTTTTGTATTATACAAATTCTATTTTTATATCATCCATATAAAATTTTCCATATATCAAAAAATCCGCAGAAAAAAATCTGCGGATAAACCTCCCCCTGTTGGACTTGAACCAACGACAACTCGGTTAACAGCCGAGTGCTCT
>CAUWKK010000119.1:0-1687 GCA_963559385.1 uncultured Schaedlerella sp.
TTGCAACTTCTATATATGTTTCTGGAACATTTCTTATTCCTGCAAGTGTTGCAAAGACTATTGGTAAAAGAGACTGTAATAACAAGGCAAAAACAGCAGCCTTCATTCCTATACCAAATGCTGTTAAACCAAACATTAATACCGCCATAGTGGGTATAGTTTGAACTAACATAGAAACTTTTTCTATAACTATTACAAAAGATTTACCTGGTTTAGTAAAACATAAAATTCCCAAACCAACACCTATAATTATAGATGCCATACAAGAAATAGATGCTATTTTAATAAATTGTAAAGTTAACACAGGAAGATTATAATTAGCGACATTTCCTACTTCAGTTGGCCATACATCATATACCCAACTTTCAACATGTGCAAATCCAAATACAAAAGTACACAGCATCGCAAATAATATGATTATTGTTACAACATGTATATCTATTGCTTTATGTATCTTTTTCATTATAATTTATTTTCCTTTCTGAAATATTCCTGCTATATCACTAAAAACTACAGTTCCTATTATTTTGCCATCTTCTACAACATTAATTTTATCTACTCCATTTTCTATCATTATTGCAAGAGCTTCCTTAATATTATTATTTGAATCTATTATATTTTTAAAATCATCATCTTTTTTATCTTGCATCCAGTCTTTTACATTAAATTTACTAAGAAGCTTTATATATGTTTCACTTCCTAAGAAAGACCTTACAAATTCATTTTCTGATGAAAGTATATTCTCTGGGCTATCAAAACACTCCAGTTTTCCTTTTGACATTATGGCTATCTTATCACCCATTTTTATAGCTTCTTCTATATCATGAGTTACAAATATAATAGTCTTCTTTAACTGCTTTTGTATTTTTAAAAATTCATTCTGTAGATTATTTCTGTTTAGTGGGTCAACTGCGCCAAAAGGTTCATCCATAAGTATTATATCTGGATTTGCTGCAAGAGCTCTCGCAACACCTATTCTTTGTGCTTCTCCTCCAGAAAGTTCTGACGGGTATTTATTTATATAAGATTTTACATCTAATCCAACTAAAGAGATTAATTCCTTTACTCTAGGTAATATTTCATCTTCTTTCCAGCCTAATAATCTTGGTACAACTGATATATTTTCTCTTACATTCATATGAGGGAAAAGCCCTGTACTTTGGACAACATATCCAATACTTCTTCTAAGTTCAACAGGGTCATATTCATTTATATCTTTATTATCTATTTTTATACTTCCACTATCAAAAGGAATAAGTCTATTTATCATTCTTAAAGTAGTTGACTTCCCACATCCTGATTCACCTACAAATGCGCATATCTCTCCTTTTTTTATCTCTAATGAAAGATTATCCACAGCTATTTGATTTCCAAACTTCTTAATTACATTTTTAAGCTTAATCATATTTTAACCGCTCCTTTAGCTTTTCTAAACATTTCTATAATAAGTACAACTTTTTTTAATGTAAAGTCGAATAGTAAAACCATACCCATTATTGGAATAGTTCCTAACATAACTATATCTATAGCAAAACCATTTAGTCCTTGTAATATAAATTTCCCTAGACCTCCATATCCTATATATGAACCAATTGTTACTCCCAATATAGTGGCTGTTAATGATACCCTTATACCAGAAAGTATTACTGGTAATATTATAGGAAGTTCCACTTTTGTAAATATCTGT
>CAUWKK010000120.1:0-1675 GCA_963559385.1 uncultured Schaedlerella sp.
TCCTGTCTTTGACAGCTAAATTAACATAAAAGTCCTACAAACCGCATAAACAACGGCTTGTAGGACTTTTTTTATATTTCATGAATGCACGTTACAACATTATTTTTTTGTTTGAGAACAAATATTTCTCATTTTTTTAGTTGGTATAATCTGCTTTGATGTACAAAAGTTAAATGCATTGTGTAAATCATCGGTCAGTCTTGTGCGAGTATAGATTGGTTGATATCCTTTTCCTTCATATTTGATAAAATCCATTTCTCTAAGAGTTGAAAGAATCTGATCGATACTGTATTGATTATCTAACTTCTTTTCTAAGTATCTGTAAATAATCAATGCTATGAAGCAAGTGATAAAGTGCGCTAATATACGCTCCTGCCTTTTAACGTAAACAGGACGTGCCTCAAAATCTGTTTTCATAATACGAAAACATTCTTCAATTTCCCAACGACGCTTATTAACGGCTACAATACTTTCGGGTGAATCATCCAGATTTGTACATACAGCATAAAATCCATCGTATTTTTCTTCATCAGCAATCAGAGATAAATCTATATAACTATCCGTGATAGCTGCAACTTCCCCTTCTTTTGTTGCGTGGTCAGTTTTGATAAAACGTTTGGGATCATTAGGCTTTTTCTTTGAAATAGAAGCATTTCCATTATTTATCATTTTTTCTGCACGTGTTATCTGGCTGTTTCTTATAGAACGAAGGTATTCGCGGTACTTGATAGAGTACGAAACGATTAGTTGCTGCTCAATCATAACAGTTTTTTTGTCATTTCCTATAGTGACAACAGATTTTTCTTTTATCCATCTTTTTTTGAAATATATGTTTCCTTTGTCGGATTCTTCATCTAGCTGATCTAAATGGTATTTTTTTCCGGAAGAATCTCCTGAAAGAGTCCAACCGCTAGGGTCCAGAGCCCATTCCTTTAGATGTTTTTTTAGCTTTTTAATGGATTGTGTAGTGATGAAGGAACGGCATCCATCATCCTTGTCATAATTATTATAATAACGGTTTCCGACCGAGGAGAGACCGGCGTCTGTACATACAACAAAACGTGACATATCAAACTTTTCTGTCAGTTTTTTCTCTAATGGAATCATGGTGTTCTGCTCATTTGAATTTCCGGGTGAAATGCCAAATGCAATTGGAATTCCTTCTGTATCCATAAATAACCCCATTTCAACAATAGGAAGAGGCTTGTTTTCTTTACTGACTCCGTATTGCTTGTCATCTTCTGCCTGTTCAATTTCAAAATAAAAATTTGTGCAGTCATAGTATATAACACCAGTTTTTCTTTCAGATAATTCACTACTGTTTTTAAAAAGTCTGCTTTGGATGTAATCGGATTCTTCGGCTATAACAGAAAGAGCCCTGTATATGTCATGCAATTCGAAAGAAGGCTGTTCGATAAAACGTTTTGATTCCTCAAAGCTGCTTTTTTTAGAAGAAGGAAATAAAATCCTGGTATAAATCAATCTTGAGAATATGTTGTTAAGGTCATAACTGTAAGAATGTCTGCTAGAGATTGCGCGACAAATCTTATCAAGCCCGAGTTCATAATAAATATCCTGAAGAAAAAGGTATCCACCATTAAAGCGGGTTTGCGTATTGAGCGGAAGATCCAAAGAAGGATTCAGTTCAATGTTAAAGGAAGCTGCCTCATCTAGT
>CAUWKK010000121.1:0-1639 GCA_963559385.1 uncultured Schaedlerella sp.
GAAAATATCGGACTCTATTTTTTATGTAAAATTCCCCAGATAGAAAGGATAAAAGAGTAAATAATAAAATGATTGACAAATAATTTGAAAGAAGTATAATTAAATTATAAACAGTAAGTAGTAAGTAATAAGTGGATAGAGAAAGAAGGGAGAAGATGATTATGAAGGAATTGACACTATCAAAGCAATATGCCATTGTTGCACTGGATGGATTAGAAAGTCTGCATCCATCAGTTGCAAAAGAAGCAGTTATTCGAGCTGTTGCCGCAGCAAAAGTATTGGAAGAAATTTTTGATTTGGAAGAGTATGATCAAGATACATTTTTTATAAAATTGAATGAAGCGGTAGAGGCGGCAAAAAGATTAAAGAAAAAAGAAGGAAAAGAGATAGAGCAGGAAATTGCCGGCTTATTAGAAAAAGAAGGTTTATTAGAGACGGTACCGGATCTTCTTGGATGCGATATGAATTATTATACGGCAGGTGTAGAACTAAAGGCATATCGGAGTGAGGAAAAAATATATTTACGGCAAAGAGAAAGTCTTCGGGCAGAAATTTTGGAAGAAGGAGAAATCAGCCCGGAAAGTATAATTTTGCTATGGTTGCATAGAGAGAGCGGATGTATGCATGACTTATTTTCTGTAGAAGAACAAAATCAAGTACAAAAAAGAATACTGGATCTGGCAGCAGAAAAAGAAGAATACCGTAGGTTGTGGGAAGCAGAATTCCATAATGTTTTAGAAAGTTTTATAGGAAAATTTTTAAGAGTGAAAAGTAATTTATTTAAAAATCCATATTTAGAAGGAATCAATCTGATCTATCCTTTTTTGGAAAGAAGGAATGCGATTTTTGTTGATTTTGTAGTATTTGGCACTACTGTAAAGGAAAGAAGAGTTGCAGTATTAGAATTTTTATGTAATATGGGGCACTATGTAGAAGAAGTAAAGTCAGGAAGTGAAACACTTTTGAAAATAGACAACAGGTATTACCGTATCATGCCGGCAACAAGAAGAGCGTATAGCGTGCCTATACAGGGGGTGAATATTGTGCCGGTATATTGGTAGAAAACGGTTATGGTAATTCCTTTTTGATAAAATAATAAAAAGTAAGAAAGAGTTGAGTTTATGTCCAGGCAAAGAAGTATGGAAAAAATTCTCTCATCTGAGTATGTAACAATAGGTGAATTGGTCAGACTGACAGGAAGTCGATACAGTACATTGAAATTTTACACAGAAGAGGGGATGCTTCCTTTCGAACAGGAAGAGGAGAAACTGACAAGAAGATATAAGCGCGAAGAAAGTATGAAACGAATTGAATATATTGTAACTTTACGTTCGGAGGGAAAATCAATTCCCGAAATAAAAGAAATATTAGGAGTATAGTAAGTATATACCGCTATATATAGATTGATTACAGGGAAAATATACATAATAAGCGATTGATATAAAATAGAATAAGAAAAAATAAAAAAATGTTTTATTTTCGTTGACATTGGGGAATCTCTTTAGTATAATAACCTATGCGCTGTTGCGTATCAAATGAATAATGTCCTATCAAGAAAGAATGACAGGTCACATTTCAGAGTCTGGAGAAATACTCAAGAGGCTGAAGAGGCGCCCCTGCTAAGGGTGTAGGTCGGGAA
>CAUWKK010000122.1:0-1631 GCA_963559385.1 uncultured Schaedlerella sp.
ACTGAAAAGTAGTCGGGGATTTTTCTATCATACCTAAAAATTAAGCGCTTACGTTGTATTTACATACCAAAAGGCAGCCGCCGCATGAAGACCTTTTTGGTTCATAAGACTTTCCGCATTTTCTTTAAGTTTTAATATGCTTTCAATATCTCCCTTATCATTATAATAATCATACGTTTCAAGCAATTTCCTACATTTACGCTCAAGTTCTTTTGGAGATGTAGTTAATTGCTTAAAGAAATTATGTTTGTTCTTATCAAGATCGTTGTATCTGCTCTCCAAATTAAGACTATTTTTATAGCAATAATCTTGAATATAACCAGTAAGAACACCGCTACCACCAAATAAATCTAAAGTAGTTTCAATATCTTTTTCTGCAAGCAGTTGGTCACACATACTATAAAAGCTATCTTTAAACCACAGTTTGTTTCCCATTACATGAAAGATAGGACTGGAGAAGTCTTTCATATCTGGTTTTGTAATAGATATGTTTCTATTTTTACAGTAAATTAAAAACGCAAGGAAGAAGATAAAATTGCTCAGTCCACGAGTGTCTGTTTTATCATTTTCCGTATCAGTCATAACGGAGTCTATAAATGCCCAATCACTTATAGATAACCGAGTAGACTTCGATACTATATTAGCTCTGTCTGTTGCACTTGTAAGAACAATATTTAAGTAATATTTGTTTGTATAGCGAGTCTTTATTTTCTTGAAGAGTTTTTTGATTTCTTTTTTATCACATTCAGCAATCATATCTGAAAGTACAGAAGGTGTAAAATCATATCCGAAGACTCTTTTGAATTCTGCTTCAAGAGCAGGCATGCGGTTAATGGTTTTAGAAACAGAAGTTGATTTACAGATTTCTTCAAAAGAAACCTTTTGTGTGTTAGTAATGTTTACATTTACTTTTTTCATAATAAACTATCTCCTATCAAAAAAAATATTTTTGGAGATTTTTTAATCTGTAAGAAGACGTACTTCTGGCAGAGAAAAATCTCTGCCGTACATATTCTGACTCAGTAGGTAAACCCAAGAATTAGCAAACCACACTGATTTTTTGTAAACCCAGTGAAAAAAGCCTTATCTCACTAAGAAAAACGATGACCTAAAGTCTGTAAAATGCAAACCACAAGACCATAAAATCTAAACCATGCTTAAACTTTAGCTGACTACAGTAAAAAATGGCTGATTAGGATGTACACAAATACAAAGCAGAGTCAGACCATAAGTATGCAAGTTTATTATTTCGTGGTAAGAAAAAATGAAAATGATTGAAGTATGGTAGCGGAAATGAATAAAAACGAGGAAATGCTTGTAGACAATATCTAAGAATACTTGCAGAACTATGTAGCACATTTTTTATAAAAGGCTCAAATATGAGTGGCAAGAAATAAAAAACAGAAATGATTTCGTGTAGCATACGCAAGTAAATATGATGAAGTTCTTGTGGTAGATATTGAGAATATTTCAAAAATTCATGTAGTGAAAATAAATAAAAGCAGATATTTTTTTGTAGCAAAGAAATGAAAAATAGAAGTGGTTTTTTGAAGCAGATTTTAGAAAAATATAGAGATTATCCGTAGTTTTTAAAGATAAAAAATGGAATTGAAGTGTAGCTTTTTATTAAA
>CAUWKK010000123.1:0-1612 GCA_963559385.1 uncultured Schaedlerella sp.
CGGTAAATGTAAGGTAAAAGTAGTGTCTGGTGAAGTTTCGAAGATTACGGATACAGAAAAAAATATTTTAAGTGATAAAGAAATTGAAAATGGAATCAGATTATCGTGTCTTACTGAGATATTAGGTGATTGTAATATAGAGTCAATAAATTCTAAAAAGTTACATCACAATATACTATCTGGAGGATATATAAGAGATTTTGAGTTTGATAAATATGAAAAAGGATATGGAATAGTTGTAGATATAGGTACGACTACGGTTGCTATGGGACTTATAAAATTATCAACAGGAGAAGAAGTTTCATATAAAACTATGATAAATCCTCAAAGAAAATATGGCTCTGATGTACTTACTAGAATAACATATGAATATGAAAATAAAGAAAATGGCATAGAGTTAATGCAAAAGGCAATAGTTGAAGGAATGAATAATCTTATAAATAGCTTTTGTTTAGAATTAAATATAAATAAATCTGACATTTATGAAATTGTTATTTCGGCAAATTGTACAATGGCACATATGTTGTTAGGAGAGGATGCTAAACCAATAGGAAAGTTTCCTTATGAACCAATCTTTAAAGAGGCCCAAAGATTAAAAGCTAAAAATATAGGTCTTGATTTAGACGAAAAAACAGATCTTTATTGTATAGCACAGGTTTCTTCATTTATTGGAGGGGATATAGTTTCTGGAGCATATGCCTGTGAATTAAAAGAGAGAAAAGGTAATGTATTATTCATAGATATAGGAACTAATGGTGAAATTATTTTATCTAAAAATGGAGAAATGAGTTGTTGCTCTTGTGCAGCAGGTCCTGCTCTTGAAGGGATGAATATCAGTTGTGGTATGACAGCGGCTAAAGGTGCAATAGAAGATTTAGAAATAACTAAAGAAGGAATAGAGTTAAAGGTTATAGGTGATGAACAGCCATCGGGTTTATGTGGAAGTGGTATTCTTGCATCTATAGAGCAACTTATGTCACATAAAATAATAAATAAAAGAGGTGCATTTATAAAAAAGGATTCTATAAGTGAAGATGACTATAGATATAATTTGATTAAGTTAAATGGAAATAAGAGAGAATTTGTAATTTGTGATAATCCTGAAATTATAGTAACTCAGTCAGATGTAAGACAGGTACAGCTTGCAAAAGGAGCAATATTGTCTGGGTGTGAAGCTCTTGTAAAAGAATCAAATATAAATATGGAGGATTTAGATGAGGTTCTTATTGCAGGACAATTTGGCTCACATATATCTGTAAAATCTTTGGTTGGGGTAGGAATACTACCTAAAGAAGTAGAAAACAAGGTTAAATATATAGGAAACTCATCAAAATCAGGTGCATATATTGCTCTTATGTCAAATAAAGCAAAAGATGAGATGGAAAAATTAGGTAAAGAGATGAACTATGTAGAATTAGCAATGGTAGAAGGATATGAAAAAATATTTAGAGATAGCATGGAGTTTCCTATACAAAAATAATAGAGGGAGTTGGAGTTATGAAATTAGATAGATTGACTTCAGAAGAAAGAATGAAGAGATTTTATTCTGGAGAGAAAATAGATAGAGTTCCTTTTATATCATCAGCAACTATGTATGCTGGGAATTTAATGG
>CAUWKK010000124.1:0-1500 GCA_963559385.1 uncultured Schaedlerella sp.
GGGAGGTGATGCGATATGATGTTCAAACCGCACGGTTATCAGCAATACTGTATAAATAAAATCATTGAGATTAAGAAAATCGGGCTTTTTTTGGACATGGGTTAATGGTTTGGGAAAGACTGTTACGACACTGACTGCAATCCGGGAATTGAAATACAACCGGTTTCAGGTCAAAAAGGTTCTGGTGATCGCACCGAAGAAGGTTGCAGAGGGAACGTGGACCAAGGAAAAAGAGAAATGGGAGCACACGAAGATTTTGAGGGTTTCTCCAGTGTTGGGAAGTCAGGCAAAGCGGATCCGGGCATTAAATACACCGGCAGATATTTATATCATCAACCGGGAAAACGTCTGCTGGCTTGTAGATTATTACCGGAACAGCTGGCCGTTTGACATGGTGGTCATTGATGAATCCAGCAGTTTTAAGAGTCACAAAGCAAAAAGGTTCAAATCCCTGGCAAGTGTAGGAATCCATATCGACCGGATCGTAGAACTAACGGGCACACCGTCTCCAAACGGTCTGGAAGATTTATGGGCACAGGTTTTCCTTCTGGACGGAGGGGAACGTCTGGGACGGAGATATACGCAGTTTAGAGAACGATATTTCGATCCGGGAGACCGGGGACAGAACGTGATCTACAACTACAAGGCAAAGCCGGGAACGGAGGAAAGTATCCTGCAGAAGATATCGGACATCTGTATCAGCATGAAAGCAGAGGATTATCTGCAGCTGCCGGAGGTCACTTACCATGAGATTCCGGTGGTGCTGGATGATAAATCCAGGAAAGCTTATGCAGATCTGGAACGGAAGATGGTACTGGAGCTTCCGGAAGACGAAGAGGAGATCAGTGTAACTAGCGCGGCGGCATTGAGCAATAAGCTGCTGCAACTTGGAAACGGAGCCATTTATGACGAAGACCGGAATTACCATGAAGTGCATAACTGCAAGATTGAAGCGTTTATGGAACTGATCGAGTCCTTACAGGGGAAACCGGCACTGGTGTTTTACAACTTCCAGCATGATCGGATCCGGCTGCTGGAAGCACTCAAGAAAACAAAGCTGCGTGTCAGGGAGTTGAAGACCACGCAGGATGAGGACGACTGGAATACCGGACAGATTGACATCCTTCTGACGCATCCGGCGAGCAGCGCTTACGGCCTGAACCTGCAGCAGGGAGGAAATCACGTCGTCTGGTTCGGGCTGACATGGAACTATGAACTGTATACCCAGGCGAATAAGCGACTGCACCGACAGGGACAGACACAGCGGGTCATCATCCACCATCTGGTCTGTACGGACACCCGGGACGAGGATGTGATGCGGGCATTGGGGGAAAAAGACGATGTGCAAAACTGGGTGATGAAAAGCCTGAAAGCAAGGATCAAGGCGATAAGGGAGGAATCGGTATGACGGATAGAATGCAGAATGAATTAAATTAGGAATTAAAAAAAAAGCAGATAACGGGAGTCGAACCCGCCTTTCCAGCTTGGGAAGCTAGCGTT